>JAZDHZ010000008.1:0-36208 GCA_043805415.1 Candidatus Omnitrophota bacterium | reverse complement strand
GCTTATCGAGCCCGAGAGTTCACATCGACGGCTCGGTTTGGCACCTCGATGTCGGCTCATCACATCCTGGGGCTGGAGAAGGTCCCAAGGGTCCGGCTGTTCGCCGGTTAAAGTGGTACGCGAGCTGGGTTCAGAACGTCGCGAGACAGTTCGGTCTCTATCCATCGTGGGCGCAGGATATTTGAGAAGATCAATCCCTAGTACGAGAGGACCGGGATTGACGAACCTCTGGTGTTCCAGTTGTCACGCCAGTGGCAGATGCTGGGTAGCCACGTTCGGAAAGGATAAGCGCTGAAAGCATCTAAGCGCCAAGCTCCCTTCAAGATAAGATCTCCCGGGTAGCAATACCCCTGAAGACACCTTGAAGACTACAAGGTTGATAGGCTCCAAGTGTAAGCACAGTAATGTGTTCAGCTGAGGAGTACTAATTAGTCGTGAGGCTTGATCACTTTGCTATAATTATAAAATTATATGCTGTTTGTTCGACAATACAATTATCAATATATTTAAGCTCTAAACGAGCTTTCCAGTTTTCCAGTAGTCATGCTAAAGGGGAAACACCCGTTCCCATTCCGAATACGGAAGTTAAGCCCTTTGAGGCCGATGGTACTGTACGAGTAATTGTGTGGGAGAGTAGGAAACTGCTGGGATTTAATTTGACCCCGCTTGAGAGTAATCTTGAGCGGGGTTTTTATTTGCAATAGTTTCATAAAAATGATAAACTTTTAAAAACTAATAGGGAGTAGGTTAATTTAATGTTTAAAAAAAGTGTTTTGTTTTTTACAATTATCTTAATAGTGCTTGTTCAGTATACTGGATTTGCCCATCAGAATTATACACAAAATATTTCAAGCGCACTTTCTCCTCAACTACAGATTTCTTCATACCCAATAAGGATGCTTTTTGGTCAAAGTGAAATAGAACAAAGAAATCGATTAATTCTAGAGGCTTTTAGTTTATCGGAAAATGATGGAAAGCCTAACCAAATAAACGATAAATTAAATTTATATATTTTAAATAAAAAAAGCGCAATTTCATTGCTCAGTATTAAAATTGAAACACTCACAAAAAGAAATCGTGATTCAGCTGATGATGTTTTACTTACAGAATTAAGAGAACAACTAGAAAAAGCTCAAATTACGCTTAGAAAAGATCAAAACAGGTCAAAAAAGTTACTTGATCTTGAAAAAAAATATGGGTTAATAAAGGCTTTAAAGATTTTGGGGAAGGTAAAATCTAATAAATTAAATTCTCAGCAGCAATTTGCCATAGATATTTTAAAACATGATAAGCAAATACTACCAAATGGCTTATTTAATACAGACTCAGTGATGTTTTTATCAGAAGAATCATGGTTAAGGGACTTATTTGAATTTAAAGGTGCTGAAGGGATGACTGTTTATTTTCAAGATAAAGGTAATTTGCAGGTCATAATCCTTATAGAAGATAAGCTGGAAAATGAAATTAATATCCTAAAGGTTCTTCTCCATGAGCTTATGCATAAGGAATTGGCTATAGCTAGATTTAAAGTGACACACAAGCTAAATATAAATAAATGCTTTTATTCTGTATTAAATGAGGTTGAAGTTGAAAGGAAAAGTGCTGAGCTGTTAAGCGTTTTCGCACAAAAAAATGCTAAAGTCGCAAAGGCGCTCATAAACTATTATAAGCAAGGCTTGAGCCCTAGACTAGATGAAGTAAAAACTGCAAAGCAAATTCAGAAAAACATCGCATTGATCGGGTTTTCTGCAGGAGCCAGCTATCTCGATTATCAAGATTTAATAGACCAGATTGATAAAACATTTGGACCTGAGGCGCAAGAAGCGCTAAATCACTTTTTATATACCGGCGATGAACAAAAGCCAATAAGTGTGTTTGGTCAAAAAACATGGAATGTTTTCGTGAATTCTTTTGAAATAGCACTTGGTTCTAAAAACAAATATGTCTTACCCTCGGCAATTTGTTATCTTTTGGCTGAAACGTTGCGTTTACATAATAAGGATGCTGTTGATGAAAAGTTGTATACTGTTTATAAAATGATCGAAATAGCAGTGAGTCTTAATAAAGAAATGTATGTTAGAGCCAGGGGGAATAAATATCCGCTAGAAACATTTCAGTTCTTCTTAAAAGCAAAGCTTAATGCAATGAATAAAATATTTCGAGACTGGACCCAGAATAAAACCACAATGGGGGAAATGGAGTTTGTTGAATATTTTGAAAGAGAACTTTCGGTTATAGCAAGAAGAATGCCTGATCAGGATTTTGAAAAATTTGGAATCCCTCCGCAGAGCTTTTCTAATAATCAGCCTATTATGCAGGCATTATAATATAACTCGTTTGAGCCTTACGCAGAGTCAATGTTTATGTTGACGGACCATATTTATAAATGTTATATTAATAGTCAATAAATCTTAACTATATTTAATAAAGTCTTTAGCCAATTTATAAATCCGGAAGGAATGTTAAATGTCTATTGTTGTATTAGGCACGGTGGCGCTTGATTCACTTAAAACTCCGTATGGAACAAAAAAGAATTTATTAGGTGGCTCGGCTGCTCATTTTTCGATGAGTGCCTGTCATTTTACCACTGTAAATCTTTCTGCTGTTGTAGGTGAGGATTTTCCTGAAAAATACATTGATATGTTTAAAAACAAAGGGATAAACACTGATTCTCTTTTTGTGAGAAAAGGAAAAACATTCCGCTGGACTGGAGAATACAAAACTGACGACCTGAATACTGCTGTTACCATAAAGACAACCCTTGGGGTTATTCTAGAATCAACGCCTACTGTCAACGAAAAACAAAAGAATATAGACAATGTTTTTTTGGCCAACTATGATCCTGATCTGCAGCTTGAATTTTTAAGTTCTCTAACTAATCCTTCATTTGTTGGTATGGATACCATGAATCTTTGGATAAACATTAAGAAAAAATCCGTAGCTAAATTAATGAAAAAAGTTAATCTGCTGATTTTAAACGATGCTGAGGCACGTGACTTCACTGGTCAGAAAAATCTTCTAAAAGCTGCTAAATCCTTGGTATCAGTTGGTCCGGAAATCGTTATTATAAAAAAAGGAGAACATGGAGGTATATTATATTCCAAAAACCACTTATTTTCTTTACCGGCCTATCCAATTGAAGAAGTAATTGACCCAACAGGTGCTGGAGATACATTTGCGGGAGGAGTGATGGGCTATCTTGTGAAATCTAAAAAAATTAACGCTAAAACGCTTATTAAGGCGGTTTCTTATGGCACTATTTTTTCAAGTTTCAATGTCCAGGGATTTGGAATGGATAAAACTAAGAATCTTAGTTTAGATAAAGTTCATCAAAGAATGAAGGTTTTTAAGAGTTTTTTTAAGTTTTAGAAAAATAGATTCTATACTTAGCTTGGCGCAATTTTCTTTGTCGTATAATCTCGTTTTTAATGCAGAACTTAATATCTGAAATAATTATATCAGTAGAGAAGAAAAAATACCCCATTTTTTATATAAACCTTATCCTAAATCTAGCCAAGTAGTAATACAAGTATCGCATGTGATAATGCCAACAGTAAAGTTAAAAAAGCTATTCTTTGATGCCAGGGAAGTAGTATTTTACGGTTTTTTTTAATTAAAAACCCAAGAATTAATGTCGTAATAATACAAGTCAGCGTTGAAATCCCTAAGGGTATAATTAGACTTTCAAAATTAAATTTAGGATAAGCCTCTGGATTAACTTGTGTAATAGTATCAGCTAGGACATTGTCAGAAGACCGGATGAGAGTTAAAAAGAATATTAGTAGAAACTGCATATATAGCATTAAAGGCCCTCCTAGGTTTAAAAATTATTTATTGAGTATAGAGGTAAGATATTCAGCAATATCTTTTGCTTCCTCCGGATTTATGTTACTATTTGTTTTTTCTGACATTCTCAGTGTAGTTGTAGTCCATTCTTCCAAATTTTTTTTCTCTGATAAAGGTCTTGAAAGGGAATGGCACTGATTGCACTTTGATTCAAAAATAACTTTTCCATTATCTGGTTTTTTATTTTGAGCATAAACATAAAATGCTGGATTAAGTAAAGAAACAAGCAAAAAACATAAGATTAGTAACGTATAATTCATTACCCCTCCTTTTTTTAGTGTTTGTTTTTCTATTGATTTTGTATTATTATAGCATTAAGCATAATTTTTTTAAACTTTTTTGTTTAAGACTGTGATATAGTTTAGTCAATCGGTTTCTCTGAATTTGCGATTAAATCTTTACTTAAAAGCCAACTAAGATGATTTTTAAGCTAAATGTGGTAAAAAAAGAAGGATAATAATGTTTTCTATAAAATTTGATAAACGATATAATCTACTAATCCTTGAATTCCGCAGTAATTTTGATGAACAGCAAGGAGAGATCTTATGTGAAAGGCTTAAGAAAGAACTCGCACAGGCAAAGAAAGGTTTTATGGTTATCTCTGACCTGTCTCGGGTAGATTGTTTTGATGAAGCATCTAGTAAATATATCCAAAAAATGATGATGATCTGTAATGCTCATGGGGTTTCAAAAATATTTAGGGTAGTACCAAATAAGGCGAAAGATATTGGGTTTAACATAATGTCCATTTTTCATTATTCCAAATCTGTTAAAATTTATACTTATGAATCAATAGAAGAAGCAAGGTTTTTTGTCAACTTAAACGCAAATATAACATTAAAAGACAAAATATTTACTGTTCTTAAAATTTTAAAAATTAAAATATTATCTCTAACGGGCCATTACTATTTTCGTGCTCTAATTATTGTTAGCGGATTTTTACTGCTTTTAATTCTCCGACAAGTATACCATGCTTTCGGAGTATCGCTGGGATATTTGTATATCACGCTTATTGCCTTATCAGGATTATGGTTTGAAGTAACTGGTGGAGTTATTGCTGCACTAATATCCTCGATTATTTTTGTAGTAGAGGTGAATTTTTTTAGTTCCTGGGTAGCAAGAGATGTTGTTTTTAAAACTATGTTCTTGCGGTTTGCGATTTATTTTCTTAGCGGTATTGTCCTTGGATATCAGTCACTAGTAGAAAAAAAACTTAGAAAAAATCTAGAATTTTTAGCTGCGTATGATGAACTTACTGGATTTTTAAATTATAAATTTACGCTAGAACTCTTGAAAAAGGAATTAGAACGCGCTAAGAGATATAAAAATGATCTGACTTTGGCAATGATTGATATTGATAATTTTAAAAATGTAAATGATACATTTGGACATCTTGTTGGCAACGATGCTTTGAAAATATTTTCAAAGATTATAAAGGCCAACCTTAGAGAAGTGGATATAGCGGGCAGATATGGTGGGGATGAATTTATTTTAATATTTCCTGAATCTACGAGTGAACAGGGGCTTATGATATTGACAAGGATAAAATCAGCAATTGCGAATACCAAGATAAGATCGGCTTTTTTAGTTAGCGAAAAATCAGTTTTATTGACTTTTAGTGCAGGGCTGTCCACATTCTCTCTTGATAAAAATACGATTAATGATTTGATTAACAGCGCAGATAAGGCACTTTATCAGGCAAAAAAAGAAGGAAGAGATAAAATTGTAGTTAATCATGGGGAAAAAAATATTTAATCTTAAATGACCAATAAATTATGAAAAGGTGTATAGTGAGGTATGAAAAATTAAAAGAGAAATTACGATAGTTGTAATATTTATTCTTTTTTCTGTAATTCTATATCTACCGCATTATGCTATTTTTCATGACAAACACCATCTTTTTATTTTTGGCATGGGCGAACTTGCTTTTTTGCCGCTGGAAGTATTAATTGTGACTGTTATCCTTGATAGATTGCTAGAGTGGCGCGATAAGAATGCCTTATTATCAAAAAAGAGTATGCTGATTGGTAGTTTTTTTAGCGAAATTGGAATCGGGATATTAAGGGCTATAGTTATTATGGACACTAATCATACTATTTTGAAAAACAATGTAAATATCACAAACAAATTCACGAAGAAAGAATTAAAGAGGACATTAGGATTTGCCGAAAGCTATAAGCCAAGACTTAAAGTCGAGCAAAAGGAGATTAAATTGCTTAAGAATTTGATTTTGCCCAGGAAAGCAATTTTATCTGATTTAATTCAGCATCCTATCCTGCTAGAGCATAAGGCATTTACTGATTTGCTATTGGCTACTTTTCATCTAGCTGAAGAATTAAGCTATCGCAGTAGTGTTGATAATTTGCCCAAAAAAAATATAAACCACCTTTCACTGGACGTTGAAAGAATATATAAGCTATTATTGCCTGAATGGATAAAATATATGAGTAATTTAATAGACCATTACCCCTATCTGTTCTCCTTATATCTGAGATTAAATCCTTTTGAAGAAAATATTGATGTAACTGTCAGTTGTTAAGCAAAGCTAATATCTACGCTTTTAAAATGTGCTAAAACTTAAATTGCCCTACATCGAAAAATTCATACTAAACATAAAATTTTTTAATTATAGATAATTAATGTAAACCTTTTCTTTTCATATTGCGTCTAATACCATGAACAGTAGAGGAGAAAAAATTATGAAAAAAACACTAATAATTACGATCGTAACCTGTCTATTTGCAAGCACTTGCTTGTTTCTTAATAATCTGTATGCAAAAAATAGTGAAAGTAGGAATCAAGGCAATAGCTATCGTAATTCAGTTGGAGCACCGATAAATAAGGAAAACGGCAAAGAATTTCAAGAAAAATATAAGCTTGAGCAAGGCGACCAAGATGTTTTTAAAAAAACAAAGCAGCTGCGTGACGAAAACCCTGAACAATTTAAGCCGATAAATCATGGGCAGCCCCAAAAAATTCAAGAGTGGATTAAATCATTAAAATATAATAATCCAGAAGCAGATAAGCAACTCAAAGAGAAAAGACGCTCAAGAAAAATGCAGAGTCGTGAACAAATACAACTTTTGAGAAATGAAGACCATGAAAAGTTGCAAAATATGTTTAAAAACAGAAAAGCGGCAATGCAAAAAAGCATGCAATACCTTAGAGAACATAATCCTGAAGAATTTGAAAGAGTTAAAGCTCGTATTCGAAAAAATAGATTTGAAAATCTTAAAAAATTAAAGCAGGACAATCCTGAAATGTTTAATGCTGCTATGGAAAAAAGAAGGGCTCATTTTAACTGGAGATTAGAACAGCTTAAGCAAGAAAATCCTGAAAAATACAATAGAATTATGTCTCGTTTGAAAGATGTAAAAGAATATGATAAGTTAAGAAGAAATAATCCAGACAAGGCACGTGCATATCTTGAGACTAAGCCAGAATTAATGAAGATGATAGAAAAAAATAAATTTGGGACAATGCATGATTAATAATACCGAAAATCTCAAAGTCTTGTCATCAAGAGCTGAAGACGTGCAACTGATAAAGCTCATAAAACAAAAGGATATGGATGGCTTTAGAATTCTTGTTGATAAATATAAAGAAAAGACAATTAGACTTGCATATTCAGTAACCGGTAACCTGGCGGATGCTCAGGATATTGCTCAAGATGTGTTTATTCGTGTCTATAGAAATATTGGCGGTTTTCGATTTGATTGTACATTCTCGACGTGGTTATATCGCATAGTTATTAACATTTCTCGAGATTTTTTACGAAAAAAAAAGAAGTCTAAAATAGTGTTTAGTCAGAGTAGCGAAAACCAGGATATTTATGAACAAAGAGTAGATGATAGGGCCCATAATCCTTCTAAAATGCTTATTGATAAAGAATTGAAACAGCGAATTGATTTGGCAGTTTCTACTCTTTCAGAAAAACAACAAATTGCTTTTGGGTTAAAATATAGAACAGGATTGAAAATTACCGAGATAGCTGAAATTATGGGAATAAATAGTTCAACCATAAAGGTCCATTTATTCAGAGCAGTAAATAGTCTGCAAAAAAAACTAAGTGCTTATTTGGGAGGGGATCAATAATGTTTTACTGTGTGCTTATAAAATCTAAATTGCTGGGATATGCTCAAAATGAGTTAAATAAGCATCAGGCATTAAAAGTTGAAAAACACTTAGCACATTGCCCTGATTGTAAACAAATAATATATCAATACAAAAATCTGATCACATTAACGGCCCTGGATAAGCCTGGTTTAAATCAAGCCTTCTGGAACAAGTTTGACGCTAAACTCAATATTAACCTTGCTAGAGAAAAAGATGTGATTGATGTCAAAACTGGCTATAATCTCTTTAAACCTAAATTTTTACCAAGATTTGCGCTTGCTTCGGCAATGGCATTTTGTTTGGTTTTAGTGATGGTATTAACGCCTTTAAAGAATGTTATATTTAAAAACTCGATTCAGAATGTCTTAACCGAAGATAAACTTATTGAAACGGCATTATTGCTTGATGGATTTGATGAAATAGATCTAGACAATGATGAAGAATCGTTTATTGATGAATTTATTCTTCAAATGTCACTTGAAGACGCTTAATTTATAAGCTTAATATTTGACAATAGATAGCTATACTGTGTATAATCATAGCTGTTTAAATCAATCATCTTTAATAAATAAAATTAGATAGCGTTATAATGCAGCATAGTGGGTGCTAGTTTCATTAAACGCATATAAATGGGAGGGAATATGTCAAAAGCAAGAGCTGGAAAAGAAGTTCATGCTATTGCAGAGAATAAAATCGGCACCTTATCAGATATTAGCCAATGGCTAGCAGATAAGGCGATTAATATTAAAGCTGTTTGCGCATATGCAGACGGAGGTAAAGCACATTTTTTATTTATTACCTCTGATAATAAAAAAGCCATGGAAATCCTGCGTGCTAAAGAAATTACAGCTACAGAAGATGAAATCGTTATTATTGAGATGCAGGATAAGGTGGGAATGATCAAAGACCTGGCAAAAAAGCTAAAAACAGCTGAAATCGATATAAAATATATATATGGATCAGCCCCAGCAGGACCTAATGTTGCCAGCTTGATTATTTTTGATTGTGATGACAATAAAAAAGCGATAAATGTAATTAACGGTTAGTTTATTTATCACCCCATATTGAGAGATAAATAAAACTTAAGTCTAATCTGTTACTTGTTTGGTGTGCGATATTAGCTAAAGACAGCTTAAATCAAAAGAGTGGATTTTTAGTATAATTAATCAGAGCAAAGTAAAGAGCATAATGCGAGATAATTATTTTATCAATTTTTCAACCAAAAGATAAAAGCTGTTTTTAGGAAAAAGCGCTGTCTAGTGTTTAACGATTATAATAAGGCTAATTCATATAAACAGTTAAGCTTTTTTTAATCTTGACAGAAAAATTTAATTGTGTTATTTTATTCTCGTCTTCGGGATAGGGTGAAAGTCCCTGCTGGCAGTTAAAGCCCGCCTTAAAAACGGCGAAGCTTAAGCCTGCGAGCCTTGCTAAAAAAGCTAGGCAGAGAAGGTGTGATTCCTTCGCCAATAGTGTTGCCCAGATATATTCGGGTTCAGTCTAGATGAGAGAAGATTTATTATATATATTTATAAACAATTCTATTCCCGGAGCGGTTTTTTGCCGGGTTTTTTTTTTACTAATACTAATAGTGAATGGAGTATTTAATAAAATGAAATTTAATACTATTCCAGAGATTCTTAGTGATCTTGAAAAAGGGAAAATGGTTGTAATCCTAGATGATGCCAATAGAGAGAATGAAGGCGATTTAGTTATGGCTGCAGAGTATGTAACCGCCCAAACTATAAACTTTATGGCTAAATTTGGCAGAGGGCTTATCTGCGTTGGAATGGAAAAGGAAAGACTTGATAAAATGCATCTGCACCCCATGGTTACCAAAAATCAAGCTTCTCTGGGTACAGCCTTTACCGTGTCAGTTGATGCCTGTATCGGCATAACAACTGGCATATCAGCTGCTGATCGGGCCCGAACCATTAAAATCCTTGCCAATCCCAAAGCAAAGCCTAGTGATCTGGTTAGGCCTGGACATATCTTTCCTTTGCAGGCAGTGGAAGGCGGAGTTTTGGTTAGAGCTGGGCATACAGAGGCTTGTACTGATTTTATGCGTCTGGCTAAACTTGAACCAGCAGGCATTATCTGCGAGATATTAAACGAAAACGGAACAATGGCGCGTATGCCGCAACTAATGAAATTCGCTAAAAAACATAAACTTAAAATTGGAACAATTGCTGATTTGATAAAATTCCGACATCGCCATGATAAACTTATCCATAAGGTAGCGACAACAACTTTACCGACTGAGTTTGGTACGTTTAAACTAATGGTTTACCATTCTGAAGTAGATATCAATCCTCATCTTGCCCTAGTATATGGAAAGATCAAAAATCCTTGCCTTTTACGTGTGCATTCAGAATGACTGACTGGAGATGTTTTTATGTCAAGCCGGTGTGATTGTGGTAATCAGCTGCATAAATCAATGGCAATGATCCAAAAAAATGGCTCAGGCGTCTTGCTTTATATGCGTCAAGAAGGAAGAGGCGTGGGACTGACAAATAAAATTAAAGCTTATGCTCTTCAGGATGCTGGATTAGATACAGTTGAGGCAAATGAAAAACTGGGGTTTAAAGCAGACCTGCGTGATTATGGAATCGGCGCTCAAATTTTATCTGATTTAGGGATAAAAAAAATAAGATTACTAACTAATAACCCAAGTAAAATAATCGGACTCGAAGGCTATGGATTAAAGATAGTAGAACGAGTTCCGCTGGAAATAGTTCCATCAAAAGTAAATAAACGATACTTAAAGACAAAAAAGGATAAATTAGGTCATATGCTTTCTATGGTAGAATAAAAAGGAGGAATGATATGAAAGTAGTAGAAGCAAAATTAAATGCTCAGGGTAAAAAATTTGGAATACTGGTTTCTCGCTTTAACAACTTTATTACAAAAAGGTTGCTTGATGGCGCAATAAATGAGTTTAGAAGGCTAGGCGGTGATGAGGAAAATTTAGAAGTTATTTGGGTGCCAGGTGCTTTTGAAATGCCTTGTCTTGCTCAAAAACTAGCAAAAACAAAAAAATATAATGCGATTGTATGTCTGGCTGCGATTATCAGAGGCGAAACTCCGCATTTTGAATATGTGGCTAGTGAAGCAGCCAAAGGCATTGCTAATGTCTCAATGAATACAGGTATCCCAGTTATTTTTGGCGTGATTACATCGGAAAATCTCGAGCAGGCAATTGATAGAGCTGGGTCAAAAAATGGAAATAAAGGCGAGGATGCAGCACGTGTAGCAATCGAGATGGCTAACCTTATAGAAATGATAGGATAAATTCAATGAGAAAAAGAACAAAAGCTAGAGAATGTGCTTTACAAGTTCTTTATGCCGTTGACATCAGAAAATGCTCCAAACGAGAAATTTCAGAAAGCTACTGGCAGGAAAATAAAGAACCTCTAGAAATAAAAATATTTGCGCAAGACCTGATTGATGGTACCTTGGTTAAAATGAGTAAAATCGATCAGCTTATTTCCAAGTATGCGGATAATTGGCGGATTGAACGCATGGCTGTAATTGACAGAAATATAATTCGAATGGCGATATACGAGCTATTATATGCTGCAGATATTCCGCCAAAAGTTGCCATAAATGAAGCAGTAGAACTTGCGAAAAAATTCGGGGATGATGAATCCGGAAGTTTTGTCAATGGAGTGCTTGATAAAATAAATAAAATTGAACGCGATAGCCCTGAAATTAAATAATTATGATTTTTATTTGCAACCCTGAGCTTGTGCTTACGAGGTAGAGTTGAATTTATTTACTAAAAAAAATGTAGATCTGCATGTGCATACAAATTTTTCAGATGGGACATTTACTCCGGAAGAAGTAGTTGCCTATGCTCTTAAATCAAAGCTTTCGGCAATTGCAATAACTGATCATGACTCTGTCGCGGGTATTGAACCCAGCAAAATAGCTGCCCAAAATACAGATCTGGAAATTGTGGCTGGAGTCGAATTGTCTGCTGAAATAAATGATTTTGAGATACATATTGTTGGGTTACTTATTGATTATGACCAGGAATGGTTTATTGACAAATTAAAAGAAATTCGCATTGCTCGTCTTGAGCGCATGAAGAAAATGATTGAAAAACTTAATCAGCTAAAAATAGACATCATGCTTGAGGAGGTTAAAGGCCTTTGCAAAGATGACGGGGCAATCGGCAGATTACATTTAGCAAGAGCTTTGTTTAAAAAAGGGATTACTAGTTCGATTAGAGAGGCATTTGATCGCTTTATTGGGGCAAACGGTCCTTGCTATGTAAAGCGTTTTATACTATCACCTAAAGAAGTCATCGAAATGATTAGAAAACTAAACGGTATACCGGTTTTTGCTCATCCCGGAAATATGCGCCATGATGAAGCTATTCCTGAATTAATCAGCTATGGCTTAATGGCATTAGAAGCATTTCATACAGATCATAATCAAAGGAAATCGCAGCATTACACCAGCCTGGCAAAAAAATACAATTTGCTTTTAAGCGGCGGCTCAGACTGCCATGGAGATGGTAAAGGTTTTCCTTTGATGGGCATGGTTAAAGTGCCTTATAAAATATTAGAAAAGATGGAAAAAGCTAAAATCAAGGAATATGAACTATAATAGGACATATTATGAACGCAAAAGATCTAAAATACCTTAATATGACTGTTGCTTTAGCCTTAAAAGCTGAGGGAGATACCAGCCCCAATCCTTTGGTTGGCGCTGTAATAGTAAAGTCAAATAAAATCATAGCTCAAGGCTTTCATCGGCAATGCGGACAGGCACATGCTGAAATCGAAGCAATTAAGAAAGCTGGCAAAAAAATCAAAGGCGCTGATCTTTATGTTAATCTGGAACCATGTTCGCATTTTGGCCGCACCGGACCTTGTACAGAGGCAATAATCAAAGCAGGAATTAAACGCGTTATTATTGGGATGAAAGATCCCAATCCCATAACCTGCGGCAAGGGAATTCGCATACTTAAAAAAGCTGGTATTAAAGTTGAACTTTGCCGAGATCCTAAACCATTTGAACAAATAAATGAAATTTTTATAAAATACATAACTCAGAAAATTCCGTTTATCGCTGTAAAAGCAGCTCAAAGTATTGACGGAAAAATTGGCACAAAAACCTTTCAGTCAAAATGGATTACTGGAAAAAAAGCTCGAGACTATTCCCAATCTCTGCGCAAAAAATACGATGCAATTATGGTAGGAGTAAATACAATCCTAAAAGATAATCCGTATTTAAGCTGCCGGTTTGGCGATGTGCTGCTTGAAGACAGTCCGGTTAAAATAATAGTTGATGCGACATTAAAAACCCCGGCTAATGCTAATATATTCAGCGGGTTATCTCCAGCACCAGTAATTATGGCCACAACGGCAAGAGCTTCTAAAAAGAAGATTGAGGAGTTTACTGACCTGGATGTAGATGTTATTATTTGTCCGGCTGATAAAAATAAAGCCGTAGATATCAAATACTTGATCAGTGAACTGGCTAAGAATGAAATCAGCAGTATTTTAGTCGAAGGCGGGGGCAAGCTTAATGGCTCTTTTTTTGACGCAAAACTTGTGGATCGGGCGTTCTTTTTTATTGCGCCGAAAATTATCGGAGGCGAACATGCTGTTTCAACAGTTGCCGGATCAGGCTGCGCAAAACTGGAACATGCGATAAGTCTTGAAGATGTGAAATATTTACAATTAGGTGAAGATCTTCTGATTGAAGGTAAAGTAAAATACAGCTAAATAAAACTTGGAATTATTGAAAAGGGTAAATCTTAATGTTTACAGGAATTGTTGAAGAAATGGGAATTGTGGAAAAAATAATGCATGGCAATCTAATGCAGCTTGTTCTGCGTGCCCAAAAAGTACTTGAGCAAACAAAAATTGGCGACAGCATCAATGTCAACGGAGCTTGCTTAACAGTTATTTCTTTAGCCAATCAAAGAGTTACTTTTGAAATCATGAAAGAAACCCAAGAAAAAGCTAATTTTAAAACCCTGAAAACAGGCGATAAAGTTAATTTAGAAAGAGCAATGAGCGCAAACTCGCGCTTTGATGGACACCTTGTATCCGGACATATTGACGGACCAGGTCAAATAAAAACTAAAACTGCCAAATCAGGCGGGTTTATTCTGGAAATAGAGGCGGATAAAAATTTAATTACTTATCTTGTGCCCAAAGGCTCTATCTGTATTGATGGAGTTAGTTTGACAATAGTCGCTGTGCACCCGGGATATTTTAGCGTAGGATTTATTCCTCACACATTAAAAAATACAACCCTTGGAACGAAAGAACCACAGGATAAAGTTAATCTTGAAGTCGATGTGCTAGCAAAATATGTTTTCCGTTATCTGGATAATCAAGGTAAATCAGGTTCGCAAATCTCTGAGAACTATTTACGCAAGTTAGGCTTTGGAGAAGATTAAACTTTAATATGCTTATTTAATAATATCATTTTATTCTTGCTCATAATAATTCTGATTATTTTTAATTTGCTAGGTTTTAAAAGTTGGATTATTGACGTGCAATCTATGTTTATGGTAGACTATTCAAGTTAAAATAACTATATCCTTGGTTTTAGAGTTTATAGAGTTTAGACTAAGCTTCAAGGGTTGGGATTTATAATTTTGCTCTTTTGGAAAAATTGAGAGAATATAGATGTCTGAGAGCACGGAAAATCTAAGAGTACTTGGGAAAAAAGCAGCTGAAAGTGCAGGCCTTGCGCTTTCTAAGTTTCTTAATAAACAGATCCAGCTGCACGCATCTTTTACAGACCTTCTGGATATAAAAGATGTTCACCGTAATATTTTCTTAAAGATAGAAAATGTCGGCGTAATGATCTTTGCAAGACTGCATCAAGGGCTTGAGGGTGAATTGATTTTTATCCTTGATGAGAGAACCGCTTATCGTTTGGTCAATCTTACAAGGTTAAAAATGGAAACTAGTGATGCGGGAGTTATTACAGAGCTGGGGATCTCGGCGATAAAGGAGATCGGGAACATGGTTATTGGTTCCTATTTAACTGAGTTGAGCTTGAATTTAAAAAGGACGATCGCTCCGCCGCTTTCAATCTTGATCAGCGGATCATTGGAGCAGATTTTTCAGGAAGTATTATATCATCCTTATCTGCCGGTAAAGAATCTGCAGCGTTATCTTATACAGACAGATTTTGAGGTTCCTCAAGAGGGGATAAAGGGTAATCTATCGCTTGCTTTGACTCCAGGTTCAGCGGCAAGCATAAATTTTAATGATTGAAAATTTTAGTAAATAGTGTCGGGGCGTGGCTCAGCTTGGCTAGAGCGCTTCGTTCGGGACGAAGAGGCCGGTGGTTCAAATCCACTCGCCCCGACCAATTAAAAGAGACTGCTAAGTTGGCAGTCTTTTTTGTGTTACGATAACAAGTTAAAGGAAAGGTAATCCTCTCTTTGTCTAAATAATGATCGATGTTATAATAATTCAACTAAATAATTATTGTCGAAAGGGGAAAAATGAAAAAGAATATTATTATAACAGGATTAGTTGTTTTAAATATAATAACAGGACTTTGTTTGGTAAGAGGTATTTGGTTAAAGAATCTATGGGAAAACGAAGCAAGGAATTATTCAAAATTTGCGGCAGGACTTTGGGCTGTTTCTGATTTTCATAAAGGAAAACTTAAAAAACTAAGGTTGAGAATTGAAGATCAGCCTAATGAGAATATTAATAAAGATGTAGAGTTTGAAGAAGAGTTTGTAATTAAAGAGTGGGTTGGGTATACACATGTTTTTCCAATTCTGCGCGGGATAGATTCACCGAATATTCAAGTCGCAAGGATTGTTGTTAATGCTTATAATTGGAGAATGAAAAAATGCTATGAAAATCCTGATCTATACAAGAAACGATTAGCAGATGAAATTGAGAATTGGAATGAAACTGTTATCAAAAAAAGGGGTAAATAAAATAAGGAGTGTGGCCTTTTTTATTGATTTAAAACAAATCCAGATGTAATATATAGCTATTAGATTCTTTTTGTGAACTTTAAAAGTGAGGTTTTCATGAAAAGCAGGATAGTTGTAGTTAATTTTACGTTGATAATGTGTCTGCTTATTTTTGGTGCAGGATGCTCGGCGGCAAAAAAGGAATTAAGAAGAGCTGACGATAAGATTTTTACCCGCTATGGAGAGTTGGAGCTGGTAAGAAAAAATAATGATCTATATTTACAAAAGCCTGATGGTTCTCATAATATCCGCTTGACCTTTACTCCTCAGATCAAAGAAAATAGCGCATTTATTGCATCAAGTTCTGGATATCTGATTTACTCCGCATTTGAAAATCCGGGAAAACCAGAAAAATACTATATGCAGAACATGGACATAGGTATAAGCAGCAGGAAAAAGATAACCGAACAAGAATTCAATCGTTTACTTCTGGTACGTTAATCTTGCTTTTTTTGTCTTGATTTGCGATAATTCCGCGCATATGATATACTTTTAAAAAGCCAATAATAACTAAAATAGTAAATAAGATAAAAAACCGAAAAGGCAAACCTGCTGAAAAGCAGGGGCTCTGCTGTTTAATATAGCAGCAGACCTTGGATGATGTTAATTGCAAGGGCAAAGCTACGGGTCTACGGCAAATATGCTATGATCGCCAAGCGAACCGATAACGAATTATAGCATGATTTGTTAATGATTGCCGGGCTGTCGAAGTTTTTCTGACAGTCTGGTTTTTTTTTGCAAAGGAGGTGATATATCGGTAACTATACTAAAAAAAGGGGGTGATTAAATGACTAGTTATGTGAAAGTTCGTTTTATCGTAGAATTTCTCAAAGTACTTACTTTTTTATTAACCATTTATTTTCTAATCAGTTTAATAGTTATGGTAACTAGTAAAATTATTGGATAAAAACTTCATATTTATTGATTTTAAAATATACGAAATTTTATTTTAAAGTAGTATTTTGAGAAAGACTCTCCTTATCTTTCAGGTAAGGAGAGTCTTATATTAAGACGACAGAAAGTTAATTGCTTGACCAAAACACTCTATCAAGCTAAAATAGCAAGTAATTACAAATTAATCAAGGAGTCTTAATGAGCCAAGAAAAGAAATCTAAAATCCTTAAAATATCAGGTGAAGTTATTTATAAGGTCCAGGGAAGTGTTACTCCACCCATTTCGGTTATGGTGCGTGAATTAAGAAATGATGGCTTGAAATTTGTAACTACTGAGAATTTAGACGAAAAAGCTGTTTTAGATCTTGCGATTAAAGTAACCGAAGACTCTGATCCGATAACTGCAGTGGGAACTGTTGTTTGGCAAGGTCATGGGTCTTCCAAATTTTTGCTTGATACTAAAGTTGAATTTACTGAAATTAGTCCAAAAGAAGAAAGCCGTTTATTAAATTTTATCACACATTCAGCTGAGCATATAAAAGCTGGACGTTGTCATGTTCGGTGTCCGATGGAAGCTGATGTGCGCTATTCTAGTGTGGATAATCCATTGGATGAATCAATAGGGCAAGCCGTTGATATTGGCATTCTGGGGATGCAATTATATGTAAAACAGGATATTCCGAATAATGTCGACCTTAAAGTGTGTTTTGACCTGCCTCGCGGCAGAGGTACTGTTATCATGGTTGGTACTGTTGTTTGGAAGGGGCCGCGAACAAGTGGTATTTATCCTATTGGTCTTAAATTTACGGAAATAGAAAACCGCGATAAACAAAGAATCCTTCGTTATATTAATCACACAATTACAGATGGCGAATCTGAGTAAAAAAAACCTGCCTTTAGTCTCACAAATATATATTTTTCCCCTGCAAATCAATTTCTTCTAAATTCTCTGATTGCCTTTAGTTAAAGTTGACTTTTTTTCGCAAAAAGAGTATTATAAGAGACTGCAAAATTAATAAAGTAAATATATAATCAATTTCCGCGTTTTTATATTTTAAAAAAGCATAATAATAGTAAGGGGAGCAATTTAATATGCACGAGCAAACAAAAGAAATAACTGAAATTATATTAAAAGCAAAAGCACGGGCAATAAAAGCAACCAGTCATGAACCAGAGCCGGAGTTTTCTAAACCAATAAGCTGGCCGGTTAACTGTACAGTTGGTCCTGGTCTTGAAGGGGCGATTGCCTGTGAAACCAAAATCGGTTATGTTAACGGCGCGAAAGGATGGCTGATTTACAGAGGTTACAATATATTTGATCTTTGCGCATATGCTACTTTTGAAGAAGTAAGTTACTTATTAATGTATGGTTATTTACCCAGTAAATCTCAATTATCAGCTTTTAATAAAAAACTTATTCAATATCGTAATATGCATCATACAAAAAGACTGTTAATGAGTTTTCCGATTGAAAAAATGCATCCAATGGCTGGATTGCGCTTAGGAACCAATCTAATGCGTCAGGAATTTACCGATGCTGACAGGGCAGATTACACCTCAAATTTAGCCAAAATTATTAGCGCTGATGAAGATTCTATCCCTATGGAAACAAAACCTATGGGTGAACAACACGCTATTTATGAGTTCAAACAATCGCAAAGAGAAAAAATAATCAAAGAAGATCTTAAACATGCTTCTGGTTTTGAATCATGTTTTCATCTATTAGCCGGAGTGGCAACCTTAACCGGAGCAATAAGCCGGTTGCGTCAGGGAGCGCTACCAATTGAAAATGATGCTAGTCTTAGTTTTGCGGCTAATCTTATTTATACTATGACAGGAATAAGGCCTACGCCTATCGAAGAGAGGATCATGGATGTATCACTTATTTTACACGCGGACCATGGGATGAATGCCAGTACATTTGCCTCAATGGTAGTTGCCTCAACTCTTTCTGATGTTTATATATCAGTTGGAGCAGGAATTGCTGCTTTGCAAGGGCCTTTGCATGGCGGTGCTAATGAGCGTGTAATTGAAATGCTTAATGAAATCGGCTCAGTTGAAAATGTTAAACCTTGGTTTGAAAAAAAACGCGCTAAAAAAGAAAAAGTCATGGGATTTGGACATCGAGTATATAAAGCCTATGATCCGCGGGCGCTTGTTCTTGGGCCTTTAGCTAAATTTATGACAAAAGGTAATAATAAGAGTAAAAAATTATTTCAAATTGCCCAAGCATTGGAAAAAGAAGTAGTGACAACTTTGGGAAAAGAGAAAAAGATATTCCCGAATGTTGATTTTTATTCCGGAATTGTGTACGCATCAATGGGCATACCTGCTGAATTGTATACTCCTATTTTTGCTGTTAGTCGGGTAGCTGGCTGGACTGCGCGAGTTCAGGAATATATGCAGAATAATAGAATATTTAGACCAAGGTCCATGTATACTGGTAATTTTGATAAAGAATTTATTCCTATTAATAAGCGCGGAACACAAAAAAAGTCTAAATAATTGCTAAGCTAGAACTATGATTTAACAATCTCAGCTTTTTCCAGAGGGGGCAAAGTGAAAGTGCTTACTGAAGAGTTATGGTTTAATACAAAAACTCGGCGTGCGTATCTGAATATCACCCCTGAAATTGAGTTATTGGTCGAAAAAAGCAATGTTAAACAAGGCCTATGCCTGGTTAATGCGATGCATATCACAGCTAGTGTTTTTATTAATGATGATGAAGCAGGATTGCATTATGATATTGATAAATGGCTGGAAAAACTGGCGCCCTATGAACCGATTTCTCAATATCGGCATAATAATGGTGAAGATAATGCCGATGCTCATCTTAAACGTAGTGTAATGGGCAGAGAAGTTGTGGTCGCGATTACAGATGGGAAACTTCATTTTGGCCCATGGGAGCAGATATTTTATGGTGAATTTGATGGAAAAAGAAAAAAAAGGGTTTTAGTGAAAATCATCGGTGAATAAAAATAGAGTAAACAAACTAAGAAAATAAATGAACTTAAAAAACACATGGTATAAATCAAGTAAAAAGTTTGTCAGTATTCTAACAGTTATGGCATTAAATATGAGAGAGGATTTAAATGGCGCTAATTGACTTTCATCGATCAGGAATTTTTCATTTGCTTTGGAAAAGAAAAATACGGGCTTTTTTAGATGAAAAAGAATCTTTTGTTAAAGCAGAGTTTTTTTCTGCCCGAAAATGTGAACTTGGGACTTGGCTGTATGCTGAGGGTTTAAATACTTATGGTAAAATTCCGGAAATTATTAAGCTTGAAGAAGTCCACAGCGAAATTCATATAGCAGCAAGAAAAGCCATGGGTTTTAAGGAGAGTGGAGATATGGGAAATGCTGAGCTTGAATATGCAAAACTGGATGAGAATAGTAAAAAACTGATTCATTTGCTTACCTCAATTGGAATGATAATTAACTAATATTTGAGAAAAAAATGGGAGGAGAAATAGTATGAAAAAAAATATTTTTGCTGTTGTAGCTCTTGTTTGCGTAGTAGCTCTTATCAGCGGATGCGGAACAAAAGTAAAAAGAACTGCTGTTGATCAAACCATTGATTTAAGTGGAAGATGGAATGACAGTGATTCCCGGTTTGTATCTGAAGAAATGATCCGGGATTGCTTGGATCGTCCTTGGCTGAATAAATTTGATGAGAAAAACAAACGCAATCCTACAGTTATAGTTGGAACAATAGTAAATAGAAGTTCAGAACATATAAATTCTCAGCTTTTTACCAAAGACCTTGAGAAAGCATTCATTAATTCAGCTATGGTAAATGTGGTTGCTTCAGATCAACAAAGACAAGAGATTAGGGATGAACGCAAAGATCAGCAGCAAAGCGGCATGACAAATGAACAAACCATAAAGCCGAATAAAGAAGAAACCGGGGCGGATTTAATCCTTCAAGGCACAATTAATTCCGTAAAGGATGAAATCAAAGGTCAATATGTGATTCTTTATCAGGTAAACCTGGAACTGATTGACATCACCACAAATCAGAAAGTATGGATTGGGGAAAAAGAAATTAAAAAGCAGGTAAAGAAAAGCAAATTTTCATTATAAATCGAAAGGTTTTTGTGCGTTTAATGAAAAATAACAGTCTATTTATATTATTTAGAAATATTATGCGAGCGATAGTTACTCTATCGCTCGTTATTTTTCTTAGCTCTTGTGCCAGCTTGCCTAAAGGCCAGAGCCAGATTGACGCGATGTTAATCAGTCAGCAATATCCCCAGGCAATTACTTTACTTAAAGACAACCCGAGCTTGTATGGCAATAAAAACGCGCTTTTATATTTGCTGGATAAGGGTTTAATTGAGCATTTAAACAAAGATTATAAGGCAAGTATCGAGACTTTTGCCAAAGCCCAGGAAAAATTTGATCAGCTGTATACTGAATCAGTGAGTAAAATCGCCGCAACCTGGGTAATTAATGATTATGCCGCTCCTTACCACGGCGAAGATTTTGAACATGTTTTTATCAATATCTTTCAAGCGCTTAATTATCTTATGCTGGGAGAATATGAAGATGCTTTAGTCGAAGCCAGGGATGTTGATTCAAAGCTGAAGGCAATTAATTTTCAATACCCCGACGATGAGAAAAATATTTATAAAGAAGATGCTTTTATTCGGTTGTTAATGGGAATTATTTATGAAATAGAGCCTAAAAGTGAAAATATAAATGATGCGTTTATTTCCTATGCCAACGCAGATACTATTTATGAAACTGATTATGGCCCAAACTATGGGGTCTATACTCCCGGGATTTTAAAAGAAAATATTCTTAGTACAGCCAGATTTATGGGCCTAGTTGAATACAGTAAGTATAGAAATAAATTTAAAGCCAGTGAATTTTTAAGTCAAAAAGAAAAAAGAACAAAAGCCGAAGTCTATCTTATTCAATATAATGGCCTGTCTAGAATAAAAACCGAGGCTTCTGTAGCTATTCCGATGCCTGATGGTCATATCGTAAAGGTAGCTTTCCCTGAATATAAAAAACGTCCATACGCGATTGATAGTTCAAGATTACTCGCGAAAGACGCGAAAAATAATGTTTCTCAGGCCTCTAGCGAATTAGTTCAGGATATTGGCGAGATTGCGCAAAAGAATTTAGATCGACGGAAAATCAGATTTATCGCTAAATCAGCCCTGCGCGCGACCGGACGGTATTTATTTGAAAAAAAACAAGAAGAAAATATTAAAAAAAGCCGGGGCAATGTCGCTGCCGGCTGGTTTGGGTTTTTAAGTAATATGTATAATCTTGTGGTCGAACAAGCTGATTTGCGGTGTTGGCAAAGCCTGCCTGATCAGATTCGGCTTGCTCGGCTAATGCTTGAGCCCGGAGAGTATGATTTTACTTTAGAAAATTTTAATGAGACGGGTTCATACTTAAGTGAAATCAAACTTGAGTCTAAAACATTAGAGGCAGGGCAAAAGGTATTCTTAATTATCCGTACACCGCAATAATTCCTTTGAGGAGAATTATGCGAAAGCGGTTTATTAAATTTAGTAATTAATTACTATGAGGAAGTGATAAATTTTTATATTAAAACATAAATTAAAGCAAATTTCTCAATTAGGATTCTGGTTTTATTTTAACATAAATTGACGAAAAAGGTGAAATATGGAAGAGTATGTTTGGGTTTCAAAATTTATCAATGATCCTGAGTATAAAGAAAATGTCTATCCTATTTTAGATAGAGTTGCTTCAGAATATGGGATTAGAGTTTCTATTCTTGGCGCTGTGGATGGATCAGATGAGGCATATATTAATGCTGTATATGACGCGATTAAACGTAAGGTATCCGGGATTATGGTAGTAGGCTGTTCGCCTTCCAGAGGGATTATTGAGGCGATAAATCAAGCAATTCAGGTATTGATTCCAGTGATTACAGTTGAATGTGATATTCCTGATTGTGATCGGCTTGCTCATGTGGGTACGAGCTGGTTTAGAATGGGGCAATCCATGGCTGATAATCTGGCAAAGATGATTAATGGCCCGGGAAAAGTATTAATGCTTGGAATATCGGGAATGATTGATATTGAAACTGGATTTAGAGGTTTTTCCGACAGAATCACCCATTACTCTGATATCCAGCTGCTTGGGCCTGAGGATACCTCAGGGCAAAACTTTGATAAGGCTGAAGGCATTGTTACACAATATCTTAAACAATACCCAGATTTAGCTGGGATAGTAGCTTTTGATAATAATGGCGGGCCGGGAGCGGCACAAGCATTAGAAAAATTTCTAAAAGTACGCACTGTAAAGTTAATCTGTGCTAATGCAAATAAGCCGCAATTAGCATATTTAGAAAAAGGGATTATTGATGCTGCTTTTTCCCAAAAGCATCAGTATTCCACATATCTTGCTTTTCAAATGCTATATGCCTATAACCATGGCTCAATTAGTACCGGATATAAACCCGGGCTGATAAATATCCCCGGCAATATAGACACTGGTTATATTGTTGTTACGGATAAAAATATCGACAACTTCCAGCGGGGTTTTGATATTAAAGAGGCTTTAAATCGGCACCATCTCTCACAGCAAGTTAATTTATTTACCCATATGCTGGAAAATGTAAGTGAACTTGTGATTACTTCTGACTTATTCGGTAATATTTTTTATGCGAATCATGCGACTTCGCTCCAGTTAGGCTACAAGAAAGAAGATTTAACCGAACTTGAGCTTAAATCAATTTTTAAAGTAGAACAGGAATTTATTAACTGCCTTGATAATGGTGGTTATCATAAAATAGAAACAGAAGCAATTAAGAAAGATAATTCCAGCTTTCCTGTGCAAATAAGCATTTCTCCTTTAAAAGTCGAAAAAGGGATCAGCGGCTATGTAATTATTGCTACTGATATCAGCGAACGTAAAAAATCCGAAAAACTTTTGATTGATACTGAAGCGCGTTATCGGGGAATATTTGAGTCAGCTACCGATGGAATATTAATTGCTGATATTGAGACAAAAAACTTTGTTTATGCTAATCCGGCAATATCTAATATGCTTGGTTATACTACTAAAGAACTCCAGAATTTAAAAGTTGATGATATTCATCCTAAAGATAGGTTAGCAGATGTTCTTGCTCATTTTGAGGCACAAGCAAACCATCAGCATATTGTAGCACCGGATCTTCCTTGCTTGAGAAAAGATGGGACAATTATTTATTGTGATATTTCCGCTACAGCGGTGAAGAAATATGTGATGGGTAGAGATTGCCTGCTTGGTTTTTTTCGGGATACTAGTGATAAAAAAACAGTAAAAATGCAGATAAAAGAAAAACAAGAAACCCTGGATTCGATATTTAGAGCAGCGCCTGTTGGCATTGGTATGATAATTAATCGAATTTTTCAATGGACAAATCCTCGCGTTTCCGAATTAACCGGATATTCTCAAGAAGAATTAACCGGACAAAGCACAAGAATGCTTTATCCCACAGAAGAAGAATTCCTGCGTGTTGGACGAGTTAAATACGATCAAATAAAAATAAGCGGCACTGGAACAGTGGAAACATCTTGGATATGTAAAGATGGAACAGTTAAACAGATACTGGTAAGCACTTCTTATATTGATCCAAACCACTCTGAAAAAGGAGCTATTTTCACTGCTTTAGATATAACAAAGAATAAAGAAACTGAAAAGAGATTAGGCCAGACTAAGGAAAATTTTAGGCTTTTGGCTGAAATGAGCCCCGATTGGATGTGGGAAGTGGATACTCAAGGAAAATATACTTATGTGAGTCCTAAAGTTACTGATCTTTTGGGATATCAAGCCAGTGAATTATTAGGTAAAACTGCTTTTGAAATAATGTCGGAAGATGAGGCTAAAAAAAATAAACCGAGGTTTCTAGAAATTGTGAGCAAAAAAGAATCATTTGGCAGATTTAAAAATATTATTTTACATAAAAATGGCCATAAAATAATCATGGAAACAAGCGGCAGTCCATTTTTTGATGACCAAGGTAATTTATTGGGTTATAGAGGAATTGATCGGGATATATCTGATAAAAGAAAAGATTAATGATTTGTTCCCAGCAATATATTTTATCAAAAGGAGATTTGGATGAACAATATAAATACAGTACTCATGTCGCAAGTAATTCCTTTTTTCAAGCTTACCTGGACTTCTTTAATTTTTTGGAGAAGTTTAAGTTTTAGTTTATTAGTTTTAATAATTTCTTTTTTTCTATTTAAAGAAAATATAAAAAGATGGCTGTTGCAAACACAAAGAACCAAGCATGATAAAGAATTATTTCAGCTGCTGGATCTTTTAATGCCGGAGCGAAAATTGCTTGATCTTTTAGAAAAACTGGAAAAAGCTAATGCCTATGAAATTAGTTCTCTGCAGTTTATCGATAAATTCAGATCATCATTAAATGAGAAAACCCGGCAGTTTTTAACTCCTAAAATCAAAAAAGCATCGAAAACCTGCAAAGAAAATCTGGATAATTTAAGAGAATTTATGGATAATAATTTCATGCTATTTCCCGATACAGCAGATAGTGATGCTGCAGGTAAATTAATGCACCCTAATCCGGAAATTGACGGCGGGGGTAATGAAAAAGCGAAAAGTCCCGAAAAATTTGCTCAATTCACTAATCAGCTGAATACGCGTACAGCTGCTGTGAAAAAGAGCTATCAGAAATATCGAGCGTTGGTAAAAGACATTATTCAGATTTAAGATAACCATGCCTGTGTAATCATGATGAATATCGAATACAAAATATCGAGAAAACCGCGGCGAAAAACCTTATGTATTGCCATAAGTCCGGATAATAAAATTCTAGTTAAAGCCAATAATTCTATCTCAGAAAAAGATATTTTATCTTTTGTGAGAAATAAAGAAAATTGGATATATAAGACCTTAGAATTTAACCGCAATGCGCGCAAAACATTTAGGCCTAAACAGTTTGTGGTTGGGGAAAGTTTTTTGCTTTTAGGTAAACAATACAGCCTATCTGTGCAAAACAGCGCCATTGCGGCAATTCAGTTAAATAATCAGCAATTAGACGCTTTTATCCCTGATCGATTCGCGCTGCAACCTAATTATATAAAAAACAAGCTGATCAGCTGGTATAAATGCTCGGCTTATGAAGTAATTTTTGGGCGGGTGAATATATATAAGCAGATGCTTAATGTACAAGTTAAGGAAATAATGATCCGCGACTTAAAACGCGCCTGGGCAAATTGTTCTAGCCGCGGCATCGTGACATTCAGCTGGCGGCTGGTCATGGCACCTTTAGAAATAATCGACTATGTAGTCGCGCATGAACTATCTCATCTGATTCAGCATAATCATTCAAGATTATTTTGGCAAACAGTTGAGAAAATAAAGCCGGATTATAAACAATGCAAAACATGGTTAAAAGTAAATGAGAGTACCTTTTTATGGTAAAACAAGAAAAATCCAAGCTGGATCAAATCAGAGAAAAACTAAAAGCTAATTCCAATAAGAAAAAAGCGAAAATTTTGCAGGGTTTCTTTAAAACCGGTATTGGTCAATATGCGCAAGGAGATATTTTCTTAGGCATTAGCGTGCCCAAAACAAGGCAGATCGCTAAAGATTTTCTCAGTTTAAAAAAAGACGATATTATTGAGCTGCTTAAATCAAAATATCATGAGCAAAGACTTATCGCGCTTTTAATTTTAGTCGAACAGTTTAAAGCCGCTGATCAGACTGAAAAAACACAGATTTATAAGCTGTATATACGCAACAGCAAATACATTAATAATTGGGATTTAGTGGATTTATCCGCGCCGAAAATTGTTGGGGATTTTCTATTTAAGCGTGATCGGAAAATATTATATAAGCTCGCCCAATCAGAGCAGCTGTGGCAAAAAAGAATCGCGATATTAGCAACCTACTATTTTATCAAACAGGATGATTTTCAGGATACATTTAAGATCGCGGAAATTCTTTTAAAAGATTCGCACGATTTAATCCATAAAGCAGTCGGCTGGATGATCAGAGAGGTGGGCAAAAGAAACATAAAGCAGACAGAGGGATTTCTTAAAAAACATTATAAAATCATGCCCCGAACCATGCTTAGATATGCTATTGAAAAATTTCCGGAAAATAAAAGACAGATGTATTTAAAGTCTCAGATTTGAGAAAAATACTTGATTTTCCGGAAACTAAGTGGTATAGTTTTTTCAAAGTTAAACAAAAACAGGAACATGTCCTGCTGATTAGCTCAGCAGTAACTAAGGGAGGGATAATATGGCGTACAACGCGGAACTAGATAAAAACCTATTTTCAAAATCCTGGGAAAATGAAGTAGATAAGATAACGGTAAGTGTTTATGCTTACAATGAAGGACAGAAAAAACTCCAGATTTCCAGAAACAGCCGGGATAAAGAAGGGGAATTTAGATTTGCCAAGCTCGGGCGGATGACAAAGGCTGAGGTTGTAGCGATTCTTCCGTTTATTCAGGAAGCTATTGGGCATATGGAATAAATTTCTTAAAAATAAAAAACCTGCGGGTTTATTGCCTGCAGGTTTTTTTACTTTCTGAACTAAATTAGTTTTTGCCTAAATATATCGATCAATCTTACCGGTTACTTGTTTAAATTCTACGTTTAAAGCAGCTTTAGTTCTGCCAAAGCAAACACCCATTGATTCATATAAAACCACATTATCCAGGCAAACATGTCTTTGGGTAATTGCTTCCGGAGTATTCATATAAACAATTTGATTGCCGCTTAAACGCACAAAAGTAACTCCGGTGATTCCTTTTTCCAAAAGCAGAACAGCTGATGCCCCGGCTTCTTTGCCAAAATTAACATCATAGGCAGAAGAGTTACCACAGCGTACAAGATGTCCTGGACGAACTTCCCGAACTTCCGGCACTTCATATAATCCCGGTACAAACATTTTAGTCTGCTGCATGAAATCCTTTATCGTATCATCAGTTTTAAACCGTTTGGTAAGCTCCTGACAAACATATTTACCCGCGCCGGCAAGTTTTTTGTGCCCAAAGGTATCAATTCCAGCAGTTTCATCCACAAGGTCATTGCCGTTTTTATCTTTAATGCCCTCAGCCACAACAATTAAATATGTTCCGGCTTTTACATCACTTTGCATAACTCTTTTAATAAATCTGTTTCTGGCATGCTTATAAAGTATATCAAAATCAGTCGGTACTTCCGGAATAAGAATCGCATCCGCGTCAGCAGCAACCCCGCCGCGAAAAGCCGTATGTCCGGCATAGCGGCCGAAAACCTCTAGAACAATTATCCGGTTATGGGTTTTACCAGTTGTTTTTAAATCCTGGCCAAACTGAGCAATCCGGTTAATCGTTGAATCAGCGCCCACGGAATAAGTCTGCAAATCCAAATCCATTGTCTTTGGCGCGTGAACGCAGGGAATACCTTTTGAGCTTAGATCAACAATAACACTGCCGGTATCATCACCGCCGCTGATTACTAGCCCGTCGATAGCGAATTTCTTTAAACCAGCTTTAATTCTTTCGTACTTATTCGGGTCATCGATTTTTTTGATTTTAACCCGAGAATGTCCGGCTTCTGAACCCGCTGGGTTAGCCTGGACAGCATCAACTCTTTCCGGCTTAAGTTCAACCAGCTCGTCAAAATCAATTAGATTATATAATCCGGCATAGCCATTAGGAATAATATAACAGCTTATTCCCAGGGAATGCGCCATTTGCGCAGCACCTTTAACCACAGCGTTTAAACCGCCGCAATCACCGCCGCTTGTAATAATTCCGATTTTTTTCATAGTTCCTCCATAAAAATCTTTGTGTTATGGAATTAAACAGATTAGTTACAATTAAAAGTTGAGCTTTTATTTTAACATACTCAGCCGGTTAATCAAGAGAAAAGTTTGCTCATTTTTTGATGTTTTGGTATACTAATATCAATTAAAATGGCTAAAATAAAACTCGACCTTCATCCCATATATAATAAAGGCAAAAACATTGATCAGGAGCTTAAGCGAGCTGTTGACGACGCAATAGCCAAGAAGATCAAAACCCTGGAAATTATTCCTGGCAAAGGCTCCGGAGCGCTTAAAAAACATGTGCTTAGATTCCTTGATCAAAAGCAGATTAAAGCCCTATACCACAGAATTGACAAAGACAGTAAAAATTTCGGCAGAATTTTTGTCTACTTTAAATTTTAATAATTTTCACAAACAATCAAACGAAATAAACATATGCCTAATCCTAAAACATGCTCATACGGCTCATGGAAATCACCGATTACCTCAAAACTGATTGTCGCGAAAAGTATTGGTTTTGTCCAGGTTATTATCGACAAACAAACCAATATAATATACTGGTGTGAGTCGCGTCCGCAGGAAGCTGGGCGCAATGTCATTGTGCAGTATGATCCGGATACAGGTACTGGATCAGATATTACCCCGCAGTTGTTTAATGCGCGCTCAAAAGTCCATGAATACGGAGGAGGCGCGTTTACAATTAATGCGGGGATTGTCTATTTTGTAAACTATCAGGATCAGCAAATATACAAACAAATCATTGGCCATGCGCCTGAACCAGTAACCAGCCAAACAAATAAGCGTTATGCTGATTTAATCATTGATCAAAAAAGAAACCGTCTGATCTGTGTGTGTGAAGATCATACACTTGGTGAAAACAAAGTAGAAAATTATCTGATTAGTATCAGCCTTAAGGATAATTCAGTCACCATTTTAGTAAAAGGCGATGATTTTTACAGCTCTGCGCAATTAAGTCCTGATGAAGAGCGGCTTGTCTGGCTTAGCTGGAATCATCCGGATATGCCTTGGGATCAAACAAAATTAAGCTTGGGAGAAATTGATCAGCAGGGAAACCTCCGCAAGATTAAAGTCATTGCCGGGCCGGATAATCAGTCAATTTTTCAGCCGCAATGGCTGAATAATCAGCAATTATGCTTTGTTTCCGATCGAAATAACTGGTGGAATATTTATTGTTATGAGGATCAACAAATTAAACCAATAATTGAAATAGACGCGGAATTCGGCTTAGCGCAATGGGTTTTTGGCATGTCAACTTATGCTGTTATTGATAAACAGAATATTGTTTGCGCGGTAAACCAAAAAGGAAATTGGCAGATTGCTAAACTGAATGTTCCAAGCAAAGAGCTGAAAATCATTGATTCGGAATATTCAGTAATTGATTCTGTTAGCGCTGTTAGAGATAAAGCAGTATTTATTGCCAGTGGTTATAATAAATTTTCCTCAATAGTTAGTCTGAATATTAATCAAGAACAGTTTGAAATTCTGAAAATCAGTTCAGATATAAAGCTTGATCCCAGATATTATTCCAAACCGCAAAACATTAGTTTTAAAACAGATGATCAATTCATAGCGCAGGCTTTTTTTTACCCTCCATGTAATCCGGATTTTTCCGCGCCGCTTAATCAAAAACCATTGCTTTTAGTTATCAGTCATGGCGGACCGACTGCAGCAGCCAATTCTGGATTAAATTTAAAAATTCAATATTGGACCAGCCGGGGCTTTAGCGTGGTTGATGTGAATTACCGCGGCAGCACAGGTTTTGGCCGGGAATACCGGCATAAATTATATTCGCAGTGGGGCATAGCTGATGTGAGCGATTGCATCCAGGCGGCAAAGTTTTTAGTTGAGCAGGGATTAGTTGATCCCAATGCTCTGGCCATCCGCGGCAGCAGTGCCGGCGGATTTACCACCTTAGCTGCTTTGACATTTTCCAATACATTTAAAACCGGAGCTAGTTACTATGGGGTAAGCGATTTGCTGGCCTTAACCAAAGAAACCCATAAATTCGAATCACATTATCTGGATAAACTGATCGGCCCATATCCTGATGCCGAACAACTTTACACGCAGCGCTCACCGATTAATCATATTGACAAGCTTAACTGTCCGATAATTTTCTTTCAAGGTCTTGAGGATAAGATTGTGCTTGCTGATCAAGCGGAAAAAATGGTTGCTGCTTTAGAAAAAAAAGGGATTGGAGTTGCTTATATTTCTTTTGAACACGAAGCGCATGGGTTTCGCCAGGCTGAAAATATTAAACAGGCTTTAGATTGGGAGCTTTATTTTTACAGTCAAGTGTTTGGTTTTAGTCTGGCTGAGCATTTTAAGCCAAATGATCTTTGGCGCTTAAAAAACTTATAATCAGCGCTACGAATAATTCTTTTTAAATCAATTATCGGTTAGTAAAATAATGAAATTTATTATTACAATGCATTGTCTTATAAAGAGTTGCGTAATTAGCGATTTATTCTCATTGCTTCTTGCATAGGTTTAATTATTATGGTATACTTTACAGCTTTTTGCTACAATGAGTTAGGGTGAAATTTTTTAAACAAAGCTGGCAACAAAAGGAATGCTAAAATGGCAGAAAAAAACGATAATAATCAGAACAAAAATGATTTTCTGGAAGCAAAGATGTATTACTATAATACTGACGCATTAACTGATCGCGATCGGATTCTTAATTCAAAAAACACTGAAAAACTTAAACAGTCTGCTCAAAAACAAAGCGCTAAGAAAACGCGGCCTAAACAATCTTCAGCTGCAGTTAAAGCTAAAACCCCTGCTAAGCGGATAAAACCGGCAAAAAATTCAAATCAGGAAAAAGTATTAGACCGTTTGAATAGTTTAGAACATGTTTATAAACAATTAGCTGAAAAACTAAACTTTAGTAAGGTAAGCATTGAAGTTGATGCTGTTCTCAAAAATAAGGAAAAATTTGAAGATCAAATTAGTCAATTAGAGCAGGAACGGCTTACTTTGCTTGAACAAATAACAAGTCTGGAAGAGCAATTAGTGTTTTCGCTTGAAGTCGAGGCTGAAAAAAAGGAGCTCAAAGATCAAGTGGCTGAGTTGAATAAAGACAAACAAACTCTGGAAAATACAATAGCTCGGCTGAGTAAAGAAATGAATGATTTTTCCCAGACTGTTACTCTAGAAAATAAAAAAGGTATTGTCTATTTATCAAAAGAGCGCGAGGCACTTGAGCATAGAATTACTGTTTTAGTCCAGGAAAAACGCGAACTTTGTTTACACATACAAAAACTGACTCTAAATAATGATAATTTGACTAATCAAATCACCGCGCTTGAAGAAAAAGTAAAAGCTGTTGCTTATCTGGATAAAAAAAGTGCTATGTTTGAAGAAGATTTTAAAGAATCAGAAAGAAAGAACCAGCTGCTTAATGATAAGTTAACTGATTTCGCGAAAAAATATGAGAAATTAAGTAAAGAAAATATAGATTTAGTTCAGAACCAGCAAATCCTAAATAATCAAATAAAAGATCAAGCCAATTGGCAAGAAAAGATTGATTTCCTGGAATTTGAGCGAAACAACCTGACAGCCACAATCAAGCAACTGGAGACAGAAAATCAGGATTTAATCCAGGCAAACAAGAAAAAAGATAAAGAGGCAAAGGTTGATGAGCAAAGACAGCGTTTAATAGATAGAGTTGATGAATTAGAAGAAGAACGGATACATTTATTTAAGATTGTCGGTGAGCTGGAAGAGGCAAGTAAAGTCGCGCCGGATGTAAATAAAAAAAATTATATATTACAGGAAGAAGTTGAGGAATTAAAAAATGACAATGCTCGGGCTAAAAAGCAGATAACAGAATTTATAAAAAATTCTAAAATAATGCAAACAGAAATTATCCAGCTAAAAGACAAAAGAGCTTCTCGCTTAGAAGTAGAGCAGGAAAAAGGCAAACTGCAAAAAAGAGTCAATGACTTAGAAAAACAATGCGATATGCTTTTAAACGAAATTTCTGGTTTAAATCAGCAAATCGCCGCTTCCCAGAATAATAATCTTGGACTTGAACATTTAAGAAAAGAACTGGCAAAACTTGAAGCTGAGAAAACTGAATTAGTTGCGCAATCGGAAAGTAATCGAAAACAGATATTAGAACTAACTGAAACTATTTCAAATGAAAAAAATAGCGAACATTTTAATGAAGATAAAATCGCTGAGCTGTGTAATGACAATAGAAAACTCTTAGAACAAATCAAGACAATGCAAATTAGCCAGCCGGTTAATTATGTTCTGGATATGGAAAAATTAGCGGAATTAAAAGAGTTTGTTCTGGAATCCATTCAAACTCGCCGCTGGAAAAGCACTGAGTTTGTAAACGGCGCCTATGATGCCGTAGGATTGTTTTACCGGACAATTCTCCAGGAAAGACCAATTAAGCTGAATAAGTGATTTTCTTAAATAAACTATAATTTAAAAAAGCCCCAAGCAATAATTCTGGGGCTTTTTTATTAATGAAAAAAATTGACAACTGTGACCCAAGAGGGTATTATGAAACAATAAAACATTGTTTTAAATGGGGATGAGGAGGGTTAACCTAGATGAAAAAATTAATTACTAAGGTGCTTGTTTTTGTTTCATTGTTTTGTTTGCCAAGTATTGTTCTGGGCCAAGATAGTTCTGAACAGTTTTTCAAAACAAGCGCTGATTTAAAAAAAGTCTTGCTTGAGATTTTTGACGCGTATGAAAAAGAGGAAATGTCTCGAATTCTTGCTTGCGTGCATACCCTATCTCCGGGTTATTCAGCGACTAAAGATGTGGGTAATCAAAATTTTCCGATATATGATTTAAAATATGAATTAATGAATTTTAAGTATTTAGCGCTAGATGGTGATTATGCCCTTGCCCGAGTTTTACAGAAAACATCAAAAGTCAAAGGCCCTGCTTTTAAAAATAACCTGCTTGATCTTATTGTTGTTTTTAAACAAGAAAACGGACAATGGAAGTTTTGGTCACAGGTTATACTCGGAGTGGAATATTTGAATTAGCGGCTTGCTTAATTAGGAGAGAATATGTCACGAGAAAGACGTAGTTTTGCAAGATTATATGTGGGAGTTGAAGCAAATTATAAGCAAAAAGAATCAGACGACAGAGGCAGAACTGTGCTTGTTCAGGATATTAGTTTGTCGGGAGTACGGTTTATTTCCAATGAAGTTTTAGATGAAAACACCGAATTGAATTTTACCCTTAATATTCCCGATATCTTGGTCCCCTTATCGGCTACTGGAATAGTTGTTTGGCAAAAGAAATTTTCCGATTCATTTTATGACACCGGGATTGATTTTTTAAATTTAGAAGATGCTGCTAAGAAAACTCTATCCTTATATATAGATAAATCGCTTGGCCGGGTTAAAGAAAATCGAGATTTTGTCCGCAGTAACCTCAGCACGATGATTACCTATAAACTAACTGATAATAATTCCGACAAAGAAGAAAAACGCTGTATTAGTGTTGATATTAGCTCATCAGGAATAAAGGTTTTTTCAAAAGAAGCCTTAAATCCTGAAACAAATATTCAATTAACTTTTTCTTTGCCGGAAGAAACCGAGATAATCAATGCTCAGGGTAAAGTGATGTGGTCAAAAACAACTGAAGAAATGTTTTCAGAAATAGGCATAGAATTCACTGCTATAGAAAATAAATATATTAATAAAATCAATAGCTACGTTAAAAAGACTCTGGGGATAGAGTGGTAAGTTAATTTGATCCTGTTTGCTTTGTTTGGGATTTAGAGTCTTTACTAATATGAGAATCCGCTTAAATTAAATGAGGCTAAAATGCCTAAACAACGAATTACTAAAAGACAAAAAAATATTTCCAGGCTTTTAAGAGAGCAAAAACAAGCGCGATTTGAAAAAATAAAAGCAAAAAAAAGATAAATAAAGACAGGATCTGATTTTATTTAGAGGAACTAAACCATGGCTGGCGCCTATGAGCATGTGTTTTTAACTACTGCCACTGATGTTTATTATCGCCTTTCCGAAGAAAATCATAAGCTGGAATCAAATGCCCTGGTTACTGAAATGAGTAATTCCGGGCTAAAATTTATCAACACTGAATTAATTCCCAAAAATACAATCCTTGAACTTAAAATAATTTTAGATAGTAAATCCCCGCCGATTTTAGCTCAAACACGTGTTCTTTGGCAAAGACAAGTATCGTCCATTTTATTAAATTCACAGACAGGTAAAGGCTGTGTATATGATACGGCAGTGGTCTTTACTAATTTTGCTCCAGGCGATAAACAGATATTAGCTGATTATATGCACCATTTTACAGAAAAAATCGCTTCAAACAGAGCCCATCTGCGTTTTCCGCTGGTTTTAGATGCTAAAGTTAGTTTAGCTGATATTAATAAAAAACAAGAATATGACTGTGTAATCGGTGATATTGGGGTCCAAGGAGTTAAGCTTTTTATTCAAGCTGATATTGCCTTGAATACTAAAATATATGTTAGGTTTGAGCTGCCGGATGCTTTTGGCTGCCTTAATCTGCTTGGGATTATTGTGAGAAAAATTAAAACTAACCAGAATGTCTGGGCCTTGGGCATAGAATTTAGTAAAATCAGCATAGAGGAAAAAGAGACGATTCTCGATTTTATAAGCAGCCGGCTGCCGGGTTAATTAATCAATTTATTATTTAAAATTTGAATTGACTCACAATTAAAACAATAGTATGATTTAACTATATCTATATAGATTATATAGCTAACCCTGACACTAATGGAGTGTCGCTATGAATGACTTAAAAAAACACGCGGCAACTTACCTTTGAGGAAGTTGTTTTTTTATTTAATGGATTAACGTTTTTTACAGGAGGTAATAATGTCAAAATGCGAGTATTTTAAATGCAGTTTTCTGGAAATAAACGAACATTTAGACCGGATTTTATGCGCGGGGATAATGAGCATATACTGCAAAGGTCCGGAAATGGAAGATTGTGAACGCAGGAAATATCTTAAAAAGTATGATAAACTGCCGCCAGATAATCTGCGCCCCGATGGAAAATCATTTTTTTTATATTAAGTTCTCCGTGATTTGCTAAAAACTGATTTAAAACCATAATATCTGCTGAGTCTGGCTATTGTAATCCAGTTGTCTGATTAGCAATTCTTTAAAAAGAATTGCTTTTTTTATAAATAGAATATGTATTGATTATCCAGAGCAAACAACCGGTCATTAAATTCTAGGCCGCTGGTTAAACTTGCGATTTCAACACTTGTTCTTTTTGCGATGTTTAAATTGACATAACTCATTGATAGTATTACAATATAGCTATATATTCAATCGTTTATTCATCGATTAGTTAATTTATAAGGTAATTATTATGCGAATTTATAAAAATCTATGGCCAATTGGAGTCTTGTTAGTTTTACTTGTTTTTTCCGCGGGGTGTGAAAATAAGAAAGCGAGTAATAATCCTTATCAATTGATGCAATCAGAAGATGGAAGGCTTTATCGGTTAAATAAAAAAACCGGTCAAATAGTTGTTCTTGAAGGAAATAAAATTATTCCGCTTGAGGTTGAACGCCGTAAAAAAACTAATCCTGAACAACCTGGAGAAAACAATC
>JAZDHZ010000007.1:0-182139 GCA_043805415.1 Candidatus Omnitrophota bacterium | reverse complement strand
TGGAACATCCTTGGAAAAAGCTGCCTAGTGTAAGCAGAATTTCACAATCAAAGCAGGAGTCTTTGGTTAGTATTTAAAAACCATAAAACCGGACATTTCTACTTTGGTAAAAAGCGGACATTCTTACTTTGGCTTGACATAAGAGTTAGGCAATATTGACAGGGCTTAAATCATGTGGTACACTTTAACGTTTTTGTTATCATAAAGATAGGGCATTGTTTTTCGAGCAGCAAAATGGAGGGATTAAATGATTATCAGGGGGAAATCAATGAAATTAAAGGGTTTAATGATTAGGGGATTTGCTGTATTAGGTTTAACTATTATATGTCTTGGCAGTGTTGCCGGGCTTTATGCTCAGGAAGAAACTAATAAAGCTGAACAAAAGGATATATTTGATTTAGTTATTCCTGGATCATGGGGCAATATTAAAGATATATATAAAGGAAGCTCCCCGGAAGTTATTGTGCATATCCAAGACGCGCATGCTAATTATGAAGCCCAGACTAATATTTCTAATATAATTGATCTATTGGTGGAAGAATATGGTTTAAAAGTCGCGGGCATAGAAGGCTCAGTTGGTAAATTAAATACAGATTTATATTCTACGTTTCCGGAAGATTCGGTTAGAGATGTGGCCAGTGATTTTTTAGTTAGGGATGGCATATTTAGCGGACCAGAAGCTTTGGTTATAAGAAAGGGCTTTGAATATCCTTTAAAACTTTATGGAATTGAAGATAATCAATTATACAACAATAATTTGGAAGCATTTCAGACATCGCTTCCGTTTAAAGAAGAAGGTTTGGGTTATTTAAGTAATTTAGCTGGATGTTTAGCGCGGCTTAAATCAGAGATATATAATCCGCAACTGGATGATATTGACGCTAATCAGCTAGCGTTTGATTTAAAAGTCATGAGTTTAAATGATTACTGTCTTTATTTAAGCAGTAAATTAGCGGATAAGCTAAATATCGCAAATAAATACCCGAATCTTGCACTGCTTTTAAACGCGATTAAGATTGAAAAAACATTGGATTTTGTCAAGGCCGAAGAAGAGCGCGCAAAGCTTTTAACTGAGCTGACTAATATATTATCGGAAGAAGATATCAGAAGTCTTTTAGATAAGGGGCTAGCTTATAAAAACGAACAGATGAGCGCGGCGAGATATCTTAGTTTTGTTAAAGAAATGGCTTTGAAAAGCGAAATTGATTTTACGCGATATGAAAATCTGGATAAATATATTACCTATGCAGGCAGCTATGATAAAATCAAAAGTTTTGAGCTATTTAATGAAATAGAAGAAGCGGATGTTGCGGTAAGAACAGCTGTTTATGAAAATGAAACGCAAAAAAAACTGGACATGCTTACGCGCGGCTTAAAAGTCATGACCCGTATGGTAGAAATAAAAATGGTTAATAAGGATCTTGCATTTTACAAAACGCATCAGCAGGAGTTTAAGGTTGATAATTATCTTAGCTTTATAAAAGAACAAGCGGATAAGTTTGGAATAAATGTCAATCTTCCTACTGATATAGCCTACCTTGATGTTTATATTCCTGCTTGGGTGGATTTCTATCAGGTTGCTGGATTACGTAATGAAGCTATGATAAACAATACTCTTTCACTTGCGCGTGAAAACAATCAAAAGGTCGCGGTAATGGTTGCCGGAGGATTTCATACTAATGAATTAACTAAAAAAATGAAAGCCCAGGGAGTTTCTTACATTGTTATTACTCCTAGAATTACCAAAAATATCCAGGGCCCTTATTTTGACCGTTTGACTGGCAAGAAAACAGCATTTGAGGAGTTTATCGGTGCAGGTAATGTTGTTGTTCCCAAGACAGTTCCAGTAAAGCAGAAAATGTAGTAAAGAAAAAAACCTGCTAAGAATTTTTTAGCTACAGTATGTAATATGTTGGTAATAAAGAACTTAAGATTTTTAAAAAAAGTTATCATAATCTTGTAAAATTAAAAATTGTGTGGTATACTTTATCAACTTTGTTTATTCTCTTTTAAAAAGATTAATAAATTTTTTAACAACTATTTAGAGTTTAAAATTAAAAAAGGAGGAAAAAAATGAGAGAAAATTTAAAAAATTTAGGAATTTCTAACAAAAAAGGAGGTTGTATGTTGAGAAAGGTATTATCAGTTTTTGTAATATGCTCTTTTATGTTCACTAGCGTTTCTTATGCTATGCCATCAGCTACTGGAATTAATCCCACAGTTGATAATATAGCTTTGAAAAGTGCTTTAGACTCAGCTAATACGTTAGGTTCAGTAGCTAATCTAGACACTGTAACCACTGTTTTTAACACAGTAGCAGCTCAGCAGCTTGATCCTAAAGATGCGGATCTCATGGCAGCTGTAAATGCAATGTGGAAAACTAATTTAGACAGTATTGGCGCTAATGCTGATCATGTTTTTAATAGTGGAGATATAACCATAGACGTAAGCGTTCCTGGTGAAATTAAAATCACAAAAGGCGCGGTTACTCGCTATATTAGATCAACAGATGATGGGATCAAGCTTTATGATCAGAGTATCAGCGGAGCTTCTGGTAAGTCAACCGATGGAAATGAACAAGCATTGAAAGATCTTTTAACAGCTGAATCAAATATAATTAATGATGCAGCTCAAACTGCAGCAAAAAAATCAGCTGCTTTAGCCAAACTTGAAGCAGACCTTAATGCTGGTGTTCAAGCAGGACGCGTTGAGGCGTCATTAGCACAAGAAATGCTGGATCATGGGAGGGCTGTTGTATTAAAGCTAGCTGAAAACATGGGATTTATTGATGCGGACAATTATCAAGTCGGAGATGCTCTAGGAAAAGAAATGACCATATATAATGGTTTATCAGATGAAGCTTTTGCCGATTTATTCAGACATGAAATTTTAGAAGGTATGGGCAAAAGTGATAAAGAAGCTTTAGAAATAGTAATGAAGATTGATGGTATCACAGACAGAAAAGACATTGATGCGAAAACTGTTGACGGTAAAACAAATCAAATGGCGGCAACCCGCGCTGAAGTAAAAGCTAAAGTAGAAGCTGAAGCAGCTGCCCAGCCTAAGACAATCAGCGACCTTAATTTATCTAAGAAGTATGCTGATGAAACAATGAAAGATGAAGATGTTAAAGCTGGAGTAATGACAGAAATAAAAGATTCGGCTCTTCCTGCGGAACAGAAAAAAGCTATAGCAGAAGCTAGTCCTAAAACAGTTGCCACAATGATTCGCGGTTTAATTACTGATGCTATTGCCGCTATTCAAGTTAAGTTAACCGCGGCAATGGACGCGTTTTATAAAAAGTATCAAGCAATGCAGAAAGTTACTGTTGAGGGAAAAAATTCTGTAATAAGCGCTCTAGGAAAAGATAAGACAAAGGCAGCGACAGATCACACGGTTTTTGGCGCAATGCAGCCAGACGGCACATGGCTTCCAAGTAAAAAAGGCGCGGAATTTATTCTTAGCGCAAAGGATGCTAATATCGGAAACCAAAAAATAGTATTTACCGGTGCGGGAAATGCTGAGACACAGGCAGCTATTGAAAAAACATTAGCAAAAATGGGCGCGGCAGATATATTTCAAGTTGTCCAAGGCAAAGAAAATTCAGCAGCCATAGGCAGAGAAGCGGGAGATAGATTAATCGTAATATATTCTGACGCAAATACAATTGCTGGAAGTGTAGATGGAGCTGAATATTATCATGTTAAAGATCTTAATTCACCTTTAGTTAATATAATGGCTGTTTTTGTAAAAGTAATTAATGGCGAGGGCATAATCGCGGCAGATGGATCAATTGCGATTGAATTGGATAGTATTGATAAATTTACTCCAGAAGAATATGACGATATGGCTACAGAGTATGAAGCTTTAATAGACATCTTAATCCAGGCTTAATCCTTACTGGATTTTTGGAATACAATTTAATCGAATAAATGGTCGGGCGGGTGGGCGAAGACAGAAATTCTGGCTTCGCTCACCCGTTTCTCTTATATAGGATATTAGCTTAAAGAGTTTACAGTAAGAAAAAATAAAAAATAATTTATTGGATAAATAAGTATATTTTTTATACAGACAGTTTTAGTTGATTATTTTCGCAAAAATAATAATATCAATGACTTATTAATGCTAAAATTAATTAAAATATAAGATAATTATAGCCTTGCAAAAAAATACTTTATCAGGTATACTTACACAGCTGTTTTTATAGCGGATTATTAGAGTTTTTAAATTTTTTATTTAAGATATTCCAATAAGTTAAGTACAATCATTTGAGGCAAGCTTAGGGAGGCGTAAATGGGAATGATCAGACAAAAGAAATATTATGTTGTAATAAGGGCAATATCGGTTTTAATTATAGATTTATTTATTATAACCAGTGTCGTGCCGGCTTATGCTTTAAGCAATAAAACTGATAGAACTATACTTGCTCCTCAAGTAGGAATCAGTATTGAAAATATTTTCGGTGTCCTGGCTGAGCAGAATACCACAGCGAATATTGCCACTCTTTCACCCCATATCAGCATTGCAAATTTGCAGGATATGTTCCGGGCGCATGCTGCGAGGCCCGACATTAGAAATAATTTTAGCGGAGAGACTGAGAATAATTCTTTACTGTCGCACGCTATTGAACTTAAATACACTTTTAGGTATAAAGACGCATTTTCGACTAAAGTATTTCTGCTCGGCAGTTTTAACGAATGGAAAGAGAATGATCCGGCATTTGAATTTAAGAAGGTAGGAGCGGATGAATGGGAGCTTACTGTTCCCAGTTTTGCAGTTGGGACGGAGTATAAGATTATTGCGGATGGAGAATGGCATATTGATTTGAAAAATCCGGTGCGAAAGCTGGTAGAGATTAAAAAAGATGGCAGAGATTATCAATTGGAGAATTCTATATTTCTGGCTGAACAGCGTTATGCCGAAGTTGAAAAATTACTTCTGGATATCGGACAAGAACATCTTTTTCAGGAATGGGCCGAAAGAGGTGAAGATCAGCAGGAAAAAACGGAATTTTACGAAGCAATACTTAAGTGTGACCGAAATTCGCCTTATGGGTTAAGGAAATACTGTGCCGATGCAAAGGCTGAGTTGGAGAAAGCCATTCTTGGAGTTAATCCTTTTGAAGGATATAATCCGAAAGTTCCGGAGGGAGTGCAAATATCCGGGATAGGAGACGATTATAGAAGTTTGCAAAACGAGGGATTAAAATACGCGAATAAATTAGTAGTAACCTTGGTTGCCGGAGGGGTCGGGGACAGGCTCGGATATAAAAAACCAAAAGTTCTTATCCCAGTATCTTTGGTTAATGAGCAGAAGTATATTTTACTGTATATTAACACCATCTTGGCCTTGCAGGAAAAATCGAATCGGCTTAACGGAACAAATGACCGGATCCCATTTATCATCATGACGTCAGATGAAACGCATCACGCGACTATCCAGTTTCTGCGCGAAGAGGGGTATTCATATCGTGAAATAAGAGATGAACAACGAGGTCAGTATCAATATATGGACTCGTACATCGAAATGGTAAAGGGCGAAAGCCTTATCCAAATAGTAAAGCAAGGAACGGTTCCCGCTTTGGTGGATAAGGAAGCGCGGTTTTCTGCAGAAAAAAATAATCCTTACCAAATAATGGAAAAACCGCATGGGCACGGGGATATTCACATGCTGCTTAAAGATAGCGGGTTGGCGAAGCGTTGGAATGACGAGGGGCGAACGCATATGGTTTTTATTCAAGATACGAATGCACAGGTAGTCAATGCGATTCTGCCCGGGCTTGCGGTTTCCGTTAAACATGGATTTAATATGAATTTTCTCACTGTTCCCCGAGAAGCTGGTGAAGCAGCGGGCGCGATCACCTTATTGGAGAATCAGAATGAAGAGCCGGATAAGGTAGGCAATGTGGAATACAATCAGCTTGACCCGCTTTTGAAAGCTATTTTTAAACAGGAAGTAGCCCAGAAGTTGTTGGACATTCTTAATGTTTCCGGCACGGCACGGTCCCAAGCTCTGGAAATCATAGTGAGAAATTTTACTCAACCGGCGAAAGTTTTTGAAATTCTGAGCGCAATGATGAAGCTCGCCATAGACGAAAGACGATTCGGCGAAATTGTGGCGCAAACAGCGCTGGAAGTCGGCCAAAAAATGAACGTTCAGCAAGATAAAGTAATTAAAACAGCCGGAGGCGAGTTGTTAAAGTATGCGATGAGCCGGAAACATGCGCAAGAGACCGTCCGTCAGTTAAAAATCTCCAATGGACACATAGAACGGGCCATTGAAATTATTGAAACCAATACGAATTTGTCTATCATAGGAGATGAGTTGCAGGCACTGGAACCGGATAAAGAAATTCATAAAAAAGATCTTCTTATGGATGCTATGAGGAGAGCATTAATGGGGGTTAATGAGCTTTCCGAAATAAAAATGGAAATCAATTTTGTCGACCAAGACAGTATAATGCGCAGGGGATTTGTGATCCCCCAGAAAATATCAACGGAAGTGGAAAATATTATACGGAGGAATCTCAATAATACCGGCACGATTGGCAAAGAGTTAAACCAGTTACTTGGAGTGAGGACTGGGCAAAGAATCATTGATGTTGAAATAGTGCGAGCGTCTCTTAAAAATAGTGGAGATGTCCCGGATCCCAAAACCGGGAAATCGCCATTTCCCGGGAACCTTAATGTGTTTATTATTGCGTTGGATCCGTACATGGAAACCCTTGAGACCACCAGTGGAATCATGCCTGAATTTATCAACCCAAAATTTCAGGACAAGGAGAAGATAACATTTAAGCCGACGCGCTTGGAAACCATGATGCAGGATATAGCGTTTAAAATGACGATGGTTGGGTTTACCAATTTTCAGGAAAAACGTTTGGTTTTTTCTCCGGTTAAAAATAGTACGCAAGATGCCATCGGCAAACAGAAAGCGGGAAATTATCCGGATCATATGGCTACCGGCGAATCGGATTATCAGGAAATGAACCGTATGGTTTTAGCATCGATTGGTGTTGGTATTGATGTCAAAGGCGACTCGGACTCTACGGCAGATGGTATTATGATCTACAGCGGAGCTCAGGTGGTGTGGGCCCCGCAGGTAGCTCAAACGATTGACGAGTTGCAAACGAAATTTAAAGGCGGTACGATCGCGAAAGATGCTACTCTATTCTGGACCGGAGAGAATGTATTTTTTGAACAACCCGATATTAACGGAGCGTTGTTTGTGCATGCCGCGCCGCAATCGGTAGTAACATTGCGCTCTATCAGTGTCCTAAACAAGGGATGGCATCGTACGGCTTTGGAAGAAGGGGACACGGATTACCTGATGATGCGAGGGTACAAACTGCGAGGCGAAGAAAAAGTGGATATTATGGTTGAGGGAAAAGGTCCAGTTGTGCTGGAAGGAGTTACGTTGGTGGGTAATGTCAGGATTGAAAGCAAGTATAACGGTACGAATCCGGTAGGATTAAAGAATATTCGTTTAGAAAATAAGTTGGTTCAAATAAATGAGAAGGGGGATATTACCATTGGTACTATATCCGAAGACATTGCGCCGGATATTTTGACCGGGTTCAATAGAGGGGATCACATAATAAAAGAGCATCAGAGTAATTTGATGTTTTCGGTAGCAATATAAAACTATAGCCTTCAGCTTGAGAGTGCGATGGAAAGGCTTGATAATGCTGCTATAAAAGCTCTTGAAGTGATTGCCGGTTATAAGGATGATCTTTTAATTTAGTGTATACTTTCTAAATCTTTTTTAAAAAGTGTATCCAAGGGGCCTAGATATGAATCAAGAAAGAAGAAAAGCAATAAGAGTGCCGACCCGAGATTCAGTGGCAAATTGTCGGCTTTTAACTGTTGAAACAAAAGGTCAGTTGCAATTTACAGTATGGCCTATAAAGAATATAAGCGCTGAAGGGATCGCGATTTACAGTGATGAAGAAGTAGCTAATGGGTCGCTTGCTTTTTTGAACATTGATCTAGCTGTAATTTTAAGAACTGTTGGGGTTATTGCCAAGGTTATTTGGTGCAAGAAGAATAAGACTGGTTATGATCTGGGCTTAAATTTTTCTTTGTGGCCAAAGCAGTTTGACAAATCACTGGTTATTGATTTTGTTAAACATACGCATAATCATCAAAATTATAATGAAGGATAAAACTAAGGCATCAACTTAATGAGGAAAACAATGAAAAACAGGACGTATTTTAAAATCATATCATTCATACTTATTCAAACGTTTTTGGTTCTAGATATTTGTTGGGCAGCTAATGGTCAGGCGATTGTACATACGGTAGGTGATTCTACGCTTGCGCCTTCGTTAACAATTAGTAATATTGATTTGCAATTAACATTTGATATAGTAGATGAGGATGAAGCCCTAAATATTGACTTTAATCAAGATCTATCCCCTGATGAGGATAATAATATTGGAGTCAAAGCGGTTCCTCAAAAACTCGAAGAAGCACATGAGATGAGTACTTTTTCTACTTCAAATAGTTCTAATATGTCTCCGCTTGTTGCTAATAATGTAATAGGCGGGAATCCTCAGAGTATAGAAAATATTTCATTGCCTCCTCCAGATGATATTCTTGTTCAAGGGGCTTTAGGTAATGTCGATGGTTTATATCTATTAGCTAATAATTCACAAGTTGATGACAGTCATGACATCACGAATGGAGATATAATGAAACAATTCGGATTAAGCGTAGCCGATATTAACTTTTTAAATAAAATTCTTCTGTTTATACCTGAAAAGACAGAGTTTTTTGAAGGAATAGAATTAACTAGCCCCCATCCATTAAATAAGGATGAACTAAATCGTGCGGCTCAAGGTCCATTCCGCGTGCTTTCTAATACTAGAGCGCAAAATTCGGTTGATTTAGCCGCGTCTGCTATTGCGATTGGGTTACCTCTAGAGATTATTATAGGTAAAATGATTAGTATTTTTAGTTTTGATAGGGAAGTTTTAAATGAAAAATCAAAAGAGATTGTAAATATATTGCACGCAATAGTTTCTACTATTAACTCAAACCGCGATTTTAAACTTGCTGATGTTTATACATTAGCAACAAAACTAGTCTCAGATTTTCGCCAAATTGGTATAGAAGCAGTTGATGAAGGACATAATAGAAGAAGAACTCTTGGGGTTCGGCCTCATCTTATCCCTACTTTAAGAGAAGAATACATTAAAAATCCAAGGCGGATGAGAATATATTTATATGAGATGTCTCCATGGCATGAAGATGGACATGTTCTTCCCTTGGCTGTTGCGCCATTTCAACTCAAATGGACATCTTTTGGAACAAAAGAAGTAGCCTTGAGTATATTTAAAAAATTAGTGTGTGGTGATTGGCCCGGCGAATTGCAAAACTTGGGATTCTTAAAGATTATAGAAAGATCTCAAGCTCGCTCAGCAGTAGATGCTATTGTAATAAGTCAATGGTTATATGGATATCATCCTTTAAAAAAAGAATTCAGGAATGCTTATTGGAAAGAGGCACTTGCAAATTACTATGCTTATTTAAAAAAAATAAAAAAAGAAAATGGAAATGATGCTTTAGCAATTGAGATGTTGGCAATTGGTACTCACTATGGGATACAACTTAATCCTCCCGATGGCAAATACCTAGAAGCTGACTTAGTAAATACTTTAAATTCGTTTTTCCCATTTTTGAATCCAGATCAAGCAAAAATATGGACTCAAAAAGTATTAGAAATGCAAGCAGAAGATGGGGTTTTATCTGAGCAAGCTTCTAACTTATTAGAAAAATTAAAAAATTCTAAATTAAAGGGAGATGGATCAACAACTACGTTATATTCGCATCCTGCATTATTTACTATAGCTTTAGCTGTAAATCAAAAAATTTCTACTAATGTTATTGATGGTAATGATTGGATGCTTGCATTGGGAGTTGCTGCTGCTATAGGTTTGACTGCCTGGGCATGGAAGAAAATGCCGTTTTTTAAATCAGTTGAAAACCGCACAGTGCAGCTTGTAAATAAAACTATTAGGACAAAAGATCCCAGCGCTTTGATGTCATACTATCAATCAGCAAAGATTACTGACAAAATTAAAATCATTAATATTGCTTCCCAGCAGCTAAGTAAAAAATCCGGAAAAGTTAATCTGGAGTTGTTTGAAAACCTGTTTCTAAAAGGATTTAATGTTCAGGCTAGTAGTGTCGCGCAGAATATTCAGGATAAAATTAGCAGTTTATTTAAACAAAGAATAGCTTCATGGCTTAATGCGCGCGAAATGTCAGCTATTTTAGATCAAACGGCTTTGGAGACAGGGATAAATTTTCATCAGGGAAATTCCCTAACAAAAGAAATGCAGACTATTTTAAATAAAGTGGCTCTGGAGACAGGGGTAAAGGTGCAGCAAGTAAATTTCGTAGCAATAGAAGCAAAGCTTACAGATATTATTAATTCGCTGGCAAAAGCCAAGAATTTAAATGCAGATTCATTTATCGGAGAGATTGAAAAAGATCGTGATCTTGATTTATCGATCGATAGAATACTTATTAAAGAATTCGCGCGAAAAGTCAGAGGCGCTGGAAGTTCGGAAAAAGCATTAAAAATAATAGTTTCAGAATATAATGAAAAATATAATCTAGGAGTTAATGTCGCGAATGTTGTTTCTTATTCCGCGGGTAGTTTTCAGGATTTGTCTATGGGAGAACTAAACCAAACTGTCAGCTTACAAGCCAATGCTGATTTTATGGCATCGTTTGTTCAGGCCCAGAAAAATGCCCAAGTTCGAGTTTTGTTTGATAATATTCTAAAGCAGATAATTATTACCCAGGAAACGCGGAATATGGCTTTATTAAAAATCATTAATAAGGCATTAAAACAGATTATCCCTCCGGAGATTAATCGTGGAGAAAGTATGCTTGCGGATATTGCCATCCTGGTCGGCAGATTGGCAATTGAAGGTAATCTGCATAAGCAGGATGTTTTTGTTAAGCAAGCTGAGAGTATGTCCGCTGTATCAAGAATTATGAATGCCGAGCAAATGAGAGCATTATATAGCGCGATAATTACACTTTTAGAAACTGGTTATAAATATCCGGACAAGACAAAGATCGAGTTGGTTGCCGCGGAATTCGATAAAGCCGGGCTTGGGAATAAAGTCGGCTCGCTTACTTCCGGATTAGCTGCGGCAGTATTGGCTTCAGCAAATGGAGAAAATGTCGCGTTGCTTAATACTCCGCTATTTGGAATAGGCGAAAAAATTAAAGCATCAGCTTTGGTGGAAACAATAGTAACCCATAATTTATTTAGGAGATTCAATCCTGCTGAACAAGAAAAAATTAAAGGAATAATTTTAAATATAGATAATACATTAATCAATAACCTGGCTCTTGGCTTAGTTTTTGAGAATGTTAATAATATTGTGGCAAAAGAATTAAACAATCTTGATTTAAAAGACATTAATAAACAAAGAGCTCAGCTAGGACTTGTAACTACTTTAGGCCGAGGAGCTTTATTAGGTGAGCTGCAGGCAGCGCGGGCCGCAGAGTTTGAAAACGCGGTTGAAGCTAAGGTTGATGAACTTAGGTATGCTTCAGCAGTTGCTTTAAGAAATTTTTCTCTGGTTGATGCCGGTACCGGCAATATGGTCGCGCGATTAAGGGCTTATTTAAATGAACAAGGGCCTAATATAAGTATGGCTTTGAAAAGGACATTAGAGGAAACTGTAAAGAATTTAAGTGTTCAGGATAAAGCGGCAAAAGTTACGGCAATGCTTAATAGGCTTGCGCCGATTCAAGACTCAACACCCGCGGCAGCTGAGAGCTCTGTATTAGAAAGGGTTAAGAAAAAGATTCCAATGGCAGCACCTGAAATGGTAATCCATAAGCCATTATTTCAGATTAGGTTTATGGTTGAATCGGCAATTTGATCCTGTGTTTTTAAAATGGCAATTTATTAAAGGTGATTAAGGTTTTATGGACAAGAACAATGAACGCAGAAAAGACAAAAGAGTAAAAATAGAAAAAGTTGATGCTGATTATAAGCTGGTTGATTTCAACTTTTGGGCTGAGTGCCGCGCTAAGGGGACAAATCTGCTTAAAGATATAAGTGCTGGAGGAATATCATTCAGTACAAGCGATACTTTGCCTAAAAATTCATTAATGAGTCTTAATCTTACCCTTGGGGATATGGTTAAGGTCGGCGATATCTACGGCCGGGTTGTCCGGATAAGAGATATTAGCAATAATAATCATGAAATTGGGATAAATTTCTCCTGGTGGGATAATGATGCTGATAAGAAAAACCTGGTTAAATTATTAGACGATCAGTCTGATTTACAAATTACCTCCTAGATCTTACCTATCTATAAAATCTTTATTTGTTTAATTATCTTGAATTTGCCCCCTTTATGCTAGTATAATAATTAAGAAAACTTGTTTTAATTATTTATAAAGGAACCCAGACTCTATGTTTTCTAATGAGCTTGTAACCGGAATATGTTCTATTGTTTTTACTATCCTCGGGATGTTTATCTATCATCTCGTATTTTCCCATAGGAAAGTTATAAGCTCAGTTGAAAGTTTGACTGAGCATGTCACTAATATTCCAATCCAAAGCTTTAATAAAGACGGAACAATCTTACTCTGGAATAGAGCGTCAGAATTGACTTATGGTTATTTGCGTAAAGATGCTATTGGTAAAAAAATCACAGATTTATTATTAGTTGAAGGTGAAGAAGAGCAGTTCATGGATAATGTTGCTCAAGTTTATTCAACGAATAATCCTTTGCCTCCGCGCCAGTGGATAATGATTACCCGGAGTGGTCAGAAAAGAGCGATATATTCTACGATGTTTCCTTATGTTAAAGATGGGGTCTGCGTATCAATATTTTGCATAGAAGTTGATATTACTGATATTAAAAAACATGAAGAGGGGTTAACTTCATCTCTGGAAAAATATAAATCGATATTTGAAGGAGTTAATGAGGCAATCTATGTTATTGATCCGGTTAATAATAAGATAATTCACGCGAATAAAAAAGCTTGTCAGGTGAGTGAATATAGCAAAGAAGAACTGATGAAATTATCGATAGAAGATTTAAGTTATGGAGACAGAGAAGTTTTAAGCGCGAAAATAAAAGCAATTACTGCTAAGGCTTTTTATGAAGGTGAACAGCATTTCGAATGCTTATTTCTTAAAAAATCAGGAGAAGTTTTTGAAGTGGAAATAAATATGCAAAAAGGGATGGTGGAGAAAAGAGATTGTGTGTTTGCGATCGTCCGGGATATAAGTCAAAGGAAAAGGACAGAAGAAAAATTAAGAGGAGCGGAAAAACGTTACTCTGATCTTTTAAAAAACACCAGCTCCTTGATATTTTCTTTGAATAATGATGGCTTTATCACCAGTGTGAATTCCGCGGCCAATAGAGTGTTGAAATATAAAAAAGCGGATATCCAGGGGCATAGTTTTTTAGAGTTTTTACCAGAAGATGAACATGTGAAAGCAAGAAGGATTTTTGATGAAATAAGAAATGGAAGAAAGAATAAAGACGAAGAGTTGCGCTGCATCACAAAGGATAAGAATGAAATTGTGATTTTGCTCAATGTTTGGCCCATGTGCGATAAGGATGGGAAAATCATTGGAATATACGGGGTGGCAAAAGATATTACTGAACAGAAAAAAATTCTCGAGCGGATGCGGCAAATGGTAATCCAAATAGTTTCCATGCTTTCAGAGACAGTATCAGTTGCCGATAGATACACTGAAGACCACTGCGAAAGATTGCAGGAGTTTTCTTTAAAAATAGGGGCGGAATTGGCTTTAACTGAAGATCAGATGGAACATTTAAAATTCGCGGCATTATTGCATGATGTTGGTAAGGTGGGAGTGCCGATTCATATTCTGCTTAAAAAAGGAAAATTAACTGAAGAGGAATGGAACGCGATCAAAGAGCATCCTAAAAAAGGCGCGGACATCGTGCGCCAGTTAAGCGGTTTTGAAGATGTCGCGCTTATTATTGAACAGCATCAGGAGCGAATTGATGGCAAAGGCTATCCTTTGGGACTTAAAAAAGACCAGATCAAAAAAGAAGCGACTATAATTAGTGTTGTCGATGCTTTTGATGCCATGACATCTGATCGGCCATATCGAAAAGCCATGAGCATAGACGAAGCCATAAAAGAACTTGAGAAAAATGCCGGATCTCAGTTTGCTAAAGAGGTTGTTGATGCGTTTATCGGTATCCTGAAAAAAGAAGCGAAAAACAAGCTGGCTATTCCTTCTGAAATTAATAAAAAGAACTAAAATCAATCATTTTTTCCCCATAATTGTAACGCCTTCTTAATTAAAGACTTATATCCTCAGCTTAAGCCATTTTTGAACCATTCTGTCCTTGTAAAACCCCAAAACCTGTGGTATACTTTACCACCTTTATGATATCTTTGTTTTTGGTGTTTAACTGACTATAGTTAAAAGGTTTAGGTATTAAAAATTTTAATAAAAAAATAATAAATTTCTAGCCAGGATATAGAGGTTTTAAGTGGGAAAAAAATTAGAGCGATTTATTATAAAACTGACGGTTTTATTTATGCTGCAAATGTTTTTGTCGGCAAATACAGCTTGCGCGCGAATCGAAACTTCAACAGTCGCGGTTTCATATCTAAGTCCTGCCCTAAACATCTCAGCGCGGAATTTTTATCAGTCTTTTAATGCTTATTTTTCTGAGCAGGCTGCTGTTTTAAAACAGGCTGATACTACCAAAGCCAGAATAAGGTTTAATAATGATTTATATGTGTTGCCCTTCAAATCCCTTTTTCCGCAAATATTACAATATCAGCTTTTAAATACAATAAAGCAGAAATTATTAAAACAAGTCAGCGCGCAGGAAATTTCTGATATTCAGGTTGAATATGTATCAGATGATTTTGTTTATCAGCTTTTTAAACAGCAGGGAGAAAAAAATCTAAACCAACTAATTGGTAATCAGAGATTAAAAGAACAGCTGCTTCCGATTAAGCAAACAAGAAATAAAGAATGGATTGCTTTAGAAGGATATAATCCTCCCAGTAAAAAGCGGGCAAAACCGGAAACAATAGAAAAATATAAAAGAAAATGGCTGCTTGATTCCATTCCCGGAATTACTGGCTATACAAAAAAAGAACTCAAGGAAAAAGCTACTGGAGCGCTTTGGATAATATACTTTCAATATAAACTTTGTCATGAATTTGGGAAAAGATTATTAAGCGGTGTTAAACAGGGCTCAGCTGCTGAGTTTAAAGTAAATATTAGGCTTAAAGACGGCAATGAATTAGAAGCATATATTACAATAAGCGGGGATAAATTTAATCCAACAATTAATCAGACTTTATCTTTTGAACAGCGCGTTGATCAGATTGAAGCTGAAGGCTTTAGGCAGCAGATGCATACTCTCCAATCGCAAAAAGCCGATTTAACTAAGGTTTTAGCTGTTATAGAGTCATTAAAAAAAATCAAAGATCTTGATCTGGCAAATTGGCAAAACAAAGTATCAGCTCAAACTCAAGAAAAAATAAAGCAGGAGTTAACGGAAATAGACTCCTGGCTATCCTCAACCCCGGAATATTTTAATAAAAGGGAACAGGAAAAATATCAAGCGCGCTTATTCATACAAGAGATTATTAAAAAGCAAGGCAGGCTTGCCTACAGGAATTTTCCTGCTGTAATTGAGAAAATTGAGAGCGCGATTAACCATCTTGACCGTCGCGCTATTTTTCTTTTTAAAGGAATCGGTAAACGGAATATTCAATTACTTGAACATGCGGCTGAATCAGGGGATTATTATTTTTATACAGAAGTTATTAAAAATGAATTAAGCATAGCGCGAGCAGCAGTCAAAATTGATCGGCTAAGTATTGCTTTAAGTAAACTCGAGTATTTAGAGTCAGAGATATTGGCAAATCCTGTATTCGCGGATAAACTGGCTCAAAATAAGCCAGTGCTTGAGGCAATAAAGCTTATTCGCCAAAAATTAGATAGAGCTGATGACGCGAAATCATCAAGGCAGGCAATAATCCTTATCAATCAGGTTGAAAAAGATAAATCCCGGACAATTGGTGTAGCTGTGAAAAATTTGCAAGACGTGAACCAATGGTTTGAAAATAAAAAGCTTACTGATTATGCCGAGGCGCTTACGCTTGTAATTAAAGAGCTTAATACTGCCGCGGAAACTAATGTTAACTTTTATCAGGTGCTTGCCAGTTCTTTAAGCAGCATTGATCAGCTTATGGCAAAGATAAGCAGCGCCAAGAGTCCAAAAATGAATCCTGGTTTTAAACAGATCATTATTAATAAATTTAACCCGCCGAAATTAATGCTTAAAGCTGTGTTGGCAAAAGTATCAAACCGAAACAAAGCAATTAAAAAAGTTTTACCTGATCAGAAGCTGACTGGCCTTAACCAGGCAATAGATTTATTAGAAAAACATTTTCAGCAAAAAAGCGGATATGATTCTTATGAACATATGCGGACAGATTTAATTGAGCAAATGGATTATCTGTTTAAAGCTTTAACCGAGACCCAAGACGGCTTTACCGGCAGGCAGGAATTTGTCCGAGTCGGGGAGCTGATTCCCGGGATAATAAACCGTTTGCGCGAACCCTTGTATGCTTTGCCGATGGTTGGACAGGCAATATAGTTAAACTAACAATCAAAAGCAAATATGCAGCAGGGAAAAAGGCTTGATTAAGTAAATGAAAAAAATCAAAAAAATAATCTCAATAATTCTGATAGAAATACTCTTTTTGAGCAATGCGGTTTATGCCGAATCTTTTCTGTTTGAAAATGATTCTTTGATTAAAAAATCAACATTGGCTCCACATGTTTTTATTAACACTGATTTATTTGTTCTGAGTTTTCAGCAAAAGCTGGCGGGGGATGAGGAATTTTTAAAGCAGCGTTATCCTTTTGTATTGCAGAATGCTTCAGAGCTGTTAACTTGTACCGAGGTAAGTCAGGTGCAGGATATTATGTTAAAAGTAGTAGATTTGTTAGGATTTGGCAGGACAAAATTTTATGAAGTAATCAGGTATGATTCAGACGAGAAAAAATGGTACATAAAACAGGAAATAAAAACACAGTCAAAAAGTGAGGGTTCAGAAAGATATAGAGATCAAGGCCCGGCAAGTGATGAAAAAGAGTACGTGCTTAATCGGGCAAGCCGAGAAGGAATAGATTTTTTTTATGAGAAAAATCGCTGGGCGCATTTAATCGGAGATGCTAAAGCGGACGCGGCTTATGTTGATCCGCGGCTTATCGGTTTGGATGTTATCGAGTTTGGACAGGGAAAAAGGGAAAGAGTCAAAGAATTCGCGCATATAGTTTTGCGTGATTCCAAGGGTAAAATATTGGGAATTTTAAGTGTGGATAATTGGCGGAAACCGCTGGCTTCAAATCCTGAATTATCAGAGCCAATATTTTTAGCTGATAGTGAGAGTCAGTCCAAAATTAAAATTCTTAAAATATTTGCCCAGCTAAGCGGACTGGCTCTACAGCGAATCCGCTTTAAAGAGAAAGAGCAGGATATCGATAAACTGTATGAATCAGAACAAATCCTAAGAGAAATACTGCATGACCTTAAAAATAAAATCATGAAGATTGGAGCGCTAGCTAGGGGGATTAAGTCTCAGGATATAAAACAAAGATTCAAAGCGCGAGTCATCGCGATAGAGGGGTTTTTTAAAAGTTTTGGACTAAGAGTAAAAGCCGGAAAAAGTAAAATAAATGTTGCTGCTGTTTTGCGCAATGATGGATCGTTTGAAAGAGTTTTTCAGGTTATTGAGGAAGTAGTAGTTTTGATCCGCGGCCAGGATCCTGAGCAAGTAGGTAATTTATTTTTAAAATATTACGGACAGCTAAAGGCTGAAATTAGGGCTGAGGGTAAAGCGGTTTCTCCTGAGCAGCAGGATTTTTATGATTTTTTAGAAGGTTTTGAAGCACTGGCAAAATATCAGGCAGGGTTATTTGATCGGCAGGAGCAGCTATTTATCATTCATCAGGAAATACAGAAAACCTGGAGCGAAATAGAACAGGAAATTTTTGATTTAAAAAATAATGAAGAATATAAATCTAATCCTGATATGAAAATGGTATTTGAAAAAGTTTTTGCCGCTTATCAAGAAGCGCGAATAGAATATGAAAAATATATTAATTTATGCAAAGAGCTCGCATCCAATGGTTTTTTGCAGAAACCGTTTAACTATCAAGAGCTGAACATTAATGATTTGATGGCTGTTATTGATGAGCGATGGTTACGTGATAAATTAGAAAGCTCAATCACAATAGCCCCATCTTTGCCAAAAGTAATAACAGATAAAGAAATTTTAATTTCAGTTTTCAATGAGTTAATAATAAACGCTCAAAAATATGGAGGCGATTCTGTAACTATAGACATAAATCTTGATAAAAAGCAAAAAGATTTTTTGCGCATAGATTTCACAACCAAGGGCAGAGGGATATTAGAACAAGAATGGAAAAAAGTTTTTATAGATGGATATCGAGTTGTTGATGATGACGGGCTTGGAACCGGACTTGGGCTTAATATAGTGAAAAAGAATATCGAACGCGTAGGCGGAAAAATCTGGATAAGCGGCAGTAGATTGCAAAAAGGTTCACAGGAGGGCGGCACGACATTTTCTATTGAGATCCCAGTAGCAAAAGAAGTGAGCTCAATAAAAAAAGATTTTTTAAAGGCTGATTTATTGGAAAGAAAAACTATAAATGGAAATTTGTTTGTCGATGCTTCTGTTTAAAAACCCGATAAGCGTAAATATATGAAAAAATGTAAAAGTTTGATTTCAATTCTCCTGGTGAATATGTATTTATTTTGTAATATTAATTTTGCTGTTGCCGGTGATCTTATTATTCAAAATACGACACTTTCTCCGCAAATAGTTTTAAACCTGGCTGATATCCAAAATTTATTTTCCGGTTTAAACCCGGACAGTAAGGTAACTTTAGTTACGGCCGCGACTGATGCTGAAATACCGGAAAATTACAAACAGGAAATAGGGCAGCAGTTTTTTGTGGATGCTGTAGATGAATTGTTGAGTTCTCGAAAAGCGCTTGATGCTATCGGGCCGGCTTTTTTTATTTATGGATCAGCGAGATTTAATCCTGGACATAAGTGGTATGAACAAGCAAAAAGATTTGGCAGAATGGTCGCGGAGTATTTTATTTCGCTTATTACCGGCGGCGGGCCGGGAACTATGCTTGGAGCTAATGAGGGTGCTTACGGAATAAACGGAGTTGATTCTATTGGGTTGTGCATGCTGCTTCCTCATGAAAAAAATAATGATCATAAACTGTTTAAAAATGTGGTTATAATTTTCAACTACTTTTTTATCCGCAAGATTATGTTTATTCAAAAAACTAGTGGTGGCATGTCACTCCCCGGAGGCTTGGGCACGCTAGATGAAATTTTTGAAATATTTGCTTTTAATAAGCGTTTTCCTGAAAAAGCCAGATATAATGTTTTGGTTGATCAAGCTTTTTATAGCGGGCTGCTTAAATTTTTAGATAAAATTCACCAGAGCGGATTAATGCCGTATCATGAAGAACTGTCTCTGACAATAAAAGATTCAGTTGAGGAGGCGTTTGATTATTTGATTTCAAAAACTGGCGGTTTAAAATCACAAGAATTAGATATTGATGCTAAAGTTTTTCGGCAGGAGCTCTTTCGTGCCTCGAGACTACTGAATAGAGTCGGGCCTTCGGTTGGGATAATTGGCGGGGCGCAGATGCCGGAAGATTCAGTCTATTGGCCTATGGCCAGGCGCCTTGCTGGATCTCTTGGCTCTTTAAATATAAATATTCTAAGAAGAGGTAATAGAGGCATTGCTGCTGCTGTAGGCCAAGCCTATGATGATTTTCATAAAACCCATCCTATTGAAAAAGGAATGTATATTGCTTTACACGAAGATGGTAAACAGATAGGAGATAATTCTACAGACCTTTCATTAAACTTTGAAAATTACTTTTCTTTAAAAATCGCGCTTATTGAATATAGTAAGCTGGGGCTTGTTGTTTTTCCTGGAGGGATTGATGTGCTTGATGTTATTTTTAATACGCTTTGTCTTATCAAGACCAAAAAAATAGCACCTATGCCGATTATTTTGGTCGGGCGTGATATCTGGGAACCATTGATCGAGTGGATGAAGGCTGAAATGGTTAGTGCCGGCACAATAAACACGGATTATTTAGATTTAATCCAGATAGTTGATAATGAAATCGAAGCGCAGCGGATAATCCAAGATAATCTTGCTTTGATTAAAAAAAACACAGAGACAGATCCAGGGCAAATAAAAAAACGCGAACGGTTAGCGCATTTGCTATTAAAGCAAAAAAATACTAAGGCTGCATTTAAAAGAATTTTTACTGAAGAATTAACTCCAATATCGCTAGCGCGAAAAAATGATCAATTTAATTTTGCGCTTATAGCTCAGGCAATATAATACTTAGTGATTAAGTGATCATAGGTGTAAATATGAAAATATTGCGAAAAATAGTTGTATTATTTTTAATTCAAGTGGTTTTGCTGGCAAATACTGCTTTTGCTGATCTGCTTGATAGTCAGAGGGTTGATGCACAGGTTCTTTCTCCGGCAATAAGCATTAATTCCGCGGAGATGTCAGGTTTATTTGCCTCCTTTGTCCAGCTTGAACAAGAACTTAAGCTGGATCAAGCCGCGGTTGCTGAGTGGCCAAGAGCGGGAAGTTCAGATCAAGGCGATGGAAAATTAAATTCATTTAATGAAACAATAGCTGCAAAAAAGCAAGGCTCAGCGGCTATCTCGGTTTATTTGGTTGGCAGCTTGCTTGGTAAATTAAGTTTGATTAAGAATAAGTTTACGTTGATTAATCTCTTATTCAGCCCATTATTATTTGCCTTGTACGGGGTTAATAAGATTTTTGATCTGTATTACTTTTTCTATCCAGAGTACGATATGACGCGAATAATTAAAAGCAGATTTGCGAGTAGGTTTGTTCAGGTTCTTGATGTGGGAACAGGCTCTGGAGAGTTTATTGAGAGATTGCAGAAGGTTTTAGCGGAAAAAAGGATTGACGCGTTTATTCAGGGCATTGAACTTAAGGCATCAAATGTTGTGAAAGCTCAAAAACGCGGTCTTTTAGTGCATAGTATGGATGTTAAGGATTTGGAAGATAAATATGGGAAAAACAGATTTCATCTTATTGCAGTCAATGCTCCAGATGTTCCGCTTTACTGCGTTGAGAAGTCAATGAAGGTTTTAAAGCCTGAGGGGATATTAATCCTCAGGACTGCTAGGCTATTCTTCAGTATTCAGGATCAAGAAAAGCTGATACAAGTTTTAAGCGAAAAATATAATGTAAAAGTTTTTGATAAAAAAATTTATAATTTGCCGAATGGTTTTTTCTCTAAACTGCATAAGCCTTTATTTGTAACTCATAAAGCGAATCTTAATCCGGAAAGAACTAAGAATCTGGATTTAAGCTCAGGGGCGAGGGGTAATTTGTATGGATTGCAGATGAACCTGGAAAAACGAATAAAGAAAATAGAAGTGCTTACTAGATCAGGGGAATTATTTCAAGCTGCGCGGGCATTTATGCGTATTACTGAAAAAAATGAGCAACTTAATGCAGTACGCCTGGGTTTAGTAATGGCTTTAAAAACCAGGGCAGATGATTTATTTGAGTCGGCTGACTATCAGGCAGCAATAGAATATTACCAAAAAATAATTCAGGTTGCTCCGCAAGAAAAAGTTTACAATTTCTATATTGGAGCTTGTTATTTGATGCAGAGTGATAATCGTATGGCAAGTCAATATATTGCGCGGGTTAAAAAATGGCAATCGCATAGTCCGATATACGCCTTGGCAGATTTTATTCTTGAGACCATAGAGCTTTCTGAGCAAATTGCGAAAAAGGATGCGAATTTGTCTAGCCAGGTAAGAGAGCAAAGACTGCAAAGATATAATAAACTTTGCGCGTCTGTTGATTATATTCTTAATAATTATCTTGAAAATATTGAGCTATTTTCAAGTGATAATCCAGTGGATAATACGATTATAAATGAGTTTGTATCTACTTATGTGTCAGCGCTTGATAAACTGGAAAGAATATTGCGGCAAAGAAAGTTTTTATTAAAAGATTCAGGGGTTTTAAAGCTTGTTGAAAAAACAAAAGTAGCGAACCCGAGGCAGGTGCTTGAGGTGGATTTTAAATTAAAGAATATGGTTAAACCATTGAATAATAATTGCCTTGGATTAATAATAAGATCAATATAGCGATTTTTGATAAAAAAAATCTTTAATTATAGGTTTTTTAATCCTAAAATCAGGGGTAAAAGCTTGATAAAATCAGCTAAAATTCAACTAAAAATGTTAGGTTTTTAAAAATAAACAAAATTTACAAAATGCCTTAATGCAACTTGTTTGATTTCAATGCCTTACAATAGCAAAAAAGTTAAAAAAAATATTGACCAAATATACTTTATATGCTATACTTAAAATGTATTAAAAAAGTATATATGTAAACAATATATGTGATTGCAAATAAAGTAATTTAGAAAATTAAAAGCTTTACAATTTAATCTGAACAAATGGTTGGGTGGGTGGGGTGAAAGTTAACTGAACTTTCACCTTATCCCCATTTATAATATTGCAAGCGCGGTAGGAATAAAACTTGGAATTTAGGGGCCAAGGTGGAAACACTTAAAAAGTGTTTAACAGGGGAAATATGTTATATTCAGGAAAAAAATACAATATATATTTTAGACTAATTTCTGCCTTAATCATCCAGGCGTTTTTGCTTACGGATATTTCTTTTGCTGCCGGCGGAGACTTGCGCTGGGCCAAGCACGACGATTCTCAGACTTCTAACCTTGCTCCTACTGCCACTCTCCAGCAAGGTACTTTTCGCACAAAATTTGACCTTATTTTAGCCCTGGTCGCTGCTTTTGAAAAACGGGATACTTCCGCTTTACCTCCGGACATGAATTATATTGATTCCGCTAATTCTATTGTGCGATTTCAAGGTGTTGATTCAGACTTAATTATATATGAAGCAAAAAAAGAAAATGATCCATCAATTCCCCAAAATATAGAGAGTCAAATTAGATTTAATGGATATATAATTGCTACTATTCCTAAGGAGAATAGCGCGCAAAGTCAAAAAGTCGCGCCTAATCTCGCGGAGGTAATAAGCAAGGAAGAATTCAGTCAAAGACGTGCTGCTTTAGAAGCCCGGGGCAAAGACTTTGATCAGGAAGAAGGCTTAGAATTAGTAAAACAGGCAATATTATTAAGCGGTTTTACCGGGGAACATGAAACTATCGGCAATAAGCAATACGCTCCATGGCAAGAAGCTAAATGGGCTGTTCAGAAACAGGCAATTGCTTCCATGACACCAGGAGCAATAGTGCGCATGCCGACATCAGCGGGTAAGACTTTTGTGTTTAATGGAGTCAGCTTGTTAAGAAGTTTGGCAAATAAATTTGATCCGAATGCTCTTAAAGAAGTTTCAATTGTGCATACTGAAGAAGGCCTGGTTGAAAGAGACGCGAGAAATGCCGGCAAACTAAACGCGAATTTTGGGCTTACCACAGGATATATTCTATCCCGTGAAGGAAGAAGAATTGCTTATTTTGTTGATGAAAACGGCAATGAGTCTGAGGTTCAAGGCGGAGAAAAGGAACTTTATGCCAAGGCGGACATTGTTTATTTAAATATCAGTAATTTTATCTTCCGTTTTCTTGATGATAATTTTACCGCGCGCTCAGAGTCGGAAATGGCTTTAAACTGGGGAAAACAGACATATTTTCTTAGTTTTGATGAAGGCGATGTGCCCTTGGATATTCGCGCGTTTAATCCGCATACAATTTCCGGAGGCGCCTCTTTAACCGGACAGGGCTTGCAGCAGATTGCTGAACAAACCCTGAAAATGCAGGAAATTATTGATCAGGTCATACAAGGAGAATTATTGCCGGTAAACGCAGAATTATGCAAAAAAAATGATGATTCTAAAACAGTTACGCTGACAAAGAGCGGCGAGAAATGGTTAAAAGCTAAACTGAATACGATTAGTGAATATACTGATAATAAAGATAAAGCTTTAATGTTCAGCGATGAATCTTTATGGCAGGAATTTATTGAACTGGCTTTATCCGCGTATGTGTATTATCAGAATGGTGAGGATTATATTGTTTCCGCTGATAATGAAATTATAATTCTGGATAAAGATAATAGCGGTATGCAGATGCAGGGAATGAGCTGGAGTAATGGACTGGACATTGCCGTTCGTTTAAAAGAACGCCGCAAAGGGCTTAAAATCGAAATTAAACCTGACGCGCTTAATGTCGCGTCGATGATTTTGCCGGTAATTTTGAGTGATAATTTGGGGCTTGTTTCCGGAATTAGCGCTGCTTCTGCTACCATTGGACAGAAGACAGCTGATAATTATGGATTAGAGTTTAAAGATCTTAGCGGATTAGATAAGGTTTCAAAAAGAAAAGAACAGATTATTCTGAGTTCTGATCAAGAAGAGTCAATCGGAAACGCGATTGACGCGATAGTTGTTCTAAAGACAGATCAAAGCGCGACAAGGAAAATGTCTGATTGGGGACTTCCTGAACAAGCCGGAGCTGTACTTGTCCGCTGTGATGATGAAAATCAGGTAGCAAGTTTTACGGATAAACTTTTGGCTAAACCGGCCATGGCGCGGCGGAATATCGCGCGGATTACTCAGGAGGGAAAGATTACTGATGCAAAAGGCAATGAAATTGAAAATGTGACTTTGGATGATTTGGATTCGCTGATCGCGGATAATGCTGTGGACAATGTTATTATTGAATTTGTTTCTAAAAATCATGAAGCCACTTCAGATACAAAAATGTTAAAAGACAAGGTCGAAGAGCTTTCTAAAAATAGTAAAGTAATTATTGTATCCACTAATATATCCGGACGCGGAGTTGATTTTAAAGGCGATAAAATGGTGGTTATGTCATTAAGTGCCGATGCCTCTGAAGAAACAGATATTCAGTTAAGAGGCCGCAGCGGACGAGATGGCAGAGAAGGTTTCTTTTTTGGGTTCTGGTCGCCGGAAGATTTTTTAAATTATAAAGAGCTTATTTCCGAGAAATTAGCTTATTTAACCAGCAAGGTTAGTGTTGGTAAGCCGCATACGTTTATCATGACTAATGATCCTAAGTCAGCTAATCAGAGCCAGAAGGTTGTTTCGGCAATTCGAAAAAGTATTAATGATAGTAAACAGAACATGGAGAAAGAACAAAAATCTTTTGGTGAGTTCTTGTGGCAAGAGGCCAGCGGCGCGGGCAAAGGTCAAGGATTTGCCAGAGAGCATGTAATGTTTAGAAGAAACATAGTTACTGGGGATTTAACGGCGCTGGGCATCCCGCGAAATGTTATTGAATCAATCAAGGAAAAAATCGCTCAGGCGATTAGTGATAGAGTTGATCTTGGACAGGAAATTCAATATGAATTAATCATAAATGAAATTTTAAACAATGACTTTGGATTAAGTAATATAGAAGCCCAAACAATAAATAGCGCTTTGGAAGCTGCTGATTACAATCTGGAAAAAGCTTTGTTCGCGATTATAGAAGATATTCTTAAAAACCGCGCTTTAGAAATTGTTGATCAGAAATGGATGCGGTTTTTAAGTGAATCTGAATGGAAAAAACATAGATTAGAGAAAATATCTTCACGTTCCGGATATCAGAAACAGTTTATAAGGCCGCAGATGATTTACGCGGAAATCAAGCGGATAACAGCGGCTGCTTTTGAACAGACGAAACAAGATACAGCAAATGATCTGGGTAAAAATGTTATTGGGCTTGCTTTTCAGCTTGCTCAGCAAGCTCCGACAGATGGAGAGATGAATCAAGCTCAAGCAGAAGCCGCGAAAATTAATCGAATTCCTTTTTCAGAACGCGTGAAATTATTAGCTGTAAAGATAATTCCTGCTTCAGTCGCGATCTCGGCAAATATCGCGCTTGCTGTTTTAATCGGGGTGGTATTTAAAGCTCTAAGTATCGGCGGTGTCGGCAGCGCGGTTGGTTTGCCGGTTATTGGCAGCGCGGTTAGTTTGTTTCTTGGTTTAGGCCCGGTTGTTTTGGTGGCGGTGACTATCGGGGCAGTAATGATTGGCTGGGCGCTTAATTCCCAAGTAAAAAGATTATCGCAAGTTGATTCTACGATCACTAAAATGGCTGATGCGATTGCTATTGGTCATCGGCAGTCTTTAAAAGATATTGGAAAAACAGTAGGATTAACTGCTTGGCGAAAAACACTTACCACAACTGCTTCTTTTGCTCCTTTTGTCGCGGCAATGACGCTTTTTTCCTATATTGGTTCAGCAACGCTTATTACCGGGAGTATTGGAAGTACAGTATTGCTGGCATCAGCAGTATTGGGGGTTGTCGGGGTAATCTCATCAACTCTCTTGCTGTTTACCAGCCGTAAAGATTTAAAATCCGCTCCCATGCTGCCGATGACTAGCGCGAAAAGATTTTTCCAAGGTGGAATTTTTGGTTCTTTAGTTACTTTAGGTCTGTATGCTTTTGGTTTTGTTGCCAGCGGAAGTTTTAGTTTGCCGGTTATTGCCGGCATGTCCGCGATCGCGGTGAGTATGCTGATCGCCAGAAAAATATTTGCCCGCAGCAGTGATAATATCGCGGTTAAAGGCTGGGTTCCTTTGCTGGGATTTGTTGCCGGAATCGCTGCCAGCGCGGCGATTGTTTTAGGCATTGTTCCGCTTCTGGGAGTTCAGGTATTTGATTCAATTAGAATTGCTATGAGTACCGGAGTGATGCAGGGCAGCAGCCTGCTTCAGGCGGTTGGACTTTTAGTTACCGGCTTATTTTCTTTACAAGGGATAATGTTTTTTAAAGCGCAATATTCTACCGCGCGGAAAATTGCTAGGCAGGAAGTTGGATTTGACGGCAAAGCAAAAAAATCTAAGCAAACAATATTTACGCTTATGTCAATGGCTCGCGCTTCCGCGCTTCAATCCCGAATGGTTATGATTACTACTGGTTCGATTATGGGATTAGCCTTATTATTTGTCGGCGGATGGATTGCTCCGCTGATTACCGTAGGAGTTCCGATATTAGGGGCAAAGTTAATTGCTCTGCTGCCGCTTATTGCTTTGGCCGGCGGTTTTACTTTTATTTCCAAGCGGTTTATATCAAAAATTTCAAAAACCCCTACAGACTATTCGTCTTTGGCTAAACATAAACTAAAAAACTTTTCCGGGATACAGTCTCAGCTGAATAATGTGGGACTTAGTGACTTTTCCGATAATATCGGTATAGTTATTAATCAGTTTAAACAAGAGGTAGCAAGTTCCCACAATCCCACTGATTTAGCTTATAATCTGCTGAACGGCATGGCGGAAAAAGACAAAATGCTGCGGACTTTTCTTACCGCGGTACAGAATTCCAGCCCCAATGACGGCAGTTTTTTCTCCAGCGCTGAAATAAAGCATATGGTTGCCAAGATTCCTGCTGAGGCTTTAACTGCTCAGCAGCGTCCTGCTTTTAGAAAAGCAGTCACTGCTTTATTGGTTGAGCTTAATCTGGCTAAGGTGGGATTAAATAGATTATTGGGTATTGCCACAAATCCGGAAAAACTTACCAAAGCTTTACAGGTTTCGATTATGCCGTTTATGGGAGCAAGTATGCTTGCTTCTGTGCCGACTTTAGCAGCAGCATCAGATAGCCAAAACGCGCAAAAGCCGTATAATACTGCTAATGTAAAACTTGAAGAAAACCTGCCGGAAGCAATCAAAGCGCATTATACTGACCTAGCTGCTCAGGCAATGAAGCCTGATCTTATGTTGGCTTCAATCAATACTCAGCAGCAGCCTCTTAATATCAAAACTCCGGAAATAGACATATTAGCGGGAATTGTCAGTGCCACGCCTTTAGAGCAGTTCCTGCAGCAGTTCCGTTTGCCGATAAAATGCAAATATACAACCACCCCGGTATCCGGGTTCGGAGCTCCCAGAGGAAAGGGTGCGCGCGAGCACAAGGGGTTTGACTTTAATATGCCGCAGATAGCAGGCAAGACAGGGGAAGAAAGTCACCAGATTGCCTATGCGGTAGCGCCTGGTGAGGTTATTTTTGCCGGAGAAGGTACGGGTTATGGGAATCTGGTTATTGTCAGGCACGAAGTAAGTAATAGCAAAGGCGGTAAGACGTATTTTTATGCGACAGCCGCGCATAATAGTGAAAATCTGGTAAAGATCGGGGATAAAGTTAATTGGAATACGCCGATTGCCAGGGTAGGAAAGACTGGCAATGCCGCGGATCTGATAAATGACCATCTGCATTTTGAAATGCGCGAATCAGATAAAAAGATTAATCATAAAAATCAGGAACAAAATTATCAGGACTTTCTTAACATTGAAGCTAATGACCCGGAAAAAGTTTTTGGCGCGAATCTTCATCAGCTCGCTAATTACAGCGAAGAGAAGCGTGCTCAGGCCCTGGCCAAAACCGCTCCAACCACGATAAAAAGCGATAAGCAAGCACCTGTGGGGCCTTTTGCTAAAGCAAAAATATCTAAAAAAGAAGTAGTAGTGACTGATGCCGGGGGAGTAGAGGGAGAAAACCAAGAAAGAACAAAGTCCGCAGAGTTAAATGTACAAGTAAATGGCATAGTTGGCAAGAGAATAATTCACGAGGTAAAGTTAGGCGATACTCTTTCTAAAATTGCCCAAAAATTTTTCGGCAATCAAGATCTTCGGATAAAGTTTAAAGAAATTTACAACCGGCAGCATCCGGAAAATCCCATCAAAGACACAACGATTATTTTAGGAAAAAGCCTTATTTTAACCATTAATGAAGAAATCGCGGCGTTACTGACTCCCGAAGCAAAGCAATTAGTTGTTTCTTTAGATACATCAACTCCTGAAGCAAAGCAATTAGCTGTTTCTACTCCTGAAGCCAAGTCTGGTGAGTTCCAGCAAAAACAGTGGAAACATGTGGTTGAAAAGGGTGATACACTTAGAGGCTTGGCCCAGAAATTATTCGGCAGTGCCAGTCTTTGGATAAAATTGCGGGAAATTTATAATAATCAGCATCCAGATTCAAAGATCAAAGGATCGCTGATAGTAATCGGTAAGGAATTAACACTAAATATTGACAAAGATGTTGCCGCGTTAATGACGCCGCAGGCACGCGAGAATCCTGGCATAGACAGCGGTAAAAAAATAGGCCCTCCTCCATTACCGCCAAAGCAAAAAAATTTAAGAGCAGCTCCAGCGGCTGTTCCTGTGATATCCGCTAAATCAGATGATAAGTTCGCGAGTCGAATCCAAGAGCTGATGGATAAAGTAACTCCTGGAAAAATATATTCTCCCACTGCTTTAACTCCGGAGCGCAATTACGAACGCGGCCTTGCCAAGGCAATCGTCCAACTTTTGATTAATGTAGAAAAAGTAGGACGTTTCGCGATCGCGGAAAATCCTATATTGCAGGGAGAATTAAAAGAGCAGAAAAACATTTATTTTTATGTTAAAGGAACAAATAAAGAAATTCCTTCCAATGATGAAAAAGGCACTCTTTATGAATTAATCAAACAGGATGTGGATAATAATACTATTTCTAATGTTAAAAACATTGAAATATGGATTGGCAAAAAAGGCGCAAAAGGAGCCCAGCCATACATTCCGGTTAGCCAAGGCAAAGAACTTGTTTTTGATTCTGTGGTGGATATCAGTAATGTCCAGCATTTGCTGCGTTTTTATAAATTCCCAAAACAGTTTGAAGAAAGAGATCAGTTCGGACGCGGAGAAAGATTAACCCGTCCGAAAGAAATCGCGGAGTATCAGGAGACAGGAAATTATCCGGATATCTGGATTGAAGGCGAGGATGCCGGCGGTAAGTATGCCTATCGTTTGAATTACGGCAAATTTGCCTCAGATAAATTACTTGCCGGAGTAAAAAGCTATGGATTATCAAGGGCATTGGATGTTGAAGTTGTGGGTAATATCTTAGGCAACCTGGATATTGAAGCGCAGAAAAACAAAATTGACATGCTGAATGAATCCGGGGTAGAACCCTTTGGTACAAAAGCCAGAGTGTTTAATGCTGCCGGCAATGTTCCCAAAAATCCGCTGATGAAGCAAAGTCCGTATATCGCGGCAATTTTCGAGCAGGAAGAAGGCAGTTCGGTTAAGGTTAAAGATTATATTCAAAGTGACAACCTGAATCAGAATTACATAAAAACATATAATAATCAGATAAGAGAAAAGTATAAAGGTCAAGAGGAGCTAATCAAGGAATTATCGTTGTTAGAACTAAATGATGGCTCTATTCTCAAGGCAGCTATAACGCAAATATTTGGTGATGATACTTCTTGGACAGAGTTCTTCAAAAAGCAAAAACATAAAGAGTCGCGTTTTCTTGAATTTGAATCCAACTTTCAAAAAATATTAGAACAATCTAAATTGACTCCTGAAAAAAAACAAAAACTTTTAGAAGTATGGCAGCAGGCACAAAAGAGCAAAGGCTTTGATAATGTTTATTATTTTTATAAGGATGAGCAAGGTCAGCTTCAGCAGAGAAGAATGCGTTTTCTCAGCTATAACCGCCAGGCAAAGCTGGTGGAAGTCAATGCCAGATCTGACCATGATGTAATTGTTCTGGAAACCAATCCGGAAAAAGAAGCAAAAGGCGACTGGTCGCAAAGTGATGTGATCAAGTTTGGCAAAAACGCGATAAATAAAGAAATCCTTAATGTCTCTATCGGCACTTTAATGCACAAGATCGCGGTCAGAGACGCCCACAAAACCGTTAAGAAACTAAAACGCAGTATGATATTTGAAACGGCAATGCTGCCGCTTAATGTCCTGGGCGGATTGGGTATCGGCGGCAACATTATTGCGACGCTGTCCAAACCTTTCGCGCAAGCAGGCATGCGTTTAATATATGATATGCTTTTTACTGCCTGGGAAATGCCGAGCGGCGCGAAAATGATGGGTCCGCCAAGCAAGAATACCGTGGAAACTTTTATTTCCAGTTATCTGTTTTTCTCCAAAGGGCCGGGAAAGAATAGAACTGAAAAAGGACTGGATAAAGTTACTCGGGAAGACTCAGGCGGAAACCTAACTATAACCGACGAGCAATTCCGCAAGTATGTTGAAGAGCAAAAAGCTAATAAAAAATCCGACCTTAATCTTTGGCTTACCATGGCTATGGATGATGAAGCCAGTAAAAGCTTTGTTGCTTATGTCCAGGGGCAAAGGAATTATGCCATTACCGTGTTCAGCTTAGGAATCCTGGATAACCTGGCGCGTTTGAATCATGAATCTTTTAATCAAAAAGGAAATGCTTTTCGGAATATTTTAGCCAGCCGCTATTTTAGTTTAACCGGAGAAGTAAATGTAATGGCAGTAATCGGCGCGATTACCGGAAACGACGCGCTTGGCGCCGGAGTGAATATGATGGCGTTTCGTGAAGGCTGGGGAAATACCTTGACAAACTATGCTAACTTTGTCGGGATTACTTTTGACGCGAAAGCCCTGCTGAGAATACTAAAAATACCCAAGGTATCTGACTATGCGCCGGAAATTCCGCGCAGACGCGCTTTTGGAATTTCTTTTCTCGGATTGCCGGTAATGACCTGGTTTGATCTTAAAAATACCCAAGCGTTTATTAAATCATCCGGTTCATTTGCCTTTGAGATGGAAAGCAGCGCGAATCCGTTTAGTAAAAAATGGTGGATGGATAAGGTAACAACATACACCCAAACTGAATTTGAACAACTGAAATTACTTCCAATCGGAGAGGTAGTATCCGAAGGAGACAATGAACAGCCAGTACGGCGCGTGTATTATCTAAACGCGAAAACCGGAGGCATTGTATTTTTAGGAGACGAAGGCTACAAGAGCAAGCTGCAAAAACTTGAAGTAGACGTACGCCTTTTTGACCAGTATATGATGTTAATGGATAAGGGCGGCGGCCGGATTGTTAAAAAAGGTTATGACGGCGGGATTGTGCTTGAATCAATGCTTTCAAGGTATCAGCAGCAAAACCAATCGGTTGCTCCGTTAATCTGGGCGCAGAAATTACCTGGGGACATGCTTTCCGGGACATTGAATTTTAAACATCCTTTGACTGGGATCCCGATCAGCCATTTATATGATTCAGCTGTGGACACTAATAGTGTTAACATGGCATTTACTTATGATCTGGCGCTTAGATCCATGGTATTGTCTGGAGCCGGCTTAAACGACCACGCTGATAAATGGATGGATTATTTTCTCAATAACGCCTGGTTGTTCCGCGAGGGAGAAAAAGATGGTTTTAACGGAGCAGTCTGCAACGCGATTGACCCGTCTCAGCTGCTTACAGAAGCAAAAAAACCGATCGCGGAATTCCGTTATAATGCCGGCAGCAGTAACTGGCTAGCCGCGATGCTGATTAAAAACTTAATGCGTCATGCTCCCGCGGGAAAATGGCAGGCAGTACTTGATCGCCAAAAAGAAAAGGTGACAAAAGCGCTTGCTGATTTCCGCAGAGAAGGAAAAGCAGACCAAATATTTAAAGGAAGAGGAGATTCGGGATGGTTTTCTTCTTCAGGAGTTTCTGAATTCCGCGAATCACTGGATAATAAAGGAAAAGATGCTTTGAAATTAGCGGAAAAGCTTGGCGCGTTCCTGATTAAATTACAGGATGAAGACGGCGGCATTCGCCAAGGGCCTACGCAGCTTGACAGCAAATCAACAGAAGAAAACATAAACGCGTTCGGCGTGTTCATGATGCTTTATGATTTAACCGGTAATGATGATTATAAAGACGCGGCGGAAAAAATATTAAACTGGCTGCCGAGTGTGTACAACAAAGAAGAGGGATTTTTCTCCCGCGGTATGCGGAATACTTCAACTGATAAGGATAAGCCGCGTTGGGAAAAAGACGATATTTACGCGACAGATGTCAATGCTCTGGCGGTTATTGTGCTGGGGCCGGAAATCCTGAATAATTTACGTAATAAAGACAATGCTTATGTTTTTGGCCAAGACTCCGCGGAAAAAATAATGAGCTCTCTTGAAAAGCGCAAGGTAATAAAAGCAAAGCATTATAACAAGGGTAAAGTTGTTGAGGTTTCCGGTTATGGCTATACAGATAAACCCGGCCTCGGCGGCCGCTTGGAAGTAGTATCCCCGGAAATGACCGCGCATGTAGCTAAAGCGCACAAGATAATGGCAAATTTCTATACAGCTATGTTTCAGGAAGGACTTGCCCAGGAGCAGAGGAAAAAATCAGAAACCCTGCTCTTAAATCTCCAGCCTTTAGAGGTTCGGACTGAATTAGGGGTATTTTTCCCGGACAGCACCTTGCCTAAGGACGCGGTAAACGGTCAGATCCAGAGATATAAGGATAGCAATTTTCATACAGTTTCCCTGGCCAGTATGAACTCTTTATGGATTTTATTGGCAATGAGCGATGTTAATCCTTTTGATATCCGCAGGGCGGAAAGCATTCCCGTGGTTCCTTTGGGAATCAGCAGCGGAAAAGGGTTTGACAGTTCGATTATTGATCAGAAGCTAAAAATTGATTTACTCCAGTCCAGGAAAAAGATTGATCCCGCTGCCTGGACAAAAGAAGATGAGAAAAATTTAAGTTCAGCAAAACAGCAGATCAATGAAATGATCATCCAGTACACTAAAGGTACGACATTCACAGCATCAAGCGCGGATGAAAAAACCCTGGATAGAATTATTGTGCTTTTAAAGAAAAAATCCCGCGGGGAAGAACTAAGCGACAGCGAAAAGAAAGAACTGGAAGATAAAAAAGCAGCGCATCCTTATTACAAAGGGTGGGTAAAGCTTAGTTTTCTTTCTGAAAAGAAATATTTAGAAGACCAGGTTAAAGAATTAAACCAGGAAATCATAGGGCTTGAACTTAAAAGCAAAGCAGGAAAGCTGAGTTCTGATGAACAGCTTAAGCTCGCGCAAGCTAAAGAACAGGTTATTAGCTTAAAACAGCAGGCTGCTGGATATGGGCCGGATAAGCTTATCAGCGTGGATATATTCAAGGGTGTATATCAATATCTTAATGCTAAGGACAATTCTCTAATTACAGTTACTTTAATCGCCCCGGCTAAGGCAATAGAAGTTTCAAGAGAAAAAAGAGAAAATGAGCAGGCGAACGCCGCGGAGCAATACAAAACTTTAGATGAAGGCGGAGCGATTATTACTGATTTAAAATCTGGAAGGCTTTTAGAAATAGCCTCCGGCAAGAGAGAAGCTATTCGCAAGAGCATTGCCAGAATAACCGGTGTAAAATCAGAAACAGTGCCAAACGCGAATGTATCAAAAATTATAAGCGCTTTTATCGAAGTCTCTAAGGCGATGAAAGAAAAAACTATTGATCCGCAGCTATTGGCTAAAAAATTAATTGCTCAAAAACAGGAGTTGGCAATAGGTTTCTTAACTGATCAGCAAATAAGCGCTGTTTGCTTTGATTTTTTTAAATCAGTTGGTTCTCTGACAATAGAAAAAGATAAATTAAGTTTAAAGCAATACTATGACCCGTTGGGAGATTACCTGGATAGAATAAAACAAATGGTGGCTAATGATGAGATCGACGCTGCCCAAATGCAGAAGATTATGCGCGACCGCTGGGTATTTCATATTCCCAAAGAAAGCTCCCAGGCAGTTGAAATTAACGGAGAAAAACGCGATATTACAGTTACTTTAAAATTTCCTTTCCATCGGGAATACATACGCGAAGAAGAAAACGGAAGAACTAATGACTGGGAAATGCGGGTTTTTAAACGCGGCTTACTTGAGCGAGTAATCACAAAAGATAAAATTGTTGTAATGCAATACAATGAGTATGATCTTGAGTCTGAAAGCAAGGTATATATTAACAACTCCGGTGAAGTGAGAAAGGATGCTGAATTAGGAAAAGAACTGAAAAGAACTGAAACAGTTTCTTATGATGAAAACCTTGAGGATCCGGCAGGAGTTAGCAAAGAAAACAAAGGAAAAGTTGTAAAGATAAAGAGCCCGATACTTATTAAAAAAGTTATTGATCCGGATTCTAAAGCGGTAACTTATGAAGTATATAAAGATTATGAGCTGCCGGTAATGACTTTTAATGAAAAATATGTTACCAGAATTAAATTTGACCAATGGGGCAGAGAGCAGGAAAGTAAAACCTATGTAAATACCGGCACATTGGAAAAACCGCGCTGGGATAAAGATAAGCCTGTGCTTAGTTCAAAGGTGCTGCCGCTTGCGGATAAAGATAAAGGAAATACGGTTTACTGGGATAAACATTCCAAATGGTCAACAAAACTGGTTATTGACCACGAAAGAAATAAACGTTTTCTGGAAGTGCGTGACCAATACGGCCGCTTGATTAAAAAGTATGATGGGAGCATGGGAGAAGCTACTGGTAAAGAAAACCGGCTGCAGGTAATCCCCTATGGACAAAACAAGCCCTTTGAGATTGATGCCCGCGATTCACAAACAGGTATGAGTTTTAACGTGGAAAAAGAAACCACCTTTTACTATGAATATCCCGGCGGAGAAGATGCCAAGTCCAGGGAACTGCGGAAGCAGTTTGATGCTTTTGGTGTTGATCCCGATACAATGGACACTTTGGGATTGCAGGGTGTAGCCATGGTCGGTGAAACTTATTTGTATAAGTTTGAAAATGGCCGGGGAATAAGAGTAAGTGATGAACCAGTGGGAAGGTCTGTTGCCCAGCCGTTTAAAGACGGACGTTATTTTGACAATGAAGGTAATGTATTGCTGCAGATGTATGCTCCTAAGCAAAAGCTGGTATGGCAGCAATTAGTCGACAATCTGGGAAGAAAGACAGTAGATTATTACGGGCATATTGACGCTCAGACAAAGCAGTTTGTGCGGGAAAAAGTTTCCCACTCTTTTTATAGTGTTAACCAGTTGAATCAATTTAAGAAGAGATTCCCGGATGCTTATAAAAAGCTTAAGGATGAACTAAGCACTTTAAATATCAATATAGAAGATGAGAAATTGCTGGCAGAGTTAAATCGTCAGGGGAAAATTGACATCGCGCTTATTGGCGCGACTTTCAGCTTTGATGAAAAAGCAGCGGTGCCTTTTGATTTGGTCGCTGGTTCAGTGGTAAAAGCAGACGCGAACGGCAAATATTTAACCAAAGACGGCAATGTTCAGGTCTTAAATAAAGACGCGCAAAAGAAAGAAATCAGCGAGCAGGTGATTGACGGTAATGGCCGCGTAAAAATTAAATACAGCGGAAAATTCAATAAACAAACCGGAAGAGTTATTCCTGAAAAAGTAACGACATTCCACTACAAATATGAGAAAGACCTTGCTGAAAAGTACGGGATTGAAGCGCGTTTTGCTCTGGACATGGATATTCTCGGGCTTTATGGTGTTTCGATGATTGGAGAAACCCATACTTACGATGCTAAAACCGGTAAAACCGGCGGATTAGTCGGACATTCATTCCTGGTGAAATTTAAAAAGGCTTATATTGATGAGAAAGATCATACGGAAAAAATTAAAGAGAGTTATGTTGATGACCAGGGGAACATACTTGTTCAGATGACCAATGCTAACCAGCGGATGACCCGTCAGGACCTTATTGATAATCTGGGAAGAACAATAATCCGGTACCTGGGCAAACTTGATGTGCAGACAAAAGTTTTTGAAAAGGCGCAGGCCTCACGCTTTTTCTACAGCTTGCAGCAAATTCAGCAATTTAGCAAAGAAAACCCGGAACTTTACAGGCAGCTGATTATTGAATATGAAAAATTAGGCTGGGATATCCTGAGCGACAAATTTAAGAAAACCCTGGAAACTTATCGGAAAAAAGCAGGCAAAGACGCGGATATTAAAGCGGTTGTTGATGAATATATAAAATCCGGACAGGATATGTTTAATGATAGTTTCGTCAGCGACCTGAACCGCTACGGAAAATTTGGAGTAGGGCTTATTGGCGCTACCTATATTTATGACCAGGAGAAGAACGAGCAAACCGCGCTGATGTCGGTTTCCCGGATTAAAAAACACAGGAAGGAAACTTACCGAGATGTCCAGGGCCGGGAAAAGACGCGCGATGTTTATATCGATAATAACGGCGAAGTGCTTGTGGAAATGAAAAATGTTTTAAATAATCTCCATTGGGAGGAACAGATAGACAGCACAGGAAAAATACAGGTTAAATTTGATGGAGTTGTGAAAAACGGCGAATTTTTCAGGAATCAGAAAACATATTATTTTTATGATTATGAAAGCTTTAATAACTATCGCAAGGCGCATCCTGAACTTAAAGCAGCTCTTGATGCTTGGGAAAAGAAGCTGCCCAAGCTTCAAGAAGGTAAATCCCAGGAAATAATGGATGAGCTTGGCCGCCGGAATATTGCTTTGTATGGTTTTACTTTTCTTTATGATCAAGATACTAAAGAGGATACAGAAGTACTTGCTTTTTCAACATTAAATACCATGGAAACACTAGCCGGCAAGATTATCGCGGGATTAAAGTTAGCTCCCGAGAATAAAGAGTTATTAAGGGATATTCAAAATAAAGTATCTGCTTTGGAACAATCTGATGAGCAGAAATTTCTTGAAGCGGTTAAAGCATTAACAGAATTATTAGGGACTAAATATCAAGTTAAAATCACACAAGCGGAGCTTACCGAGATTGTTAAGGCAAGCAAACTTATTAAAGTGGAAGACTATTTCAGTAAAGAGGGAAATATCTCGATACAGAATGTCCGTCTTAAACAGCAGCTTACCTGGGAAGAAATAAAAGATAATTTTGGGCGTCCGATTAAAGTATATGATTATGAGAAGGGCAAAGACAATAAATACTATCCGATAAAAGTAACAAAATACCATTATGTTTATCAGCAGGATAAGTTCGGTGAATTAGGCGTAAATGAAAAGGTTATGAATGATCTGGGCCGGGTTGGGTTTGCCATGTCCGGTGAAACTTATTTGCTTGATAAAACCACAAAAGAAGAACCAGCCATGCCGGTTTCAGTTTCTGTACTGAAGCCGCATAAAGGCAAAGCGGGAACACAGTTGAGCGATTATTTCAACAATAGAGGCGAGATGATTGTTGAGCTGGATAATAAGAGAACTCTGCTTGTTTGGCAAGAAGTGAAAGATGCTCATGGCCGCGTACTTGTTTCTATTGACGGTAAAAAAATAGATGGAATATTTGTGCCGCAAAAATCAACCAGATTCTATTATGATGATGACCCTAGACTATTTGATTTTATTGCCGGAAAGATGGCCAAAGCCTGGAAAACTCTGGGGATTACAGACCCAGAACTGATGCGTATTGAAATCAGAAGCGCGATGCAGCGTTTGGGGAAATTTGATATAGCTACTTTGGGCAGCACGTATTTATATGATAAGAATTATGACTATGGGATTAATCCTGATATGAATTTATTGGAACAAGGCGAAAATAAATTACTGGCATTATCAATATTACAGAAATTTGATACCAATGAATATAAAAATTTAGATGAGTTTAAAGTTAGTAGTTTGCTTAATTTAAAGATGCAGCAGCTAAGTCCAATATTAGAAAAACTAAAACTAACTGTTGACGCTGAAACACTTAAAACTTTACATGAATCAATTATCCGGGCAACAGAAAAATTAATCAATGAAAACGCGTTTATTACTGCTCAGAGCATTGCGGAAGAGTTAAATAAGCTTAAGCTTAAAGGTTTAAAAGATAATGATTTTAGAAATATTATCATGCAGGTTTTTAAAGAAACTGATTACCTTAATGATGCTGGATATGTAAAGGCCTTAATCTATGATGCTAAGAGTAAACTGTTATGGCAAGGTTTAAAGGATAATAAGGGCAATATCCGGGTTAAATATTCAGGATATGAATTTAATGGTAATTTTATTTGGGTTTGGGTTTCTAAATTAAATTATGACTGGCCTGATGAATACAAGGAGAATCTAGGAGCTTTAGGTCTTGCTTTTAATTCTCAATCATATTTTTATTTTGATAACAAGGAAAACAAAAAACAAGAAATTGATTTTAATCAGCTTGCTCCTGAAATCGTGGATATTATAATTAACAGCGGAACTGATGCTAAGCTGATTGAAGCTAAATTAGAAAACTATACACAGGGGAAATATCACGCCAAAAAAATAATCGCGGGACTTGAGAAGCTTTCAAACTTGAAAGCTGATAAGAAGGCGCTGACAATTGCCGTGACTGATGTGCTTTTAGAATACTTTGCTTATAATATCAATCATGAATTTGATCAGGGAGAATCATTAATCACAGAATCACAGATCGCGCCGTTTAATTCCGGGTCAAATGTGCCTAAATCAGACTTGGAATTTATAGATAAAAGAGGAAATGTTATTTACCATATGCACCAACGAAAGAGAAACCTTGATTATCAGGAAGTAAAAGATAATAAAGGCAGAATTATTATCTTATTTGATGGTTTATTGACGTCGGAAAAGGCGTTAAGGTACGAATCTTTCAAAAGAAATATAATGTCATTTTCTTATTTTGAAGATGATGATCTGGATGCGGCTGGTATTGCCAATAGAGGAGAGTCTTTCTTCTTCCGCTCTAACGCGGACATTCTTAAGAGTTTAGGTGAAACAACTTTTGACAAAGCAAGGGCGGCTTTAAATGTATACAGGGAAACTTTAAGTGGTGAAAAACTCGCTGCTTTTAACGCGGCAATAACTGCTGCTGGCGGCGAAGCTATTGTTGCTGATAATTTCCATAAAGCTGTTCTGGGTATTCTGAAATCAGATTACAGCGATCAAAAAGAAATCCTCAGGTTTATCTCACCGGCATATATAGCTGAAGATATAATAGCAGCTAGTAAAAAGAAAGATCAGTTTAATCTTAAGGCTTTTACTCAGGATCAGCTTGCTGGTATGTGCAGCGGATTATTTGAGGAAAAAGTCAGCAGGTCAATGCTTATTGAGATTGAAAAAGAAGCAATTTGGGATACGATTAGTATTGAAGACAGAAACAAATTACTTGAAGAGTCTAAAGGTGATGAAGCTGCGGCAAAAGAAACTTTGTTTAAAGCTAAGAAAAAGCAGGAATTCTGGGATAAGCTAAGTGAAAAAGAGCAAGCTAAATGGCTTAAACGATACAGTGATGAAGCTAAAGCAAAAGAGGCATTGTATGCTGACCATCTGACCTCCATAGATAGGTATCTTGATAAGCAAGGCAGTATACAATATGAAGGAATCGAGTATTGGAAATCAGAATTCACTAGAGATGGCGATAAGGTTTTCTCAAAAGCAGATGTGCATTATCGCAAAACAAAGGATAGATTGGGAAGAGTTATAAATCATATCTGGGGATATTGGGATGCTAAAAAAGTTTTTAAAGGCATAATGCAATTGCGGGCAAGATTTGATACTGATTATGGTAAATTTGGAATTGCTGATGTTACAACAGCTTTTTTAACTGAACAAGGCTGGACATTGTTTAACTATTCAAAAGCAATTAATCTTGCCAGAAAAACAGGCGCTGTTGATTATGCGGTTATAAAGACACTTGTTCCTGAAGACAAAAACGCTGCCTTAGGAATAAATGAATCAAAAGCCGATAAGATGGAGCGAAAGTTTGAAGATTCGTGGGTATTGTTCCGTTTGCCGGCATCCAGAGCAAATCTAATAAAAGAATTAATTGATATAACAAGCACGGAACAGGGTACTGCGGAAGATATTGTTGATAAGATGATTGATGAGAAATATAAGACAGGCGGGTTTAAAGATGATGCGGATGTGGTTGCTTTCTTTGCTGGTCTTGAGGGAAAAATGAAGATTCAATTAGATCCTTCCAATGCTAAAGATAAAGCATTTATCACACTGCTTGATAAAGGCATGAGGGAACGGACAGCGACAATTGCTGTTGCTCCTAAGGATGCTAATGCAGCGGATATCCCGAAAGTGCTTCAGATGTGGATGGAAATCAAGAATAATAAAGGCGAGCTTGAAATCATATTTAACGGTTATGTTGACCGTACTTATCAGTCAGGACCCGAGGACAAAATTAAGCTGATGGAGCTTGAAAAAACATATGTAACTTTTCTTGAGTATCTTAAAGAGAAAAATATGGGATTATCACAGGGCAGCAATACCTTTGATTTTAATCCAGCTTTAATGCAAAGCGGTTTATCAACAGAACAGATAGTTAAAGACTTTAAAGCTAAATTTAAACCTCGGGCTAATTCAAAAAATCTTTTCTTACGTCCTGACGCGACTATGGTTTATGATATCGAAGATATGCGCAAAGATAAGCTGGCTCAAGTACGAACATTGTATTATCCTGATGGCAGAATCAAGTTCCAGATATCCAAGAAAATGCTGGGTGAAGATCCCAGATGGAGAATCGATGTTTTTGATGAGCGCCAGAACCTGGTGGCAACATTGCGTGATGATACTTCACATAATCCTGAGGAAGTTATCGATAATCTTAATGCCGGGCTCAAAAACTGGCATCCATATGAAATCCATCATAGTATTCATGACCAGAATGCATATACATTTGTGCTTACCGATTCAGTTGGCGAAACCAGCACGTCCTGGTTGTCCTCCTGGTTGTCCTCGTTAAGCGGACAGAAAGCACTGCTTTTAAGCAATGGCAGCCCGCTGATTAAAGGGGCAAACATGCATCAGAGTTTGGGATTGTCGCAAAAAGAGCATTTTTCTGATAAAGCAGTGCCTTTTGAAGGCAAAAAGATGATCAATAGTCAGCTTTGGTGGCTATATTTTGATAAATTTCAGAATAATGTTATCAGTCAGACTGCCAATATGGGCAAACGCGGACTGGAACTGTTTCATATTAAGTTAGAAGGCGAGAAGTTTAGAGACGAAAAATTATTTGAGAAATTATTAGCTCAGGCAAACGAGCAGAAAAAGAAAGATGATCTTCAGGGCGATGGAGTAAAAATAAAATATCTTGATAAAGACAGTCAAATGCGGGAAGTAACTATTGGCCCCAAAGGTTTAGGGTTTAAATTTGTACAGGTATTTAGTTATAAAGTCAGACTTCCATTTACTAGTTTTTATTTTCCATGGTTGGTGATTCCTATTGTTTTAGCGGTTTATTTAGTAGGTGCTAATGTTATTACTGGCTTGGTCTGGAAGAAAAAGGCAGACAAGGCAAAGAAAAAAGGCAAGAACAATATCAATCTCATGAACGAAGATGAGATTGTAAACCTCATCTTTGATAAGGAAAAAATAGAACAGTCCGCGCAAGATGATAAATTGAGTGAAGCTCAAAGAGAAGAACTTTTATCGCAGGCAGAAACCAATGCAAAATATATAGCAAGCCAAATAGTATACCAAAGACGCAAAGAAAAAAGCTTTATGGATGAAGCTGCTCTGGGTGAATTTCTTGATAAAAAAGAAGTTGATCCGGAAACCAAGGCAAGTATACTGGATAATATTGTGGTTGCTGATATAATCCCTGATTTCTATGATGATGCGAATTTAAGGCTGCAGCAGCTGAACAGAACAAATGAAAAAGAGCTGGAGAAAATGTTGACTGCTGCCGGAGTTGACAAAGATATAGCAATATCAGCGGCAACGGCATTTGCTCAGGAATTGCCGGCTAATGATCTTAAGAAAAAAGGATTTGCAACTCTTGATCAGGCAAAGAAGTTCTTAAATGAGCAGGGTATTGATTATAAAATACTTAATACAATTTTCGGCTCAGGCGATCTTTTGCGCGCCCCGCCCCGTTCCGGCGAATCAAGACTGCAGGTAATAGCTGAGCTGAAGGAGATAGTTTTAGCCGCGGATAAGGGTATTGAAGAACTTAATAAAGTTTTGTCTGATAAACTGCCGGAACCAAAAGATTCCTTTGACGCGATGTTTACTCCGCCGATTGCTTCAATTGTTAAAAACCTTTTAGATGATAAAGAAGGACTTGGATTATTAACCCTTGAACAATTTAAAGCTGTAATTAACGATCTTATCCAAAAACTGCAAAATAATGAGAGAATCCCTTCTGCAATTGATTATTATATTATTGAAGAATGCATAGACGCGGCTTTTAGTCCATACCTCAATAAATATTTTGCTGATATTGATACACGTGGAGAATTTACAGCTGAATACGATCGTATCGTCAGAGAACGCCTGGCTGAAATTTTATCTGTTTTAATAAAAAATCCTTATGGAATAAGGCAAATCCAAGGCGGTACTTATGATCAGGAATTTGAGATAGAGGAACCTGAATTAATCGGTCTGGATAAAGCGAATGCTATGAAAAGTGAGGCTTTTGAAGGTGAGAAAACTCCGAATCTTTTGCGGTTTAAGCTGTGGGAAAGAGTGTTTATGCTGCCTTATCGCCAGCCTTATGGATTAGGCAGTTCTTTATCTGGTCGTACACCATTAATTCGCTACCTGATGCGCAAATCATATGCGCTTTATAAGGTTGATAAACAAAGCGAGATTGTCAGTCTGATGCGTTTGCATGCTGGTTTCTGGAGAAGGGTTATTATTGATCAGATTCAGAGCAAGCTGGAGCGATATAGAAGGAAAGAAGTTACTGTAACCGGCAGATTGCTGGCTGATCCAACCATACTTTTTGGGCAAGAGGATATGGATGATCTGTTCCGTTATTATGAGGACCCGATCAAAGAACTGGATATTGATCTGAGCAAAGAACTAGGCGCGCTTCCCAAAAAGCCGCTAAAAGAAACACCAAAAGAAGCCAAAGACGCTGAGGCAAAAGCGTCTGAGCTTATACAGAATTTGGTGGATACAAAGCTTAAACCAGCAGTGAATAAAGCCCTGAAAGATAATGAAACATATCTTAAAATGTATAAAATTGGCTGGATCGCCTTCTTTGGGGAACTCATGGTTCCGTTTGTGTCATTGGCGAATAAGACTATTGCTAAAAATACTAAAGTTGCTAATTGGCTGAATAAATTTACTAGCCCTATCGGAGCTTTGTCAACTGTCGCGACGATTATTATTGGTGGATTGCTTTCGTTATTCTTTCCAAGTGTTTTATTGGTGAGTGTGATTGTGATTATTGCGTTTATTGTAACAGTATTTCAGCCGGATTATCTTAATTTATTTTTGAAATTATTACCTTCTGAATATAAAGATAGAATAGAAAAATTTAATTCTGAATATAATCCTAATTTTAATTTTGGACAAGAAGACCGTTTCTGGACCAAAGGCACGGAAAAAGGCCCAGCTGGTTTAAAGACATTAAAGGCCAAACGTTTTTGGCGCCAGACAATGATTGTCACAGTGCTGTATAATATTTTTATGGGTTATGTTGTTGGAAGTTACGGAATGCTTTGGGCCAGCTCGCTTACCAGTTCTCTTGGCCTGGGATTTGGAATTAGTTTTGCCATTATAACTGTTCTGCCGTTTTTGCTGTTCTTGCCTTTGACCTATTTTTCGATCAAGGAAATCGGCGCATTTTTTATCGCCTGGACTGTGCATTTTAGCAAGAAGATAGCGCCTTTAACCGGAAGAATATTTACCTGGCGTTCGGAGCGCTTAAAAGGCCGGCTTGAAAAGATTTTTATTGATGATAATAATCAGCTGAAAGTCGAAGATTTCTCGGGTAAATTAAGGGTTGAGGTCTGGAACGACGCGATTAATCATCTGCTTGAACAGGCAAAGATCAGTGAGCAGGAACGAAATGATTATCTGTTCACGGCGAATGAGATGACTGATGCTGAAGCAGTAAAAGCAAAGTTAGACCGGATGAAGTTGTCTAGGCCGAAAAATCAAGAGGCTAATCAGCGTTTGCTCAGGTTTATGTCTGGTTATTTTAGATTCCAGCCTGGCATTGAAGGCTTTGAAAAACTGCCGGTATTCAGTATCTTTATTTTAGCCGGAGGAGGAGAAAAGTACTATTATTTTCTTGATGAGGTTATTCGAATAGAAAAAGGGGAAAAGGCGTCAAAATTCCACCATCTGACGCAACGGTTTAGAGATGAATATGAAAACCAAATAGCTCTATTGCAGAAGTATTGGACCAGAGAAAAAGGCAAACTCAATGCAGCTGATCAGGCTGCGCTGGAAGAATTAGTAGTATTATTTTCAACAATGCCGGGCTCTAGAGAAAAAGCAGCTTTAGATGTAAAGATCGCGCAGCTTCGCGCAAAACTAACCCAGCCTCAGGGAATAGAAGTATTTGACGGAATTATTCACATGATCGAGGATTGGGTAAATTACCGCATGCCGACAACCTGGCGCTGGGTCCAGTCGCAGCATTATATGCGCCAGCGCTACCGTGAGTATGTGGAGCATTTTTATCAAAATAATCGTTATCAGCAAACAAAAGCACAGCTGGATGTTATATTAAATAGATTTAGAATTCTGGGTTTTGAATCTGATTCCACGGATTTATTAGCCAAAGAGCTGGCAGCTGTAAGCCAGATGTATGCGCAAGGTAAGGCGCTTGATACTCGGCAAAAAGAACTGTTTGTTCAGGCAGCACAGATAACAGCTGATGAACTGTCTTATTATCTGCAAACCGCCAAAGAATATCAGCGTTTGGTAACCTTGAAGTTCCAGTTTTTTGCCACAGATAATCTGGTAAAAAGTAAAGGCCCGGCAATCGATCAATTCCTGAATATTAATTTTGATACCATGAGCGAAGAGGATATTAAGAGTCTGAATATAAGTGATGCGCAGGTAAGAAAACTCCTGCTTGATTTTAAGCGCTATAATGGTGAATATACGCATATGCTTGCTAAAGGAGATCCAAAGGGGCAGATTCGTGATTTTGAGGGCGATCAGATCCGTTTTTCCAAATATGGTGACGCTGCTGTTGCCCAGCCTTATGTGCGCGGTGAGATTGTTTGGGGTATGGATACGCATCTTGAAATTAATTATGAAGAAACGCCGAATATGTTCCGTGTCTTAACAGAATTCAACCGTAATCCCAAATTAGGGATTGTTTTGACTACAGTTACGATTTTTGTGGAAAAGCTTAATTCAATCGGACGCGCCCTGGCACTCGCGGAAAAGGCATGGCAGAGTTCGGTAATGCGGATTAAGGAAACTGTGGATACTCTGGGTTATTATGGTAAGGGTGTTTATCGAAGAGATTTTATGTATAAATACGAAGGGCTGCAGGATGATTATGTATCTGAAGATCTGATCAGCGCTTTGCTATTTATGCTTTTCGGCATGGTTACCAGACATGTGGAATATATGAAACTCCAATGGCGTATGCCGCCGTCTCTCAGTGATTTATTAGTTCCTCTGGCAAAATGGGCTGCCGGCAGTGTGGAGTTTCTTATGAGGCGCCAGTTTAAGCGTTTTATCAGCAGTAATATAATCCCTTGGAATGAAAAATGGGGAACAGTTATTTCTGCTTGGCATTATTGGAAAAAACCACTGGTTATTCTATGCGTGGTTGCCTTTACAGCCATCGGGCTTATTCTTACCGGGCTTTTGGCTCCAGTCAATCCGTTCCTAGCCTTAGTCTTCCCTTATTTCTGGGTATTTGTCGGCTTTGTCTTTGCTGAAGCGATTAATCTTCCTGCCTACTGGGCACACGTTGCATCCGAAGGCAGTTATGCTAAAGGGATATGGGTAACTCTGTCCGGGATCGCGAAGAATTTTATTTTCTTTAATATACTTATTCCTCATTATGTGGTTCAGGGAATTGCCGAAGGGGTTAATGCCAGACCAGTATTTCTTTACACAGAAAAAGAAGTACGGCTTAAGACAATGAACGAGGATTTTAATAAATATTACCGTCAGAGCCTGGCGACCTGGCCGGCAAAGATCGCGGCCATACTCCTGCCGATTACAATGCTTATTGTTCCGGTAACCACTATGCTTATTTCCACCTGGTTCCTTTATTTCTTCGCGCTGATTGGCTGGTTATTTGGGCCTTATATTCTTACCTATGTAGTTGAATCCGGAATTTTAAAAGGTGCTGGCAGTGTGTTCAGTACTTTGTGGAAGTCTAGAGGCAAGACAAAATTTCAATCCTTGCGCGATGCCTGGAAGTCAGAGCGCGATCAAAGCATGTGGGATCAGGCATTCTTCTCCGGAATATTCAACGGAATTAAAAATCTTTATATCCGTCCGATGTGGCGCGGTAAGCAAGCTTGGCTTAAAGCCCACGGGGTCCCGCTATTTAAAGATGGCCAATTTTTTGACAGAAATTATTTTGCGGCGCCGTATATTATTTTTGGTTTAGCATTCGTAGCCACCTTAGTGGCCAGTTCTTATTTTGCTTCTTTTATCGTGTTCGCGGCGCCTTTGTGGACACTGGCAATTTTATATCCGGCATTGCGCTTGATGATGACTCCCAAGTATAGCGCTCAAGAATATGATGAAGCAAAATGGGAAAAAGCCCAGGATGCCGGGGTGCGGCCGGCGCGTTATATTATTGAGTTTCTGGCTATTCTTATATTCGCGCCGAATTTTATAGCGGGATTAGGTCTACTCTTGGGCTTTTTGGTTTTTGAAGGAATTATTCAGCGCTATAGTCCGCGTCCGAGCTATTTCTTCCAGAGATCTAAGGATTTGCGGAATGCGGAGTTAGAAGGGAAAATAAATAAAGCGCAAGAATTTGATGCGAAAAGTGCTCAAATCCAGAAGGAAACAACAGAGAAATTTAGTTTGGAAAAAGCAGCTGCAGATGCGCTGATTGCCGCGAAACAAATGTCTAAGATTGATATTCTGGGCAAGATATTTTTAGATGCGAAATATCAAGGAATTAAAAGCGATATTGGTAAATATATAGCGGATAAACAAAAAGATGTAGAGCTTAAAAATAAATTAAAGACAGAGATATGGAACAAATTAGACGCGGATCAAAAGAAACTCTGGTCAAATGATTATCAAATAGATCAAGAACAGGCAGCAGAAGCCTTATTCGCAGAGCTGTTTACTGCTGATGCGCAGTTTGTTAATAATTATAAATTTGCTTTTGAAAACATTGTTTTACCGGAAAAACTATCGGCATTCACACAAAAAGAGATCGATAACCGCGTTCAATACATGAATAAGGACGGGTCAAAAATATCTCAGGATGAATATATCGCTAATCAAGCGGAATCAATTAAAGCTCTTTGGCAGCAATTACCTCAGGAAGCTGTATATTTTCTGCTTATGGCTAATAATTTTGATGAACAGGAAATAAACAAGTACCTGCTTGAACAATTAAATAAAAAAACTGATGAAACAATAAAGAGTCAATATCAAAGGGTGGTTGATTTTGATATGCCTATGATCGTATTTAAATACAAAAACGTGTTAAAGGAACTGATCCCGCGGGAGATTACATTAAACGAGGCATTCAATAAGCAGTTAAAAGCCGCAGGCAGCGATGAAGAGAAAAAAGAAATAGAGAAGAAATACAAAACAGCGCTTAGCAAATTAAGAGAAAACCTGTATGCGGTTATATGGAATGAAGCTGGAGATGATCTTGAGCGTATTGTTTTTCAGATGATAGTATTGACTACCGGAGCAAATGAAAATAAAGAAATTGACCAGAGAATGAAGCTTCTCAGCGCTCTTGAGAAAGAGCTTAAAATAACAGAAGATGCTTCGCGTCAAAAAGCGATTGAAGATGAAATAACTAATTTAAAGCAGGCAATCTCAAGTAAACAGAATACTATAATAGAGAAATATCAAGACAATCAGAAAGAGATTATTGCGAATCAGCTCATGAAATATCTGATTAATGATATTAAACAGGATAATATCCCTGCATTAGTTTTAAATAACATGGAATCATTAATTCTGGCTATGCAGGTGCCGGATAATATTGATTTGATCTGGAATGCTGTTGGCGTAGATCCTTATATTAAGTATGTTTTGAATAAGGAGGAAAATCCAAAAGCATCGCTCTTAAAACTCATGCAAGAATATTTTGAAAATGTTTATCTTGGTCAATTTGGTAAAGTCTATGACGGAAAATTTCTTATCACTAGTGCGGTAAATGATTTTATTGCACAGAATAGAACAGGTATAAGAGGCGCGCGGAATGATGCTTTGGATGCGAAAGAAAAAGTAGTTGAAGATCTGCTGGCTTTGATGACTGCTCAGGATATGATTCCAAATGGTTTTGTGCAAGCATTTAATAAAGATCAGGCAAAACTTTATTTATTTAATAAAATAGTTTTCTGGATGCAGGTAGAGGCAGAGGATGAAATCCTGACCTTTGAGAATGTAGATGGAGCGCAGATTGAAGAATACAGAGAAGGCGCAAAACCAGCCAAGATCGCCCAGGAGCTGATCAGCAAAAATAGCGAAACGGCATTGCAAATGTATAATTTAATAAGCAAGGAAAGTAATGAAAAACTGCTTAAAGATTCTTTGTGGGCAATTATGCCGGACGAAGTTAAAGAAAGCTATAAGGATTTGGCAGGAGATGATCAGGCAGCAAAAGATATGATGTTTGCTGCAAAGCGTAATTCTGTGCAGATTAAAAAAGACGTGGATAATAAATTAGGTATCGCCATACAGACTGAAATTAAGAAACTTGGTGAAGCGGAAGATACTAAGATTAGAAAACAACAAGAGGATAAAGAGAAAGCTGAGCAGGCTAAAGCCCAAGAAGCTGCTGCTAGCCAAGGTCAATCATCTACTGATAGTAAGCCACCTAATGGTCCGCAGGATCAAAATGGTGGAAATAATCTGCCTGCTGCGGTAACTGATACAAGTTATAATACAGATGAAACAGATTCCGCAGTAAGCGCAGATCAAAATGTGGAGCCAGCTGATGCTACAGAACAAGCTGCTGAGGTTTCTTCTGAGGAAACAAAGCCCGAGCAAAGTCTGGAGCAGAAAATAGAAGCGCTTAACCAAGAAATATATTTTATGTGGGGTGAGTTATCAGACAGAATTGGATACTATGATAGTATGCATATTATTTTTGATGGGGGAGATAGAAAAAAACTAAATACTCCTCAGGATATTATGGAGTATGCAGGTAAACAAATCGAAAAATTCCGTGAAGATTCTTACAGGTTAACACAATATTGGGAACAACAAGGCATTGAAAAGGCAATCCGCACTTTAACAGGTATTTTAGCCAAGGCAGAATTGTTAACTTATACTCTTAAAAATGAAACATCATCAATAAACGATGAAGCTATCTCTCCGGCACCGGCAGAAATCCAGGCTTCAGAGGAAGAAGTAACTGAGCCTACTGATATGGTAAAAGACGGTAAGCCTGATGCTAAAGAAGGGGAAGAGATAATTGACTTAACCCCAGAAATGATAATTAAGCCTGAGGCTGATCCGGCAACTGTAGATGCTTTGGATGCTGCAATCCCTGGTGTCGATAAGAAGTTATCACCGGAAGATACCAGAGAGCTTGTTAATAATGCGATTTAAAAGCAGAAACAAGGTCACGGACACCAGGTCGATAGTCAATAGCTAATAGTCAATAGTAAAAAACTATAAGCTATGAGCCATTAGCCATAAGCTATCAGCCATAGGCTGATAAAGGAGTAATCACAATGGATAAGGATAGACGCAATAGCGCACGCAAGGAAGCTAAGAACAGTTCAATAAGTCTTCGCCCGCTTGACCCTCAGGTATGGTTCAGGTTTTGGAACAGCGCAGAATATTCCATGCGCGATATCAGCATGGTTGGCGCGGGAGTGGTTTCCAATGAAAGAATACCGATTGGCACGCCGTTAAGCATTGACTTGCGCCTGAGCAAGGATATTAGTACAATCCGGGTTTTCGGTAAGGTGGAGTGGATAACCGAAGATGCTGGAATGTATCGAACCGGAGTTAGTTTTTCCTGGTGGAAAGACGACCAGGATAAACAGTTGGTTAATGAATATCTGGGTAAATTATTAAATATAAATTAGTTATAATATTTAGTATAAAATACTTTAAAGCATGAAGCTAGCAATAAGCTTCATGCTTTTTTTGCTTGTAATCTTTACACTGAGCGAAGTCGAAGGGATATCCGCTAAGCTCTTTTTGCTTTACGCTATACTCAATACGCGATACGCAATACTATTTTCTTTATTTTTTTACCATTGACCATTAGCTATCAGCTATTAGCCATGAGCCAGCATGTTTTTTATGCTTCCTGCTTTTCCGTCCGTCGTCCTAGCGCAGCGATCGTCTCTCATCCTTCGGTTTTACGCAATGCTCAATACTATTTTTTTTGTGTCCTGGTGACTTTTCTTGTGACCCGCCAATCGCTAAACTCGAGAACTTTACAAACTTTTACTCTATCTGTTTTTCCTGTTTTTCCCAAGAGCCATCAGCTAAGTAGTTTACGCTTTCCGCCTTTCACTTTATAAACTTTTAACTAATGAACATTCCTTTTCGCTATACGCTGCTCTTGTGTGCTTTTTATTTTGAGCAGATTGTTTAGGATTGAATATTAATAATGTAGTAGAGGTAATTAATATAAAGAATTATAGTATGAGCATTTTTTTGCGGCTTTAATAATACAGTTTTCCATGTAATACAGTTTTCCATTGACTTATAAGTCTTATATGTTACTATATTAATGTATTATCGTTAGTTCAATGTAACTGTGGGGGTACATATGCCAAATAAAAAAACATTTAGTTCGCTTAGTCAAACAGAGACAGAACTTATCGCGCGGCTTGTCTATGAAAAAAAAGAGATCGTAACAGCAAAAGAGTTGGATGCTTTTTTGCCTGCTGATTTTTCTTATAGAAGACAACTTGTATTCAGGTTAAAAACAAAAAATATTTTAATTCCTATTAAAAGCGGCATATATATATTTGTTCCTCTTGAATCAGTTCCTACAGGACGCCGTATTAGTGAGTTTATAATACCATCAATTTATTTTCCTAAGGGGGATTACTATATTGGATATTCTACAATGTTTAACTATTACAGCTTTACAGATCAGCAATTCCAGAAAGTGTATGTTCTTAATACGAGCTTGAGCAAGGAAAAAAAGATTGCGGGAATTCTGTTTAAGTTTATAAATGTGTCTCGGGCTCAAATGTATGGGATTGAAAAAAAAAATTATAAGAGGCGTTAATGTTTGCATTAGTTCAAAAGAAAAAACATTGGTTGATCTTATTTATTTTAATAAGCCGGTAGGCGGTTTTTTTGCCGCAGGCCAGATAGTAGAGAGGTTTGTAACAGAAAAAAAATGTGACATAAAAACGCTTATTGACTATGCGACTCGGTTTCCCAATATAAAGACTCGTAAGTATATGGGGTACATATTGGAAAAATGTGGAATTAGTGATCTATTATTGAGATCACTTGTAAAAAGTGTCAAAGAAACGTCGATTGCCTCATTGTCAGAATCAAGAAAAGGTACGTTAAATAAAAAATGGAGAATTATTATTAATGATACACGAAGATAAAGAACAATTTTTTATTCTTATTGATCGTATCGCGTCATTAACGGGATTTTATGCGCCGCTGATAGAAAAAGATTATTATTTAACATTACTGCTTTCTCGTATACATGAATTGTCAGGTAATCTTATTTTTAAAGGAGGAACCTGTCTCAATAAGATATATTATTCATATTATCGTTTGAGTGAAGATCTTGATTTTAGTATGATGCTTCCGCGGTATCAAGCTACACGAGGTGAGAGGCGTAAATGCATCCAGCCGGTTAAGAATGGTATTGAGAGGTTTGTGAAGCAATTTAGCATGAGGATTGATGATGCCGGTAATCCCGGGAGAAATGAATCAAAGCAGTATGTGTACCATATCGTATATGATTCTGTTACAACACTTTCTGAGCAGACAATTAAATTTGAAGTAGGTTTGAAATTTAACCCTATTTTAGACACTGAAAAAAGAGCGGTACAGCATAAATTCAAACACTCTTTTACTGATGAGCCATTGTTTGCTAGTGGCGAGATTCAGTGTATGTCACTAAAAGAGATTGTTTCAGAAAAGTTACGCGCAGGCGCGACACGTCAAATTATAGCTCCGCGCGATTTCTACGATATTGACTTTATTCTTCGCAATAAGTTTGATTTAGCAGATAAAGAAGTAATGACGCTGTTTAAAAAGAAACTTCAGGAGGATGATGCCGATACAGATTTAGTTAAATACAGAAAAAATCTTGGCAGATCAGATGAAGAAATAAAAGATATGAATTCACGCATTGAAGCAGAGCTATTTGATGTTTTGTCGCTCAATGAGCGGGATAATTTCAGTCTAGATAAGGCTCTTACCAGAATTAATAACGCTATGGAAAGTGGGACTAGGTTTGAACTGGTAACAGAATAATTTACATTATGGCTAATGGGCAGATTGTTCGGGATTTAATATTAATAATCAAAGGGTATGAAGAAGTAAAAGATAATCAATTAGTGGGAGAGTATCTGGGTAAATTGGTAAATGTAAATTAGTAGTGTTAACCAATAGTGTTAACCAGTTTGCGCGTTAGCGCGTTCACGAGTTCTGGTTTTATTTATAAACTTTTTTAGTTTTTCCCATCTTCCATTTTTCTATTAGCTATTGACTATGGATCACTTTACGCTAAGTCCTAAACACTACTCGCTGCTTTCCTAACTGGCAAACTCGCCAACCCATAACTTATAATTCATAACTCCTTAAACCGTTTATTATCAAATCGTTACACATTTGCATTATCCCAAAACTCATGGTATACTTTATCGCATTTTCTGTAATCTTTATAAAGAGCTTTAATTCTTAACGAGGAGAAAAGTTATGAAAAAATTAGTTGATTGTTTGTGGTTTAAGTTAATATGTTTAGTTTTAATTAATTCATTTCTAATGCTTGATATCGCCTGGGCAGGGGGCACAGAACTTAATCTGCAAAAAAATTCCGATACACTTGCTGCTCCGGTTCAAATCACACAGCAGATGTTTAATGCGGGTTTCAGCAGACTTTATGAGATGAATACTTCTAAGGCAGCTGTTCAGAAAACTGCTAATCAAAAAATTCCCAAAACACAGCGTAATTCAAAAATGAAATTTAATAAGATTGCAGACCAGTTGGCAAATACAATACTGGTAGGGGTGAAGAAAACTACAAGCTCAAAATATTTTTGGGCTATATTGGTTGGAGGTTCTGTTTTTGTAAATGGGGGAATGGTTATTGTGAACTTGTCAATAATAACAGCAATAATAGCCATTACTGCAGCGTTTTCAATTTTATTTACCGCCAAGGTCCCTTCACCGTTAAGAAGAGCGGTCGTTTTCTTAACAGCAGTTGTTATTATATCAGGTTTTACAGGGTGTGCTTTTAATAAAATTGAAAATATAGGTAAAGCTACTATTGATTATCAGGGCATTGATAGTGATGCTGAAGCGTTCTTAAAAACAAGTAAGGAAATGAAAAGCTTTAAACAATTGGCTGCTATTTTAGAAAATGAAAATGAGCCGGAAGAAAACAGGGTTCAAGCAGCTTTAAAGCTAAGTAAACTTAGACACAAAAATGTAGAGAGCACTCTAATAAAACAATTAAACGCATTTAAGATAGTTAATATAACCGGTAAATCGGGTCTAGAATTTGGATACATCCACCCTATTAAGATTGATCGCCTGCCGGCCAATAAATTAAGAGCGGCAGTTGCGTGGGCATTGGGAGAATTAAGAAGTGAAAAAGCTGTAGAGGAATTGATATTTGCTTCTACAAAAAAAGATAACTATAACGATTACCCTTTATTAAATAATTATATCTCTGCTCATTGGCCTAAATACACGGATTTGATTGATTCTTCTGCAAATGTTCAAATTAATTGTATTCTTGCTCTAGGTAAAATAGGTAATAAAAAAGCAGAGGAACATCTAAAAACAAGAATGCTGAATAATGGTAATTGGCAAGTGGATTACGCGGTATTATCAGTTCTGGCGGGGTTAGGAGATGAGAAAGCCAAATTTTATGAGGCAATTTTTCGGAATGATGTGAGTTTTGGAGTAAGCGTGAACAGTATTGCTAAGCAAATAATTCGTGAATACCAGGAAAAAGGATTGGAAAAGCAGATCAGAGAATATTTAATTGAAGTTTTTGTCTCAGGGTATAAATGGAGATGGTATGATTTAGATTCTAACCGGCGGAATCAAATGACAGCGGCGGTATTGCTAAAGTTTTTAGGAGGAGAAGAGGTAGATAGAATATTTGCGAAAGTATCGAAAGAAACAGAGAATGTTAATCTTGAGTATGACGTGAGAGTTTTTTATGAACAGCTATTAGCAGAAAATCATAATTATTTTATTGCCTCTTTAGATGTGAGGCAACGCATCAAGAATTTGAGTATTGAAGAAAGAGTAATGCTATTAACGCGAATAGAAAATTTGATAGAGCTTGACGAAGAGGAAACTAGTATAATTAAAAGCTTTTTCTTTCGTGAGAATGAAATGAAATTTTCGCTAAGAGATAGGCTAAAGAGAGAAATTCCTATGCTGAAAAATGGAATTTTAAAAGAGATTGCTGCAGTAAAAGGCATTGAGGAAATACTAGGAGGAATTCTTGATACAAGGGGCAAATCCTCTTTCAATTGGGAATTGATTGAAAAGTTTAAAGAATACGGGAGTAATGATTCAAAAAAAGCTGATCCTAAAGCAGTTGAAAAAGCATCAAAGAAAGGAAAGGGGCTTCATAAAAACTCCACTTTAAAGTCTCTATTTATCCCTGCTCTTCTTGCCCCCGCACTCATTGCTTTAAGCTCTAAATTTAGCTGGGCAGGGGATGGAATTTTACCTATGACTGCGTTGTCAACTGATGCTTGGTATTTAGGTGTTCCATTTATTGTGATTGCTGTAACACTAATTCACAGAAGAATTACGCGCAATAGAAGACTTCTGAGTAAAAGAAACAGAATTGTAGAAAGACTTAAAACACTTGAAAATGAAGAGCCGGAAAGAAAGGTTTACAGTACTGTTCCCGATGGGGCTTATGTATCAGGCGAAACAATTTATGGTCCGAATGGTTGGGGTGAATATGATGCAAATTTAGGTCCAGCTTGGCGATATGTGGGTAGGCCACAAGAAGCAATAGACAAGGATTTAAAACGAGAAAAAGCTGAGCTTGCCAAAGTGGAAAAAAGATTAAAAAAAATTATAGCTAAAGATGAAAAAAAAGAAGAAGAACACAAAAATCCAGTTAAACCAATAGATAAAGTTGAAGAAGAAAAACCTATGAGTTCTACGAAACCTGTTTATCAACCTCAAACAGAAACGCTTATATCTGTCAAATCATTGCTTAACGCACAATCTAGCACATTCAATGAATTAAACGCTGATGTTCTGCTTTTGTGCGGTAATGATGATATCGGTACATTTAAAGAAACTCTTCGATTATACAAAGCAGGGAAAATTAAGAAAATATTGCTTACTGGCGGATATGGCAGATTGACTTTGCCTTTGCTTAAATCAGCGCAGAAAATGGGTTTTAATATTAGAATCAACAAAGATATTGTTATTAACTCAACAGATGATTTAACAATGTTACAGCTGGCTGGCATGGAAAATCCGGTTGATCTTGATGTGCTGGATGCTCAGCCCGATAGGTCAGAGTATAAAAAAGTCATTCCGCTTTCTGAATCAGAAATCATTTATCAGATTATGAATGCTTTGGCAAAGATGCTGGATATTGATATTGCTCCAGATGACTTATACCTTGAAACCACTTCAACTAATACTCCGGAAAATTTCAAGCTGGCAATGCCTTATCTTGAACAGATCAAAAAAGATCTGGGTAAAGATGAAATCAAGGTTGCCTATATGCAGGTTCCTTATCAGCAATTTAGAACCAAGGCTACTTTTAATCGGTTTAAAGATGAGTGGAAGGATATGGGTGTTACCGGAATTAGTTATACAACTGATTGGGATACCAGCAAGCTTAGCCAGGAGCAGATTATTGAAATGGCGGCATTAGAGTCAGGGCGCTTGATTATTTACAGTGCCAAAGGTGACCTTGTGCCTTTGTATGGTGACCAACAAGGGCTTGACGCTGTTCCTGATGAATATTGGAAGCAATTAACTCATGCTGTGTTCAACCTTAACCCAGATGCTAAAGAAAAACTCAAGCAGTCATTGTTTAACTTAAGTCTAGGGGTAAAAATTGACGGCGAACGAGTATTCCAAACTGAAAAAGGCCTTCGCGATTATCTGGATGCCAAAGGCGTGGTTGCTAATGTATGGCTTGATTCATTTATAAATTTTATTTACACGCAAAGTCCTAAGCAAGTTATTGTTGATCAATCCCTAACCTTTGGCATGATCAAACCAGCTGATCTTAATTTGAATTCAGGATTGGCTTTAGTTGGACAAGCGATTTAGTATTTTAGTTAATGATAAATATTTAATCAAAGAAGAGCTTAATGAGAAAAAATAATGTATTAAAAATAATTGGCTTATTGCTGATAAATTTATTTTTACTGTTAGATATTGCCTGGGCAGGAGGCACAGAGCTGCTATTCAGCAAACAAACAGACTGTCTTTCTCCTGAATTAAATTTGAATTTAGCATTGTTTATGGATTCATTCGCGCTGCAAGCTAGTTCTAATCCGCTGCATATCAGCAGCGTGGAAAAAATCGGGTTTTGGCCGTTAAAGCCAGTCACGTTTAAAGACAATTTTTTTCTTTACGGTAATATTTACGGCCCGGAGATGTCAATTGGAGAATTTCTGGAATTAATCCGGCAAAAAAAGATCATTATCAATGTCAAGCCGGTGAATGTTTCCAAAACCTCTTGCTATGTAGACGAAAGCCAGGCCAGGATAAATGTGGTGGATGTTTACGCCTTCGGCAATCCCAATCCCATCTGGAGCCGGAAAAAGAGGCCGGAAGAGCTGATTACGCCAGAGGAACTTGCGCGGATCAAGGATATCCGCGGCGTGGGATTCAGGATCCAAATTGAGAATATGCCTTTGACTTCCGGGATAATTATGCCGACTTTTTACGTGCATACAGCTTTTGAGGACAAGCCGGCTTATGCAACCGCTTTTGGAGAGCCTTTGCCGGAAATAAATATTGAAGATGTGGTTATTGGTAAAGAAGAGATGAGCAAGGAGTGCCTGGGGACAAAAAATGAAAAAGGGTATAAATACGCTTATTTGAATAACGAAAGCAATAGTTGGGACAGAATCTATGCCTTGAAGATGATGTTATATTATGCCAATAAAAACATAGGAGAAAAAGCCCATGAAATTTTAAATGAGCTGGCGCGTTATCCGGTTACTCAGATCCGCCATATGCTGGCTAAGGATTTAAAGAATTTCGATCCTTCCCCAGTGGCTTCGGAACTAATCAGTATTTTAAGCAAAGACGTTTTTGAAGAAGTAAGCGCCGAGGCATTGAAAACCCGGACTAATTTTGCCCGTAAACTTCAAATCAACGGCGGGATCGAAGACAGGATGCGTAATCCCGTGCATATTCTCGCTCCTTTTCTTGTACGCGTTGCCCGGAGTATTTTAAACAATGCCGATATCCCGGAGAAAGAAAAACAAGAAATAAAATCTATGAACACGCGCAGTATTATGGAATGCATTGATCATATCAGTGATTCTCCAGACTATAAGCTTTCTTCCAAAGAGGCAGAATCATTAAAAGTGATATTCGAGATGCTGAAGCTGTTTCAGGAAATAGAGGTTCAGATTTTGAAAACAATAGCGGTAAATGAAGATGAAATTTTCACCAAAGGCATCAGCGCCGACGAATACGTTTATGAATTACAGGAGCAGATGGGCAGGTATATTGAAAAGCTGGAAGAATATTGGGGGGATTTAAAAGAGAATTCTCACGCCGCGAAATATACCAGTATCATTGAATCCGGGATAGCGCGTTTCCGCGAAGCAACCAATAATTTTGATATCCTCAGCACGGTAACCAGCGGGGCCTTAAAATTTAAACGGCAGGATCTTGACGAATTGATCGGTAATTGCAAAAAAGAATTCGAGAGAAAACGCCCTGGGATCACTATTTTTTGGGATAACAAAATGCCGCGCAAAAGCGAAGTCGTTGTTTGTGAAGAATTCAGCGCGTATTTGAACACGATCATTAAAAACGCGCTCAGCAGCGGAGCTAAGCAGGTTTTTATCACGGCAGAATCAATAAATGTGGCCGGAGAATTACTGGAACCGGTTTATAATGTTTTAGAATTAAGGGTTAAATATGACGGGGAAAATATTGCCCCGGGGTCCATATATTACATGTTTGAATTGTTTACCCATGATCACTCTTTAAATACGGATCTTTGGAACTTGCGGCGCTCGATCGCCGCGGGCGGCGGTAATACCGACGTACAGCTTTTGATCGATGAACAAAAAAAACAATGGGTTGAATTAACAATGCAAATCCCGGTTGTCGGCCGGCTGGAGGTGTTAAACCGCGATATAGAAAGTTTGCATGAACTGAGCAGAAAGGCTTATCAGGAAATAAGGCTTATCCGCTCCTGGTTCAAAGATAATCCGAAAGGTAAGATAGTAGTTGCGCCCTACGGCCGTCTGCTGAGGGACATAAGTAATTATATTCGCAAATATCGCGCCGGAACGCAAGGATTTGGTTTGTCGGATTTTTTGAAAATTCTGCGGGCCAAAAGACAAAACGTGTTTGAAGTTCATAACCGGATATCTGAGCTTGAATATCTATCATCGGATTTTAATCTGATTGAGGCCTTTAAAAATATTTCCAGTCAACAATTGGAACATCATCTGGCAGCAGCGGATGTTCATGTCATTCAAGAAGAGCTGCGCGATATGGTCAAGACAGTAAGGGAAGCCGGACGCCAAATCGAATCAGACATTAAGGAAGGAAAAATCAAAGAGTTTTCTCCCTTAATGATCGCCAATTTCATGATCGGCAAATATCCGTTAAAGAAGAAGCTGTTAATCGTCAAGGCCTTGATGTCGTATTTACAAAACGCTGAAAATAACTCTATGGTTAAATGGGCGATTACCAGCGGTAAGACCAGGGAAAATCTGCAAAAGGAGTTAGCGATCACGCAGGATATGGCGGTTAATATTTTCACCCATATCTTAACGGCGATTGATCAGCTAGAGAAAAGGGGTGACTTGATCAACGCTTCCGCGATTGTTAAGCAATTGGAGGATGATAAGCGGGAGTATCTGCTGAACAATACAGTGGAAAAAGGCCGGCTGATCAATATTCTGAATAATATTATTCATACGATTACGGCCGAGGATTTGAAGAGCAGGACAACGGATTTAATGCGTAAGATCACGGAGATCCTGGCTTATTCTTACCGGACCACGGAAAGTTTTGAGGTCAAGACTGCGATCCAGGAGATCATTGCCGATTTCCGGCACCGCTTGCCGGAAGCAGGCAAATTACGGATTAATTTTTTAAATAAGACCGGCGAATTAGGCGAAGTGCTGAGTTATAAGTCTGGTTTGCGGATTATGCTTAGTGAATTTCTCAATAGCGCGGCTTTTTCCCGGGCCGAAGAAGTGGAAATAGATGTGCGCGAACAAAACCGGGAATTGGCGATCGAGATTTACGCGATTCGGCCGAAAGTGGATGTGGTTAGCAAAGACAGTAAGTATTGCTGCAATTTAGCCCTTTTTTCCGAAATTACGCATATTAGCGGCGGCCGCTGGGAGGTAATACCGGCTGCGCCGTATAAAAAAACGACCCAACCCTGTGCCATCTTTAAAATATATTTGCCGATACAGGCTAATATCCGAAAATTAAGTATTCCTGAGCCGCAGGCAGAGTTTGTTTCCCTGACTATCGGCGGGACTGCCGGTTCCCTGCGGATACCGGCGTCATTTAAAATCGGCAGCCGCAAAGGTTATAAAAACATTGTTGTCGGCGATGTTATTCGGGCACTGGGCTATTTTATGCTTAAGGATTTTGATGTGATCACGGAAAGAGGCCCAATGTCTTTGGAAAAGGCTGTTCAGGGGATAAACTGGGATAAGGTTGATCCTCAAAAAATATTTGACCCGGAAGTAAGAAGAAATATAAAAAAACTGGAAAAATTTAAAAAACAATATTTAGAAGCTTTGATTGATTTTTCCCGCGATTTTCTCGCGAAAAGAATGGATTTTACGAAAGATACTTTGTTTATCGATAATATGTCGATTGATCTGCCCGCGGACGCGGCTGATGCTCAGTCTATTACGCTGCGCCGCGAAATTCAGGCAAAATTTAGCCATACCAGTTTTATGAAATTCCTCCACACCATTGCCAATGATCCCCGGTTTTACACTATGATTGAACAATTTCTTTTGGAAAAAAGAAAAGACATTAAAGATTCAAAAATGTGGCGGGGAGTTATCTACGCTATTGGCCCGCGGCTCTGGCAGGACACCCCGGGGTTGTTCCAGTTCATACTAAGCGGGACCCCGGAGGAAAGGTCACTGAATATTCCGATTGATCTGGATGTTATTGCGGATATGGACTTATACACCATACCCGAAGGGATGGACATGGTTAATGGCCGAGTGGATGTGCAGAAGAACCGGGTGATCTATATCAGCGGAAAAAACACGGAAATGATCAGCGATGAAATCTTGTCTGTTTTAGGAACAAAAGAACATGAAGGCTTTTTCAATGTTTTCCCGTTTAAAAGCCAACAAGACAATGGATCTTTTGAAACCGCGCCGCGGATCGAAAGCGCGATTTGATAATGTTTAGGGCAGGATAATAAAAAACATACTGTTTACGGTTTAATATCAGTACAAAAATACGCAAGGTTTATTCAGCTTGACATGAAAGTTGATTTATGTTATAAAAAGGGTTCAATTAATACCTATTTATATAAGGAAGGAAATTCCCCGAAATTAAGTTTTCAAAGGAAAAATATGTCTAATTGTTACTTGCAAAAACAATTTATATTCAATAGTTTGTCAATTAATCATAAAATTGTCACGCCCATATAAACTTATATGGGCTTTTTTATTTACTTAAGCAGGGCTTGATCCAAAAAAATTGCTGAAAATATTCGTAAAGTTTATTAAAGCAAGGACGAAGATCGCCGCTAATTACAAAAATAGGGAAGGAGCTCAAATGAGTGAGATCAAGGATTGGAAGACCGCTCCCCAAGATCGTGTAAGTATTGGGCAGAAATTAGTGTACGGCATTGGGGGATTAGTTAATAATCTTTTGGGAGCTGCTGTTGGCTGTATGGCGATTGTGCTGAATCTCGGACTGGGAATAAATCCGGCAGTGGTTGGGACGCTCATGGCATTGCCGCGGCTTACTGATGCCTTAACTGATCCGATCATGGGATATATTTCTGATAATACCAGATCGCGTTTCGGCAGGCGCAAACCATATATCTTTTGGGGCGCGATATCCTCAGGAATTATCTTTGCGATGATGTGGCAGCTGCATTCCGGGCGAAGCGAAAATTTTTATTTTTGGTATTTTCTGATTGTATCGATAATTTTTTATCTTGCCTATACTGTTTTTGCTACGCCTTGGGTAGCCCTGGGATATGAAATGACGCCGGATTATCATGAGCGTACTCGGGTTATGGGTTTTAGCAACTGGATTGGTCAATTTGCCTGGGTTATTGCTCCCTGGTTTTGGAAAATCATGGAAAATGATAAATGGTTTGCTAATCCTGTGGAAGGCGCGCGCGGATTAGCGATCATGGTCGGAGTATTTGTTATGGTTGCCGGGATAATGCCGGCGATTTTCTGTAAAGAAAGATTTGGCAATATAAAAGACGCCAAGCATAAACAAACAGTAGTTATTGCTGGTCTGGGTAAAAATATTGTAAAGTTTTTTAAAGGGTTTCTGATTACGCTTAAATCCAAGCCATTTCTTAAGCTTTGCACTTCAACATTCCTGGTTTTTAATGGTTTTATGCTGGTTTCCGCGTTTTCTTCATATGTAATTATTTATTATGTTTTTGGCGGTAATAGTGATGCCGGAGCTACATATATGGGCTTATTCGGCACGGTTTCATCGATTTCTACTTTTTGTGTAATTCCTTTTATTACTTGGGTTTCCACAAAAATAGGAAAAAGAAAGGCTTTTATTTTCTCAACATCTGTATCGATTATTGGATACGCGATGAAATGGTTTTGCTATCAGCCGGGGCATCCGAAAATGCTGCTTATCCCCGCGCCGTTTATTGCTTTTGGTCTTGGCGGGCTTTTCACCTTAATGGGAGCGATGATGGCTGATGTTTGCGATGTTGATGAATTGGAAACCGGCGAACGCAGAGAAGGCATGTTTGGATCAATATACTGGTGGATGGTAAAGCTGGGCATGGCTTTGGCTTTTGCCATGTCAGGACATCTGCTTAATGCGACTGGCTTTAGGGTTGATTTGGGCGGACAGCAGACAGTTAAAACATTATTGCTTTTAAGAGTATTTGATATCAGTGTTCCGATGATAACCTCACTGATCGCGGTGATAACAATTTTTACTTTTAAAGGAACAGAAGAAAAAGCACTGGAAGTGCGCAGGATACTGGAAGAACGCCGCGGCTGTTAAGCGGATAAGATTTTTTGAGTATTTTGGCGGATATATGAAAGGGATGATTTAATTGCGGTTTAAAAAACTGGTTTTTACATTTTTAATTCTTAGTTTTATTTATAATTTGAGCGATGTTTTCGCGCTGCCTGAGCCGACTTTTAAATTGGAGAATCAGGGTCCGGAAATTATTATCGATTATGAAAAGTACGGAGAGTTTAAGAATCTAAATACAGCCAAATATAAATACCAATTAAAAGATCCCAAAGGATTATCTGCCGCGGTTGGCGAAGGCATATTCCCAAATACCAATGTAACCAAGGATCCTCAATACAAGGAGTTTAATAAAGCGAAAAAACTCCTGGGCAGCCACTGGTCATTTGTAAATATTTTTGATTATCAGGCGGCATTTTATAAATGGGCAACCGCTGCTGAGGATCAGGGAATAAAACTGTTTTATACCGCGGAAATATTGGAAAATGCCGGGCATATTAGCCAGGCAATAAAAGCTTATTATGCCGCGGCAGTACATTTTCCCAAGAGCATGGGTGTTACTTACTGGGGAACTCCCTGGTATGTCGGACCGGCAGCTTTAGATCGAATCATGTATTTAACTAAAAAATATCCTGAACTGGGAATTAAGCTGGTTGATGCCAGGATCGCGATTGAAAATAGATACGATGAAGATCTAAGAAACGATGTGTTTAGTATTAATCCTGGAAAATTAATTAAGGTTGAGCCCAATCAGGTAGTGGATAAAAAAATAAATATGTCCAGCCTGAAAGTCAAACAACAAAAAGTCTATGGGCATGTTACTTTGACAAAATATGAAAATGGTCATTGGCAGATGAAAGTAGACGGTCAGCCGTTTATAATCAAAGCCATGGCTTATCAGCCAACTAAGATCGGACAGAGTCCGGATATCGGCACATTAAAAGATTGGTCTTTATCTGATGAGAACCAAAATAATAAGATTGATGGTCCTTATGACGCTTGGATTGATAAGAACAGGAACAATATCCAGGAAGGTGATGAGCCGGCTATTGGTGATTTTCAGATTATGAAAGATATGGGAGTAAATGTGTTAAGAGTTTACCACCATGATTTTGTAAAAAACAAGCAGCTGTTTGTAGATTTATATAAGGACTATGGTATTCGGATTATTATTGGTGATTTCCTGGGCATGTACGCGGTTGGTTCAAAGGCTTCTTGGGTTCCGGGAACTGACTATTCTAATCCAGAACATCAGAGTAATATGCTTGATTCAGTAATGAAGATGGTTAATAACTATAAGGATGAACCGTGTGTGCTGATGTGGGTTTTGGGCAATGAAAATAATTATGGGATAGCCAATAATTCACCTAAAAACCCAGAAGCTTATTATCATTTTGTAAATGAAGTAGCAAAAAAGATTAAAGAAGTTGATCCCTATCATCCGGTAGCTTTATGCAATGGCGATATCCATTTTCTCGATATTTTCGCGGGAAATTGTCCGGACATTGATATTCTAGGAGTAAATGCCTATAGAGGCAAGCATGGTTTTGGCTATTTTAATTTATGGCTGCCAATTAAGGAAGTTGCTGATAAACCGGCAATGGTCACAGAATATGGATGTCCATCTTATGGGCATAGATACAGCCGGGAATATGCTGAAAACTTTCAGGCTGATTATCTGGTTAACAATTGGCAGGATATTGCGCAAAACAGCGCGGGTTTTGGTGCTGGCAATGCTTTGGGAGGGGTTGTGTTTGAATTTATTGATGAGTGGTGGAAGACCGGAGCTCCTCCGGGATTTCCGGATATAATTCAGGATGTTACCCCTAATTGCGGCGGACCGTTTGTCGACGGATGGTATTATGAAGAATGGTTTGGGATTACCAGCCAAGGCGATGGAACAGATTCTCCGTTTATGCGGCAGCTTAAAAAAGCTTACTTTGAATTGCAAAAGATTTGGGTTGAGGGATAAGATTGTTTAGCAATCAGGCAAATTAAGGAAAAAGATAAAAATGAAAAAGATTTTCTTGCTGATATTATTGGTCAGTTTGATAGCTGCTATAAATAGTTATGCCGTTGCGCAGCAAGACTTAGACAAAGAACCAGCCCCAGAAGCGCAAGTATCGGCGATTACTGAGCAAATAGTTTATTCAGATAAAGAGGCAAAGGAAAACAGTTTTTTCCCTTCCCAGACTATTGGTGATGGACAGGCGATTGTGGTTGATGAGGGGTGTAAGGAAAATCCTCAATCCGGCAATACCTGTGTTAAGATAAAATATGACGCAACCGGAGACTTTGGATGGGCTGGCCTTTACTGGGTTAATCCTCCGGGTAACTGGGGGCAGAAAAAGGGTGGCTATGACCTGCGCTTTGCAAAAAAGCTTACTTTTTGGGCCAGAGGAGAAAAAGGAGGTGAACATATAGCTGTTTTTAGATTAGGCGGTTTAAAAGGGAATTATCCTGACTCTGATAATCATGGGATTGGGCCAGTGGTATTAACTCCCGATTGGAAACAGTATTCCGTGGATGTTTCGCAAAGAAATATGAAGTATATTTTTGCTGGGTTTAGTTTTGCTCTGACTAAGGCGCATAATCGAAAAGGTTGTGTTTTTTACCTGGATAATATAAAATATGAATAATAGTTTAATGGCTTAGAATTAATAATGATTCCGAAAGTGCCTGCTAGGCCGCAGACATTTCGGACTAAATTCGAGCTGGTTGACTTGACGCCGCAAAAATGCTCCGTAAGTCAAGCGCTCATTTAAAGGAGGAAGGGATGAAAAAGTTAGTTTGGTTTATGGCAATTTTATGTGTGAGCTTGATGCTTTGTGCTCCGATAGTTGCCGCGCAGGATTTGGAAGATGAAGCAGCGGATGAAGTACTGTTGGGTAAAGCCGGGGATTTTCAGGACGGAAATTTCTATGTATATAAAGATAGAGGCGATAGAGTAAATCATTATATACCTTCGGGTTGGATGGGAGATTCCGGGGATGTAAAAATGGATCTTAATTGTGCTGTAGCTCCTCATGAGGGAAAGACCTGTATAGAGTTTATTTATACCGCGAAAGGCAAACAAGGGGCAAATTGGGCCGGAGTATTTTGGCAGAACCCGGCAAACAACTGGGGTGAGAAAAAAGGCGGATTTGATCTGCGCGGAGCAAAAAAAATTACATTCTGGGCAAAAGGTAAAGTTGGTAATGAACGCATCATGGAATTTAAAATGGGCGGTATCGGAGGAACTTATGGCGATTCTGATTCTGTAGGAATTGGGCCGATTGACCTTACTGCTGACTGGCTGCAATATACTATTGATTTGACAGATGTTGATTTGTCCTATATAAATGGCGGTTTCTGCTGGGCATCTAATGCTGATTCTAATCCAGATGGAGCTGTTTTCTACCTGGATGATATCCGCTACGAAAAATAATTATTAGATTGATAAATATCAACAAGTAAGGGTAGGGGCCTGATTCTAGTTCCTACCCTTATTTGCTATATGAGATTGTAATTTAGCTTAGATGGGTGATTTTTCAAAGCAAGAGTGAAGAGATGTATTGGGTAATAATTTTAAAATCAGGGGAAAGGTTTTTTTAATATGAATATGGAAATTCGTAAAATTACGTTATTATTAATTTTTTTATTAATCACAGGATGCAGTCTGTTAAAACAAGAGCCTAAGGGTAAGGTTTATATTAAGAAAATAAAAATTAAAAAACAAAGCAGAGAAGATGAACAAAAATATAACTATCAGCTGATTGTTGATAAAAAACCGTTTATTGTAAAAGGGGTTTGTTATTCCCCAGTGCCCATAGGTCAGCAGGGAATTTTATATAATTTTGTCTGCGACCCGAAGCGACCCTGGTTAGTTGATGGAAAATTAATGAAAGAAATGGGTGTGAATACGATCAGACTCTATCATAGCGGAGATGAGCTGGAATTTTGTCGGACAATGATTGAGGACTTATATAAGATATACGGGATTCGGACTATTTTAGGCTATACGCTTGGTTTTTGGGATTATCCTCCTGCTAATTATGCTGATCCGGAGTTTAGAAAAGAAATCACGGAGAAAGTCTTAAATACAGTAGAATATTTTAAAGATACCCCTGGAATACTAATCTGGAATTTAGGCAATGAAAATAATTATAGTTTTGACGGCAGAATAAATCCCTGGTCAAGCGATGAAATCGACGCAATGGATAGTTTTGGCAAAAAAAGAGACGCGCGGGCTAAAATATATTATTCCTTTGTTAATGAACTGGCTAAAAAAATAAAGGAAATTGATCCTATCCATCTGGTCTCTTTAGGCAATGGTGAGACTGTTGGTCTGAAAATAGCAGCGGAAAATTGTCCGGATATTGATTTGCTTGGATGTATTGTCTATCGCGGTAAGGTATTTGGCAACTTTTTTAAAGAAGTAAAACGTAAGTTTGACCGGCCGGTTATTTTAACCGAGTTTGGCTGTGACGCCTATAATATGGTGAAAAAACAAGAAGATCAGAAAAACCAGGCAAAATTTTTGAAAAGTCAATGGCTTGACATTCAAAACAACATGGATGGCGGCGAGGGAGTGGGTAATTGTCTGGGCGGAGTTGTATTTGAATGGAATGATGAATGGTGGAAAAGCTCGGAAAGCGATCGAAACAGCTGGTGGGTTCATGATAATGTCGCTGCTTGGGGCATGGGTTCATATGATTTTGACGCTAAAGCGGACAAGAATATGAATGAAGAATGGTTCGGGATTGTGGGCTTAGATCCTGAGCTTGATGCCAATGGTTTAAATAAAAGAAACCCAAGGAAAGCTTATTATGTTTTGCGTAAGCTTTGGAATAAAGAATATCAGGATAAAGAACCTGAACAGGACAAAGAAACAGGCAAAAAATAAAGTAAAAATAATCAGACAAAACCAAAGGAAGTGATCGCGCATGAATAGTTTCGTTTTTAATCGCAAAAAATTGGATTTAGTGTGGGTAATGTTTATGCTAATAAGTTTTATGCTAAGCGGAACTCTGGGTTTAGCCGAAGATGGTTTTTCTGCTGATCAAATAAAAGCTCGTTTTGTTGATTTTGTTTCCAAAGAAGATTTTAGCGGGCTGAGGGAATATTTTAATCAGCTTGAAACCCAAGCCATAGAATCAGATGATATTTTTTTAATTGAATACTATTTAGCTTTGGCTGATTCCTTGTATCTTGATAACCTGGAAAAAAAAGAGCTTTGGCAGGATTATTATGACAATATGGATGAGTTGGATGAACAAATAATTCAGACAGCAGCTAAATATGCCAGCGCGGCAATAACTGGAGAGTTGATTGATTTGCAGTATTTGGCGCAAAAAGCATACTTGCGTGATGAGAATGAGCAAGCATCGCAGGAAGTATTTGATAATTTTGTCAATAATGTTATCGCGTATACCGAAAAAACCGGGGATATTAAAAAATTCCAGGAAGTTGCTAAAATTATTGCTTCCGAAGGAAGAAAGCACCAGCTTAATCAATTATTTGTTGCGTATAAAGATTATTTAATCGCCAATAATGCTGATGCTTCTTCCGCGCGGCGTTTACAGGAAATCGCGGATGGATATCTAAGTGCCGGGCAAATTGATATGGCAATTGTTGTTTATGGTCATTATATTGATTTTGTTTTGCTAAGATATTCTAAACTTGATGCCAAGATCGTTTTGATGAATATCTGTGATAAATTTCGCGATTATGGATTTTGCCCGGCCTTAGACGCCGACTTTGCTGAGCAAATATACGCTAAAGCCGAAAAAAGTTTTGGCCAAGAAGTTTTTACGGAAGCGGAAATTTTTGATAGAGGGCTTAATCTGGAAACACTCAGCGATTATAAACGCGCCCAAGAAGAATATAAGCAGTTTATTAAAAGTTCCGCGCAAAGTCAGTTTTTAGCTGAAGTCTATACCCGTTTGGGGATTTTGAATCTTTTTTATCTTGGACAGATAGACCAAGGATTAGATTATCTGGAAAAAGTAAATAATGAATTTGCTGATTCTGACTATGCTGATTTCTGCGCTTATCAGGCTGGTTTAGTTACGCAATGGAAGGGTGATAAGCAAAAGGCAGGTGAATTATTCACGCGCCTGATTAATAAAGCCAAGGCTTTTTCCCTCCAGGCAGCTGAGCGTAAACAAGAGATTGATAATGAAATTCCGATAAAAAATGAAGTGGCTTATCCGCTGGATATGATGTTTAGCGCGCAAGGTTCTAATATCGTAATGACTTTAAAAAGCATACCTCAGAACGGGTTTTTGGAAGAAACTGTAAATTGGCAGGCAACGGCCCAGGATTTTTCCGTGGGCACAGTTCAGCCAACATTTAATTTTGAGTGGTTTTGGGATAAAGGTTCAAATAATTTACCGGGCAATGTTACTGAATTCAGCACCACATATGCTGCAGCGCTGCCGAAGCTTTTATGTCTTAGCGCTAAAACAGAGGGCAGTGAGAATGCTGTTTGCCGAAGTGTTTGGATGCATGATATAGTTATCAATATGCCTGCTGGCAAGAAAGCTAAACTAGGTCAGCCAGTTGAGTTTAGCGTTAATATTTTTCCAGCAAGCATTCAGGAAAAAGATATGCGGTGGAGCTGGAATATCAACGGCCAAGAGCTGGTGCTTTCTCAGGAAAGAAGTTTTAGCCATGTATTTGAGCAGGCCGGCGATTATCAAGCGGAGCTTTTAATTACGATTAAAGATAAAAAAATAAGCAAAAAGTTTTCGTTCGCGATCGAATAATAAACCTTAAGTCATTTAACCTGAAACCCTAAATCAACTGATACCCGATATTATTTGCCTATGATAAATGATCAAAGAAAATACGTTCGGCTCAATAAGATATTTCCGGTTGAATTAAAAATAGTTGATGCTCAAAATAAGCCGATCAGCGATTTAATGCAGGGGTTTACCCGGGACGTAAGTTTTTCAGGTGTATGCGTGGAAATAAACAGTTTAAGCCAGGAGCATACTGAATTACTGAAAAACAACAAAAACAAACTTCAAGTATTTTTAAATATTCCCTTAACCCAAAACCCAATTAAAGCCATCGCGCGTGTTGCCTGGTCAAAAAAAACCGCCGCTCCCTATCCCCAAAGTTATATGCTCGGATTAGCGTATGAAGCGATTGATCAAGTTGAACAAAAACGCATAATCCGTTTTGCTAAGATTATGCTGGCTATTCCGCGGATGATTGCTTTGGCTGGTTTGCTATTAGTCTTATTTTGCGGGTTTTTAGCTTATGACAATATCCGGCTTACCCGCGATAATAGTTTACTTGTTCAGCATCTGGGACAGTTAAATGATGAACAGTTTATGGTAAACCAAGAACTGGATAAAATTAAAGCGGAAAAGTTTATTTTAGCCAATATGCTGAATAATAGTTCAAAAGCGGAAAATCAGATGAAGGAAAAATTAGCAAAGATCGAGACGCTTAAAAATCAGCAAGCCGGCGAGCAGAATACTGAAGAAGTTGAAAAATTGCTGGTAGATCAAAGCAAGCTAAAAAAACAGCTCGCTGACTTATTCGCGGAAAAACAAAAGATGCAGACTAAGCTTAATAAATACACTGATACCCAGGCTGTTTTGGAGACCAAGCTTGAGAAAATCAGTGATAAAAGAGTTGTTTTAGAAGATAAGACTCTGGATTTAATGCGGCAATGGCTTATTGCTTCGCAAAGCAGTAAGACCGGGCTTATTGTAAGTTATGATAATGATCATGCTTTAATCGATGTCGGATTTACTTATGACCAGGCTCTGAGCGCGTTTAATTTTATTAATTTTAAACAGTTTGAAAAGGCGGAACTTATTTTTGATTTTTTTAATAACCGCGCTAAAAAAGTTCAAGGCGGGTTTGCTAATGCCTATGATGTAATTACCGGCAATGTTTCAGAATATATTGTGCACACCGGACCAGTTATCTATTTAGGCCTGGCAATTATGCGTTATGAACAAGCTACTGGTAAAAATACCTATAGCAAACTGGTTTATGAAATAGCTGATTGGCTGCTTGATTTGCAAAACAAAAATAGTGATGGATCTTTGCCGGGAGGGCCTCAGGTTAGTTGGGCCGGTACAGAGCAGAATATTGCCGCGTATATATTTTTTAAAACCCTATTTAAAACCGAGCATGATCAGCGCTATGCTCTGGCCGCGCGGAAAATACATGGCTGGCTTAAAGATACCGCTTATAATAAAACATTAAAAAGATTTAATCGCGGTACTGATGATCGGATGATCGCGACTGATACGATTGCCCTGAGCATTATGGCTTTTGGCCCGGAAGGACTGGAAGATATGGGAGTTACAATTGATGATCTGATCGACTGCGCGGAGGAAAATTGCAAGACCACTATAAATGTTAAAAATATTTCAGGCAAAAAAATAAACATAAGCGGTTTTGATTTTTGCGCGCCTTCAAGCATCAGCAGAAGCGGAACAATTTCAGTAGAATGGACAGCGCAAATGGTTGTCGCTTTTCGCCAGATCAGCAGTTTTTATAAACAGCAATCAGATCCGGCTAAGGCGGATAAATATGAGCGCAGAGCGGATTATTATCTGGGCGAGCTGGAAAAACTGATGCTTGTGCGTTCAGCCTTTGGTTTAAGCAAAGGCAGCGGAGGCTTGCCTTATGCCAGTAATAGCGCTGTTGATACCGGACATGGCTGGTATACGCCGGATAGCGGCTCAATCTCAGCCGCGGGCACTAATTTTGCAATTTTTGCCAAAGAGGAGTATAATATATTTTAGGAAATTAACTATGAATAGTGTAGTTTAGCCAAGGACGGTTGATAAATATGCGAAATCAAAATGTTTTACTTGAGAAGTTAAAGAAGCTAAAGAGATTTTTTTTTAGCGGTAGCGGCTTATCAGCTTATCTGTTTAAATTCATAATTTTATTTTTAGGATTAAACTATATCTTTTTTTGCCCATTTACTTTTGCTCAAGATCAAAGCAGTGAAGTTATTGATCAGGAGTATTCCGACCTATATGATCCTGATGTTTACGCGCTGGCTCAGGAAGACTACGCGAAAGATGAACTGCTTTATGAGCCGGTAGTAAAAGGGAGTTTCCGGTTTAATTTAGGATCCGATACTTCGGACTTAATTTGGAAAGACGCTAATTATCTTCAGCGGGAGCGTTCCTGGCGTTGGGTTTATGGCGAGAACCGTTATAATACTTATGACCCTTCCATCTACAATCAATTGCAGTTAAGCATTGATGCTCCGATAAATGATAAGCTTTCCCTGTATACAAAAATATCCATCGACCCCTGGGCTTTTGTCGGTAAGTCACAAAAAATCACTTTGCCTAGCTGGTATGGAGCGGTTGATGGCGCGGATCCAGTAGAGTTTCAGTTAAAATACTGGTCTAATACGGGTAATCTATATCCGCAAACAGTGCGTTCCGCGGCCGGAGATACATTTAATTTGCCGGAAGCAAAAGTCTCCAACGGCTTTGCCCCGCCCACAACTGTTTTTGGATCATATGGATCAGATACGCATAGAATAGACATTCCGGAATTAAAAGTTGATATGGAGTTAAAACCAATAAAAGCTTTATGGTTTGATTATAAAGAAGATGAATACCGGATGATTTTATTTTTATATGCCGAAGAAAATATATCAATGTATTCCGATGATCCGCTGAAATTAGTCAATAATCATATTTTTTGGCAGGCAAGTCCGTGGCTGTATAAATGGATACCCGGCAGGTTATATACAGCCGAAGGCTGGACAAGCGGAGCCTGGCAGGCTGACGAAGTTTTAAGAGACAGCGCCGGCAACTGGCTTACTTTGCTCAGAGCTTTTCGGTTTGAAGGGGAAATTGCCAGCATTTATACGGATTTTATGATGGCAGCGCCTTTAGATCTTTGGGATGATTATACTGAAGTAAATAATATTCCTTTAGCCTTTAGGTTTAAAAAAGAATTTTCTGATCAATTCATGCTGGGATCAATTTATAGTTCAAGAGTAGGGTTTAATAATGATAGTCAGGACGCGTTTGATCAGGCCATGGCCATTGATTCTTCTTATCAAATTAATGAGTATCACGCCATAAAAGCCGAAGCCGCGATTTCGAAAACCGAACATAATACTAATAATGAAGCTTATGAAGTAAAGAGCGACGATGACGCGTATACGGTCGCGCTTAAAAGTAAAATCGATCCTTTTGAAATGCCGATTGATTCCAGTTTTTCATACTCTCAAATGGGCCGGGAATTTGAAGCTCCCTTGGCAGCGTATAACTACACTAAAAACGATCAGCAATGGGGCAGACATATAGCATTTTTTCGCCGCGGCGATGATGAAGAAAACTATCGGATTGGCAATAGTATTGATAAAGACAGAAAAGTCTCAGCAGCCGATGTTCATTTTGGTAAATTTGAAGGCACTGATGTTTATCTTAATTTCCGCAATGTCAGCAATGCCACAGATGATTCATTTGTGGAAAATGTTTTAAGAGGCGAGGTGGCTTATCAAGCAAGCGAACAAATGCTTTACAAGTTTTTGATGCTCGCGCACAATCGTCCGGACACGGCTGAAGGTAAAAGCCCGGATATAAGCACAGTATCAGCGGGATTTAAATATGATTTTAATCAATGGCTGAGTTTAGAGGAAATATTAGAAAAAACTAATGAGTATCCTGAATTTCCCGATTATCTTTATACCTGGCTTGATATTAATCCGCAGGCGCCTTATCCGTATTATTATATTAGTAAAACCCGCTTGGTTATAACTCCGGATAAATGGACGGAGATAGGCTTGGAATATACTTATAATGAATTTAATTATGCCGCGACATTAGATGATTTTATGAATTATACCGGAGCGGATATTCGTTACTGGCTGAATGAAGATGTAAGCACCCGCCTTGTTTACCGCTATAGCCGTGTCTCAGATTATGGAAGAGATGGGGATGTTGTTGGACACCATAATCTTTATTTTGAGTGTATTTATCAGTGTGATGAAAATAGTAAAATTTCTTTGCAGTTTAGCGATCTGGGTGATTATATTAAAGGCCTGGGATGGCAGAGCGCTGTTTTAGATACCCGGCATATTGTTCGAGTTGTTTATGAGGGAACATTTTAATGGTTTTAAAAAAAGGATTTACCCTGATTGAGCTTTTAGTTTCTATCGGAATTCTTGCTTTACTGATAGCGATTTTGTATTCGGTTTTTAATGTTTCTTTGCGTGCTTGGAAAAAGGCGGATAATATTTTAAAATCTACGACTATCGCGCGGGTTGTTTTAGATCGAATGACTCGAGAGATTTCCAGCGCGGTGATTAGAGAAGGTAATAATTTTTATTGTTTAGGATTTGATAAAACCACTCCCAGCGGATGGAGAACAGATAGCATTGGCGATGAACTTTATTTTATTGCTGCTTTAAATCCAAATGAAGCTGATAAATCCGATTTATGTGAAGTTGGATTCTGGCTGGATGGGCAGGGAACCGCGGAATTAAATGATGATGTATTAGAAAGATTTTATGTTACTGACGGTAGAAAAACCTTAGATCCGGTTGGTTTTGATTTTAATTTTAATACTGGATCAAGCGATCCATTTTCCGAAAATATCACTGATTTACAATTTACTTTTTTTGACAGCTCCGGAGCTCCATTCATTGACTGGGATTCACGAACTGACGGAGCGCCGAGCAAGATAGAAGTATTGATTACCATAGAAATGGGCATGGGCACACAAACAACAAACCCTGAATTTTACAAAAATGACTATACTGCTACAATTTCCCTGCCTAAATAAAGGTAAATAAAGGGACACAATACTTAATTCATCCATTTGGCTGCAACCGTTCCACGACGCGGTGACGTGAAAATGGTTGTCATTTTTAAAAAATAATTTGCAAAAAATTAAACATTAGTGTAAACTTATGAAATATTTAAAAAGGCTTTATAAAACTATGGGAAATAGTTTTGATTTATTCTCTGCGGGTTTGAAAAATAGATTAAATAAGAGCAAATAAATTAAAGAAACTATTAATCTGAAATAAGCTGAATTGGAGCAAAAAAATATGGATATTATCGCAAAGGAACAGAGAGCGAATATAAGAAAATTAGCTGATAAATCAGCTGTACAGGTTAGGCCCTTAGATCCGCAGGCATGGTTTCGCTATTGGAACGGAACAGAATGCTTTTTGCGGGATTTTACTCTTTTCGGCGCAGGAATTTATTCAAAAGAAACAATGGCTGTTGGCACACGTCTAAGTATAGATATTTTACTAAATGAAACTATTAGCCCAATAAGAGTTTTCGGCAAAGTGGAATGGACTTACCAGGATGCTGATAAATATAGATCAGGGATAAGCTTTTCCTGGTGGAAAAATGACCAGAATAAAAAAATTGTTGATGATTTTCTCGAAGGATTAGAGCTGTCGTCATAAGTTATATGTTTGTCTTAAGTTGAGTCCGCGGAATAAACCATATTTCCATAGCAATTCCTGACTTTTAAAATTCCTTTATTTCTCCTGTTTTCCTTTCTGATTTACAGATTCTATTCATTTGACAACTTAGCTGTTTTTTGCTATATTATTTTTACACGAAAATAGTCTAACTATTTATAATTTCAAGGTGTTGCGAATAATTAGCTTCAATTTTCAGCAAAGCACAGGCTGTTTTTATCTAAGCAAGCTAATCTAGCCCTGTATTAATTGTATTGTCTGTAAATTATAGTGGGGAGTCACCTCTGTTCTGAATTAAAATATATAAGGTTTAAATTATGTCCAGTACTATTGGTTTATTATTTATCAGTGCTTTTGGCTTATGCTATTTTTTATTGCCCTTGTTGGAAAAATTCGCGAAAGCTAAGGGTTTTGTTACTGGTCCTGCTCCGCAAAAAATAGATCCAAGACAGGTTCCTTATCTTGGCGGAATCGGCATGTTCAGTGTGTTTTTAATTCTTGGTTTCGCGTTTGTCCGCTTTCCTTGTTTCTCGATTGACTTATTTGGATTCTGTATGTTTATGCTGGCAGCCGCGATTATCACATTGCTTGGCTTTTATGATGATATTAAAGAAATGAATCCCAGGGAAAAACTGGCAGGGCAATTCCTCGGGGCAATGCTGCTAATTGGTTTTGTGATGCGAACAGAGATTGTTTATCTGAACACTTTTTTTAATATAGTTTTGAGTTTTTTCTGGATTATTTTATTGATTAACGCGTTTAATCTGCTGGATATACTTGATGGGCTGGCTGGGGGCGTGGCTTTAATCAGTACGATTGTTTTTTTGATTTTTGCGGTTTTAACAAACAATCATTTTGTTATCCTTATCGCCGGACTTCAGTGTGCGGTTTTAATTGCTTTTTTAAAATATAATCTGCCTCCGGCGCGGATATTTATGGGTGATGCGGGCAGTCAGTTTTTGGGGTTTTCCCTGGCAGTAATGGCAATATCATTAAGTTTCGCGCCCACAGGTCATGAAATCGGTTTGGTTATCCCTCTAGTAATCCTGGCTTTACCGCTTTTTGATATGCTTTTTGTTATTTTTGTGCGGTTTAGGCAAAAAAAATCTATTTTTATGAAAAGTAATGATCATTTTGTATTCAGAATGCTTAAAATCGGAATTTCCAAGGGATCGATATTGCGGATAATGATCATCCTGGCGATTATCACTAATTGCTGCGCATTAGTGATTTTTCTCGGTTCAAATACTTTGGGTTTATTTATGTTTTTATTGGTTATTAGCATTATGTGTTTAGTCGGAATGAAATTAAGCCGATTGGAAATAAATGAATGAGTAAGAAAATTATAATTTTAGGTGCTGGGCTTGCTGGATTAAGCACTGCTTTTCATATTCAGGATGAAGTTAAGATATTTGAAAAAGAAGACCAGGTCGGCGGTCTTGCCCGCACTGATTTGGTGAATGGTTTTATTTTTGATTATGATGGGCATCTTCTGCATTTTAAAACCAATTATGTTAAACAATTAATTAATAAACTTTTGCCGGATTTATTATCTAGCCATAAGCGTAATGCCTGGATTTACTCTCATGATATCTATACGAAATATCCTTTTCAGGCAAATACTTTTGGCTTGCCTTTGCAAATAGTAAAAAAATGCATTCTCGGAATGCTCAAAGCCTCATTGAAAACAAAAGATAATGACCAGCAAAATCTTTACGAGTGGATGTTAGATAGGTTTGGCAAGGGGATAACAAAATATTTCATGTATCCCTATAACTATAAATTTTGGACTGTGCCGCCGCAAGAGCTTATAGCTGATTGGACAGTGAATTATGTTCCTCAGGTAAAAATAAAAACAGTCCTGGATGGAGCATTTACTTTAAAAACCAAAGCCTTGGGTTATAATAGTGAATTCTGGTATCCGCAAACCGGGGGAATTGATCAGCTGGCAAAAGCTTTTGCTAACCAGGTCAAAAACATATATACTGAACATGAGACGCAGGCAATAGATCTCGAGCAGAAAACAGTAAAATTTAATAATGGCCGAACCGAAAAGTTTACGCAGCTTATTTGTTCTTTGCCGATGATTGAATTAAAGAAACTAATTGTTAATAAGATGCCGGAAAAAGTAAAAACCGCGTTTTCCCAGCTTAGATATATCTCAATATATAATCTTAATCTGGGCATTGACCGGCCGCGGATAAGTGATAAACACTGGATTTATTATCCGGAAGATAAGTTTGTTTTTTTTCGGCTGGGGTTTCCGATGAATTTTTCGCAGAATGTTGCTCCCGCGAATAAAAGTTCTTTATACGCGGAAGTATCATATTCCGAAAATAAACCTTTGCCCAAAAAAGATATAAATAAAATAATCCAAAATGATTTGATCAGCGCTGGGATTTTAACCAAGGATGATCTTATTTTAGTTTCCCACGCGCATAATATTAAATATGCCTATGTTGTATATGATCATAATTATCGTCTGAGCATGCAGGCGCTGAATGATTTTTTAAAAGCGAATAATATCTTTCCCGTGGGACGGTTTGGGCAATGGAAATACATGTCAATGGAAGATGTGATTATTGATGGAAAGGTTATTGCTCAGGAGATAAATAAACTATGAGTTACGCTTATATAAAAAGCATTTATGCTTACCGCAATTTGATTATCAGCCTGACTAAAAAAGAAATAAAAATAAAGTATAAGTCAGCGGTCTTAGGCTGGCTATGGTCTTTGCTCAATCCTTTGCTTTTAATGCTGGTTTTCAGCCTGGTGTTTACTTTTATTATGAAGATCCAGATTGCCAATTATCCGGTATTTCTTCTGAGCGCGCTTTTGCCCTGGTTTTTTCTGAATTTTTCTTTAACCGCGGCCGCGACTTCAATAGTCGATAATGCCAGTCTGATTAAAAAAGCTTATTTTCCTTATGAAGTGATTCCGCTTTCCGTTGTTTGCGCGAATCTGTTTAATTTTCTTATTTCCCAGTTTCTCCTATTCGCGTTTTTAGCTTATTTTAGAATTTTCCCCAGCTGGCCGTGGGTTTATCTGCCGCTGATAATCATTCTTCAGACTGTATTTATTGTTGGGCTTTGCCTGTCTGTGGCGGCTTTGCATACTTTTTACCGGGATGTGAAATATATTATTGAGCTGATTATGCTGGTATGGTTTTATGCTACTCCGATTTTTTATCCTTTGTCTTTGGTTCCGGAAAATATCCGAGGATTTTTTTACCTTAATCCCTTGAGCTTGTATATAAACGCTTACCGGGATATTTTGCTTTATGCTAAAGTTCCCGGTTTTTTTGCCCTTGGCTGGATGCTGGGCATAAGCCTTGGCTTTGGGATATTGGGCATTGTTTTATTTAGGAATAATAAGAAATTTTTCGCTGATTTTACTTAAAATGAGCAGGTTAAGGAAAAAATAATGTCAGAAAAAGTTATTGAACTGAAAAACATCAGCAAAAAGTATTGTTTTAATTCAGGGAAACAATTCTTAGTCAGCAATTTTCTGTCTTTTTTTAAAAAAGCCCGGAACAAGCGCGAGGTCTTGGCATTAAAAGATATTAGTTTCTCAGTGCAAAAAGGCGAGATTCTGGGGATTATCGGAGAAAACGCTTCAGGCAAAACAACAATTCTGAGGATTATCAGCCAAATCACGGTGCCCTCCAGCGGGCAAATATATGTTAAAGGCAAAGTAGCGGGACTGCTTGATTTAGGCGCGGGATTTCATCCGGAATTAACCGGAAGAGAAAATATCTATCTTGATGCCGCGCTTTATGGTTTGAGTAAAAAACAGACTCACGCCCTGTTTGCTGAAATCGTTGAATTTTCCGGGCTAAATGAGTTCATTGACTCTCAGGTAAAAACTTATTCCCAGGGCATGCTCGTGCGTTTAGGCTTTTCCGTGGCTGTGCATGTAAATCCGGATATTTTCCTGATTGATGACAGTCTGGCTGTGGGCGATGCCGAGTTTCAGGCTAAGTGTTTAAAGCGAATAATGGAAATGAACAAACAAGGTGCGACCGTGGTAATTGTTTCCCATGATCTGGATTCTTTAAGCCGGATTGCCACCCGGGGTATTTTGCTGAAAACCGGACAGATAGTAAAAGATGACTCAATCCATAAATCAATTATCCGCTATGTCCAGGCAGTGGGGCAGAAACAGGCTATTGCCTGCATTGACCAGGAAAAACTGAGCATTATTTTTAATAGCGGAAGGCTTGTCTTGCTTTGGGACGGAAAACCGATAACCGCTGATTTTGGCGGGTATTTAAGCTTAAAACTCTGGGATAAATGGCTGATGTCCTGGGAGGCGAATTGGCAGGTAATTAAAACCGAAAAAGATTTTTTTCTTGTCCAGGGGCAATGGGCTAATCGGATAAGCGCGCAAATCCAGGTTAAACTGGAGAATGAGCGAGAATTTGAATGTATCGGCAGTATTAACCTGACGGCTGATCAAAAAGCGGAAAGAGCGGTTTTCGGCTTTATGTTTAATGATCAATATAAACATTATCTGGACGCGGATAAAATAAAACCTATGCGGGCCGCGGAAAATTTTACCACTGAGCAATGCCAGGATTTGTATCGTACTGACCAGAAGGAGGCTTTACTGGTATTGTCCGCGGCTGATTCGGATATCCCCGCGGTCTGGGCGAATTTTAATATCGACCAGCAGCGCGGTTTTGGTTTGATCCAGCGCCAGGAAGGTTTCGCGGCAAATATTATCCAAACGCATGTTTTCTTAGACCAGAAACAAAGCGCGGTATGTAAAACCCTGATTCAGCTGCTGGATAAAAAACAGCTGGAACAAAAGCTCAGGCAGCAGCAGGAAAAAATCCGCATCAGCAAAGATAGTTTAACGCTTAAGCTGGAAGAAAAAAGTTTTCAGCTTTTTAACGGAACAGAACAAATAAGCAAAGGCTTTGGACTGGTTTGCGGATTTAAACAGCAAAATCATGTTTATAATATATTTGAGGGAAAATGGAAAATCACAAAGATCAGTGAGGCGGAATTCGCGGTTGATTCTGAATTTTTTACGCAACAGATTCAGGTAAGATTAAATTTAATTTTAACCGGCAAGGAATTATTGCTTAAAATGTCGCTGAAAAATGGGCAAAGCCTAGAACAGAGCCAGAGCTTAATCTGGATCGACGCTGATCTGACTGATGATTATGATTCGTATTTTGAATTAACTCAGGAAAATGATTTTCTACCCGCGATTGAGTTTGACGAAAAGGTTATTTTAAAACATAATAAATGCGGGTTTGTCGGCTTAAGCAGTAAGGCGCGGCAGGATAAGCATTTTATTGCCGAGGCGGATGATAATGCCCGGATTGATCTGTATAATTGCCGCCAGGAACTAAGTACCCGGCGGATTCGGATCAGCAGTCAGGACAGCGCGTCAATTAATTGCCGAATGATGGTTATTGAACAGTCTGAGGAAAAACAGCGGTTTATTGCCAAGCAAAGAGATAAATTTAATTCCGCTAATCTCCTGGGCAATGACTCGCTGCGTATTGATTGCGGCCAAGACAGGATTCGTTTATTTTTCGGACAGACCGAGATTACGGCGGCTTTAGCCGGGTTTAGCAGCGGAATATTTTTAAATAAGCGCTGGTATGAATCGCATGGTGTGGCCAAAAAAATTGAAAAAAAAGATAATTATCTGCTGGTAAGCATTCAGAGAAAATTTCCCAAGGTAAAAGAGTCTTGGCGGATTGAATTAAAACAGCATAGCCTTATTTGGAATGTATATTTAGACCCGCTTGAATTAAATGATGCTTTTGAATATAAAGTGGGAATCATACTAAATCCGCGATTCCGGCAGTGGATTAATGCGTATGAAAAAAATAGGTTCAGCAATGACGCGCAGGAAATCAAGCTTATTGACCTTACAGAATTAAACAGCTGTTTGCTGGGAGCCTGTACTGATGATGCCGGCTGCGCCGTGCTGTTTAAGCATAATAGTTTAAGCGAGTTTGCTTATACTCCCTTGCTGCAGTATTCAAATCGTTCAAGGAACCTGCAGTTTCAGGCTAAATTAAACCCCGGAGAATTAAACGATCAGAAGCCGGTTTTTAGCGCCGAACTTGATATCGTTGATCCGGAATCCTGGCAAAAGGGAATAGATGAATACTGCGAACAAGATTTTTCTATAGTTTGTTCAGAGACTTGCCGATTAACAGCCAAGCAGCAAAAAACAGAACTTTATTATCAAAATAAGCTGATCAGCGCTGACTGCGGTTTGGCAGTAATCGTCAGCGCTTATGATGAATTTGATTCTTTCCAGGGGCACTGGCAGATTAAAAAACAGGATCCGCATACGCTTTTTATTAAAATTACATATAATAATCCCCTCCTTGTCCAGAACTGGTATTTACAGGAAAAAGCGGGATATATTTCCTGGATCGTGGAACTGGAAGTTTTAGAACAAACAGCAATATACGCGCTGACAATAAATATGTTTTTACCCAAAGTTTTTCGGCATTGGCTGAGCGAACTAGGTAAGGGAGTAATCGCTTTAAATGATCATGACCAGGGATTTCAAGCCATAGACCTTATCGACAACCGCAGCCGGTATATTGTTTTAAAACAAACTGATTTAGCCGCGGAACAGTCAGCGGAAATTGCTTTTGCTCCTTTAGCTGATATGGGGCAATGGCTGCTGCAGATATTTAAGCCAGCGAACAAAGAGATTATTGTTTTGGGAGTTAAACGTTTGCTCGCGGAACAGGCATTTGTTCTTGAACCCGGTAAGCATGAAATATTTAAAGCAAATATTCTGCTTTCTTCGGAAGAGAAAAAAATTAATGATTTTAACCATAATTGTGTTCAGAAAAAAACTTTGCCGCTAAAGGAACTGAACAAAGGCAGAATTAAACTTGTCTTGGATCAGGCTAGAATAAGATTGTTCTATGACCGCAAAGAGCTGACTAACGGCTTATGCCTGTATACAGCCATGAAAACAAAAGATTACTGGTTTGATTCATCCCAGTTATTATTACAGCTTGATAAAACCGCTGATATGATCCGGCTGAAATTCAAAGCAGACTGTTTAATCGCTCATACTCAGGAAATTGAATACGGTGATGATAATGAAATATTATGGCGGATTTATTTCGAGTTGGATCCTGCGCTGATTGAAGATATAGCCGTGGGAATAATGCTGAACAAAGAATTTGTTAATTGGCAGGTATCTGAACATCCCCGGAAATTCGGGATGTTCGCGCCGCGGAGCAATCCGGATGTTTGGCGTCAGGTCGCTGAGTCTAAGAATAAGATGAAAGTTTTCGCGGAAAACAGTAAATTGCCGGAAATTAGCTGGGAAGCTTGGTGCAGTGTTGATTGGGATAATATTATTAAAGATACGGATGAGAATCATAATAGCCGGGTAATATTAAGCAAAACTAAAAATATTACTGTTCAGGATAAGAAAATTGAATTTAAGATAAAGATTAAAGTTAATAAGGATAAGGAATGATTAATGTTAAAACAATTACGGAGATTAATAATGAATAATATTACTAATAGAAAGGAAAATATCAGCCAGATCCCGAAACTGACATTTTGCTGCTTTAGTATTTGCGATGATTGCATGCTGGGCTGCAGAATGTGTCAAAAGTGGAAACAGGATATTTACATTAAAGATGATCGCAGACAGCTGGGGCTTGACGACTGGAAACAGAGCGCTCTTTCTTTGCGTAAAATCGCGCCCAATGATTTTATTATTAATTTCGGGGGAGGAGAAATCACTACAGTGCCATGGCTGTTTGATCTGGTTAAGTTCTGTCATGAACTGGGGTTTAAAACCAATATTGCCACCAATGCCTTCATTGTGGATAAACCAATGGTTGAGAAGATGCGCGACAGCGGGCTTGATTATATCAATATTTCTTTGGACAGTCTTAATAGAAAAACCCATGATTATTTGCGCGGAGTTGACGGGGTTTATGATAAGGTTATGAACGCGATTGATCTGGTGCACGCGTACGCGCCTAATATCCAGATCAGTATTTGCTCGATTATTATGCAGCCCACGCTGGGCGGAATGGTTGATCTGGTTAACTGGGTTCAGGAAAATAATAAAATCAATATGATTTATCTGATGGTGCTGATGCAGCCAAATAATACGGAACTTCAAACCCAGTGGTGGAAAGACCCGGCGTTTAATGAACTATGGCCTAAGGATTATAAACAGGCGGAAGCGGTTTTAGATCAGCTTATTCAGCTGAAAACAAAAGGCTATAAGATTAGTAATCCCATTGAGCATATCCAGGCGTTTAAAACCTATTTGCTTGATCCTGATACCTATGTGAAGCAGAGCAGCTGTAATATTGATCACGCGATTCATATCAGCTCTGTAGGAGATATGTTTATGTGTTACCGCCATCAATGCTTGGGAGATGTGCGGGAAAAATCAGTGCGGGAAATGTGGCAGAGCGTAAAAGCGGATTTAGTGCGAAAAGAAATTAATAATTGCCGGGAAAATTGTCATTTCCTGCTTAACTGTAAATTTGAAAAGTAAAAGCAGAAGCTTTTGTGATAAACACTAATAAAAAATATCGATGAACACAGATGGAAGTAAAAAGTAAAAAGGATAAAGTAAAAAGGGCTAGAATAATTATTTTGCGGGTTTAAAGCCTGATTTTGTTAGGACTGGCAAAATCAGAGATTTATCCTCGGAGCCTTACAGGATGTAAGGCGAGAATGAGCAGAAATAATTGATTCTAGACCGAGGAATAAGCTAGTTGCAAGGATACAAAGTTCCATGAATGAAAACAAAAAATTACCGACATATTGCTGTATTGCTTTACTTGAGAGCTGTTTTATGCGCTGTAAGATGTGCTTTAAATGGCATAATTCCGTGGAATATAGAGATCCGCGGGAGCCTTCAATTACCCAGTGGAAAGCGTTTATAACTGATCTGGGGCAGATGTGCCTGGCCAAAAAACCGCGGATTAATTTTGCCGGAGGCGAGCCTTTGCTGAGAAAAGAAACCATTGAACTGATCAGCTGGGCGCGTGAACAGGGTTTTGAGACTTTGCTGGCAACAAATGCTTATCTGCTCGATGACCTGATGGCTGAGGATTTAGCCAAAGCCGGATTAAACCAGATAACCATATCTCTGGATTCAGCTAATCCCAAGACGCATGATTTTCTCCGCGGTAAGCCCGGCAGTTTTGACAAAGTTGCGGCGGCTATAGCAAGCCTGGCTAAATACGCGCCGCGGATAATTATTGATATTACAACCACAATATCCGGTTATAATATCAAAGACGCGGTGGAAGTCGCGCTTTGGGCCAATAAAGATAAACGCATTCACGGCATAGGCTATCAGGCGATTACCCAGCCGTTCAATACTGAGTTTGATGATAAATGGTATGAAAAACCAGAATACGCTTTTTTATGGCCCAATGATCAGGATTGTGTGCGGCAGACAATGTGCCAATTGGCAAAACTTAAAAACAGCTCTGATTTGCGCGCGGATTTTGTGCTGGAAAACCCGGAAGATCAGTTTGCCGTATTCAGTAAATATTTTTCCCAGCCCAATGATTTTATAAAGCAAAATCATTGTCATCTTGATCTGCGGGCACTGAATATTACGCCTACCGGAGACGTGCATATATGCTTTGATAAACAGGCAATCGGAAATATAAAAAGCAATAGGATCAGTGAGCTCTGGTTTAGTCAGAGCGCAGAACAGGCGCGCGCTGAGATAAAATTGTGCCGAAAAAACTGTCAGTCATTGGTTAACTGCAACTTTAACGAAAGTGAAGAATATGTTAAATAATAGCCCGGAACAAATCAAACAGGCGCGAATAAGCGAAAAAGCGGAATTCGCTTCTTTAGGGATTACTGATCAGTGCATGCTTAAATGTAAGATGTGCTATAAATGGCAGCCGGATATTTTTATTAAAAATACCGCGGCTGATTGCTTCCCCACGCTTAGCCAGTATGCGAGTTTACTTAATCAGTTAAAAAAAATAGTGAGCAAGGATTTTGTGCTGAATTTCGGCGGAGGAGAGGCTTTGCTGCATAAAGATATTTACGCTCTGATCGCGGCAGCGGATAAAGCCGGACTGCGCACAAATTTAGTCTCCAATGGATATTTAATTGATCAGAATACTGCCGAACGTTTGGCAGCATCAGGTTTAAAAACTATAAAACTATCATTGGATAGCATGGACAGGCAGACCCATGATTATTTGCGGGGAGTGGAGGGAGTTTACGCGCAGCTGATGCGGGCGATTGATAATCTGCATTGTTTCGCGCCGGATATTGAAATAGCCCTGATCAGTGTGATTTATGAACAGAATTATTCTGGGATAATTGAGCTGGTGCAATGGGTAAATGATAATCCCAAAATCAAAGATGTGTCTTTGACTGTGCCGATGCAGCCGAATAATACTTTGCCGGAAGAACACTGGTGGAAGGGCAAATACGGGTTTTTATGGCCGAAAAACAATCAGCGGGTCAGTGAATTGTTTGATCAGTTAATAGAATTAAAAGCTAAAGGCTATAAAATAAATAACGGTATTGCTCAGCTAAAGGCAATGAAACAGTATTTATCCGATCCAGATAGCTTTGTGAAAAAAACCAGCTGTAATATGGATAAAGCAATACATATCAGTTCCATCGGACTGATTTATCATTGTTTTGCTTTTGAGCCGATCGGAGATATCCGTCTGATGGAGGATATAAATATAATCTGGAACTCGGAAAAAGCCGGAATAATCAGGCAGAATATAAAAGCTTGTAAGAAAAACTGTCATTTTTTAATCAATTGTTTTTTTGAAGAAGATTGAAAGCAGCGTATAGCGAATAGTAGGGCCACGGCGTGACGTGGCCACAAGACACAAGAACATAAAGAAAATAGAAAATGGAAAAAATAGATAATATAAAATTAACATATTGCGATTTGGGCATTGCCTATGAGTGCAATTTTCAATGCCAGATGTGCAAATTTTGGCAGGATAGTCCTTTAACCGCGGATAATATTCTTTCCATCGAACAATGGAAGAATGTTTTAGAGCAAATCAGTGAATTTGTGGACCGCGGTAAGTGTATTGTTAATTTTTCCGGACCGGGGGAACCTTTACTGCGCGCTGGTATATTTGATTTAATAAAACACGGTATTGGTTTAGGGCTTCAAATTCAGCTAATTTCCAATGGGTTTTATGTAAGTAAACAAATCGCAGCGAATATCGCTGCCTCTGGCTTAAAGTTTATTTGTTTTTCGCTGGATAGTTTAAATCCAAAAACTCATGATTTTCTCAGAGGCAAACCCGGGGCATTGGAACATGTTCTACAGGCAATTGAAAATATTGCTGAGAGTAATCCGGATATTTGTATCGGGATTAATACTGTGATCAGCGGGATTAATCTTTTGGATATAATTGAGCTGACGCGGTGGGTGGAAAATGACAAGCGCTTAGCGTATATTAATTTTCAGGCCATAGCCCAGCCTTTTTCTTATAGTGAAGCTGCTGATCAGTATTGGTTTCAGTCTGATGAATATCAGAGCCTTTGGCCAAACGATAAGCCGGAAATCGAGCGAATAATCAATCAGCTGATTGAGTTTAAATCTCAGGGCTATAAAATCGCGGACAGCATTGGCCAGTTAAAAATTTTTAAAAAATATTTCTTTGATGCCGTGAGTTTTATTAAAAGCAATAGATGTAATTTGGCTCAGGCCAATGTTTTGAATATTGATCCTGCGGGAAATGTGTCAAAATGCCAGATGCTGGGAATAATCGATAATATAAAAAATAAGCAGAATCTGGAGCGGATTTGTCTGTCGGAACAGATGGATAAGCATATTGAACAGATAAATAATTGCCGGAGGAATTGTCATTTAGTGGTTAGTTGTCATTTTGATAGCGAATAGAGTAAAGCTTATAGCTCATAGCTAATGGTAAGAATTAAACGGCCGCAGGCTAAGAGCTAGAAACTAATAACTTGTAATTCATAACTATTAACTATAAGCCATTGACTATTAGCTATTGACTGAAAAAGTTGGAGAATTATTATGCTGATATTAAAAAAAATTATCGCCAAGCTGAATAAACATAAATTTGTTAATTCCATGTCCAGGCTGGTTATTGCTGATAAACAAATCCAGGTTTATTATCAGAAAACAAAGAGCAGCAATGATCTGGGCCTGCATACGGCTTTTTTAATTAATGGGACTTGGCATGATACAAGCAGCGGAATATGGCAGGTGGAAGAAAAACAAGATATTCTGCATATTACCATTGATTGGGAGGATTTACCGCTGAGAGTGCTTTGGCAGATAAGTAAAATTGACAATGGTTTTGGCTGGGTGGTTTATTTGGATGTTAAAGAACCATTAGCAATCACAAAGTCATTTAGCGGAATAATGTTTAAGGATGCTTATGAGCAATGGTTCAGTGAAGCGGAAAAAGGGGTTTTCCCGGAGATGAATAATGTCTGGCAGGGGGTTTTTCTCGCTGATCCCAAAGCCAAAGTATTCGGCCTGGAACCAGAGAGCGGCTTGGCGGGAATAGTTTTTAAAAATCTTTTTCACGGACAGTTGTTAATTCAGAACTCGCCGAAAAATAATTCCAGCCGGGCCTTAAGAATCGAAAGAGATTATTATGACCAGGCCATGGCTAAGGCCAGATACCGGTTGTTAAAATCAGAGATCCTGTTTTGCTTGGATCGGGATTTGTTCAGCAAAATAAAGCAGGAAAGCATCAGCCAGGCTCTGCGGTCAAGACAGATCATTGAAGCTGATCTAAAGCTTGAGCTTAAAGACCAGTCAATTCAGTTGTTTTGGCAGGATAAACAGTTGAGCAAAGGCGCTGGACTGCATTCAGCTTTGTTTGTGTCCGGACAATGGTTTGATTCCAGTAAGTGTATTTGGCAGGTTGAGCGGATCAATTCCCAGTCTTTATACATTGAAATTGACTGGCGGCCTTTAGCCATCCGCCAGTGCTGGCAGATAATGCTTAATAATCAGCAACTGATTGAGTGGAAAATTTCCACGGATATTCTGGATAAAAACACGCTTATTGAAAATCAGGCAGCAGGAATAATCTTGAGCCCGGAATATGAACAATGGTTTGGCGGATATGAAAGCGGAATTTTCAGCCAAGAATTCGCTGATTGGCAGCGGGTAATTAAAGATAAACCTGAGGGCGCGGTTGGTTTGAAAAACCAGGGGAAAATTCCCGGGATAATGCTCAGAGCTAAAGAGCAAAGCTGCGATTATCTGCTTGTCCAGAATTCAGACCGGAATAATCAGGCGCGTTATCTCCAGGCAGTGAAAGTAAATGGTTCGCAAGAAAAAAATAATTTTGCTCTGGAAATCACGCTTATTCCCCAGCCTGATTTAATCGAACAGCAGCTTAATCAGAAAATGCAGGCTATGATTACGCGCAGCGGTTTGGAAAATAAAAATATTAAGCTATTGCCGGATAAAGGCAGATTAAGGATTTTTTGGAAAAGCAGGGAAATAACTACGGATATTGGTTTGCATACAGCGCTGTATTCCGACGGCTATTGGTATGATTCCGGAAAAATTAATTGGGATGTAACCAAGATATCAGATAGGAAGATGGAGATAGTAATTGATTTTAGCCCTTTTCCCGCGGTTGAGAAATGGATGGTTACGCTAAAAGACGATCATACTATTGAATGGCACGCGCGCATTGAGTTTAAACAGGCAGTGGAGATTAAGCAGCGCAAAACCGGGATTATCCTAAGCGGCGCGTATCAGCGCTGGTTTAATTCTTTTGAGCAAGGTGTTTTTCCTGAACAGTTCGGGTCCTGGCATGATATTATCGCTAACCGGGACGGAGAAACTTTCGGTACTTACGCGGATAATGGTTTGCCGGCAGTGATGTTTTGCATTGACCCGGAATACATCTCTTTGATTCAGAATTCGGATCGGATTATCCGCGGCCGGGCTTTGCAGGCCCAGGTAATTGAAACCAGCCAGACCAGTAAATACGCGGCCAAAGAATTTCGTGAATTTAAAGGCGGTATATATCTCAGTGATGACAATAGCTGTATCGATGATTATAGGCGGGATGCCCAGCCATTGCGTTTTGAGCCGCAATCAAGCTATATATACGCGGACAACCCGATTCTCCATGACCGGATTAGCGGAGTAAAAGAGTTTGAGACAAAAATAAACAATCTGCGTTTGCTGAAAAAACAGGGAAGAACTCCTCTGATAACAATCGGAGTGTCCAGATATAATTTCTTTAAACTTAATGAAATTCTTCAATTTGCGGCTAAGGAAATCGGGGAACCGATTGACCTGAGGTCTTTGACTTTAAATATCTTCCCCTTAAAAAAATTGCGGCGTAGTTTTATTGAGTATCTTGGTGCCTTGAAAAAAATCGCCAGCCGTATCGGTAATATTGAATTTGTTCTGGCTGATGATAAGCTGTTTGATCTGATTACTGCGGTTTATACTCAGGTGGAAACAGATAATGAACGCCAGTTATTGCGTTTATTGGGCGTGATCTGCGAACACGCTTTTATTGGACCGCAGATCGTGGTTATTGATCCGTATCACCGCTGTAATGCTAATTGCGTGCATTGCTGGGTGCATACGCCGAGCATAAAACATCCCCAGGAATTTCTTGACCGGAAACTCAGCTTTGAAGGCTTTAAAAAAATCGCTGATGATCTAAGTGAACTTTACACTGACCTGATGATTTTTCAAGGAGACGGCGAGCCGCTATTGCATGAGCGATTTTTTGATATGGTTAAATACGGCCGGGAAAAGGGAATTGAAGTATCGTTTTTTACTAATGGCATTCTTTTGAATAAAACAGTGGCTAAACAGGCGGTTGATTATGGGGTAAGCGAAATTTTCTGCAGTCTGCCAGCTGGTTTGGCAAAAACCTTTGCCCAAATAAATACCAAGCAGAATGAGAAAGCGTTTGATACGATCCTGGAAAATCTTAAATATTTATCTGATTATAAAAAACAGAGCAAAGCAAAAAAGCCGCGTTTGATTATGACTCATGTTATTCATACAATGAACGCCCATGAGCTGGTGGAGATGGCGGAAAATGATATTGCCGTTGGCGCAAATGTGATCCGGTTTTATCTGGTCAGGCTTGATCAGAATATTCAGGCTTTAAAACTAAAACCAGAGGATATTGAGGCGATTAAGCAGGCTTTACCTGAAATTAAACAAATGCTTAAAGGTAAAGAAATCGAGCTGCTTGATACTACCCAATTTCAGTTAAAAAATCTCGAGCCGGATACAGGGTCATGGTCCAAAGATGTTTTTCTGGAAAAAGGCTGCGCTTTGGGCTGGAATTTCAGCCTTATTCCCGCTGCCGGAGACGTGAGCTTTTGCTGTCATTTAAGAACCGTAGGGTATTTAAAAGATAAATCATTTAAAGAAATCTGGAACTCCGAAGCATATGAACGCTTCCGGTATCAAGCTAAATATCTTAGTGCTCATAAACAGGAAAAATTCCTAAACGGCACTCCTTTATTTGGTGATGATTGTCAGCATTGCGATACGCATCAGGTGCTTAGGGATGTCTGGGATCAGTTTTCCCTGTATCATCTGGAAGAGTTTTTATGATTGATAAGAAGAATAGCGATAATAAAAATGGGATAGAAAAAATAAAGCTAAAGAGATTAAAGCTTTAAACTATTATTTAGCAGCAGAGAATTTGAAAAAGAGAGGTTTTATTTATGAGGATTGTTTTAGTTAATTTACCCTGGAAAAAAGGCAATCGCTGGGGAGTCAGAGCCGGTTCGCGCTGGCCGCATATAAAAGATCATACGGAAAATAATTATCTGCCGTTTCCGTTTTATCTGGCTTATGCCGCTGCTTTGCTGGAAAAAAACGGTTTTGAAGTGGAAATTATTGACGCGATTGCCGAGAAACTCTCGAAAAATGAGTTTTTCCAGAAAATAATCGCGCTTAAGCCGCAGTTAATGGTAGCGGAAACATCAACTGTTACTTTGGCGCATGACCTGAAAATGCTTATCCGGCATAAAGGTCATCTGCCCATAGCCTTGTGCGGCCCGGAAGCGCAGCTGGAAAATCCGGAATTTTTAGAAAAAACCGCTTTTATTGATTATCTCATGTACGGCGAGTATGAGGCTACTTTACTTGAGCTCTGCCAAAAACTTAGGGATAAAAGCAGCTTAGCTGATGTCTCAGGGTTGATTTATAAACAAAATAATCAAGCCATGAAAAATCCGCCTCGGCCTTTGATTAAGGATCTGGATTCTTTGCCCTGGCCGCGGCGAAAAAAACTGCTGCTCAAGTCCTACAATGATGCTCCCGGGGATATTCCTGTGCCTTGCGCCTCAATGTGGGCCAGCCGCGGCTGTCCGTTTAAATGCAGTTTTTGTTTATGGCCGCAGGTAATGTATAAAGGCGGTTCGTACCGCGTCAGAGATGTGGTTGATGTTGTTGATGAAATGGAATATTTGGTTAAACAGCTGGGATTTAAATCAATTTATTTTGATGATGATACCTGGAATATCGGCAAACAGCGGATCTTCGCGTTTTGCGATGAGCTGGAAAAAAGAAATCTCCAGGTGCCTTGGGCGATTATGGCCAGAGCTGAGCTTATGGATGAGCCGCTGCTGGAAAGAATGCGTAAAGCCGGCTTGTTTTCCGTCAAATACGGCGTGGAATCTTCCTCCCAGCAATTGCTGGATAATATTAATAAAGGCAGTGATTTGAAAAAAGTCGAGGAAATGGTTAAGTACACGAAATATTTAGGGATCAGGACGCATTTGACTTTTACCTTTGGGCTGCCGGGTGAAACCAGCCAGACAGTCAGCGATACTATTGAATATGCCAAAAAATTAAATCCGACTTCCGTGCAGTTTTCTCTGGCCACGCCTTTTCCCGGAACCCGGTTTTATGAGCAAATGGATAAGCAGGGTTATATTCTGGATAAGAACTGGGATAATTTTGACGGAAATCACAGCTGCGTTATCCGCACTCAGGACTTGTCCTCGAAACAGCTTAAACAGGCAAAAAATAACGCGTATAAGCAATGGGAAAAACACTGTCAGCTGAAAATTAAAAAGCTGCTGCCGGTTCAGCCGCGGAGCCTAAAGCAAAAATTAATAGTTTATTATAAAACCAAAGGGCTGCTGGCCGCGCTTTTTAAAATATGCTTATTTATTTTAAGGCGGCTGATGTTTTTGCCTTTGCGTGTCAGGCAGTATTTTAGCAGAAAACTTTGGCTTATTGAAGAGACAATTACCAATGGAAATACAAAAATTGCTTTTAGCGAAGGCAAGGTAAGGCTGTTTTGGAAAAATCAGGAAATCAGCAAAGACGTGGGCCTGAATACTTCCATGCATTGCGGCCAAAGCTGGATTGATTCTTCTCTGGCGCATTGGAAACTGGAAAAAACCGCTGAGAATATGATTAAGGTCTGGCTGAAATGGGATCAGCATCCGGTACGCCAGCAATGGCTGATCATTATTGAAGATAATGATATTATCAAATGGTCCAGCCAGATGCGGATTGATCAGGATATGGAGATCATGGAATACAAAGCCGGGCTGCTGCTGGACAGTAAATATACGATGTGGAAGGATAACCTGGGTACAGGCTTTTTCCCAAAAATAACGGAATGGGAAGAAATTGAATTATATAATCCCAATAGTTCCCGGCTTTTGGCAGGCAGTGAGAATAAATACAAAAATGCTCTGCCGGAGATTGAGCTAAAAACTCTTAGACTGTACAAAGATAATACTTATCCCCAGATCCAGAATACGGATAAAAAGATCAAGGGACGGATTGTCCAGATGCGCAGATTAAAAATAGACAGGTTTTTGCCCGGAGTTTATGATTATTTTGATTTGGAGATTACTTTAAGGCAAAATAAACAGTCTCAGGCGATTCAGGAATATAAAACAAAAGCGCCTTTAAAATTTATTAAAGAGCAGCTAAGCGATAAAGGGCTGCTCGCGGTTTGCGCTAAAATCATCAAAAATCTTAATTTGAAAAAACTGAAAGATTATTATCTGGATATTATCGGAGTTATCGACGGTAATATGGCTTATAAGGGGCCGTTTTGCGCGCAAATAGACCTTACCAATGATTGTAATAATGACTGCATCGGCTGCTGGTGCAATTCGCCTTTATTAAAAGATAAAAAGATCACTGAGCAGGTTAAACAACAGACTTTACCTATGGAAGTTGTTAAAAAAACCATTGATCAGCTTAAGCGTCTGGGCACCCGGGAAATCTATTTTGCCGGAGGCGGCGAGCCGTTTATGCATCCGCAGATTATGAAAATTCTGGAACATGCTAAGGCGCTGGGTTTGCGCTGTTATATTAATACAAATTTTACTTTAGTCAGCGAGGATATGGTAAAGCAATTGGTTGATATTGGCGTGGATAATCTGGTGGTCAGTATCTGGGCCGGAACAGCAAAAACCTATCATCTGACCCATCCCAATAAATCCGAGGCAATGTTTTATCAGCTTAAAGGTACGCTTAAACTGCTTAATTCGCTTAAACAGCAAAAGCCGTGGGTAAATATTTATAATGTGATTTCCAATCAGAATTATCAGGAAATAAATCAAATGCTTGATTTCGCCCTGGAAACCGGCTGTGATTCTTTGGAATTTACGGTTATTGATACTATTCCCGATGCTACGGATGCTCTGACGCTCAATGATGAGCAGCAAAAAAGCGTAATCAATGATTGTTATAAAATCAAACAGCGTTTAGAAACAGGGGATTTAAAAAATAAAATCAAAATCCTACAGTTTGAGCAGTTTATGCGCCGGGTGGAGAATTATGAGGCGAAAATCGCTCAATATGATAATGATATTTTAAATCAAATCCCTTGTTATATGGGTTGGCTGTTTGCCAGAATCCGGGCTGACGGCAATGTGAATTTTTGCTTAAAAGCCCATCGCATCCCCGTGGGAAATATTTATGCTCATGATTTTGTTCAGATCTGGAATAGCCGCAAACAGCAGGAATTCCGAAAACGGGCAATGTCTTTGCCCAAGCAGGATGTATTTTTTTCATTTATCGGCAATGACTCGAATGTAAAAGTCGGCTGTTTTAAAGGCTGTGACGACCTTGCCCGGAATATTCATATGCATAAAAAGATCCAGTCTTTGACCGGCTTAGAATATAAGTTATTGAAACTGGCTTTATTCTGGCTAAAGCTGAAAAACTATCTTAAAGGCAAAACATTTTCCCAGGCCGTAAAAGCGAGAATCGATAAAAGAAAATCAGACAGTAAAAAGAGTATCAAACAAGGCAGATTGCAGGCAGTGTATCATGGCGAAGGAGTAAAACTCTTTTGGGATAATCAGGAAATCACTCAGAGTATCGGCTTAAATACTTCGGTACGCGTGTTTGGCTTATGGTATGACTCTTCCAAAGCAAAATGGGAAGTGCTTAAGCATAATCAGCATGAGCTTGAGCTGAAAAGCACCTGGCATAATATTCCGCTTTCCCAGATTTGGCGGATAAAACTGGATCAGGATTATCTGCTGGAATGGAATATCCGGATGGCAGTTGACGCGAAAATCGAAATCGAACAGACTAAATCAAGCATCATGCTTTGCCCGGTTTATAAAAAATGGCAGATTGCCAATGAAACAGGCAAGTTTTTTAATTTAAAAGATTGGCAGCAAGCTGAGATTAAAAATTTAAACGCCAGACAAATAAAAGTCCTGGGAGGAAAAACAAAGAATAGTGAATTTCCTGAACTGATTTTTGATTTTTCCGCGGATAGTGGATCAGGCTTAAGGCCGCAGGTCCAGAATGCCGATAAGCTGATCAATGCCCGGATCATTTCAGCGCAGAAAATCGAAACAAATAAAGCGAGGATTTTTCTGCCCGGCGACGCGCAGGAATTTTGTTTAAAACTAAACCTAAAAGGCAGCAAATGAATAAATTAATTTTAGTTAATTGTCCGCCCTGGGGAGTGGTAATGCCGCCTTTGGGCATTGCTTGTTTATCCGCGTACTTAAGGGCCAAAGGCCTAGCGGCAGATATTTTTGATTTAAATCTGGATTTATACGAACAGGCAGACTCCCAACAACAGCTGTTTTGGCATTTGGCTGAAATCAACCGGATCAAGCCGGTAAAGATCGCCGAAAATATTTTTCAGGCTTTTGAAAACCATATTGAGCGGTTTGTTGATAGTTTGGAACAGTATAAAATCATCGGCTTTTCCGCCAATAATCTGATCAGCGCGGTTTTTGCCGGATTTGCCGCGGATAAAATAAAGCTTAAATATCCCGACAAAGTTATTATTCTCGGAGGACCGGGGATTTATCACAGCTGGGACAGAAAGGCGATTGCAACCAAAAACATTGATTTTTTTATAATCGGCGAGGGCGAGCTGGCCCTGGAAAAATTCATCCGGGAATTTTCAAATAATCCGTCCGCGGATTATTTATGTTCAAAAATCCCGGGACTGCTTTATGCCCAAGATTCGGCAGATATAGCCTATCTGCCCTGGCAGCCGATAAAAGATTTAAACAGCCTGCCTTATCCGGATTTCCAGGAATTTGATTTAAACCGCTATAATAAAAACAGCGAATATCATCCGCTGCCCATGCTGCTTAGCCGCGGCTGTATCAATCAATGCGGTTATTGTATTGACTGGTATATTTGCGGAAGTTTCCGGATGAAAAGCCCGGAGCTTATAATTCAAGAGCTGAAATATCTTAAACAGAAATACAATATAACTCATATTGAGTTTAATGATTTGCTTTGTAACGGCAATCCGCATGCTCTGGATAAGCTCTGTAAACAAATCCGGGAAGAAAAGCTTAATTTAACCTGGATCAGCTACGCGGCAATCAGAAAAAACATGACTCAGGAACTGCTCGATGATCTGAAACAGGCCGGATGTAATTCTTTGTGTTATGGACTGGAAAGCGGCTCAGACAGGATTTTAAAGCAAATGAACAAACATTATACAGCTGCTGATGCCCAGGCAGTGCTGGAAAAAAGCTTTAAAGCCGGCATCCAGGGAAGCCTGAATATTATTGTCGGTTTTCCCGGGGAGACTGAAGAGGATTTTCAGCAGACAATTGATTTTATTAAGCGCAACTGTAAATATATATCTCAGGTGACCAATGTTTCTTCTTTTGTGCTGATGCCGGGTTCTGACGTGGGGATTTATCCGCGGCGTTTTGGGATTAAATTTCTTGACCCGCTTGATCCAGGCAAATGGACAGATGAAAATAATTTATCCCAGGCCGAGCGGAATCAGCGGGTTAAGCGGATCTGTGATCTACTTAAAGAGCTAAAGATTAAAAACCTGATTGTAAATTACCAGGATGAAAACTTTAATCCAAAAGCAAAGGATAGCTTAATAATTGAAGAAACAGAAATTTTGAATCAGAAAAAGAACAAGGACAAGGACAAGGACTTAACTGTTCTTAATCCGGGACAATTTAAGCGCGAACATAAAATATTTAAGTTTATCCTGCTTTTGGCTTTATTTGGCGCAAGTATTATTATTGAGTTTTATTTATTAATTTTAAAGAAAATCCGGAAATCGATTGTTTTCCCAGGAAACTAATAGCGTTTAGCGCATAGCGCATGACTTATAGCCAAAGCAGAAAAGCAGGTTGAGGGGTAATAGGTTAACGTGTTAAAAATTAATGACACGCAAGAGTTGTTTGACAGGCAAAAACACATCTTTTAGCTAAGCCTGAGCCTGCATCGTACAGGCTCAGCCGCGCGTTCTCGCTAATGATTCCGAAAATATCTGCTAGGTCGCAGCTATTTCGGACTAAATTCGAGCAGGCTGACTTGACTTCGCTAACACTCAGTAAGTCAGGCTCTCATTTAAAGCGCCGCTAAAAGAGAATTTTCGCCTGGCGAATAGACTAGTGACCATTAGTCATTAGCTATCTGCGAATAGCGTTTAGTTCTTTATTAATTTGTTTTTAAGATGATGATCATCTTTAGAAAAAGTTGCTCTACGCAAGGACACAAGACAAAACAGTTTATAAAGTTTGTAAAGTCACCAGGTCACAAAGTAAAAGCGTAGGGCTAATGGATGATGGTCGATGGCTAATGGTAAAAACTAAAAATTCGTAATTAATAACTGTACACTTTGGAGGGCAGGAATAATTATTTAGGCGGGTTTGAAGCCTGATTTTGATAGGACTGACAAAATCAGAGATTCATCCTCGGAGCATTACAGGATGTAATGCGAGAATGAGCCAAAATGATTGATTCCGGACCGCCTTCGATACGATGGTTACAAGGACACAAAGTCACAAAGAAAATAGTATTGAGTACAGCGAATAGCGGTTAGAAAAAGCGAAAAAGCATATTAGTTGTTTATTTGTTAGTTCTTTTTGCGCAATACGCACGACTCACAACGCAATACTTAAAAGCGTATAGTGATAAAGACATTAAGGAATTTTTATGAATATATTAATGATTCATCCCCATGATTTGTTTTCGCGCAAAGAGCCCTGGACGATCCGGATTAAAAAAATCGCCCAGGAATTTAAGCGGAAAGGCCATAGCGTGAAAATAATTTATTTTCCTTTGGAATATCAGGAGCAGCAGGCTGATTTTACAATCCAAGGCATTGAATATATTCCTTTAAGCCGGAGGCTGGGAATTAATAATTATTTTAAGAATATCGGCCGTGTCCGCGCTCAGGCCAGATGGGCGGATATAATTCATGTCCAAAAGTGTTTTTATTACGCGGCATTGCCGGCTTTGCTCGCGGGTTTTATAAATAATAAGCCAGTACATTATGACTGGGATGACTGGGAAATAAAAATATTTTACTATTGCGCTAAACAGCCGCGTTTGGCCGGCAGTTTTCTTTGGGCTTTAGAGCGCTATATCCCGAATCTTTGCGACACTATCTCGGTTTCCAGCCAGCGCCTGAAGCAGGAGTGTATTAAATACGGCATTAAGCCAGATAAAATCGCCATGGCTCCGGTGGGCGCGGATCTTGATTTATTTAATCCGGATATTTCTCCTGTCCGGATCAGAGAAAAGTATAATATTCATGGCCCGATCATCAGCTATCTCGGCCAATTGCACGGCGGCCAATACGCGGAGCAGTTTATCCGCGCGGCCAAAATGATCAGCAATCAGATGAAAGGAATAATTTTTTTTATTATCGGCGGCGGTTACCGTTTGGAGGAATTAAAAAAAATGGCTAAGGATATGGATATGGCTAAGCAGATTATTTTTACCGGGGCAATCAGCCATCAAGAAACGCCGCTGTACTTAGCGGCAACTGATATTTGCGTGGCTTGTTTTGAGGATAATGACATTACCCAGTGTAAAAGCCCGCTTAAAATCGCCGAGTATTTAGCCAGCGGTAAGCCGATTGTCGCCAGTGATGTTGGGGAAGTAAAGCGGATGCTTGGCGGAGCCGGAATCCTTACTTTACCCGGAGATTCCGAGGACTTAGCCCGCGGGATAATTAAACTTTTGGAGGATGAACCTTTGCGCCGGAGATTAGCCAAAAAAGCGCGCCAAAGAGCGGAAGAACTGTATAATTGGCAGACCACGGCAGAGAATTTACTGAATATTTACGCTCAGTCATGGCAATAATAAATAGGATAATATAACATGGAAAATAATATTCAAGTATCGATTATCATCCCGGTTTTTAATGAACAGGGCAATCTTAAGATCCTGGATCAGCAGATTACTGATGTGATGAGTAAAATGGATTTTAATTATGAAGTTATTTTTATTAATGACGGCAGTACGGATAACAGCAGCCAGGAGCTTGAGGAAATAGCCCAAGCCGATAAGCACGCGCGGATAATAACCTTTTTAAGAAATTACGGACAGACCCAGGCAATTGCCGCGGGTGTGGATAATGCTTTGGCCAAGCTGATTGTGACTATGGATGCTGATCTGCAGAATGATCCGCGGGATATCCCCAAACTGCTGGATAAAATCAGCCAGGGCTATGATGTGGTCAGCGGCTGGCGGATCAAGCGCCGGGACAGTTTCTGGGGCAAAAAACTGCCTTCAGCGCTGGCGAATTTTCTCAGCGCCCGCTTGACCGGGGTAAAACTGCATGATCTGGGCTGTACCTTAAAAGCCTATAAAGCGAAGGTGCTGAAAGATATTGAATTTAAAGGGGATATTCACCGGTTTTTACCTTTATGCGCGGCCATACAGGGAGCGAAGATCGGTGAAATCCCGGTGCGCCATCATGAAAGAAAACACGGCTGCTCAAAATACGGCGCGTCGCGGTTTTTTAAAGTTATCCTGGATATGTTGACGATTTTATTTACCTGGAAATTCATGGCCAAACCGATGCAGGTATTCGGCGGCATTGGCCTGGTTTCCGTGGTATTTTCCGTACTCATCGGCGTGTTTATCGTTCTGCGCAAAGTCTTATGGGCCGGGCAGTGGGTCAGCCCGCTTTTATTTTTATTCGTGCTTTTTTTTATAATTGGCATTCAGTTTATTTTAATCGGGATTTTAGCCGAGATTGTTATCCGGCTTTATTCCGGTATGCGCGACCAGTCCAGTTACAGAATAAAACCAGAGAACAAGGAAAAAGTTTAAATGTATATACTCGGAATCTGCGACAGCCAGGACGCGGGCGCGGCTTTGCTCAGCAGTCAATCCCCTGAAATTGTCGCGGTTAATGAAGAGCGTTTGAGCCGGATTAAACTTCAGGGCGGATTTCCGGTTTTGTCAATCAAAGAAGTTTTACGTTTAAAGAAAATAAAACCCGAAGATGTCAGTTTGGTTGCCGCGGCTTCGGACATGACTCCGGCATTTATTTTAAGGTTATTTTCCCAAAGCCATGCTAAGCTTAGAAGCGGCAATAAGCAATTCAGCTTTTTATTAGCCGGGTATATTACTTATCAGGTTCTGGCGGAAAAATTTATTTTGCTTAAAAAAATCGAAGCGTTTTTAAGCCGCGGGGTTTTAAGCCGAAAATTAAGCAGGCTGGGAATTAAAGCCAAAGTGATTAGTGTTGACCATCATACAGCGCATGCTTATTGCGCTTATAGTATTTGCGGCTTTGACAATGCTTTGATTATTACTATTGACGGATTAGGCGACGGCGTGTCCTTTAGCGTTAATATCGGCAGGGACGGAATAATAAAGCCGCTATTCCGGCAAAGCGCTTTAAATGATATAACTCTTTATTATTCGCGCTTAACTGAATTTCTCGGGTTTAAGCCGATACAGGATGAAGGCAAGGTAATGGGACTGGCGGCTTATGGTGATGAATACCCGGCTTTAGAGCAGGCAATCAGACTTTTGCGCGTAAAAAAAGGCAGATTTAAACCAAAGAATCCTTTTGTTAAAGACAGGGAAATATTCAGCCGCTTAAAAACATTCAGTAAACAGGAAGTCGCGGCTTCTTTTCAAAAACAGGCTGAGGATTGTTTAGAGCGAATAGTGGCTTATTGGGTTGAGAAAACCGGTATTTCCAAAGTTGTGCTCAGCGGCGGATTTTTTGCTAATATAAAAGTTAATCAGAAAATCTGCGAACTCGCGCCGGTAGAAACGTTGTTTGTCTGTCCGCATATGGGGGACGGCGGATTAGGTTTAGGCGCGGCTTTTTTCGTTAAAAAACAAAAGCCGTTTAAAGTAAACAATGTTTTCTGGGGGCCAAGCTATTCAAATGAGCAAATCCAAGAAACCCTGGAAGCTCTAAAAATTGAATATATAAAAAGCAATCATATTCATAGGCAGATCGCCGAATTGCTTAGTCAGGAAAAAGTTGTCGCCAGGTTTAGTGGAAGGATGGAGTTTGGGCCAAGAGCTTTGGGCAACCGCTCGATTCTGGCGCAGGCCACAGACAGCGATATCCAGAATTCTCTGAACATTAAACTGCGCAGAGACGGATTTATGCCTTTTGGTCCAAGTATTCTTGATGAATATAAGTCAAAATGCTGCGTTAATACGCAAAAGGCGGAATATTCCGGACAGTTTATGAATATAAGTTTTAAGGCAACGGATTATTTTCAAAGAACCTGTCCCGCGGCTGTGCACAAAGACAAGACAACCCGGCCGCAGTTTGTCTGTGGCGAGTCAAATAATGATTTGTATCAGATTCTTACTGAATATAAACAGATTACCAATATTCCGGGAGTATTAAATACGAGTTTTAATATTCATGAAGAACCGATTGTCCGCAGTCCGCAAGACGCGATAAACAGTTTTCAGAAAAGCGGGCTGGATTATCTGGCTATAGGCGATTTTCTGGTAAAAAGGAGGGGCGATGAATCAGGAAAATAAAGGCAATAAAGAGAATGCGGCAGATAAAGAGAGTAAGGAGAATAAAGATCCCAAGGATCATAAAACAAAGAAAGAAAATAAACTGTTGAAAATTATTCGATGGTTTTTTGAGGAGGAGAAAAATCCTGAGCAGTCAAATGTTGATGAAGACGCGATTAATCTTGGTCCGATTCAGATAATTTTAATCCTGGCAATGACGGCCATATTTTCATTCTGGATATTTTATGAGCCGATAAAAGGCTTTTTTTATAAACAGTTTTTTGAGTCGGAGAGATATATTAAAACTCATATTGAGAAAAATTATTTTAGTCCTGACCATAAACTCGAGAACAATGATTTTAACCAGGGCTTGGAGCATTGGGTAACTTCTGATGGCGGGAAATTATTTCCTAATTCAAAAAGTATTGCCAGTATTGATAGTAAGGAGTTTCATTCCGCGCCCAGCTGTCTGAAAATTCAATGTCTTGTTCCGGCTAGCCGTTATCATTATTCAAAAAAAACGGCTAAAAGCCTGATTAATAACGCTTATAGTTATAGACAGACAGAATGCTGGTTAGGGGTTTTACCCAACGCGGATGTAAAGGCAAGTCTATGGTATAAAGGAGATATTATAAAATTTACAGTTAATGTGCTTAAGCCTAATGGCCAATGGGATAATCTGGCCAGTGTTTCCGGCTCGGCTTGCAGCCAATGGGAATATATTGAATTAAAGGGAACTGTGCCTAATGACGGAAGAGCAATAATGCTGGAAATTACCTTAAACCAGGCGCGGGGAATGCCTTTACCAATGGTATTAGTGGATGATGTTAATATTCAAGTAGCTAATCCGGAAAAATAAATGAATGAAAAAAAAATAAAATACATATGCCTGGGGTTACTAGCAATTTTAATTATTTTTCATATTACGAATAATCTCTATTTTTTAGCCAAGCATCCTTTGGCCGAGGGCAAGGATAGCTACGCGCATCTAACCGCGTATTCTAATTTTAAACAGATTATTGAAAACGGGAAACATAATCCTTTTTATCGCCAGGAAAAAAGCCTGGTTTATAATCTGGTTTTCGGGGTGATTGATTATCCGCCTTTGTTTTATGCCAGCGCTTGTATAGTAAATTTACTATTAGGCAGTTTTATTATGAACGCGGCTTTGCTGACCAATACTTTTTATCTGATTATTTTGCTTTTAAGTGTTTATGCTATCGCGAACCGGATCAGCCCGCTTGCCGGAATCATCAGTGCTTTTATCTGCGGCATGTATCCGATGATTTTTCTCTCATCCCGGCATTTTAGTATTGAACTCGCGCTTTCGGCTATGAGCGCGGTAAGTATTTACTTTCTGCTTAAAACTGACTTTTTTCAGAATCTGAAATTTTCTTTTTTTCTGGGTGTTTTTTTAGGCTTGGGCATGCTGACAAAACAGACATTTTTTATTTATATCTCTGGGCCAATGGGTTTTTACTTATGGGCATGCTTTTCCCAAAAACAAGCAAGTCTTATTTTGGATAAAAGAAAGCTTAATCTGTTTATCTGTCTGAGCATCGGGGTTTTAATAAGTTCTATTTTTTACTATAATCAAGGTGTTTATCTGAGTGTGCTGAACCGAGCTGGCTTTATCGGAGCGGTAAATAACAACAATCTGTTTTCCTTTGAACATCTTAGTTATTATTTGGTTTCATTGCTGAATACAATCGGAGCTTTTTTCTTATTCCTATTGATCGCGGCTTTTTTTAATTTTGGCATGATTGAACAAAACGCAAAAGATAAAGTAATCTTAAAAGAAAAAGTAAATCCAAAAGATATAGAAAACACGAAATATATAAAATATATCCTAATCCTATGGGGATTAGTGCCGTTTTGCGTGTTTACGTTCATTAAACTTAAATACGCGGAATACACGATTGCTTATTTGCCGGCTTTTGGATTGATAACTGGTTTAGCAATAGCAAGCATAAACAGAAAATTCATCCGAATTCTGATTATAGCCGCAGTTATCTGTATAAGCATTTTCAGTTATTATCGGCTCTCATTGGGCAAAGATAGAATGTTTTATGCTACTTATTATCCGCCTTTGCCAAAAATAAACGCAACCTATTCGGAAAACGGAAGTTATGATGTTAACCAAGTTCTGGAAAATATCGGCAATAGCGATGCTAAAGTGGGGATTTTTTATGATAATGATAATATCGGTTTATTTTTCCCTTCATATTTTGTCAGATTAGTTGGTTTAAAACCGCAAAAAAAAGCGCAAATAGTTGATTTTTCGTTTTGTTCTGATGTGTTTTGGGCGGGATTAAATGATTTTGATATTATGATTTTTGTTAGCCGCTCAGACCAGCAATGGATAACAAAAAAAAGTTTCCGCCGGTTTCTTGAGCAAATGAATTTAAAAACCGCCAATCAGTTAATTGTTAAAGATGCTGATGTAATAAGCCTGGTTGCAATGCGTGAAAAGTTTCAAAAAATAAACGCTATTGTTTTGGATGATCTTAAAAATGATAATACTTATGAAAATGTGCATATTTATAAAAGGATAAACTAGATGTTTCGCGGTATTTATTCTCAAATAAATAATTTATTAGCCTTTCGCGGTCTATTTTCGCTAAGACAAATTTTGTCTGCGGGCAATAGATTCCCGGTTACTGTAAACTTTCTGATTACAAATAACTGCAATCTTGACTGTAGCATTTGCTCTGCCCATTCGATGCTGAATAAAGCCGAAGCGCTTCCGGCTGCAGATATTATTTGTTTTATTAAGAAAATCGCAAGATATAAACCCGCTGTTTTTTTTGGAGGGGGAGAGCCGTTTATCAGAAAAGATATTTTTGAAATTCTTCATGCGGTTAAACAGTGCAACTTAAAATATGGGTTAGTTACTAATGGAACATTGCTGGATCAGGATAAAATTAAAAAACTTTTTAATGTTGAACCGGAAGTTGTAATCTTTTCAGTTCATGGAGATGAATTAGGCCACGATGCTAAAACCGGAAAAAAAGGAGCATATTCCGCGCTGTCTAGAGCCATAGAACTGTCAGTTGCCCATAGAAAAAAAGCCGCTTTATTGCTTAATTCCGTGATCACCCCGGATAATTATTATGATTTAGAAGATATTATTGCCCAAGGCAAAAGATTAGGTGTTGATCGAGTCAGATTTGAGCAGCTTATTTTTTTATCGCGGGATGAATATAAACAGCATCTAGCGGCCTGCGATGACAATGGGCTGTTAACTGAAAAAGAAGCGGAAATGACGACCTATATCAAAGACATTAATCAGCCGGGAATAGGGATCAAACTGCAAAAAGAAGTTTCGCGTTTAAAGAAAAAATATGGAAATTTTATTATATTTAAGCCTTACCTGACGGCTAAGGAGCGGGAAAAATGGTTTGCCAATAATTTTGACTTTGACCGCAAGTGTATGTTTGTGCGGCATTCTGTATTTATCAAGGCTAATGGGGATATTATCCCTTGTCAGTTCTTTTCTGATTATATTCTGGGGAATATTAAAACTGGAGAGCTGTCTGATGTTTGGCAAAACCAAAAACGCCGGGAGTTTTCCGCGATTCTCAGCAAAAAGATTCTTCCGGGATGCGTGCGGTGTTGTAAATTATGAAAATTCTTCTAAAAAAGTGTTATGACCAGATCACCCGATTTGCTTTTAAAAATATGGAGATTAAAAGCAAAACGAGAATTCTCGATATTGGCTGCGGGAAAACCGGAAATTTCTGGGGATTCGCTCCGGAAAATTATATTGGTTTAGACGCGGACAGGAATGTACTGAGAAAACTTGCCGAAAGAAGGGATGGGACTTATAAATTACAGGATGTATGTCAGGGCTTGCCTTATCCGGATGGATTTTTTGATTATGTTCTATCTGTAAGCTTTTTTCATCATCTGAGTGCCAAACAGGCAAAGCAGCTTATTGTCCGGATAAAGCGAATTTTAAGTAAAAACGGCAGGGCAATTATTGCGGACGGGGTTTATCCTGATTCAAGGCTGAATGTTCTGGGTTGGTTGATCAGGTACTTTGACCGCGGCCACTATGTGCGCCATAGCGATGAATTCGCGAAGCTTTTTCTTGAGGATTTTTATATTGAAAATAGTTTTAGTTTTAGCCAAAGCATATTTGCTTATACTGCTTTGCTTTTGAGGCCTAAAAATGATTGAAATCAATTTAAAAAATGTTGATAAAACCCAAATAATGAAATATTTATTTTATCTGGTTATGCTGTTGACTATTTTTATCCGGGTTATCGCGCTTTTGAATTCAGATAATTTCCATGGAATCGCGGCGGGCAAGGTTGTTTGCGCGCAGAGTTTAGTTAAACATCCGAATTATCTTGAATCCTGGATTATCCCGGCTCATGGGCCGGTGCATATTTATCTTATTGCGTTGGTTTTTAAATTATTCAATGATCCTTTATTAGCGCCGCGGTTGATTAGTTTATTTGCCGGTATTGGTTTTGTCGGGGTTTACTACTATTTTCTCAAACAGGCTTTTGATGAAAAAATCGCATTGATTAGCAGCTTTTTGATCGCGCTTTTTCCCCTGCATATTATCCATAGTATTCTTTCCACGGCTGAGGCTTGTTTTTTATTTTTCTTAGTTTGCGGCTTATTTTTTATGGAGCGATATTTAAAAAACAAGCAGGATAATTGCTTGATTTACGCGGCGATTTTAATCAGCTTAGCGAGCATGTGCCGTTTTGAGGGAGGGCTGTTTATATTGTTCGCGGGAATATTTTTACTTAAACAGCCGAAAAAGCTATTTTTATTTATAAGTATTGCCTCGATTCTGCCGGTTATCTGGATGATTTTTAATTATGTTTACGGCGGCAATTTTTTATTTTTTCTTTCCGCCAGTGACTCTATAGTACATACGGAATATGATTATTTGCGCAATTTAGGCCAAAGCGTGACATTTAGCGAAAAATTGGTTTATTGGCCAGGCCAATTAGCTAAATTCTTCGGCCTGCCGATTTTTATTATTGGCTTATTCGGTTTAGTCCGGGGGGCTTACGCGAAGAATAAAAGAATCTTATTCCTGTTCTTAATCATCATAAGCTATTTTACCTGGAAAACCGTAAAAGAAGAGCTGGCCATGCAGCCGCGTTACGGGCTTAGCTTAGCGATTCTGTTTATTCCGTTCTTTGCCTTGGCGGCAATTGAGCTGCTGAACAAAATAAAAGGAAACAAGCGGATGGTGATTATCGCGGCCCTTGTTTTATATGTTCTGGTAAGAGGAACTTATTTAACGGCGATATCGCTTCCGAAGACTCCGATATGGCTGGTGCAGGCAGGAGAATTTCTCCATGATAATCTAAAAGAGGATAATGCGGTTTATATTGATTCGGAGGAGGATAATTATAAAGACCCGCTAAAACTGCAGACAAATACTGATATAGACCGGTTTATTGGTAAAAACCATTTTTTTCGGCATTTGGAATTAATGGATCCTCTCGGCCGGGCACGGTTAAAGTATGTTGTTTTAATTTCCCAAAGAAAAATGCATAATTTAAAGCAAGTATTTAATTCAGGGGATTGTAGGATTTATGATGTTAAAAACTAAGTCAAGAAACCAAATAAAAAAAACACTTCTTCAATATAAGGAATATATATTGGCAGGCGCGATTATCCTAGGGGCTTTGCTTCTCCGGTTGGGAATATTATCGCATACTGTTGATTTTCATGGAGTTGCCAATGGAAAAATCTTAGAGGCTTTAATGATTATAAATAATCCAGCCAATATTAAGCTCTGGACTCCGGTGCATCCTCCGGCGCACATATTATTTTTAATTGCCGGCATAAAGCTATTTGGTTCGTTTATGCTTATCCCGAGGCTTATTAGTCTGGGTTTTGGAATTATGACTATTGTCGTGTTTTATTTGTATCTTAAGCGTGTATTTGATCAGGAAATCGCTTTGTTTTCCATACTTGGGATTAGCTTGTATTCAGCGCATATTGTGTATAGTATTATTGCCACATCAGAAACAAGTTTTCATTTCTTTTTATTTCTCAGTCTTTATGTTTATGAATTATTTAAGCAAAAAGCAGAAAGATATTTATTAATTCTCCTTGGGCTATGCGTAGGCATGGCCGGCATGTGCCGTTATGAAGGCTTGCTCTTAATTCCTTTTTACATTGTTTTTTTGCGGAAAAACAAGCTTGCGCTAAGTGAATTCACAATTCATGCTTTAATTTTTCCCGGAATCTGGCTGCTGGTTAATTATGCGGCATTTGGCAATGCTTTTGAGTTTATTTCAAGCAATAATTTTATTGTTCCCCAACAGATTAATTGGATCAGAGGGCAGGGAGGGAATATTGATTTTGCTTACAAATTGCTTTTTTGGCCTAGATCTCTGATCCAAACATTAGGGATAGGAGTGTTTGCTTTTGGTCTGGCAGGAGTTTTATACTCTGGATTAAAAGGCAGAATAAAAGAACTTTCGGCAATATTTATAATGTTTTTTTCGGTTTTTGTGCTTAATACTTTGCGGGAAACTCTTTACTTGCAGCCGCGTTATGGAATAACCTTGGGATTAATTTTGATTCCGTTTAGCGTCTATTTATTTATTAAAGTCCTTGAGCAGCTTAATCGAAAAATCCCAAAATGGATAGTCCTGATTCTGTTATGGACCATGATTATTCCTATAGGAGAGCTGATTTTGGCCAGTCCATTATATTTGCCTGTGTTTGCTAAAAACACGGCTTTATTTCTGGAAACCAATTCAAATTCCCTGGAAAATATTATGATCGACCATTGCGGAGATGAAAAATATCGAGAGCCGATAAAGGTACTAAGCAGGATTAATCCGCTTCGCTTTGTTTTAATCCCCCAGATTATTAATGAAAAAAATGAGTACGCGCTGGATGAGAATAAGTTTTTTCAAGCGCTTAGAGAGGAAAACATAACGACGCTGGTGTATTCTCCTTATGGGCAGTTAAAAACTGTTTTAAATTTAAACGCGCAAAACGCGCCGCAGCAAAGACAGGGTTTTTTATTTATCCTGAAATATAAGAGCGCTCCGTATTTTATATATGATATTCAGAAAGTGAAAAACAATGACTAAAATCTGCAGAGGAAGGATTAGTTTTTCCGGAAAATATGCCAAGGTTTTTCTGGGAGCTTTATTCCTAAGTAATAAACAGGGTAAGGTTCTGCTTGCTGAGTTTGAAAACCAGTTTTCCTTGTATATCCAGAGGAAACAGGCAATTGCTGTTTCCTGCGCGAAGACAGCCTTAAGCTTATCGCTAAAAATTTTAAAAGCCCAAGCCGGCGATGAGATTATTGTGCCCGGTTATACGGTAACTGAGGTAATTGATGTTATTATCTCTAATGGGCTGAAACCGGTATTTGTTGATATTAGTTTACAAGATGGGAATATGATCCCGGAATTAATTGAGCAAAAAATCACTTGTAAGACTAAATTTATTTTAATGACTCATATCCATGGTAATCCCTGTGAGATAGATTCAATAATAAGCATCGCTAAAAAATACGGCATCAGAGTAATTGAAGATGCCGCCCAGGCCTGCGGGGCAGAGTATAAGGGAAAAAAAATCGGCTCTTTTGGTAAAATCGCTTACTTTAGTTTTAATCTATTTAAGAATTTAAACACTTTGGGCGGTTCGATGATTGTTACTGATGATCATAATCTGGCTGCCAAGATAAGACAACTTGTCAGTGAATTTAAACCGATTTCTAAAAGAGAACTGATAAAAAGATTTTTTATCGCGGGCCTGCTGGCTTTTTTTACAAAACCCTTTATCTTTTCTTGGCTGGGATACCCGGGATTAAGACTGATGGGCAGGTATCGCGATAAAAATATTAAGCAAACTCTTAAAGTAAAGTCATTAAATAAAACCGATTTAAATAAGTTTAATGTTTCATTTTCTCCGGCACAGGCAAGTTTGGGGCTGCTGCGGATTAAAGATCTGGATGAATTAAATCAGCAGAAGATAAACAATGCCAAGGTGTTAAATGAAAAATTATCAATAATTAAACAAATTGGAATTTTTAATAGCCGGGAAAATATAAAAAATATTTATCTTAACTATGTAATCCGCGTTGCTGATAGACAAGAACTGATTAAGTTTTTATTTGATCAAGGCATTGATATCAGTCCGGGATTTGTGCAGGCATGTGCTTATCTAAAGGAATTTGCCGCATATGCCAGTGCTTGTCCGAACAGTCTGATTCTGGAGCGGGAAAATGTATATTTGCCGGTGTATTTACCTTTAACCGAGAAGGATATGGTTAAGATCGCGAAATCAATCGAGAAATATTATGAATCAAAAACCACAATATAATTCCATTTACGCCTTATTATTAAAAAACCATCTGGTCGTAGCGATTTGTTTATTTATCGATGCTTATCTTATCCGGTTTGCTTTTTTGCTTAGCTCGGATAATTTTTATGGCCCAGAGCCGATGCTGAATATCACTACTGCTTTGCATATATTAACTAAACCGGCTTTTCTCCAGAATATTTTTTATCAGCAATTACCGCTTTTTTTATATAGTCTTGCCGGGGCGGTTAAGCTTGGTTCGGAGCAGATAGTTAGTGCCAGATTTTTCATCGCGGCTGCTTCCAGTCTTTCATTAATCCCCTATTACTATTTAGTAAAAAAAATATTTAACAGTAAAATCGCGTTACTCTCCGGAGTTTTGCTGTATAGTTATTATCAGCATATAATAATGAGTGTTGTGACTATGCCTGAGGTTATCGCGATAGGATTTTTATTCTTGTGCTTGTGGATGGTGTTTGAGCAAAAATATTTACTGGGGGCTGTTTTTTGCCTGATTGCTTGCGGCTATAGTTATCTGGCCTGGCTGACAGCTCCAGGGATAATTATCTATATTCTTTTGAAGCAGGAAAAAAGTCTCAAGCAGAAGCTGCTAAACAGTTTTCTCTTTTTAGCGATAAGTTGTATCTTTCCGTTATTTTGGAATTTTCTTGTTGATAAACAATATGGACCGGGTTGGTTGTGGTATAAAAATTTTCACGAAGCGGATAGTTTATATACTTTTCTGTTTTTAGTCGGCAAAACCATGCGGCAGATATTAGCGGGTTTATTCTTAAAGCCTGAGTCCCGGATATTTTTCCTGGGTTTAATCGGGATATTTTCCGCTGTGAAAAAGAGAAAGGATTTGGGATATCTTTTATGCGTAATTTCTATAGTATTTTTGCTTAGCTTGAATGTTTTTCGCAAGGAAATATTAATTCTGGAGCAAGGATCGCTTTTTGTCGCGGCCCTGCTTATTCCTTATTTAGTCAGGGGCCTTATTGCCGGATTAAAAGCGCTGAACTTAAAACGCAAAATATACGCGTTGCTGGCGACAGTTATCATCTGCTTACTATCATTGCAGGCAGGATTTTTTCAAAGACCTGAAGTCCCGGTTTTGGTTAAAGAAGCTAGCTTTTGGCTGCAGAAAAACGCAAGTGCTGATTCTTTGATTTATATTCAAAAACAAGCTGCCGGCTTTCATAGTTTTATTGCCATGGAAAGCGGATTGCCGCAGTTGAATTTTTGCTATTTACCCAAAGAGTTTGCCGATATTGAACCGAAAAATAAACAGCAATACCTGGTTTTACCTTTATCTTCCGAGATGAATATTGATTTTGAAAAATGGGATAAAATAAAGACGCTAAAAGGGTATTTAATTTTTCAAAGAATAAAATAAAATCAGATGAAAATAATATTTATAACCAGAGAAAGTAAACAAATGCCGGCAGTAAGAGTGCGCTGTTACGGATTTGCCAAGTATTTAAATCAAGCGGGTATTGAAACAGAGATATTTTCTTTTGCCGATAATTTAGGGGCAAAAAGCGGTAAAGAGGAATCAAAAATGTCTCTGGCTGATAAGATGGTCTATAATCTAAAGGCTTTTAAATATCTATGGGATAAAGATGCTGTCTTATTTTTGCAGCGTTGTAATTATCATTCCCTGGCTCCTTTACTGGTAAGCTTATTGAGAAACAGAAAGCTGATTTTTGATTTAGATGATTGGGAGGCAAGGGAAAATATAGAATATTATTTTGGAAGATTCCCTAAATCTCTGGCATATGCCGCGATGAGTTTTATTGCCCGGAAGAGTTGTTTATGTCTTGGCGCGAGTAAATTTTTAGAAGATTTTTTGCTTTCGTATAATCAGAATGTTATTTATGCTCCTACTGCGGTGGATACAGAGATATTTAAGCCGGAAAAGCAGCTAATTGAAAAACACGGCCTTGTCTTGTCCTGGATTGGAACCATGCATCGCAAGGATAATTTAGAAAACCTCTATTTTTTAATTGATTGTTTTCAGATATTAAGGAATAAAGTCAGCGGAATTAAACTGGAGATACTTGGGGATGGAGTTTATGTTTCCGAAGTTAAGCGGAAAGTGGAACAGCTAAACAGCGATTTGATAATAATTAAGGATTGGATGGCTCCGGAAGATATTCCGGAATATCTTAATCAGATAGATATTGGAATAATGCCGCTAATTCAGGATACTAAATTTAACAAAGCTAAGAGTCCGACGCGGATGTTTGAGTATATGGCGATGGAAAAACCCTTTGTTGCCAGTTGTTTCGCGGAAGCGCGAAGAATTATTATTGATGGTGAGAATGGGATGCTGGCAGTAACTAAAGATGATTTTGTGAATAAACTGCTTTTGCTGTGCAAAGATAAGAATCTTAGACAGGCTATGGGTAAAAAAGCAAGAAAAACTGTATTGGAAAAGTACTCTCTGGAAAAAACCGCAAAGGATTTATTGAAAGTAATCAGGCTGATATGAAGATAGTTATCGCTAATTCAATTGGAATTGATAAAAACGGATACTATATAATCCACTCGCCCAGCAGATGGTCTGAGGGGGTAAAAGATAAATCGCATTGGTTTGCTTATTATCCCTGGGAGCTGGCTTATCTATCCAGCTTATTAAAAAAAGAAACTAAGCATGAGGTGAAATTTATTGACGGCTGTTTGCTGAAAATGGATCGAGCCCATTATTCGGAACTTATTAAAAGCTTAAAACCGGATATTTTAATACTTGAAAGCGCTACGCGGATGATTGATGAAAATCTGGCTTTAGCTTTAGACATTAAAAAGGACTGTGCCAGCCGGATTATCTTTGTCGGACAGCATGCTACTGCTTTTCCCCAGCAGCTTATTGAGCAGGGAGTGGATAATGTCTGCATCGGTGAATATGAATATTCGGTATTAGAATTGATCCAAAACCCTGATCAAGCGATGATATTAGGGGTTTATCCAAATCAAAGAAGACCATTACTTGATATAAATGCGCTGCCTTGGCCAGAAGATGAGGATGTCAGCAGGCTGGATTATGCTGTTCCTGGTGAGCCTAGTTCCGAATTCCGTGAAATTCAAATGTACGCGTCGCGCGGCTGTCCGGGAGCGTGTAATTTTTGCGTTGCCCGGCATGTTTACTATAATCGCGCTAATTGGCGCGGCCGTAATGTGGATGATCTTGTTAAAGAGATCGCCTATCTGAAAGAAAAATATCCTCAAATGCAGGGGGTTTTCTTTGATGAAGAAGTCCATAACGGCAATAGAGAATTTATTTTGCAATTAAGTAAGGCGATTATAAACGCCGGGCTGAATACTCTGCATTATGAAGCGATGTGTGATGTGCGGTTCTTAGATGAACCAGTGCTGCTGGCAATGAAAAAAGCCGGATATTATAAGATAAGAATCGGGATTGAGACTGCAAGCGCAAAGGTTATGCGGGCGATAAATAAACCAATGAATTTAACCCATATTCAAGACACATTATTATCAGCTAAAAAGATCGGCTTAAGAACTTACGGAACATTTACTTTTGGAGCCTTAGGGTCTGATTATGCTGAAGATACTAAAACAATTCAGTTTATGGAAGATCTGATAAAACAGGATCTTTTAGACGGATTGCAGCTTTCTATTTGTACTCCCCAGCCGGGAACTCCTTTTTATAACACCGCCTTAGAGAATAATTTGTTGCGCGAGAAAGCGGTTTTTTGTGATTATGATGGCGGAAATTTTGCAATGATAAGCTATCCAAGCTATAATCATGGACAGATAGAAAAAATAAAACAGCAGGCTTTGCTTATCCGCGATCATTTATATTTAAAGAAAAAAATAAAACAGCGCAGTTTTTTAAAGTGGGTTATCGAGACTTTTAAACGTTATGGATTTGCCGGGTTTATTGTAAAAGCTTATCGGCGATTTTTATTGGAAATAAAATATTTTAGAGCAAAATAATAATTTGAATAATAGGGGATTAAGGAAAACGATGGTTCAGGTAAGCGTAGTTATCGTAACATGGAACGCTGAAAAATTTATACAGGATTGTCTTGAGTCAGTATTTTTACAGCAAATTGAGGATATGGAGATTATTGTCGTGGATAATGGCTCAACCGATAAGACGCTTACTATATTAGAAGATTACTCGGATCGGATAAAGCTGATTAAAAATAAAATAAATAGCGGTTTTTGCGCTGCTAATAATCAAGCGATCCTTAAAGCTGAAGGGGCTTATATTTTTACATTAAATAGTGATGTGATATTGGAAAAAGGATACATTAGAGATTTAAAAGATTGTCTTGATAAGCACAAACATGTCGGCATGGTGCAGGGCAGATTACTTAGGCTGGATAGGAAAACAATCGATAGCCTGGGCTTGCGGTTCTCGGCGCTAATGCGGCTTTACAATATTGGAGAAGCTAAAGCTGATAGTAAGAAATTTGATAAGCAAATTGAGATCTTCGGTCCATGCGCCGCGGCGGCTGTTTATAAAAAAGAATTACTGGATGCTGTCCGGGATAAAGATGAATTTTTTGATGAAAAATTCTTTTTTTTAGTCGAGGATTTTGACTTGGCCTGGAGGGCGCGGATTCGCGGATGGAGTGCTATGTATGTGCCTACGGCTATTGCCTATCATTACCGCGAAAGTTCTGAGCATAGCGATCCGTTTAAACAGTATCTTTCTTTTCGCAATAGATATTTTCTCCTGATTAAAAACGGGAGCTGGAAGCATTTGCTGCTGTTTGTATTCGGTTTTTTTATTTACGAATTACCCCGATTCATTTTTATGCTTTTATTTAATAAGAATACTTCTAAAGCTTTGCGGCAAATATATGATTATTTCCCGGCGCTTAGAAAAAAACGCTATAACCGAGCATTATTTTTATGAAGAAATTCACCAGAAGAGAATTTGTTAAGACAAGCCTGGGCTTTGGCGCGGGATTAGCCGCCCAAGCGCTATTGCCTGAATATATTTATGGGAAAGAGACGATAATTTCTCCGAGCATTGTTGGGGTAATTAAAGGTAATGATATTAGAAAAACTACGGAACAGGCTTTGGCGATAATCGGCGGTGTGGGAAAAGTTGTTAAACCAAGGCAGATTGTTTTTATCAAGCCAAATTATATTACCGGCGGCTTGATGGGGCATGATCCGGTTACCGCAGGTGAAATACCGCATCCGGAGGTTGTCGCGGCAGTCGCTCGCGAATGTGTTAAAGCCGGAGCTAAGCATGTTATTATCGGGGAATGGATTGAACGGCCGCTTAATATTTTATGGCAAGGGAAAAAAAATATTGAAGGCGCGCAAGTAAAAAAATTAATTGAGGAAATAAATAAAAAATACGGGAATAAAGTGTCGCTGATCAATCTGCGGGAACATACAAAATCATTTATTTATGTTCCATCGTGTAGCAAGCTCGATTGGTTAGCGATCCCGGACATTGTTAAAAAAGCGGATACCGTTATTTCAATCGCGGTGCTTAAAACGCATCATTGGCCGATTTCAGTTACTCTTGGCATGAAAAACTTCATGGGAATAATGCCTTCCGTGATTTATGGCGAGCCAAGAGCTAAATTGCATCAAGCCGGAATCCATCAAGTTATCGTGGATATAAATAAAGGGATAAAACCCCGCCTGACAGTAATCAGCGGCGCTTATGGAATGCAAGGCGAAGGCGTGGTTAAATTTTTAGGCGGTAAAACAGTTGATATCAGCGCGATTCTGGGAGGGGCTTTGGTGATTGCCGGCTTTGACCCTGTGGCTACTGACGCCACGGCTACGCGGATTATCACAAGGAATTGGCAGCCGCGGCCTAAGAATAAAGATCTTGGCGTTCCCTGGTATGTTAAACATCTGCGTTTAGCTTATCAGCAGGGATTAGGCCAGATAAAAGAATCAATGATTGAGATTAAAGGAGATAGGATAGCGGATGTGTCCATGGACTGGGAGATGCCGGCTAATAATACATATCCGGAATTGCCTAATTATGTTTAAGCGGATAATTAAATTCGGATTTATTGTTTTGTTTATATTCGCGGCAGCGGATTTGGTTTATGCCGCTGAGCAGCCGCTTACTTTTTTAATTAAAAATTCAACCGGTGATTGGGAGAAAGTTTTGCTTGATGACCGGCAGGCAATTGCCACAGACAAGAGTAATGCTGTTCAGACTTTAAATATTGATATCCCTGAGGATGGATATTATCAGCTCTATATAAGCCTCTATCACCAATGGCGTAAATATTGTCCATTTATATATATTAAGCTTACTGACGCGCAAGGCAAGCATTATTATAATTATGTATTTTCCGAGCAGCGCTGGTATTTGCCGCATGGCCAGGGCCGCTGGGAATACCGCAGTCCTAGCGCGGAACCTTTTTGGAAATTGCGCAAAGGTAAAGCAAAAATAAGATTTTGGGCGGATTCAAAGAATTCCTGTTGGGAACAGAAAACAATGAAAATGGAAGGGAAAATTTTTATTGATAAGTTTATTTTAATTGAAGTAGATACGCGGAAAATGCTTCAGCAAAACGAGATTATTTTAAAATGATTCATAAATTTAGAAAAATTAATGTTCCACTTTTAATTATTACTATGCTTGGGCTTTTATTGCGCGTATTCAAGCTTGATGCCAAGAGTCTTTGGCTTGATGAGGCATTTACCGTGGCTTTCGCGCAAAAAGACTGGGGAACTATTTTTTTCCATCATTATTCGATCAGACCATTATATTTTATGATAGTTAAGTGCTGGGCATCTTTGTTTGGGTATACGGAGTTTAATCTTAGAATGCTGTCTGTGGTTTTTGGGACCCTATCGATAATTATGCTATACCGCTTAGGCAAGCTATTATTTAATAAAAAAATAGGATTATTTTGCGCTTTATTGCTCGCTTTATCAGCTTACCATGTGATTCGTAGTCAACAAGCAAGGTGGTATTCCTTAGCAATGTTGCTGTTTATCAGCACAGCATTTTGCTTATTGCAGCTAAGGCGTAAACCGAAGTTATTTTATTGGATAGCCTATCCGGTAAGTCTGCTTATGCTGGTGTATACAAATCCTTTTATTGGCGGTATGGTTTTTCTGTTAACAAATTGTTTTTTGTTTTTGTTTAAAATTGATTTAAAACGCTGGATGTCTATGCAGGCAGTTATAATCCTGTTAGCATCAATCCTGCTTATCCCGGTGCTTAACCATTATAATATTGAAATAGAGAATGATAAGTATTGCCCGATTGTTAATGAAAATATTTTTAAAATGCTAATAGAAGATTTTAGTTACGGAAGAGTATTATCGCAAGCAGGGGTGGGAGGATATTTAGATACCAATAGACCATGGATTACAAAATGCGGTTTCTACATGATATTGGGCTTAACCTATTTGGTTTTTTTGCGATTTTTGCTTTGCAAAAGGAAAAGTGAACAAAAGATAAAATTTAATGATGGTTTTACTATTTTATGGTTTTTTATTCCGTTTGGGATTTTTGGGATAGTAAATTTGTTTGTGGCTTTTAGCCGGTGGAGTAAAATCGCTATTATTCTTCTCCCTGCATTTTGTTTGCTAGTTGGACGGATGTTTTTGTCATTAAGAAAGGACATAAGCAGGTTGCTTATCGGTTTTTTTGTTTTAAGTTATTCAATAAATTTAGTTTATTATTATTATGCGCCTAACCAGGACTCTTGGAGAGAGATTGCTTTTTTAGTTAAGAAGAATATGCAAAAAGGAGATTCTATAGTATTTTTTCCGATGGCGCAGATCACACCTTTCTGGTATTACTATAAATATAATGAACCAAGGCAGCTGAAAGATATCGGGGATTCCTTTTTTGGGAAAACTAGAAAGATTAATGATAAATGGGTTAAAGAGTTTTACGATAAGGATAATTTAATTACAGGCTTTGAATTAGGAAATATACCAGCTAATTGTGATGAGGTTTTTAATCCCCTTGTTCGGCGGCATGCCTTTTGGATAGTTGTGTCTCCTGATTGGTATGGCAGAGAAAATATGCGCAAGCTTAAGTTGGGTTTACAAAAAAATTATAAATTAGAGAAAGAAAGTAGATTTGTATGGGATGGAGTGGAGGTACTTTACTATAAACCGGATAGCCTCTGAAAAGGTTTAAAAAACACGAGGAAAATATCAATAATAATAAGCGGATGGTTAAGTTGAAGCTAAATAATTCGGATTAATCGCTAAATCCAAAGTGCAGCTATAGCTATAAACAGGTTATTACTTGTTTAGTAAAAGGCCTAAATAAAAGGAAATATCTTCAAGACTGCATGCTTTGCACAGTGAAAGTTGATTGAGATCGGTTTTAATTTTCTCTCTGAATTCAATGTATTTTTTATTGCTCCATATTGTTTGAAAACTGTTCTGGGATATGTTACCAAAAACATGCTTAGCCTCCATGTCGAAACAGCAGGCAACGACATCGCCGTTACTAAGTATTACCGCTGATTGCCATGGCCGCAGACATGATTTTTTGTTTTGCTTGGATTTGTAATAATTTCTTATCAGCTTTTTGTTTTGAGGTAAAAAATCCGCTTTAATAGCAGAACCAGGGGAGTTTACCCTTATTTTTTTTAACAGCACTTTATCTACTTTTAAGCTCTTGGCGATCTGCTTGAATTTAAGGATATCATATTCTGAATTTTTTTGCAGGAGGAGTTGAATAGCGATAAAAGGGTGTTTTTTGTTAGCGCGTTTTTCAATAAGCAGCTTGAGATTATGCAGCACTTTAGCAAAACCATCACTTTTTTTGTATGTTAAATATTTTTCTGCGGTTGCGGAATCTAGAGAGATAAGGATCTCATTTAAATCACTGTCAATGATTTGTTCGGCAACTGATTTATTAATAAGCGTTCCATTGCTGTTGAGTCTGACGAATATATTTTTGTCGCGCGCATAGCGGATCATTGGAAAAATGTCTTTATTTAAAAGCGGTTCGCCCATATTATATAAAGATAAATAGATTACGTGATTCTCCAGCTGATCGACAGCTTGTTTGTAGATATCTAAGGATAAATTAGTTTTAGGGCGTTTTAAGGTTTTTTCTCCGGTAGGACAAAGAACACAGCATAAATTACATTGATTTGTCGGTTCTATCTGGAAAATAAAAGGGAGATGCTTTGTTTTGGGATCTTTCCGCAAACAGGAAAGCAGCGAAAATACCAGATTATAACACCTGTTCTTGCAAAATAGTGCTTGAAAAAGCGATTTGTATTTGTATAATAAGAGTGAAAAACTATTCATGGTTTTTGCCTGTCTATGTTGGATACTGACTCTAAGAAAAATTATCAGCTATTTCATATTATATTATCATATCATAGATGCCTTAATTAACAAAACGGACGAAGCTTTCGGTGTCTTTTAAGGATTTTAAATATGTTTAAATGATTCAAAAGTAGAGGAAGAATGCAAGATGCCGGTGTCGGAGTAATAAAAAGCCATAAGAAATGTATCATGCGAATTGCGGTAGTTGTATTTGCGGTATTGATATGTTTTAATGCGCAGTCTTATTTATTGTTTAATAAATACGCTGTTCATGAAGATACAAGAGAAAGCATTATCTGGATGGCGCATTTGGCAGATAGTGAGCTTTTTAGAGGTGATCTGCATTTAGTTTATGAAAATTGGAAAATACCTATTGGCCTTAAGGCTTTTTATTATGTATCCGGGCGATTTTTTAACCCGCTTGCGGTAGTTAAAATTCTGCCTTTTTTTCTGGGAGCTATCTCTGCTCTATTTGCTTATCATATTGGTTGTTATCTTAAAAATAATACAACAGGGCTGTGGGTATCTTTTTTGGTTACTCTTAGCGCGTGGTATACAGAGCGTTCATTCGCTTTCTCAGATGTCTGGTTTGGAGAAGGCGGAGCGGGAGCATTCCATCCGGTTTTATTGCTAATGTTTATTTTTTATTTCTTAAAAAAGGATTATCTTAAAACTGGAATAGTAATGATAGCGCAAGTGTTCATATATCCGCCGCTGTTTATTATTTCGGCTTTAACCTATCCGCTTTCAGCGACTAGGTTTTCGAAAAAATCACTCAGTTTTATTAAAAACAGAAAAATATGGATCGTTTTTTCAGGAGTTATCCTGGTGGCTGTTTGTTTAATAGCTCCAAAGTATTTTAATCCTCCGGATGAACTTGGACCGGTATTTAATCTTAGCGAGATGAAACAAATGGCTGAGTTCAGCAGTAAGGGAAGGCTGCCTGTCTTTTATGATAGTTTTTTTCAAAGCATTACAAATTATAGAAGCGGGCTGGGTCTGGATAGAGCAAAGACAGGATTATTTTTTGCCGCGTGTTTGCTGGTGATTCTAATGGGGAAAAAGGCGTTTAAGATCCGTTCTGAGTTATGGATATTGCTGTTATGCGGTTTATTTTTATTTTGTCTCGCGCGTATATTTATGCTGAAATTGTTTGAGCCGGAGCGATATATGCGGTATACGTTCTTGTTTGTGCTGATTATTTTTGTTAGTCTAAATATCCAAAGGCTGATCAGTAATTTAACGAAAAACCCAGGAAAAAGGGCAATAATACATTTTTCTTTAAGCCTTTTTGTTTTATTTGCTTTTCTGCCTTATTTGCAAAATGCTTATTCTTTCAGCAATAAAGCGGACAAAGGTATTAAGCTTTATGAATTTTTGGGCAAGACGCCCAAAGATACTTTTATCGCGGCGCACCCAGAGGTTATGGATGATATTACGGTTTTTGCCTTGCGCAAAGGACTTATAATGCAGGAAGCAGATATTCCGTATCAGCAAAAATATTATGCGCAAATAAGTAAGCGCACATATGATTTTTTTACCGCATACTATGCTGCGTCAAAACAAGAGATTTATAAGCTTTCAAAGACTTATAAACTAGATTATATTGTGGTTGATCGTGAGCATTTTACTGCTGAATACCTAGAGTCAGACAGTTTTTATTTCGCGCCTTATAATGAGTTTATTGGAAAAATTATTAATAATAACAAAAAACAACGCTTTGCTCTGCTTGAGTTTCCGGATTCAAAAATAGTTTTTAAAGATAAAAAGTACATAGTCATAGATGCTAAAAAAATAGTTGCTGATTTTGAAAACTTAAACAAAGAGAGTAGGTAAAAGAGTTAAAAATGCGTGTTGCGCTGATTTATCCGCCATATAATCATAAAATTTTTTCAGAAAATCTTCAGGTAGTTGATGAAGAATTCTGTTTTGCTCCGCCGATAATATTGGCTTATGTTGCCGCTATTCTTGAAAAGCATGGGCATATTGTAAAAATTTTAGATGCGCGTGCGCTTGCAGTTGGGAAAGAGCAGGCACTTGAGATATTAACAGAATTTAATCCGGATATCCTGGGTTTTAGAGCGGAAACTTATCATTTTCATGATGCGCTTGAGTGGATCGGATTTTTGAAAAGCAAACTCAAAAAACCCGTGTTTGCCGGCGGGCCTAACCTGACACTCTATCCGGAAGAAACTATGTCGCATGCTCAAATTGATTATGGGGTTATCGGTGAGGCGATAGAATCTTTACCAAAATTGCTGGAAGCTCTTTCAGTAAATAAAGATCTTTCCGGTATTGCCGGCATTGCTTACAAGCAGAAAGATAATAAGGTAATTGTGAATAAGCCGGATGCGAAAATTTTCGATTTTAATGATTATCCGTATCCAGCGCGTCATCTTTTGGCTAATGAGAAGTATTATTCTTTTATCTCACAGAGAAAAAATTTCACAATAATGCTTACAAGTACGGGGTGTCCATTTACTTGTGTCTTTTGCGCGATTCCAAGTGTTTATCGTATTCGCGCAGCTCAGAGTGTAGTTAATGAGATAGAGTTTTGTTATCGAGAATACAATATTCGGGAAATTGATTTTTTTGACGCGATATTTTTTATGGATAAAACAAGAAGTCTGGAAATAATGAGAAAACTGCAAGAACTGAATCTGGATCTTGAGTGGTCATGCCGCAGCCGAGTAGATCTTGTTGACGCGGAAATTCTGGAGGCAGCAAGAAATGCCGGATGCCGCCAGATCTACTACGGGATTGAATCGATAAACCAGAGCGTTTTAAATAACATAAACAAGCGAATTTCTATCAGCGATGTCAAAAAGGCAATTTTCCTTACGAAAAAATATGGAATTAGAACAATGGGCTTTTTTATGGTCGGGAACGAAGGGGATACCCCTGATTCGGTTAGAGAGACGATAAAGTTCGCGAAAATATTAGATCTTGATTTTATTCAGGTTTGTCAGGTTATCGCGAAACCCGGAACCGAATTGCATCTTAGATTAAACAAGACAATTGGGATTGATCTGTGGCAAGAGCATGTTTTAGGCAATGAACTAAAACAGCGGCTACCAACTCCCTGGAGTAGTTTGACCGAACAGGAGATTCTTTCTTTAACTCAGGAATTTTATTTCAAATTCTATTTTAGTTTTAAGACTATAGCAAAGTTATTGTTTCGGTTAAAGTCTTTCACTGAGTTGCGGCGTTATTTAAGGGCAGGCATTAACTTTTTTATCCAGAAAGTTAAGTTTTATGCTTTGATTTTCACCGACACTGCTGAAGCGGCGGGAATGCTGTCGCAAAGTAAATATTTTCTCAAAAGTGCCAAAGAAAAAAAAGTAGCAATAGTGATGCCTACCTATAATGAAAAAGACAATATCCGGCTTATTTGTAATAAGATACATAATGTTTTGAGTAATGCGTTTATTCTAATTATTGATGATAATTCTCCTGATGGTACGGGGAAATTAGCAACAGAGATGGCTTTAGCCGATGAAAGAATAAAAGTTATACATAGAGCCGAAAAGCAGGGATTGGGAACAGCATATATTAATGGATTTAAGTATATATTGAGTAATATTGATGCTGATTATATTTTTGAAATGGATGCTGATTTTTCACATGATCCTGAATATTTGCCGATATTTCTTTATTATGCCTGTTTTTATGATCTGGTTTTAGGCTCAAGATTTTTACGCAGGGTGAGTATTAAGAACCGAAGGCTTTGGAGAAATCTTATTTCCAAGACAACAAAATGGGGAGTAAACCTTTTGTTGGGGACAAGTTTTAGCGACGTGACCTCAGGATATAAATGCTATAGACGGTCCTTACTGCGAAAAATTGACTGGGAGCATATCGGATCTAAAGGATACGCGTTTCAGATTGAATCGCTATGTGCGATAAGAAACATCGCGGCGAGTATAAAGGAAATCCCGATAATTTTTTGTGAACGGCAAAGAGGAAGATCGAAAATTTCTCTTGAGATATTTCGCGAGGCGATTGCTCTTGTCTTGAAACTCTCGCTAAGAAGATTTATAAAAATAAAGCCAAGAGATAAAAAGCCCCGGGGGGTTGCCGGGACAATGCCCGCGGCTATTCGTAAGGGAAAAGATAATGAGAACTAAAGATAAAATATTATGCCTCTGGTCAATCGGGAAATGCCGGTTTTTTAGGAAACGCGTTCCTTTAGCTGTGCGCTGGCAGTTGACAAATCGCTGTACATTGCGATGCCGCTACTGCAATGTATGGAAAACTCACTGTGATGAACTTGATTTTGATACTGTAGCCAAAGGTATCGATGCCCTGGCTAAGCTGGGAACAAAAAGAATATCTTATAGCGGGGGAGATGTATTGCTGCGAGATGATTTTGAGAAAATATTAAAACATACGAGTCTGAGGAAGATATACTCCGAAATGAATAGCAATGGAGTTATGGTAAAAGAAAAAATAAAATTACTTAAATATCTTGATTTCATTAAGCTTAGCCTGGATGGGCCTGAAGATAGCCATGATTTTTTAAGAGGTAATGGCTCATATCGTAAGGTTATGCAGGCTGCGGATGCTTGTGTAACCGAAGGCATAAAGTTTGGGTTTACTACTACTCTGACTAAGTACAATATTGATAAGTTGGATGAAATTCTTAAAATAGCAAAGTATTATAATACTATTGTTGCTTTTCAGCCGCTTAAAAAATTATACCGAGGCTTAGAAAATATAGATGAGCTTATTCCTGATGAGGGCTATTTTAAAAAAGCGATTGATGGGCTTATATCTAAAAAACTATCCGGTAATAAAAATATCCGAAACTCCCTGTTGGGGCTGAGGCATGTATATAACTGTCCGAAATACAAAAAGCTAAAATGCTATGCTGGATGGATTTTTTGCATTATAAATCCGGATGGCCAAATGTGTGCCTGTGATAGAATTAGCTATGATAGAGAATTGCCTAATATTACAAGCTTGAGCGTAAAAGAAGCACTGGCTAGATTGCCGGAAGTGCATTGTAACGGATGCGGTTTTTGCGGATCATTAGAGCTTAATTATTTAATGTCATTTAAAACAAAGGTCTTGGCTTCAATAGAAAAGATCATAACCTGAAAAAGCTTATGTTTAGTAAAGTTTCGAAAAGGATCTTGATAATATATTCATTCATTAAAGCATTTTTGTTGCGCCGTAGAATTCCTTTGTTTGTTGGATGGGATTTGACTTATCGCTGTAATTTAGATTGTAAATACTGTAAGATTCCTCAAATTGAGCCATTGATTGAGCTTTCAACAAAGGAAGTTTGCGAAGGAATAGAACAGCTATGGGCTCTGGGAACAAAAAGAATACATTTTGGCGGGGGGGAGGTTCTTTTAAGAGATGATCTGGGACAGATATTAACGCTATGTAAGCAAAGGGGTATTAGTACGGTAGTGCTTACTAACGGAGTTCTTTTCGAAGAGAAAATTGATGTTATAAAGCTCTCAGACATGGTTAAAATAAGTTTTGATGGTAATGAGAACGCGCATGATAGCCTAAGGGGTAAAGGGACTCATAAGAAAGTATTAAGAGCTTTAGAGCTTGCCAGGAGTAATGGAATAAAAATGACTTTAAATTGCAGTTTACATGCAGGGAATGTGGATCAGGTAGACTATATTTTAAAAGTTTCTAATGAATTAAAAGTTCCGGTAAAATTTCAAATCATTAACGCGTTTTTATCCGGGGATAAGGATATATCTTCATATGCGCTTTCTAATACGCAAAAAAAAGTGATTTTAAAATATTTAATAAATAAAAAAAAGAAAAATAAAAACATTATAAATTCAATTGAAGCATTAAAATATATGTATGCTTATCCTAATGTCAGGAATATTACTTGCTGCGCGGGTAAAATCTACGCGCGAATAAATAGCAATGGCTATTTATATCCTTGCCAAATGACGCATGATAAAACAAATAAGTCGCCTTTTACACAAACGAGCATAGAAGAAGAATTTAAGAAAGTAGTATCTGTAAATTGCAGACATTGTCTATGCACAACTACTTTAGAGCTTAATTTTATATATTCGCTTAAGCTCGGAGCTATTTTTAACGGATTAAAGAAATTTTAAACAATTAAATAATATGTGCGGGATATTCGGAAAATATAATTATCTAAGCAGTAAACCTTTAAGCAGAGATCTTCTTGAGAGGATGTCTTATAGTTTAATGCATCGCGGTCCTGATGATGTCGGTATTTTTCTAGAAGCGGAGATTGGCTTTGGGGCAAGAAGACTTAATATAACAGGAGGCCCTAAAGGCGTTCAGCCTATTTTTAATGAAGAGAGGAATATTGCTATAGTATTTAACGGAGAAATCTACAATTATAAAGAATTAAAACATGTGTTATCGGCAAAAAAACATAATTTTAAAACAGAGACAGATACAGAGGTCATAGTTCATTTATATGAGGAATTTGGGATAGATTGCTTAAACAAATTAAATGGTATGTTTTCTTTTGCGATTTGGGATAAAAATAAAAAATCCTTATTCCTGGCAAGGGATAGGATAGGGATTAAGCCGCTTTTTTATTCAATTGATGTTGAGGGCTTAATATTTGCTTCGGAAATAAAGGCTATTTTACTTGATCCTAATTATAAAAAAGAAATAGATATTGATGCCTTATCAGATTTTTTAGCCCACAGCTATGTGCGTGCGCCAAGAACAATGTTTAATAATATTAAGCTATTAGAGCCAGGACAGTATATTTTATGTTCAAAGGAAAAAGAGATTATTACTAAAAAATATTGGAGTATCCCTGACGCTGATTTTTTAAAAAATACTATGTCAGACACCGAGCAGATAGATAAATTTAGATATTTATTAGAGCAATCTGTAAAAAGGCAGGTTCCCGCAGAATCTCAGGCAGGAATTCTTTTGAGCGGGGGACTAGACTCTAGCAGTATAGCTTATTTTGCCTCGCATTTAAGTAAAACCCCAGTAAAGGCTTTTTGTGTTGGATTTGGAGAAAGTTCTTTTGACCAGCGCCCTTTCGCGGAGCAGACATCTAGGTATCTTGGTCTTGATCTTGAAACTATAAAGTTCAATATATCCGCTGCTGATCTTATCCAGAGCATGAGTTCTTTAGATCGCTTGCAGGCTTATCCTGCTATAATGCCGACACATTATATCTGTAGATTTATTAAAGAAAAAGCGGGGATTAATGTGGTTTTGTCGGGTGAAGGAGCAGATGAGCTGCTGGGAGGATATGAAACATATATTGCCGATAAATTATATTATTATTATAAAAGAATATTTCCTTATAGCTTAAGTAACAGTTTGCTTACCTCGTTAGGAGAAAATCTTCCGGCTTTTGAATATCCTTTAAATATGGGATATAAGATAAAAAGGTTTTTATTAGCATCAAGTTATGCCGGAAATAATGCTGTGCACGATTATTGGAGGGAAACATTTTATCATAAAGAAAGAACAAGGATATTAAATGGAGATGTTCAGCGCTTTCTCAATAAGCGATTAGAGCCAAATTCAGATGATTTCAAAGCGGATAAAAAATTTATTTTGAATGAATTTTTAAGGGCTGATATAAAACAGCTTTTGCCGGATGTTATGCTTGCGCGAATCGATTCGATGAGTATGGCATCAGGGCTTGAGGTAAGGGTTCCTTTTTTAGATAATGATTTGTTGGATTTTATTTTTGCGATTCCGGACAGATTGAAATTAAAGGGATTAACAACTAAATATATTCTAAAAAGAGCGATGGAAGGCAGATTAGCAAAAGATATTATTTATAGAAAAAAAAGAGGTCTTAGTGTCCCGATATCTAAATGGATAAGGCATGAATTGAAGGATTTTATTCTTGATCATCTCAGCTCAAAAAAAATAAAGGACGTTGGAGTTTTTAATGAAAATTATATAAAAAGTATATTGAATGATCATTTTGCTTTGAAAAAGGACAATAGTTTAAAGATCTGGGCACTGTTGAGTTTTTTTATTTGGCATGATAATTTTATGAAAGATGGCATGCAACAGCATTTCGTGCTAAAATAATACAACTTAATCCCTTAAAAAAATAAGAATATGCTTGATACAAAGAAATTTTATAGTACAATAAAAAATACTTTTTACGATGATCAGGTGAAAAGTAGTAATCCGTTTAGGCGGTGGCTTCATGGGAACCGTTATCGGATTATCCGTTCATTAGTTAAGGGCTTTTATCGGCCGGGTAAAGTTATTGCTGATTTTGGCTCAGCCAGCTGCTGTTGGAATCCGGATCGTTTGCCGGTAATCGGGGTCGATCTGAACGAGAATTCTTTGATCCACGGCAAGAATCAAGGCAGGCTGACTGATTTCAGCGTCGCGGATATCGCTAATAGCGGTTTAGCCGATAACTCATGCGATATTATTGTTTCTACGGAAACGCTTGAGCATATAGCGGATATAGATCTGGTATTAGCAGAGATGTATCGGATATTAAAGCCAGGGGGAGTGATTGTGCTTTCTGTACCGCATGATACTCCGTTTAGTCTATGGAAGATGTTTTTCTCTCTCCAGGTATTATATCAGAGCTATTTTTGCGGTTCAGCATACTATAAAAAACAATGCGGTCATATTCAGCATTTCTCTCCTAAATCACTTCGGAGTATAGTTAAAATTAATGGTTTTAAAATATGGACTGATTTTTCTTTTTTCAATTTCCATCTTTTTATTACTGCGTATAAACAATGTTTACCTCTGGAAAAAAGCTGTAAAGATTTAACCCTGATTATTCCCCTAAACAACGAGGAAGATAAGCTTAAACCTGTTCTTAACAATCTTATATCACAATATCCTGGGGCAACCATCATCTGCGTCGAGGATGGTTCCAATGATAAAACTACTGAGATTATTATGGCAACCCAGAGCATATGCAGTGACATTAAACTCCTGGATGGGAAAGATAAAAAAATTAAAGGACTAACCGTAAGTGTTTGTGAGGCGATAAAACTGGTAAACACAGTGTATTTTATTGTTATGGATGGTGACGGACAATACTTGGCGGATAATGCGCGGCTTATTTATAATAACCTAAAGTCAGGCAGTGATATTTGTGTTTTAGGCCGGATAGAGGGAGATAACTGGTTTTGGCATCGTCAGTTAATTTCCTGCTTGGCCAGAAGCATGGGAACATCTTTGCTCAGACAAAAAACGAAAAAATATCCTGGGGATATTCTTAACGGGTTTTTCGGTGTGAACACAGAATTCTGGCGTAAAAAGGCAGATGGGAATAGCCATATTGTATCTGAGGTCATTGCGCGAGGGCGCTAAATTTTATGTTTTCAATATATGATTTTTTTTCACGCAATATTCAGTTTTTACCGGCAAAGCCGCTAGTCTGGTTCAGACTGCTTAAGAATTACGGATATGTTTTTATGCAAAAGCCGCGGCTTCGTGTTGTTACCATAGCTTTGGGTTATGATTGTCAATGCCATTGCCAGCATTGCTCCGCGGATACTCGTTCAAAAACTCAGACAGCATTGACGCTTGTTGCCAAAGTCTTCCAAGATGCTATGCGCTGCGGCGCGATTAATATTCATTTTAGCGGGGGTGAGCCTTTACTCTATGAAAATCTGTATGAATTAGCAGCAGTAGTCAGTCCAAAATTAAATATTCTTAGTCTTGCCACAAACGGTTTATTATTGGAACAGCAAGCAATTAAACTTAAAAACGCCGGGTTTGATCTTGTGATTGTCAGCATTGACAGTTCTAATCCTGCTGAACATGATTCTATCCGGGGAGTGCAAGGCGCGCATAAGCAGGCCTGGAAGGGAATTTTCGCCGCGCGGCAGGCGGGTTTAAAGGTCATGGCCGCTATGGTAGTAACTCGGGAAAATTTGCGCAATGGAGATCTGGCGGCGCAAATAAAGTATTGTCAAAACCTAAAACTAGCTTTACAGCTTTTGCCCGCGCGTGCGATGGGCAAGTGGAATGAGCGTAAGGATGTATTATTTAATCAGGAAGATAAGGAACTTTTTTTTAGGTTTGTTTTGATGCCCGGAGTGCGTTGGGATGGACAGTCAAGTTATGGATCAGTTAAATGTCTTGCCGGACGTGAACGGCTTTATATTGATCCCGCGGGGAATGTGTATGGCTGCGATTTTATGCGGAAAAAACTGGGGAATATTAATGATAATTCCTTGAATGAAATATGGCAAGATGTGATCAGGCTGGCTCCTTTTAATCGGGTTAATAAGGAATGTTTGACCGCGTTTGACAAAGCGTTTATCGGTTAGGATATTAATTTTAGATCATTATTTTGGATATTCAACTTTTTTTCTAAGGCTGATTATGTTTAGATTTGCACAGGGAGTTTTGAAAAGCATGCTGTTTGGCACCCCGCTCAATGTTCGTTTGTGGCTGAGCAGCCGGTGCAATTATCACTGTAAAATGTGTTCTGTAGATAAAGTCATCGGCACGCCTGAAATGTCGTTAAGCGAATTGACGGTAGTAGCGGAAAATCTAAAAAAAATCGGAACCTCTCAGGTAATTCTTACCGGTGGTGAGCCTTTATTGCGTGAGGATATTTTAAGTATAATAGAACTTTTCAGCCGCTACGGGTTTATTGTGCGGATTCAGACTAATGGCGGAGAGCATGTGAGTGAAGCATTGCTGGACAGTTGTTATCGAGCCGGGCTTAATGATATCAGTATCTCGCTGGATACGCTTGATCCTAAAAAGCAGGATGACATCTGCAATGCTGAAAATGTGCTTAGTAATGCTCAACGGGTTATCCGCTACTGCGTAAAAAATTACTCGCGAAAAGGAGTGGTCGCGGTCAATGTTGTTATTTCGGCTAAGAATTTTTTTGAATTGCCGGATTTAATAGAATATGTGCAAGCAATGGGCGCGTTTTTTGATCCTTGTATTTTTGTGCGTAATTTCTCCAGTTTATCTTCTGAAAATCCGGCAGAGATTGATAATGAATTCAGTTTGCTCAGATTGGAAAAGAAAGCAGCTGAAGCGGTATGTAAAAAAGTACGCAAGTTCATGGATAGAGGTTATCGCATCCTTACGACAAAGCGGATGATAGATGATCTGCAAAATTATCTCACAAGCGGTCAATGCGGCTGGCCATGCGCTGCCGGAATACTTTCTTTTGACATCGCGCCTACAGGGGTTATGGCGCCCTGTTGTGATACGATTATGCGTGCTTATGAGACTCCGGTGGCAGATTGTAAGAGCCGTGATTTTATGCGTGTTTTTAAAAGTGTAGAATTTAAAAATAAATGCCGTAAGATAAGAACCAATTGTAGCGGCTGCTTATTTGGCTGCTATCGGGATCCTAAATATCTCATGTCTGATCCAAGGGTTCAGCTAGAGGCTTTGTATAAAAGTATCTGTTTTGGTAAAATTCTCCAGTGAGCATGAATATGGTACTGCCTAGAAAAACTAAAGTTTATATCGAATATTCCGGCTGCCCTAATCGAGGGATCGATGCTACCCGCTTTGAACATTATTTTATGCAAAACGGATGCAGGGTAATTAAATCGCCTGGATTGGCCGAGCATATTCTTTATATATCCTGTGCTTTTAGCCAGGACCGGGAAGATAGGGCAATAAAGCGGATAAAAGAACTGGACAAATATCGCGGGCGGCTTATTGTTGCGGGATGCTTAAAGGGGATAAATAAAAAGCGGCTGGACGAAAATTTTAAAGGATTAAGTCTTGTGACTGCTGATCATAATGATATTGATATTTTATTTCCTGAGTTTAAGGTTGGATTTAGCGCGGTAAAAGATGGCAATAATATTTACCGCTTTAACCTATTGCGGTTTTTAAAGGAAAATTTATTTGTCTTTCGCTTTGATCTTAATTTTATCAAGCGAGTGTTATTCTATTTTCGCAGAAGAGATGTTCGTAATTATTGTTATATTAGAATTGCTTCAGGCTGTGAAAAAGAACATTGCCGCTTTTGTGTGATCTGGCAAGCGATCGGTGCTTTGCGCAGCAAGCATATTTCCATTTGCCTTAATGAGTTACAACTCGCTGTTAAAAAAGGAATAAAGACAATAGTCCTGACCGCTAATAATTCAGGCGCGTATGGATTAGATATAAACAGCAGCTTACCGGAATTGCTTAAAGCTATTTTATCAGTTGAAGGAGACTTTCGTATAGAAATAGAGGATTTGCACCCGGTATGGCTGATCCGTTATGCCGATGAATTGGCTTTGTTAATTAGATCCGGGAAAATAAGTGTGCTGCATTGTCCTGTGCAGTCAGGCAGTGACCGGATGCTGGGTTTTATGAATCGCCGGCACACAAAGGCTGAGTTAAAAGATGCTTGGAAAAAACTAAAGAGCGCCTGGTCTGAATTGCAGATCAATACGCATATATTGGTTGGCTTTTCTACGGAAACAGCGGATGATTTCCGCCAAACGCTTGCACTGCTGCGGGATATCCGTCCCGGACTGGTTCATATTCACGGCTACAGCATTAACCAGCATATTCGGGATACCGAAGTACTTGATAATGTAGTGAGTCCCGCGGTAATTCACGGTCGCTTACAGGAAGCGATACGTTTTTGCAGGAAAAATAAGATTGTATGCTCTCTTGCCTGAATCGCTGCAAAGAAATGAAGCAAAAAATAGAGAGGCTGTTTGCCGGCTTGCTTTATTAAGAGGGCTATGCTATAATGCCAACTCAGCACTATAATTGCGTGTCTTGAAAGATGTTTTAGCATAAGTGTTTTTATGACGTTAGTCGATGGGATGACGATAGTTAAGATGAATAAAAATCTCAGCATGGTCGCTCCCTCTAATCGGGTATTGTGAGGTAGAACAGCATGGCACGGAAAAAGATAATTTTAATCCGACCCCCCAGATATATTTGGCCTTTTGTCAATGAATCTGATAATTTTCTCCTTCCCCTCGGGCTTCCTTGCATAGCCGCTAATATTAGAGCCAATATCCCGGATATCGAAATAAAAATAATCGATTGTGCTCCTTTAAAGATAGGATGGAAAAGTCTTAAAACTATTTTGGAGCAGGAACGTCCAGATTTCATTGGAGCGGGAGAGGAAGCGCTGTACCATCATGAAGCTGGCAAGCTTTTTGAACTGGCTAAAGAGATCAATCCCGCAACGATCACGATCGCAGGGGGATATTTCTTTTCTTGGATGCCGGAGAGTTGTCTTAACAAATTTCCTTTGGATTTTATCGTGCGGTTCGAAGGAGAACAGACCATGGTGGAGCTGTTGCGCGTTTTGCTCAAAGGAGAAGACCCGTCCCGTGTTAGCGGTATCGCTTATCTGCGTGATGGACAGGTTATCAGCACCCCTTTGCGTCCCTTAATCAAGGATTTGGACGCACTGCCCTTACCGGCCTTTGACCTGCTCCCCATGAATAAGTATTCCCCTTATGGCTATTTATGGCCGCAAAGCGCTACATTGGAACATTCCCGGGGATGTGTCGATCGCTGCAGTTTTTGTTCCCTGTGGACTTTCTGGGGCAAACAGGTAAAAACGGATATAGAAAAAGGGGAATTGGAGGTTGTTCCGCAATATCGGACGAAGAGCGTCGATAGGACACTCGAGGAAATTGATATTGTCTACAAAAAATACAATGTGCGCTATATTTTCTGGGCTGACCCTACCTTTAATGTCGATCCGGCTTGGAATGATGAATTTTGCGAAAAACTTTTAAAGAGACGTTACCGCGATTTGAATTGGTGGGCGTTTCTGAGGGCGGATTATCTTTTGCGTGACGAGAAAAAAGGTATCCTTGAAAAGATGGTTAAGGCTGGCCTGATTCATCCGTTGATCGGAGTCGAACGCTGTTGTGTACAGGACCTCGAAGCAATTCGCAAATCGGGGTATTCCCAGGATTTGGTAAAAGAAGTTTTCCATATTTTTAAAAAAAAATATCCCCAGGTTTTTAGACAAGGTACTTTTTTAACCTGTTTGCCGTGGGATACTAGGGAATCGATGCTGGAACTGGTAAAGTATGCTGTGGAGTTGGATATCGATTATCCGGCTTTTCACCCGGTAACGCCGATCCCCGGGACTTATTTTTATCAGGAAGTTTGCCGGGAAGATCTTTTGGAAGAAAAAGATTTTAAAAAATATGATTGGACAACGCCTTTAATGCGTTCACGCGCGGGGCTTTCCCGCAATGACTTTGCTGCCCTGAATATGGAACTCAACAAGCGGTATGTCCTGTACCGTCCGCATTGGTTAATTCGCGGGCTCTTTTCCCGGCATCGGCATAAACGAAAACTGTATCAATGGTTTTTTCTGAATACGATGAGGATGATGTCGTTGGATATCATCGATACTATTCTTAACCGAAGAAAAGGTGAAGGCCTGACTGGTTTTATGCACGAGAGAAAGCCGGATTGGTATGATTCATAAAATATACCGAGGCGATTGTTTTCCTGTCGCGAGGGAATGAGGGAAGCGATGGTTGCCGTGAGGTTTTCAAACAGATTTTTTCCGCTGATGACGGCCTTTTTTCTAAAAGCGCAGGATGATAACAGGTATATCTTTTTACGGCTTTGTTGATTTCTCTCCCTATTTCCCAAAGGGGCGAGCAAACGATAGTATTGCATTTCGTTCCGGTGCTTTTTTATCTAGGGATAATAATTTCCGTGATTACGCTGATAGGTTCTATTGTGGTGTTGTTGCCGTGCTCTGTCTGCCCCGGCTCGAATGAAAATAAAAGGTAAGAGGGGCTGTTTGCTTCCGCTGCTGCGCTGCCGTGATTCTGCACGGGTAACGGATAATCCGCTGTATGAGATAATCTTATTTTCTCCGGATGTGAAAACGCGCGCCGCTGAGGATGCGTTCACGTAGGTCACTTGCGGAATTGATGCCCTGTCGCTGCAGGGGCCTAAACGGAAAGTTTTAGGAGAAGTTTTCATGAAAGTGCTTTTGTTGATACCGAAAGAATTCTATCAGAGCTGGCCCATACACAATGATGCGGCTAAATTTATTTTTAGAGTGCTCTCCGCGGTATATCCTCTTTTGGCATCTTTGTATCCTGACGCTGAATTTACAATTTTTGACGCGACGATTCGGGACATTGATCCCAAATCCTACTTTAAGCTCATAAACATGTTTGATGTTGTATGTATGAATTGCCCGGAAAGTGTTGTGGCATTAAATATAGAGATGAATATACGCTTAATTAAGATAATGAACCCGAAGATTAAAATAATAGTAGGTGGCCATCACGCAACTTTTTATAGTAAAGAATGGATTGAAAAAGGCGCGGATATTGTGGTCAGAGGTGAAGCGGAAAAGACCTTCCCTGAGATATTAGACGCTTTCAACCGCGGCAAGGGTATCGGCCGGATACAAGGCATTACCTATTTGCGTGATTTTGAAAAAACAGATGCCGGGAGTAATCCTCCGAAGCGAGAGGACGGTAAAACGGAGATAGTATTTAATGAGGAAAGGGGATTGCTTGATAATCTGGATTTGTCTCCGATCCCTCGATGGGAAAAGGTCGATTTGCAATATTACGACTTGGGATTGGGCGCGAAGGGGTTGAGCGCGTGCATAGAAACCTCGAGGGGCTGTTTGCATAAGTGCTCTTTTTGTAGTGTGGGGCCAATGTTTGGAAATGTACAAAGATTTAAATCTGTTGAAAGAACCCTGGAAGAATTTGAACTATTGCACGCAAGAGGCGTTCGTCAGGTTCATATCAGTGACGATAACTTTGGATCTAACGTTAAAAGGGACGCGGCGATTTTGGAGGGTTTAATTAAAAAAAATTTTGGTTTTAAATTAGGAGCGTCTATGCGCGCGGATGTTTTCATTGATAATCCCGAGCTCATTAGATTGGCGGTGCCGGCCGGGCTTAAAGTTATTTCAGTTGGATTAGAATCTTTGGAAGATAGTGATATAACGCTCTTTGATAAGAATTATAAAATCATGCGGGCTAAAAAAATTGATGTAATAAACCACTATGAACGGATTTACCGGATGCTTAATAAGAATAAGATTACGGTGATAGGCTTGTTCGTAAACGGGTTTCCCGGGCAGAGGACTTCCTCATTAACGCGCAAAAACGTAAACAGAGTTTGTGATTTGGGTCTGTTTTCCAATTTTAAGCCTGTTGTGACAATGCCGGGTTATGCGGCATTGCTAAAAGACAAGAATATAGAATTTAAAAATATGTTTTATAATGACAAATTCATACCTACCTTTAGGTTTAAGGGTAAAAATCAAATGAGGATTCTTCCTTCAGGGAAGAGTATGTTATCAATTAATAAATTTTTTTCTCACTCACCCATAGTGAAAATGGTGTTATTAAGGGTGTATCAAGGGGCGTGGCGAAGCGTTTTTATGGAATTCCGGATTAGGAAAATAATTAATTTTATTATATCAATAACGCCATTCATTACCCCGGATAAAAAACAAGACAGGATAAATAGGTATTATTTAAACAATAAATATCTGGATAACATTATTAAATCAAATAAGTTTCAATGATTTTATTAAAGATTTTTTGAGGTTGTTTTTGTTTGAATACTGACAGGGTAATTGATGAAAATGTGTGATATGAAAAAAAATATGTGTATACTGCTGGGGGTGTTTCTCTTTAGCGCGCTGTTCGCGGTGCCGCGATCATGGTCTGAGCCGAAAGCGGGCTGTTTCGGATTATTGCCGTTTCATGTGGGGCAATTCGCGGAATACCGGATAATCAGTTTAGAGTCCTTGTCGCAGAAAAATAGATACATTATTTCTGTAATTGATGAAGAAACTATAGGGGATAATAAATATTTTTGGATAGAACTTGCTGTGTATAATGATACATTAAGAGAAATATCTTTTAGAGCGCTAGTTCTTCCCTATAATCATAACGATTTTGTTCAAGACCCCGCGGCATATATCGCGCAAGGATTATTCAGCTTGTTTGAAACCGCGCGAAAAATAATCATTATTCCGCGTGATGGCGAGAGTTTCGCGGTGGATCCTCAGGAATTTTTGAATCAGCCGGATATCCTGGCAGATACATTTTATAAAGACATTCCGGACGAAAAAAATACGGTGGATTATGCTAAGTTGCGTTGGTTGCCGCAGGTGGAAACCATTCAAACACCAGTTGGCGTTTTTCAATGTTTTCATTTTTGGGTAGCGACTGATAAAAAAGACGCGTACACGGATGAAGGATTGGATTTATGGCGATCTTCACAAGTTCCCTTTTTAGGCATTGTGAGAATGGAATTTTCTAAATCAGGATATCTTGAAAAATATAATTACAGAGCAGCTGAAGCAATGAAGGGGAAAAACTGGTTGAAGCAGTTTTTTCTTCCTTTTTTTCTGAAAAATGTCGAATATCGTGATCGCGGTGATACCTATGTCATGGAACTGGTTGCTGTGGGAGGATGAATGTGTCGCGCTTGATTGGAAAAATATTTAGGAGAGAAAAGTCCGGAGCTTACCGCTCTCATTGCGCCGCAGTGCTTGTGATCTTAGTGTGTATTTTTGTTTACACATTACCGCTATTATTGTCTTTGAATAAGGCGCCGTTAATGACGCACAAGAATCAGGTTTATAATTGGTATTGCGCTTGCTCGTATAATCTGATTAGTTACGCCAGTATTCTGGCTGATCGGTCGCTTCCATTCTGGGTTCCCTTTGAGGAGGGAGGTTTAAATTGGAATATTTCAATGTTTAATTTTTCTTACAGCCCTTTTTTCTTACTTGTATTGGGATTGGGAATTGTTTGCGGAGTAAATTCGGGATGGTATTTTGCCTATTTTGCCGGTGCTCTTTCGATGTTTTATTTGGCGAGATTTGTTTTAAAATATAATATTTTTGGCGCGGTATTTTGTTCACTTGCATTTTCAATGTGCGGGTTTTTTCCGGTTATACAGCAGTGTGGATTAATTTATAATCGAGACATTTTATTCTTACCGCTTGTCGTGGCGCTTTTTTTGAAAGCGCGGCATGATAATAAGTATATATTTTTTACGGCACTAACAGTGGCTGTATTTTTTATCACAACGGTTTTGTTTTTGCCCTTGTTATTTTTATTGCTTTTTTTGATTACGTTGTTTGGCATGGTAAAAAGAAACGGTCAAGCTTTTATGGTTCATAAACGCGGCTTTGTTGTTTTTTTTGCTGTTTTGGTTCTTACCCTGCTTTTTTCTGCCTATAGGATATTGCCGATTTTGGCGCTTTTGTCTGCGGACATGAATATTACTGGACAAAGGTATGAGGATATTGTTGTGTATGGGAATTCGATTACATTATTATTACAGCGTTTGTTTGTTCCTGAGAACTTCGGAGTGGGATCAATGTATTTCGGTTTTTTACCAGTTGTACTATGTTTTTTTTCCGGGATTGTATTGTTTCGAAGAATGAAACATTGGCTGCTGTTGCTAGTAATCTTTACTGTGCTATCGTTTGGGCAAAACTCCTGGCTTGATCTTCATCGGATTTTATGGTATTTACCTTTTTTTAAATCAATATCTTCTTTGGCAAAATATTATGGGCTGATAATCGTTTTTTTGATCAGTGTTATCAGCGGAGGATTTTTTATGATATTGGAAAAAAAACTATCTAATAAAAAATTCAGAATCATATCAATTTTAATTATAGCCTATGTATTTGTTGATTTGTTATGCGCGAATATCGCTTATTTCAGGAATTATAGAACTGATTTTAAATTACCTGAACTTCAACCGTTTAATTCTACGGTAAGGATAGTGAATATGCACAAAGGAGATGAGGGTGGTGGCGCGGCTTTAAAACTTATTTTATATTGCAAAGGTTTTGGCATGACGAATTTTTATCCGGGAATGGCTGATTTTTTCGGACGGGCTATTGCGGTTACGCCGCGTTATTTTATTATGCATAGGTTTGCTTTTATGTCTCCGAGTACAAAAATTTTCATTGTCGCTAATCCCGCGTATAAAGGGGAAGCGTTTTTTATTGACTCTTTTAATCATGTGACTGGCTGTTCCATTTTACCGCGGAAAATTATTGTTCACGTTGATGTTAAGAAGCCGGGAATTGTCGTTGTTAATCAGAATTTCGATAAGAATTGGAAATCAAATGCCGGTGTTGTGGAAAATTTCAAGGGATTGCTGTCATTGCGGATCGAGCAGACAGGAAAACAGACGGTTTCGTTTTACTTGGTGCCAGTACTTTTTTATGCTGGAGTAGTGATTTCCGCTGTTTCTTTGATAGGATGTCTGAATTTATTAGTCTGGCCGTGGGTTGTTCGGAAACGGCGCGGCAACGGAACTCCTGCTTGTAAGGCGCAAAAAGGGCGCTGACAAAGGATAATACCGTCAAAACATGAGGCTCAACGCGGACATCTTTGTATAAGGTTTGTGCCTTGCGCGATATGCTGCGATTCTGGTTCCAATTAAACGTGTCGCGGTGTGTCGAAGATTAAGCTTAATTTTCAGTTTATGCAAGTTTATAGAGCGGAAATGCGGTATAATATAGAAGTTGATTTTAGCAGTACATTTTGCCGCTTGATTTTTATCGGCCGCAAACATATGATAATGAATTGAAGGCGATTGCCGTACTATTGAAATCCAGCTGATCTCATTAGTTTTTTATCCGAAAATGACACGTTCGGATGTGGAATTTGTGATTCAAGCGGTATTTGCCAATTTCTACAAAAAATAATAGGAGCGGATAGGTAATTATGAGCTCATCAATTACAGCGTTAATAACTACTACAGCAAAAAATAAAAAGCTCCTTGAGAATTTGGTCAGCTCTCTTTGCCTTCAGACAGCACAGGTGCAAAAGGTGGTTATTATTTATGATGGAGCGCAACGCCCGGATAAGCAAACTTTTGAAAATTGTCCTATTCAGATAACCTGGATTGATAATACTAAAAACGCGTCATTGACTTATTTGCAAAATCAGGCAATTAGTTTTATGGAAACAGATTTTGTTTTGCTGTTAAATGATGATGTTGTTTTAAAAGAAAATTTTATTGAGGAGCTGTTAAGGGCGATTAATAAAGAGGATTCTATCGGCATGGTTTGCGGTAAATTGCTGCGTATGGATAAAACTACGATTGATACTGCCGGGGAGCTGCTTGGCAAAAAACGTACGCCAGTCGAACGCGGCTATGGCACGCTGGATAAGGGGCAGTTTGATCAAGAGTGTTTTGTCTTTGGTTCTTGCGGGGCAGCGGTTTTATTAAGAAAAAGCATGTTGGAAGATTGCGCTATCGAAGAAAACGAATATTTTGATAAAGATTATAATATGTTTTATGAGGATTTTGACCTTTCCTGGAGAGCGGCCAATTTTGGCTGGAAAGCTTTTTATAATCCGAAAGCGGTCGGCTATCATGAACGGGGCGCTACGTCCAAAGAAAAGAAACCGATTTTTGAGTTTTTGCGCGCCTATAATTTCGCCTGGCTAAAAACCAGTCTGAAAAGTGATCTGATAAAAAATCGCTATATGACAATAATAAAAAATGACTGTTTAAAAGATTTCCTTTTGAATATCTACCACATCGCTAGTTACGAAGCAAAGCTTTTTCTTTATTGTTTGATTTTTGAACCCAGAGTTATCGCGGATATAATTTTTAGACTGCCGCTTATTCTGAGTGCTTTTAAAAAAAGAGCTAAGTTGAAAAAGAGAATCAAGCAAAGAAAAAAAGAAAGAATAAAAGCGAAAAAATGAGCTATTTGATAATTTTCATGTTAGCGCTAAGAGTTTTTATCTGCGAAAAAGCCTGGCCAACCGCGGGAATTTTTTTTGATATTTGTTTTACTGTTTGCTTTGCGCTGTATATTATTATTGACCGGAAAATAATAATAAATCGAAAAACCTTTTTTTATCCCTTAGGTTTATCAGGCCTATTGCTGCTCAATACCCTGTTCTCCCTAAATACCTACAATAGCCAGAATGAGACTTTAAAATTCCTGATGTACCTGCTGATCTTTATTTTTGTTTACTGGCAGTCGCAGGAAAAACGCAAAATACTCCTAAACTTAATGCTTTTCGCCGCCGCGCTTATAAGTATCAGAGCGGTTTATCAGTTCTTTACAGGTATGGACTATATCAATCAGCATTATTCTTATGCTCAAATTGTAAATCAGGGGTTTTATGCCTGGGAAATGCTTAAACAAAAAAGAGTAATTTCCTGGTTTTTTGCTCCGAATCTGCTTGCCGCGTATTTAATAACCATTGCTCCGGTTCTCGGAGGATATATGATTAAAAGTTATCGGCAAAAACAAGTAAAGCAAAGTATGGTTTTATCGATTATTTTCCTAGTTTTATGTGCGGGTTTATATTTAACGCGCTCTTTCGGCGCATATTTAGCTTTTGGTGTATCTCTATTTTTTATGAGCGGGAATTTATTAAACGACAAAGAAAATAATAAAAAAAACTGGATAATCGCCGGAGTTTTATTATTGCTGATTTTTGGCGCGATGTTTAGTCAAAGAGCAAAATATTTTCTCGAGATCAATAATCCGCAAAATTCACTGATCCAGCGCTTATATTATTGGAAAAGTTCAGCCGCGGTTATTAAAGCAAATCCGCTAAAGGGCATAGGGCTGGGGAATTTCGGGATTGTTTATCCGCGGTTTAAGCAGCCGGATGCTAATGAAACAATTTATAGCCATAATATGTTTTTGCAATTATGGGCAGAAACCGGGACAATTATGTTTTTCGGGTTTTTGTGCGTCTTGGTGTATATGTTCGCGCGCGGTTTTAAACGATCAAGCGATCCGGTAGAAATTGGTTTAAGGGCAGGCGTGCTTGCTTTTTTGGCGCATAATTTTTTTGATTATAGTTTTTTTATAACTCAGAGCGGATATGTTTGGATTATTATTACCGCCTGCTTGTTTAAACCAAAGCCGGATTTATCGCCAAGGAAAAACAATGGAGGCGTGGCAGCGGTTTTTTTCACAAAAAGCGTTTATATTTTGCTCAGTGGATTAATGATTTTTTATCTTAACCTTGAATATAAATCTCAGACATTACTCGATGAAGCGTATTTGTCAATGGAAAACAAGGAAGTAAATAGCGCGATAGCTCAGGCGAATAAGGCTTTAAACTTTCGGAAAAATAATGACGCGATATATTATTTTCTCGCGCTTTGCGCGGAGCGTAAATCTCCCGGCAAATTTTCTCAGGCTGCAGTTGATTATTATAATAAAGCGATAAATTTGAATAAAAATTATGCTTTTTATTATTATTACTTAAGTAAATACTATTTTTCTTTTCAGATGAAAGCGGAAGGAGCGGCATATAAACTAAAGGCTTTAAGCTTTTATCCGGGGAATAAGAAGTTTGCCGCGGAATAAATAGTGTTTTTTTTGAAGCGGATTCGCTTAACAGTCCCAACTCTTGGATGGAATTAAATTTTTCCGCGAGAAGTGCGCTTTGGGTATTTAATCCGACTATTTCGATTACAGCTGTATCATAAATTTACTTTTTATCTTTAATAATAAACATTTCCTCTTTCCCCAACCGGATCATTACCGAATAAATCTTCCAAAGAATCGGGAATTTTATCTGATAAAATCGACAAAGCGGCAATGGCTAATTCTATTTTAAAAGTAAAAAACTTGCAGCCGATTTCATAAGGCTTACACATATCACCGCAATAATAATGATTTAGATTCAGACAAGAGCCGGTTGCTCTGCACAAACTGAATAATTTACATTCCTGACAATGCTCAATGCGTTTGTCTGCTTTTTTAATAAACGCTTTATATTTATCCTGGTTAATTCCTTGGTCCACACTGCCGATCTCAAACTTATCCACTCCGATAAAAGCGGTGCAGGGGAAAATCTTGCCATCCAAAGAAACCGCTATTTGTCCGCGACCAGCTGGACAACCGCCGGAAACTTCCTGCTGATAATATAATCTTTGCATTAATTTAAAAAAACGGTTAAAAAAAGTCTTGCGATAATCAAGAAATCCATTTTCCACTTCTTCAATATAAAGCAAAGCCAGCCTTTCATATTCCCGGCATAATTCCGCATACTGTTCCGGGGTATTAAAAAACATTGTTTGCCGAGTCGGATTAATCCGATGGCAAGCATCTTCGCTTTCAAACAGCTCTATCCGTTCAAACCCGACAGCTTTTAAAGATTTGTACAGATTAACCATATCGCAATAAGCCGGAGTAACCGTAGCTCTGCCAACCAAACGCTTGAGCGTTTCCGGAGCCATGCTTTTCAGATTAGCGTAAATCGTATCAAAACTTCCTGTACCGTCACTAAACGGCCGGTTCTTATCCTGCACTTCTTTGGGGCCATCCAGGCTGACCGCGATTTGCACTCCATTATTCAGCAATTCCTCGGCAATCGACGGAGTAAGCAAAGTAGCGTTTGTGGCTAAGAGAAATCTGATCCTTACGCCCCACTTAGCCTCATTCTTCTGCACATAGCTAATCACAAAACGCATTGTCTCTAAATTCAATAATGGCTCGCCGCCATAAAAATCAATCAGCAGATTCTTAGTGCCGGGATCGCGCTGTTGCACAAACATATCTACAGCCGCTTGCGCGGTTTTAATCGACATTTTCTCAACATTTTGCTGATGGGCTGGGATTGGGGTTTGCGCCGAAGCAAATGAATTGTCAGAATACTTGCCCTGGTCATTCCAGCAATAGATGCATGCCAGATTACAGGAAGAAGTTAAATTTAAGGTCAAATCGCTTATATTATACTTTTCAGCATTGCTTAATTTAACTAAAGATTCAGGCTTAACCAAAGGAAAAGCTTTGATTATATCATCCGGAATATTTTCCGCTTGGGCTAATTTATCGGCAATCGCTTCTTCTGGTTTAGCTAAACAGGAAAGCTGTTCATTCCATTTACGCAAAGCAGTGTATGTTTGCTCAGAAATATCATAAAAATCACCGGAAACCGTGGAAACAGCAAAATAACGGCCTAATTTTTGAAATAAGTAACATGGGGGGGTAAAATTGTTCATTGGTTTCTGCGCTTAATGATAAAAATATCTTGTAGAGTATTGTTAAATGTAAAACACATTCCAGTCTGCTTGCTTCAATCTCATTAAAATATGCGGGAGATTGATCGGAAAGCGAATCTGGTAAAAATTAACAGGTGTTTATTCTGGGCGTAAATTGATTTCTACCACAAGACTCTACCGGAACGGCAGAAACGAGATAGTAAATTTTTCTTTTCCGTGGTTTTATTAATTTTTTTCAGCTTCAATGGAGTCTCCTCTCTTTAACAACATTTTGTCTGTTTATTATTTTATCAAGTTAATATCTGAAAGTCAAGTGGTATCCCCAAAGCGCATGATGTCAAGCCATGCCGGATGATTTTTTTAGTTTTAAGGCCAAGCGCAATATCTTGAGGTAAATCTTCACTTCCAATATCGCAAACAGTATAATTAAATATTTTTTAAAATAATTCTGTTTTTTAGTTGACATGCACTGGAAAATAAAGTATATTTGTTTATGTGGAGAAAAGTGGTAGAAAGTGGGGTATATGTTCTACGGAGAGTTTGAACATTCATTAGATAAAAAAAACCGGGTTATTATTCCTGCCAAGTTTCGCGAGGCAGTTAAGAATAATTTCGGGGAAAAGTTTTTTATTACCCGTGGGCTTGACGGATGTTTATTTGTGTTCACGGAAGATGAATGGCGGCGCCAGGAACAGAAATTTAAGGCTTTGTCGTTTACCAAAGCTGAAGCCAGACGGTTTAATCGCTTATTCTTTTCCGGTGCCAGCGAAATTATCTGCGATGCCCAAGGAAGGGTTCTGATTCCGCAATATCTCAAAGAGTTTGCCCAGATTGACAAGGATGTTTTAATTATCGGTGTTGCTAACAGAATAGAAATCTGGAGCAAACATAGCTGGAAGGAATTTTATGAAAATACTCGAGAGACCTTTGAGGATACTGCGGAAAAACTCATGGGTCTGGAGTGATGATAAACCAGAAGAAACTGAAATGAGCCAACACGTACCTGTGATGCTTAATGAAGTTTTATCGTACTTGCAGCTTTTGCCAGGGAAGGTGATCGTTGATTGTACAGTGGGGGAAGCAGGGCACAGTGAAGGCATATTGAGAAAGATAACGCCGGGCGGTCAGCTTATCGGCATTGATCAGGATGATGATGCCCTAAGTCTTAGCCGCCGGCGTCTTTCTTGTTTTGACGGATCGTTTACGCTGGTTAACCGAAACTTTCAAGGTATCAGGGATGTGATTCAAAGCCTGGGTTTAAACGCCATGGATGGCGTCCTTTTTGACCTGGGAGTTTCCAACTTGCAGTTTACTGATCCGGAGCGCGGTTTCAGCTTTCAGTTTGACGGGCCGCTGAATATGCGCATGGATAAAAAAGCCCAAATAACGGCTTTTGATCTGATTAATAATCTCTCGGAAGAAGAAATCGCCAATTTAATCTTTCAGTTCGGCGAAGAAAGATTCAGCCGGAGAATCGCCCGGAGAATTGTCAGCCAGCGGAATAATAAAGTAATTACCTCGACTCAGGAATTAGCCGATATTGTTATCGCGGCGCTTCCGGTTAAAGAAAGATATAAAAAAATCCATCCCGCGACTAAAACATTTATGGCTTTAAGAATCGCGGTTAACCGGGAGCTGGAAGTATTACAGTCCGGGCTTATTGACGCGATTGATTTGCTTAGTCCGGGCGGAAGAATCTGCGTAATATCGTTCCATTCTTTAGAAGACAGAATAGTTAAGCATGAATTTAGAGCTCAGGCCAAAAAAGGAGTTTTAAAAATAATCACCAAGAGACCGCTTGTGCCTGGCGAACCAGAGTTAGCGGAAAATCGGAAAAGCCGTAGCGCGAAGTTGCGTGTAGCTGAAAAAATATAGTTCTTTATTACTAAAAGGGAAATATATGAGATTGAAAAGTGTCTTAATCTGCGCAGTGATAAGTACCTCTATTTGCTTAGCTTATGTTAGGCAGCAGGTAGAAATTGTAAAACTGAGTTATAGTTTAAGAGATAAAGAAAAATGCTTGAGTCAGATGATTGACCAGAACCAGAGTTTATTATATAATAATATGAGTTTGAAGTCACCCCAGTATTTGGCTAGCATGCTGAAACAGAACAATATGGATTTAAGTTTTCCTGAACCTGCGGCAGTGGCACAAGTCAGGGTGATTCGGAAGAATCAGCCGCAACTGGCAAAAACAACGAGATTGAATTGGAAAACAAATCTTTTGGATGCACTTGTTCCTAAAGCGCAAGCCGCTTCAGATCTAAGAAGATAATTTTTCCCGCTCAATAATTTTAAATTTAATTTAACATTCATCAAATAAGGATCTATCTGCTAACGTGTACAAAAGGCCGCAAAAGCTTCGGCTTGCAATAGTGTTTTTCTCTTACCTTTTTATCCTACTGGTTATTTTTTTCCGTTTGCTTTATATTCAAGTCATAAACTACAGTGATTATATCAAACTTGCTGATTCGCAGCATAATCTTACTTTGAAACTTTTCCCGCAAAGGGGCTTTATTTTTGATCGAAATTTAAAAACATTTGCTTTAAGCTTAAAAGTTTTTTCAGTATATGCTGTTCCGCGGGAAATCGAAAATAAAGAAGAAGTCGCTTTAAAGCTTTCATCAATATTAGAACTTGATTACAATGTTTTATTGGAAAAACTAAAACGCGATAAGTCTTTTATCTGGGTAAAAAGAAGGATTGAAGATGATCTCGCCTTACGGGTAAAACAGGAAAAAATCAAAGGAGTGTCTTTATTAACTGAAAATAAAAGATATTATCCGAATGCCGGCCTTGCGGCACATGTTGTTGGTTTTGCCGGTATTGATGAAAATGGTCTTTCCGGAGTGGAATTAATCTATGATAAATATTTAAGAGGCCAGGCCGGCAAAAGATCATTAGTCCGCGACGCGAAGCAGCGGATTATGCCGGCTTTTGAATATGAATATATTCCGGAAATTAATGGGCATAATATTGTATTAACCCTTGACGCGGTTATTCAGCATATTGCCGAACAAGAATTAGACGCGGGATTTGAAAAAAGTAAAGCCGTCGGCGCTTCGGTGATTATAATGAATCCGGAAAATGGAGAAATTTACGCGCTGGTAAACCGTCCAGGCTATGATTTAAATTGTTTCGGCCAAGCAATGGATGACGCGAAACGAAATAGGGCAGTTAGTGATTATTTTGAGCCGGGATCTACTTTTAAAATTATTACCGCCAGCGCGGTTTTAGAAGAAAATGTTGTTGCTTTAGATGATGTATTTTTTTGTGAAAACGGCGAATATACCGTATCCCGGCATATTTTACATGATCATACCCCGCATGGCAATCTTAGTTTTGTCGAGGTTATCGAAAAATCAAGCAATATCGGAACTGTAAAAATTGCCCAAAAGCTGGGACCGGCTTTATTATATAAATATATTAAAAAATTTGGTTTTGGTCAAAAGACGGATATTGATCTTCCGGGTGAAGTTGAGGGGTTCTTTAGACCGCTGGAACAATGGTCAAAACTCTCGATTGCTGCCCTTCCGATTGGACATGAAATCGGGGTAACCGTAATTCAAATGGCCCGCGCTATGGCAGTTATCGCCAATGGCGGATATCTTGTTAATCCGCATCTAGTTAGTAAGATAATCGACAGTAAAAATGAAATTATAAAAGATATTCAGCCAGAGCCGGCGGCAAGAATTATCAGCGCAAAGACAGCGATAAAAATGCGCGATATATTGCAAGGGGTTGTTGAGAATGGGACTGGTAAAAGCGCGAAAGTTAAGGGATATTCAACTGCCGGGAAAACCGGTACCGCGCAAAAAGTAGTTGCCGGTGAAGGCTATTCTCACAATAAATTTATTGCTTCTTTTATTGGTTTTGCTCCGGCAGAGAACCCCAAGGTAGTTATTGCCGTTGTCTTTGACGAACCAAAGCCGTTTTATTATGGCGGCACTGTTTGTGCTCCGATATTTAAAAATATTGCCGAAAAAGTATTAAAGTATATGGATGTGCCGATGCAGAACAACATTGCTGATCAAAAACCGTCAACTAATCAAAAAAACACGACCAGCATAACAGACTAACCGCGGTTAAATATATTAAACAAAGGAAATCCTGTGAAGGCTTATAAGGCTTTAAACATCCTGGGCAAAAACCCGGAAAAGTATGAGTTTGATGATTTTGATTTAAAAGGATTGAGTCTTGACTCAAGAACTGTTTCCGCGGATTATTGTTTTTTCGCGATAAAAGGCACGAGCAGCGATGGCCATGATTTTATTAAAGCAGCGATAGAGAAAGGGGCAAGGCTGATTGTTTATGAAACAGGAAATAAACCGATAAATAGCGGATTATTCAACTCGGCTGTGTTTATTGAAGTTGCCAATGCCAGGATAAGTGTCGGTAAACTTGCTGCTGAGTATTTTGGAAACCCCTCAAATAAATTAACCTCAATCGGGATTACCGGGACAAATGGCAAGACAACAATATCCTATTTAATTGAGCACATCTTAAAAAAAAAATGGAATCAACTCCGGGGTAATCGGCACCATCCAGTATAAAATATCCGATCATATTGTTCCGGCTGTAAATACAACTCCGGACGCGATTAAAATACAGCATTTGCTGCATCATATGCTTGCCCATAATTTAACTCATAATATCATGGAAGTTTCTTCGCACGCGCTTGACCAATTCCGGGTAGAAGGGATAAATTTTAAAACAGCGGTTTTTACTAATCTTACGCATGACCATTTAGATTATCATAAATCTAAGGAACAATATTTTGCTGCTAAAGCGAGTTTGTTTTCCGGATTAGCGGCCAGCTCAGCCGCGATTATAAATAGTGATGATCCCTACGCCCAAAAATTAAAACAGCTTACAAAAGCAAAAATAATCAGCTATGCGATTGATGATAAAAATGCTACGCTTAAGGCGGAAGATATTGTTTTAGGCATTGATCAGACTAGTTTTATGCTGGTTTGTGAACAAGGCCGTTATCCGATTCAGACAAGCCTGATTGGGAAATATAATATTTATAATCTTCTCGCCGCTATTGGCGCGGCTAGGGAAGAAGGCATCTCAATTGAAAAAATCGCTGCCGCGCTGAAAACCATGGGGCAGGTAAACGGCAGGCTTGAGCGGCTTAAAACTGATAAAGGTTTTGATGTTTTTGTCGACTATGCGCATACTGACGACGCGCTGAAGAATGTATTAAACGCGTTGCGCGAATTAAACCCGAATCGAATAATTACTGTTTTTGGCTGCGGCGGAGACAGAGATAAAGAAAAACGGTTTTTAATGGGCCGGATAGCAAGCAAGCTTTCTGATTTTCTGTTTATCACCAATGATAATCCCCGCACAGAAGAGCCGCTTAAAATAATTGAGCAAATAAAAACCGGGTTTGGGCTGGGATTTAAAGCTTATGAAATTGTGCCGGAACGAGATCAGGCAATTCAAAAAGCCTGTCGCAGCGCGGTTAAGGGAGATTTTGTTCTGATTGCCGGAAAAGGCCATGAGACATACCAGATATTTAAAGATAAAACAATAGCGTTTGATGACAAAAAAATTGTGCGGAAGTTCTTGACGGAAAATGGTCAATAGTCAATAGCTAATGGTCTATAGATAAAAAAAAAGAAAGAAAAATAAAGCAAAAACGAACTTTATGAAAGATGATTGGGAAATTTTTAAGCGAGTTTATAAATTTAGGCAAATATGAATTGGGTTTTTGGGAACCCTTTGGGCTGCGAGGACTGTCTGAGCCCAGCCATAGCTGGGTGAGTTCCGCAGCAGCCAAAAACACAGTTTATATTTAGCTGGTCTTGCTGGTTTTTAGCAAGAAAATTTATACTGAGCATAAAATTTGCCGGTCATCTTGAGTACAGCGTTGTTTATTAATTAGAGTTTTTTTGTGCAATACGCACGACGCAATACTCGATACTCAATAGGGAGTAACAACATGTTTACGATCAAAGAAATACTTGAAGCTACCCAAGGGGTTTTAATTAATCAGGATGCGATTGATCTGAATACGAAAATCAATCAAGTGTCGATTGATTCCCGGACTTTAAAACCCGGGAATTTGTTTATCGCTATTCGCGGCGATAATTTTAATGGGCATGACTATATTTTGCCGGCACTGGAAAAGGGTGCGCGAGCTGTGCTGCTTGCCAGTGCCTGGGCCGAAGAAAATACTAAAGATTTAAATAAGATTAATAAACCGATTATCGCGGTAGAAAATACAATCGCGGCTTTAGCTTGTTTGGCTAAAACCCATAGAAAAAAGTTTTCTATCCCGATCATTGCCGTGACAGGCTCAAATGGTAAAACCACTACCAAGGATATGATTGCCTGCGTTCTGGAAGCTAAATATAAAGTCTTAAAAAGCAAAGGGTCGTTTAATAATCATATTGGAGTGCCGCTGACTTTGCTTGAGCTGGATGCCACGCATCAGGCGGCAGTGATTGAAATGGGGATGAACCATAAAGGAGAAATCAGGGGACTGGCTTTTATCGCTGCTCCTGATATCGGGGTGATTACAAATGCGGCAAACGCGCATCTAGAGTTTTTTAACAGTATTTCTGATATAATAGAGGCGAAATGCGAGCTGCTTGAGCTGCTTGGGCCGAATAGTCTGGCAGTGGTTAATGCTGATTGCAAGCCGCTTTATACTAGAGTTAAGGAGTTTGGCGTTGAGCTTCTGGATTTTGGAATAAAAAGTCTCTCGGCTTATCAAGGATCAAATATAATCAGTCATGTTGATGGGATGGCTTTTACGGTTAATGAAAAGTATACGTTTAGGATTAATGTTTTAGGCGAGCATAATGTGTACAATGCCTTAGCGGCAATAGCCATTGCCCAGCATTTTAAAATCGACTATGCGTTGATCAGAGAACAATTGCTGAAATTCCAGCCAGTATCGCTGCGCATGCAGACAATAGAATGTCAGGGAGTGAGTATTATTGCCGATTGTTATAATGCTAATCCTGATTCTACCCTGGCGGCGATAAATACGCTGGTATCAATTAAAGGTAAAACAAGAAAAGTTTTTGTTTTTGGCGATATGTTAGAATTAGGGAGATTCAGTAATAAGGCGCATCAGCAGATTGGAAAACTTATCGCGGAAAGTTCGATCTCCAAGCTGATTACTGTTGGCCAAAAGGCGGAGTACGCGGCTATGGCCGCAAAAGATTGCGGGATGTTGACTGAAGATGTTTATCAATGTAAAACTAATCAAGAAGCAGCGGCTGTTTTAGAAAAAATAAGAAAACAAGATGATGTGGTATTACTTAAAGGTTCAAGAGGCATGCATCTGGAACAAATAATTGATTTTTTAAACCCTAAATTAAAAGAATAGGTAATCGCTTATGTTTTATCATTTTTTATATTCTTTAAAAGATGTATTCTTTGGTTTTAATGTATTTAAATATATAACATTTCGGATTGTTGCTTGCGCGATCACGGCATTTATTTTAAGCGCGATGCTGGGTAAAACAGTTATCAAGATGCTGAAGAAGCTTAATATCGGTGAATCGGTACGTAAAACAAAGGATACGGCATCTTTATATGAACATCATAAAGCTAAAGAAGGTACTCCGACCATGGGCGGAATCCTGATCATTTTTGTTATTGTTCTATCGGTTTTATTATGGGCGGATTTATCGAATAAATATATTTGGATCGCGTTATTTTCCACTGTCTGGTTAGGAATAGTGGGATTTATCGATGATTATATAAAACTGACCAGGAAAAAATCCCGGGGTTTAACTGCTGCCGTTAAGCTCGCCGGTCAAATGGTCTTGGGCATTGCTATCGGATTGTTATTGTACGCGGATCCGAATATCGGGGATCGCTTAGATGTGCCGTTTTTTAAAAATCTGATTATTCACTTAGGCGCTTTTTATGTATTTTTTTCCGCGTTGGTAATAATCGGAACATCTAACGCCGTAAACCTGACTGATGGTTTAGATGGTCTGGCCATAGGCTGTGTTTTAATCGTGGCCCTTACTTATTGCGGCATGAGTTATGTAACCGGACACTATGTAATTAGTAATTATTTGCAGATTATTTTTATGCCGCAAGCTGGCGAACTTGCGGTTTTTTGCGCGGCTATTTTCGGCGCGGGCCTGGGATTTCTTTGGTATAATTGTCACCCGGCGGATATTTTTATGGGCGATACCGGTTCATTAGCTTTGGGCGGTGCTTTGGGTACTGTGGCTATTTTAATAAAAAAGGAATTATTGCTTGTGCTGGTGGGAGGAATATTTGTTGCCGAAGCTTTGTCTGTGATTATCCAGGTTTTTTCTTTTCGGTTGCGCGGAAAAAGAGTATTTCTGATGGCCCCATTACATCATCATTTTCAGCTTAAAGGCTGGGCAGAGTCAAAAATAATATTCCGCTTTTTGATTGTGGCGATTATTCTGGCGCTGTTTAGTCTGTCGACTTTGAAATTAAGATAAGCAAGGTCATAATGTAGGGGCCGTGCTTGCCCCGGCCCGCAATAATATACAATTATCAGAGATTGGGAAAATCATTTATGACCGGGCGCAGGCAAGCAGCGCCCCTACGATTTGCGAAAACAGGTAAACGTTATGGATATTAAAAATAAGAAAATTGTGATCATCGGGCTTAGCCGCTCGGGATATGCCGCGGCTTTTTTAGCGCTTAAGCATCAGGCTCAGGTATATGTAAGTGAAAATTCTGACAATAAATCGCTGCGGCAAAAAGCAAAAATCCTGAATAAAAAAGGGGTTTTTGTTGAACTGGGCAGTCATAGTCCGGAGTTTTTTAAAGCCGCGGATTTTTTTATTACCAGCCCGGGAGTTAAAAATAATTCCCCGGCGCTTGTCTGGGCAAAGGAAAATAAAATAAAAATCTACAGTGAAATTGAATTTGCCTCGTGGTTTTGTCAGGCGCCGATCATCGCGATTACCGGGAGTAATGGCAAGACTACAGTAACTACTTTAATCGGAAAGATTCTGAAAAAAGCCGGGAAAAAAGTGATTGTTTGCGGGAATATCGGCAATCCTTTTAGCGGCGAATACCGTAAATTTAAAAAAGCTGATTTTATTGTTCTGGAAGTCAGCTCTTTTCAGCTGGAATATATAAAATGGTTTAAACCCAAACTGAGCATTATTTTAAATATAACCCAAAACCATTTTGATCACCACCCCAGCATGGCTGATTACGCGAAAGCCAAAGCAAAAATCGCGGTTAATCAAAATAAACAGGATTTTATTGTGTTAAATGCCCAGGATTCTTGGTTGCGGAAACTCGGAGAAAAAGTAAATTCACGGGTTTTGTTTTTTGCCCAGAATAAACTAATCACTCAGCTGCCGAATCGCGCGATGAACAGTTATTCGGAAAACAAGCAGATGATTGTTGCTTTAGCTAAAAGCAATAAGTTTAGCTTTGATTTAAATCAGCTTAAAATTAAAGGCAATCATAATCTGGAAAATGCCATGGCCGCAAGCCTGGCTGCCAAGGCTCTGGGAATCAGCAATGCCGCGATCAAGGGTGTGTTGAAAAATTTTAAAGGCCTTGAACACCGCTGTGAAAAAGTAGGGTTGATAAAAGGAATCAGTTTTATAAATGATTCAAAATCAACAACCGTAGACGCGACTGATAAAGCGCTTTCCGTGTTTTTAGATAAATCAGTGATCTTGATCTGCGGAGGACGGGATAAGGGCAGTAATTTTTCAATATTAAACCAAAGTCTTAAGCAAAAAGTTTCTTATGTGATTGCCATCGGAGAAGCTCAGCAAAAATTAGTATCCGCTTTTTCTGAATTTACTCGTGTTTTGACCGCGAATTCTTTAAGCCGGGCAGTGAAGAAAGCTTATGGCCTGGGAAAACCAGGGCAAAGCGTTCTGCTTTCTCCGATGTGTGCCAGCTTTGATATGTTTGATAACTTTGAGCACAGAGGCCGCGTATTTAAACAAATAGTCAAGGAGCTGGGTAAACAGTGAATTTAAGGCAATTAAGAATAAATCTAGCGGCAATAAGCTTAATTCTTGTTTGTGTGGGAATTGTGATGATCTACAGTGCCAGCGCTATTTACGCGCTGGAAAATCTGGGAGACAGCGCGTATTTTCTTAAACGGCATCTTTTTTATGTTTTAGTGGGATTATTTTTTTCGCTAATTGTCATGAGTGTTGATTATCGGAAATTTAAACTAGCAGCAAAGCCTTTGCTGTTAGTTTCCATTGGCTTACTCCTATTACTCATGGTCCCGGGCATTGGGAAACAAGTGGGTGGAGCTTGCCGCTGGTTTAGAGTTTTCGGCTTTAGTTTCCAACCATCAGAACTTGCTAAATTTGCCATGATTGTGTACACTGCCGAATTTTTAAGCCGGAAAAAATCAACAGTTTCTTCTTTCGCGCAGGGGTTTCTTCCTGTAATTATTGTTTTGGGGATACTGAGTTTATTAATAATTATTCAGCCTGATCTAGGTACGGTTGTGGCTATGGCAACTATTTGTTTTATTATGCTTTTTGTCGGCGGCGTGCGCTTGGCGCATATAATCTCATTTTTTCTTTTATCTTTGCCGGCTTTATATTTTCTGGTGTTTAGTGTTCCTTATCGGCGCAGAAGAATTCTTGCCTTTCTCGATCCCTGGGCTGATCCCCAGGGCACTGGTTTTCAGATCATTCAATCTTTGGTTGCTTTAGGTTCCGGCGGTATCTACGGAGTAGGGTTAGGCCAAGGCAAGCAGAAATTACTGTATTTACCCGCGGCATATACAGATTTTATTTTTTCAATTATCGGCGAAGAACTGGGTTTTATCGGAACATCGGCAATAATTATTTTATTTGCCTTGTTTTTAGTCCAAGCAACTAAAATATGCTTAAAAGCCAGTGATTCTTTTGGCCAGTACTTATCATTTGGCCTTATTTCCTGCTTGGTGATTGAAGCAATTGTTAATATGGGAGTAGTAACCAGTCTTTTGCCGACCAAGGGTTTGCCATTTCCGTTTATCAGCTATGGAGGAACTTCTTTGGTTTTTAATATGATCTATGTTGGTTTGATCTTGAATGTGGGCAGAATCAGATCCCAGATCAAGTAGTGAATAATAAAGCGGATAAAGTATTGCGTCGTGAGTCGTGCGTATTGCGTTAAAAGAACTATTTTTTGCTTTTGTTTTATGCGCAATACGCAATACGCGATACGCAATACGTGATCGCAGAGGAAAATCATGAAAGTATTAATTTGCGCTGCTGGGTCTGGCGGGCATATTTATCCCGCGCTTAGTCTTGCCCAACATTTGCAGGATTCTAATGAAAACGCGCAAATACTTTTTCTCTCAAGTAAGAAAGCGCTGATTCAGAGCATGTTTGAAAAAAAACCATATCAGGTTTTTACAGTAGATTTTATCTCTCCTTTTAGAAGGAAAGGGCTAAATCCGTTTAAATTCTTCTTGAAGAATTTAGGTTTTCTGCTAAAATTTAACATAGAAGCTATAAAAGTATTTTTTTTGATTCTTAGATCAAAACCAGACGCGGTTGTCGGTTTTGGCGGAATTATAAGTATTGCCGCGATTATATTCGCGAGATTGCAAGGGATTCCAACCCTTATTCATGAGCAGAATATAATTCCCGGTCTGGCTAATAAGTTTATTAGCCGAGTAGCGACTAAAGTCGCGATTGGTTTTAAAAAAAGCAAACAGTATTTTACCCGGGATGTTGTGTTTACTGGTAATCCGATTCGCCCTGGTATGGAAAAAATTGATAAGTCTGTTGCTTGTGATATCTTAGGGCTGCAAAAAGACAAATTTACTATTTTTGTATTTGGCGGCAGTCAAGGCTCAAAATTCATTAATAAAAATTTTATTCAAGCAATAACAAAGCTTAGTCGTAATTCACAGGATAACCTGCAGATTATCCACATTTCCGGCGCAAAGGATATATCTGAAATCACGGCATTTTATCAAAACTTAAATATTAACGCGAAAGTATTTTCATATTGCGCGAATATGTCTGTTGTCTACAGCGCGGCAGATCTGGTGATCGGACGCTCAGGAGCAGGAACGATTAATGAGGTTTGTTTTTTTGGTAAACCAACGATTTTTATTCCTTATCCTTATGCCGGCGGGCATCAAAAAGTAAACGCGGAATTTATGCGGGAACATGGCGCTGCTTGTTTGCTGCTTGAGAATAATCAAGCGGTTAATCATTTACAGCAAGCGATCAGCCGGTTAATCGAGAAAAAAGATATTTTGCGGGCTATGGGGCAAAAAAGCAGCGAACTTTTTATTCCCGGAGCAGGAGCTAAACTAGCTGATTTGGTTTGTGAGATGATTAAAGCGTAAACTATAATTATTTATAATAATCAATTTTCAAACAAAGGGCAAAAGGAGAATATGCAATCAATCGCGGAGCTTATTCCAAATAAAAGAGTTCATTTTGTGGGTATTGGCGGGGTAGGGATGAGTGCTTTAGCGCAGCTGCTTTTGGAACAAGGCTATCAGGTAATCGGCTCGGATATTAAAAAGAGCAAAAATACCGCTCGCCTGGAAGCTTTAGGGGCAATTATTTTTTTCAGTCATCAGGCGCAAAATCTAAAAGAGGTAGATCTTGTTGTTTATTCTTCTTGTATTCAAGAGGATAATCCGGAGATGCTCGCCGCTAAACAAAAAAATATAAAAATAATTAAACGAGGCTTATTGCTTTGTTTTCTGATGCAGGGGAAAAAAGGAATTGCCGTTGCCGGAGCGCATGGAAAAACAACAACTACTTCTTTAATCTCTTTGCTTTTAAAAACCGCGGGCATGAATCCGAGTTATGCCATTGGAGCGGATGTGGATGCTTTAGGCGGCAATGCCAGCCATGGTATGGGTGAATATTTTGTGGCCGAAGCTGATGAAAGTGACGGTTCTTTTTTATGCCTTAACCCGGATTACGCGGTGATTACTAATATTGATAAAGAACATTTGGATTTTTATGAAAATATGGAGCATATAATTAAGACCTACGCGGAGTTTATCGCTAATCTGGATCCCCAGGGCATTTTATTCTGTTATGGCGAAGATCCGAATATTGATAAAGCTTTAAAAGCCTATAAAGGAAAACTGGTGACTTATGGTTTTTCGGATAAATGCGATGTGCGGGCAGTGAATACGCAGTTTTCCGATATGCAGTCTGAATTTGAATGCGTTTATCGTAATGAAATCAGAATGAAATTTAAATTATCCGTTCCCGGGCAGCATAATATTCTTAATGCTTTAGCCTGCATTGCCGTGGGAATTAAACTGGGCGTTGATTTTGATATTATTGAAAAAGCGCTTTTGGAATTTAAAGGGGCCAAGCGCAGGTTTGAAGTTAAAAGTAAAAATAACCGGGTGATTATAGTTGATGATTACGCGCATCACCCTACGGAAATAATCGCGACTTTACTGGCAGCCAAGTCCTGGAAAAATCGCCGGGTTATCGGAGTTTTTCAGCCGCATCGTTATAGCCGGACAAAGTTTCTTAAAGCGGAATTTGCCCATTGTTTTGATAATGCCGATCATATTGTTATTACCGATATTTATGCTGCCAGTGAAAAACCGATAAAAGGCATAGCCGCGCGTACTATTTATGATCAGGTTAAGAAAAGCGGGCATAAAAATGTATTTTTCTCCCCAAGAAATGAGTTAAAAGAGCATCTTATGGCAACGGTTCAAGATGGAGATTTGCTAATGATTCTTGGCGCGGGTGATATTAATGATTTGTCTGATGAATTAAGTGATAATTTCTCAAAAACCCTTTAATTATAAAAAATGAAAACTATCCCAGAGATTAAAATACAAGAAAAACTGCAGCAGGTTTTTAAAGGAAGAATCAGGGTGAATGAGCCCTTATCCAGCCATACTTATATTAAAATCGGCGGGCCAGTGGATTTATTTTTAAGTCCTGTGGATATCGAAGATTTAAAAGCCGCGGTGGAATTTTTAGATCAAGCAAATATCCCCAGGGTAATGATTGGAAAAGGAAGTAATCTTTTAGTCAGCGATGAGTCTTTGCCCATAGCGGCGATAAAATTAAACAGCCCCTTTTTCCAGGAAATCACTAAACAAGATAACTCTGTTTATGCTCGGGCCGGAGTTAGTTTGGCTAAGTTTATTAATTTCAGTAAAAATAATCGATTGTCCGGCAGCGAATTTTTAGCCGGCATTCCCGGCAGCATCGGCGGGGCGATATTCATGAATGCCGGCACGAGGAATATCAGTTTGGAAAATTCCAAACAATTATGTTCAATCTCCGATATTGTTAGCCAAGTTCAGGTAATGGATAAACATGGCAATGTGAAAATAATCGCTAAAGAAGATATTAAATTTACTTACCGGGATTGCGGACTGACTGATCAGATAATTCTTGCTGCCTGGTTTGAGCTTAAGCCCCTGGCCCAGGAAATAATCGCTCAAAATATCGAAGCTTTTTTAAATAATAAACTAAGCACCCAGGAGCTGGTTTTGCCCAATGCCGGATGTATTTTTAAGAATCCAGCTAAAAGCAAACTTAGTGCGGGAGCTTTGATTGACCAGGCTAAGCTAAAGGGATGCTCAATCGGAGACGCGGAAATATCTTTTATTCACGCGAATTTTATTGTAAATAAAGGTAATGCCAGTTTTAGCCAAGTCAGGTCGCTGATCGCTAAAATCCAAGAGACAGTGGAAAATAAATACTCGATCTGCTTAGAGCCGGAAGTAAAAATTTGGGACAAGGAAGGACTGAAATAGTGGCTAAGGATATCAAGATTATCGGGATTTTAATGGGCGGCTTTTCCAGTGAACGGGAAGTTTCGCTTAAATCAGGAACCGCGGTTTGCCAGGCTTTAAGGGATCGCTATGAGCGGATAGTGGTTTTTGATTTTAAAACCGAGGCTGAGCTTATTCGAAAATTAAAACAAACTAAAGTTGATTGCATGTTTAACGCGTTGCATGGCCGGTTTGGTGAAGACGGCCAGGTGCAGCAAATCCTTGATGATTTAAATATCAGCTATACTGGTTCGGGAACTGAGGCCAGTAGTTTGGCAATGAACAAAGTTGCTTCCCATGAGGTTTTTAAGCGTAATGGATTAACGATCCCGGAATATCAGGTTTTTAATAAAAACTCTGAGCAGTCGCAGGGTTTTTTTGCTGATTTTCCTTTAGTGGTTAAGCCCGCCATGGAGGGTTCAAGTATCGGCTTATCAATTGTTGATGATCCGCAAGCGCTTTTTCTGGCCTTAAAACAAGCGCTATTGCTGGATCAGGATATTTTAATTGAAAAATATATTGCCGGCAGAGAAATCACGATTGGAATTTTAGATGACAAGCCCTTGCCGGTTATTGAAGTAGTGCCTAAAAATAAGTTTTATGATTTTCAGGCCAAGTATACCGTGGGCATGACCGAGTATATTGTTCCGGCAAAATTACCGGAAAATCTTATTGAACAGGCGCAAACCGCGGCGGTAAAAGCGCATAAAGTTCTGGGCTGCCGCTGTTTTTCCCGGGTGGATATGATTATTGATCAGCAAAATAATCCGATTATCCTCGAGGTCAATACTATTCCCGGGTTGACGGAAACAAGTTTACTGCCTAAAGCAGCCAAAGCAGCTGGAATTGAATTCGCGGAGCTTTGTCAAAGAATGATCATGGCCGCGGATAAAACTACTTATGAAAATGCGAACATGTTTTCAGCCAAAGAATAAGCGGAGGAATTAATGTCCAGAGCAAGAAAAGGAAAAAAAAGAAAGCATAAAATCCATTGGCTTAGCGCTAAACAAGCGCGGGAAGCGGTTAAAAAAAACTGGGGGAAAATATTCGGCACATTCGCGATCCTGGGTTTAATCGGGTTTATGACGATCAGCTTAAATTCCTTTCTTTTTGCTTCGGATTATTTTAATGTTAGCGAGATTGAAGTCTTGGATAAAAATCCGGACAAAATTGATTATCCCTTAGCGCGGATAGATGATCAGGCTAATATTTTCCGGATTGATTTAGGCCAGATCGCGGATAATGTCGAACAAGAATATTATGATATTCAAAAGGCGATTGTAAAAAGGGTTCTGCCGAATAAACTGGTTATCGAGGTTTTGCGCCGCCGTCCGATAGCGCAGATAAAAGTCAAAGAAAATCGGCAAAGTGAAAAAACAGAGCATTTTTTTTTAGTTAATAAAGAAGCCTATATCTTAGCGGATATCGGAAGCCGTAAACGTAAAGCATTACCGGTTATTCTCGGAGCGGAGCTTAGTGCCCAAGAAATAGAAGTAGGGCGGGCTTATCCGAAAACAAATCTGGTTTGCGCCCTTGATTTTTTAGAAGAATTAAATACTAGCGGATTCCTCGAGCGTTATGATGTAACGCTGGTAGATGTTACTCAGCCTCGGAGCATGTCTTTTTTTATTGATAATTTAGAAATTAAGATCGGCAATAGAAATTTAAAACAAAAAATTGAAAATTTAAGCGGAATTTTAGCAAATAAAGAAATTGATTATTCCGAAGGTTATTACATCGACTTGCGGTTTAAAGATATTGTTTTTGGAAGGAATGAATGATAAAAAATGATTCTATCATAGCTGGGCTTGATATCGGAAGCGCTAAAACCACAGTTTGTTTGGGGGGGGTTGATGCTCAGGGGCGGATAGAAATACACAACGCGGCCATGGTCAAGACTCGCGGCATGGAACGGGGAGTAATAACTGATCTGGGAGAAGTAGCGGCTTGTATTGAGGAAGTGATTAAAAAGGTTGAGGCTAAAATGCAGCGCTCTGAACAGACCAAGCTTTGGCCTAAAAAAAACTTCCGGATCAATTCTGTTTGGACAACTATTAGCGGTGAGCATGTCTTGGGTAATAATACCAAGGGCATGCTGAACCTGTCTAATCGGCCAGTGGAAATTAGGCGTAAAGACATGACTAAAGCAATTGATTCCGCCAAATATTTATCCAGCTCAATTGACCGGGAAATATTGCACGCCCTGCCTCAGGAGTATGTGATTGATGGCTACAAAAGAATAAAAGATCCTTTGGGGATTTATGGGACTCGCTTAGGAGTCAATTTGCATGTTTTAACCGCGGACCTATCTTTTATTACCAGTGTGGTTAAGGCGATTAACCGCGCCGGCATTGATGTTGATCAGATAGTATATTCCGGGCTGGCTACAAGCCTGGCAACGATCACTGATCAAGAAAAACAAGCCGGAATTATTTTATTAGAGATCGGTGCCGGGACAGTAAATATATTGTTTTTTAGCGAAGGCAGTTTGCAGTATACAAGTGTGCTTCCGATCGGCGGGCAGGATATTACAACCCAAATCAGTAATCAGTTGGGCATAGATTTCGCGCAGGCTGAGGAGCTGAAGATGCAGTATCGAAGTAAATCCGGCAGAGGCGACTTTGATCAAGAAAATTCTGAGGATAAAATTATCATTAGAAAAGAATCAGCTGATTATGAAAGCATTACGAGAAAAGAGCTGAATGATATTATTGATAAAAAACTGGATATTATTCTGGGGATGATAAAAAAAGATATTGAGCTTGCGGGAATTTTATCCCGAGTTAATTGCGGGGTAGTAGTTTGCGGCGGGATGTCGTTTATGGATGGGATTATTGAGCGTTTGGAAAAAATCACTAAACTTCCGGTTTGCATGGGGATAATGCGTGGATTTGTCAGTAGTTCTTCGGGACTGAGTAATATATTCTATGCCACAGGCATAGGCTTAGTGATGCACGCGCTTAATGAACTTAGTAACTATAATCAAAGCGCGTTCTTAACGAATGGCCCTGTGGGTAAAGTGCTTGCGAAAATCAGAAACATTTACGAGGAGTATTTTTAATATGAAAGATAATGTATCAATAATGGTTATCGATCAAAATAGCGAGACTTTAGATTCATTGGCAAAACTGTTTGTTGATGAAGGTTATCAAGTAACCAAAGCGATGAGCTGGTTTGAAGCAAAATCTTATATTAAGATGAAACCGTTTAATATTATTATCGCGGATGTAAAATTAAGCGACATAAGTTATCAAGAGATGATTGAAAAAATCAGAGAAGAAAATAAGTACGCGTTTATAATTACTACCGCGGGTTTTTCGGATATTGAACTGGCGATCGAATCTATTCAGCTTGGGGCGCATGATTATATGAGTAAACCTTATGATCCAGCGGATACGCTTGTTTTAATTCGCAAACTAATTGAAAAGCAGCGTCTGCAATCAGATAATATTCAGCTTTTTGATACAATTAAAGTTTTGGCATTGGCTTTGGATGCCCGCGATAATTATACTCATAACCATTCTCAGGAAGTTACGGAATACGCGGTTTCAATTGCCCGGGAAATGGGCTTAAGCGTTAAAGAAATAGAAATAATCCGGGACGCCGGGGTACTGCATGATATTGGGAAAATCGGCATTCCGGATTCAGTTCTCTTAAAGCCCGGAAGATTAACTGATGAAGAATATGATATGATCAAAAAACACCCGCAAATCGGCAAGAGCATTCTTGAACCAGTGCAGTGTTTGGCGGATAAAATTCCGCTTATTTATCATCATCATGAGCGGATTGATGGAACCGGGTATCCCCAGGGACTATCCGGAGAAGACATTCCTTTGGGCGCCAGGATCCTGGCAATTGCTGATTCTTATCAGGCAATGACTTCCGATCGGCCGTATCGCAAAGCCTTGTCCATGCAGATCGCGATAAGTGAATTAGAAAAGTTTAGGGGCAGGCAATTTGATTCTAAGATTGTGGATGTTTTTTTAAGAGTATTAAAACGCATGGGCAATGGGAATACTAATAAAGCATAAAACCCAATAGGAGTATTTATGGAAATAGATCTGATCGAAATGCTTAAAACAATGGTAAAACAAGGCGCTTCAGACGCGCATTTTAAAGTTGGCCGTTCTCCGGTTTTTAGAATAAAAAAAGAGTTAATCAGCTCTTCTTTTCCCATCCTTTCCAATAAGGATATTGAAAAAATCGCTTATTTTATGATGCGTGAGCGGCATCGAAAAGAATTTGAAAAAAGTAATGAGATTGATTATTCTTACCAGTTGCCGGAAATCGGCCGTTTTCGGGTTAATGTATTTCGGCAAAGAGGGGATGTCGGGATTGTCATGCGGGTTGTAAAAAATAATGTTCCTTCTTTTGACGATCTGATGCTGCCTGCTGTATTTAAAAAAATCGCGATGTATGAAAGAGGCATAGTCCTGATTACCGGGGCAAGTTCTCAAGGCAAATCCACAACAATGGCGGCAATGATTGATTATATAAACAATCGAAAGAAATGTCATATTATGACGATTGAAGATCCAATTGAATATATCCATGAGGATAAACAGGCATTGATTAATCAAAGAGAAGTCGGCTTGGATACTGAATCTTTTAACTTGGCACTGCGTTATGTTATTCGTCAGGACCCGGATATTATTTTAATTGGGGAAATGCGTGACGCGGAAACTTTTCAAACCGCTTTGTCTGCTTCGGAAACCGGGCACTTGGTATTTGCCACCTTACATGCTTCGGACACTTCTCAGGTTGTTGACCGGATCCTTGACTTTTTCCCGATAACTCAGCACAATATGATCCGGATGCAGTTGTCATTTAATCTCAGAGCTGTAACTTGCCAGCGTTTGATGCCGCGGGTTGATGGCGAGGGCGTCGCGCCTGCGGTTGAAGTTATGCTGGTTAATCCCACGATTGAGAAATTGCTCCGGGATAATAAAACCGACAGATTAAGCAATACTCTTCAGAGCTTTTCCCAGCAGGGGATGATTACTTTTAATCAATCTTTAGTTAATTTAGTGAAAAGTAAAATTATTTCTTTAGAAACCGCGCTGGCTAATTCCAACAATCCCGAAGCATTGAAAATGAATCTAAAAGGAATTTATTTAGATGAAGAACGTAGGATCTTAGGTGAGTAGGTATAATTCTGATTACCTTGCTGGGGAAATAAATACACTTGTCTTAAAAAAAAACGCGCGATTTAAAATTGCCCTTGTCTATCCTAATACTTATGCTATTGGAATGAGTAATTTGGGAGTGCATAGTGTTTATGACATTTTTAATCAAGATATCGATGTTGTTTGCGAACGGGTTTTTTTTGATCCTAAAAAAAAGCAGCTATTTTCCATTGAAACCGGACAAGCTCTAAAATCATTTGACATTCTTGCCTTCTCGATTTCTTATGAACTGGATTATTTTAATTTTTTTAAAATCCTTAAAGACATGGACTTGCTTGTCCCTGCTAATCAGCGGCCGGTTAGGCCTTTAATTGTAATCGGCGGAATAGTAAATGCTTTTAATCATCGGCCTTTAGCTAATTACAGCGATTTAATATTTGTCGGAGAAGCTGAGGAATCAATCCCTTTGTTTATCAAAACTTTAGCTGATTCTCCGCATCTTAATTCCCCAAAGAAAAAAAATGATTTTTTAAGCAGTTTTTCCGGGCTAGACGGGTTTTTTGTTCCCGGGGTTTGTGATCCTGAATCAATTAAACCCAGTTTTGTGCAGGATGTAAATAAATTTCCCGTAGCTTCAAAGATTATTACCGCGCATACAGAGTTTTCCAATACTTTTTTAGTAGAAATATCCCGCGGCTGCCCCTGGAAATGCAAATTCTGTGTAACCGCGGCTGCTTGTGGTAAATTTCGTCCGCGTTCAATTGAGTTAATTACTAAACAGATTGAAGCTGGACTTAAAATCACAAAAAAAATCGGACTAGTCGGAGCAGCAGTTTCAGATTATCCAAAAATAGATGAGCTGATTAATTTTTTGCTTAGCAGGCAAGCCAGAATATCAGTTTCAAGCTTAAGGATTGAAACAGTTAAGTCTAGTCTTTTAGAGGCCTTGGCTCAGAGCGGGCAGAAGACAATTACTTTTGCTCCGGAAGCAGGCAGTGATCGGTTGCGCTATTTTTTGAACAAACAAATAACAAATAAGCAGATCATGCAGAAAATCTGTTTAGCAAATAAACTAGGGATTAAAAAAGTTAAATTGTATTTCATGATCGGTTTGCCGAGTGAAGAAGATAAAGACATTTTGGCAATTGTTCAACTGGTTAAAGATGTTTCCCAGATAGTTTTTGTAAAAGCTTCAATCGGAATATTTGTGCCAAAGCCAAAAACTCTCTTTGCTGATCAGCCCATGGGTGATAAAAATATTCTTTTGAAAAAGATTAAATTACTTAAGTCAAAGTTATCAAATCCGAATAATGTGGATTTTAACACCGCGAATATAAAAGAAGCTAAAATTTCTTATATGCTTTCATTCGCTGATCAGGATTTTTTTGAGCAGTATTTTAAGCAAAACAGAGTAAGCTGAACCAGCAGTTTCAAGTTAAAACGCGATCTGCAGGTTTGATTGACAATAATATGACAGATATGGTATGATTTATTTCTACAGAACATCTTACAAAAAGGGATGTTAGAGGAATCTATATGGGAAATAGGCTGATTTTGATTTTAGGCGTGTTAAGCCTTGTATTTTTAGTGATTATTGTTAGTTCGCACAGCCTTTATCATTATCATCACAGTGTTAGAGATCAAAAAGAAAAAGGATGGGTTCTTGCCAGTACTATTGCTAAATCATTAGACTTGCCAATGCTTGAAGGCGAAATGACTACTGTTCAGGAAATGCTGGTCACGGTTGGAGAGCTTGAGCATTTAAGGCGGATTCATCTTACTGATTGCACTGGTATTATCCGCTATAGTTCTGATCCTAGCCGGATCAATTCTGTGACTGGTTCAAGTGTTATCTTTAGAGCGCTAACGGAAAAGCGCGAAGTTGATGCTTTTGAGCAAAGAGGGGATGATTTTATCTTTTCTTTAGCTTTGCCGATATTTAATGAAAAACGCTGTCAGCCTTGCCATGGGGATAAAAAAGAAATATTAGGGGTTTTACGTGTGGGCATGGACTGGGAGCCGATAAGAAAAAATTTAAGGACAGTGCTTGCCCGGGATGTGATTGTTTCTGTAACATTTTTTGTGTTTATTATCGTGATTTCTATTTTATTTCAAAGACTTTATAACAATGCGCAGCAAGCCTATGTTCATTTACAGCAGACTCAGCTGCAATTAATCAAAACCGAAAAAATGGCGGCAATTGGTCAAATGGCAGCGGCAATTAGTCATGATTTACGTAATCCTTTGACCGGAATAAAGATGGCCACCTATTATCTGGGCAGTAAAATCGATAAATCAGAAGTTGAAATTAATAGTATTTTGCAGGATATTGAGCTGGAAATCGACTACGCGAGTAATGTGGTAACGAATATTCTGACTTATTCGCGTCCTACGGAACTGATTTATACCATGTCTGATATTAATAAAATAATCGAAGATACAATGCATTTTGTTAATTTGAAAAATAGAGATAAAAGCATTGAGCTGATTAAGGAATACGATAATACCATTCCGGAGATTTTACTGGATAATAAGAAAATTAAGCAGGTTATCGTTAATTTATTATCTAACTCTATGCAGGCCATGCCTAAAGGCGGACAGTTGAAAATCGCGACAAAATTAAATCAGGACAATGTGCAAATAATTGTTTCTGATACCGGAATCGGGATTGAAAAAAGTGTGCAGGAACGGATATTTACCCCATTTTTTACTACCAAGGCAAGAGGTGTGGGCTTAGGACTTTCGATAGTTAGTAATATTGTCCAAAAGCATGGGGGTAAAACTGAAGTCAGCAGTGAGGTTGACAAGGGAACGATTTTTACAGTGACTTTACCGATTCGCAAGCATGTTGAAATTGTTCAAGAGGATGAAGATGGCGGAGTATAAACAAATTCTAAAAATAATTCAGGACGCGCCGAATAAACAGGCTTTAATTGAGCGGCTGGTCGCGGCAGTAGATATAGATGATAAGCATTATCAGCGGCAGATCATTGCCGAATTAGATGCTAAATTGAATGAATTTAAGCAGAATGATTCCGGGGAATCTTCTCAGCGGGCAATGCATTCGGCAAGACTTAGCGCTATGGGGCAGATGGCGGCGGCAATCAGCCATGAACTTAGAAATCCGCTTAGCGGGATAAAGGTTGCCGCGGAGTATCTTATGCGTAAATTAAAGAATCATCCGGACGCGATTGATATCATAGTTAATATTCATAATGAAGTTATATTTGCTAATAATATTATTACCAATATTCTTGAACACGCGCGGATTGGTAATCCGAATCTTGAAAAAATAAACATAAAGAGAATAATGGAAGAAGCAATATTAACTATAGCGCAGCAGGGATCATTCAACAATATTCAAATTAAAAAAAATATTTCTGAAGATTTGCCCGAGCTCTATTTGGATATTTTGCAGATAAAACAGGTTTTTTTGAATATGTTTATTAACGCGGCCGAAGCAATGGTCGGCGGCGGGAAACTAAACATTAAAGTATCAACAAAGAAGAATATGATTGTTATTGAAATCGCGGATACTGGAGCTGGGATTGAAAAAAATAATCTTGATAAATTATTTGAACCGTTTTTTTCAACCAAAGTTAAAGGTGTCGGACTGGGACTGGCAATCAGTAAAGAAATAATTGAAAACCATAAGGGAACAATTGAGGTGGAAAGCAAACTGGGTAAGGGTACGATGTTTACGATATCGTTGCCGATTGTTCAAGATTCTAGCAAGCAAAAGGATGAAAACAAATAAATATTTCGTAGCTTAATTAAATTCAATACATAATGAGGCCGCTGGAGCATATGCAAAAAAAGAAATTTTCAATCTTAGTTGTTGATGATGAACAAGTTGTCCGGGAAAATGTAAGCCGGATTCTTTGTGATGAGGGATTTAAGGTTTTTGTTGCTGAAGATGGAAAATCAGCAATTGAAATTGCCGGAAAGGAAAGTTTTGACGCGGCGCTTTTGGATATAAAACTCCCGGACATGAATGGGGTAGAGGTATTTGAAAAAATAAAACTATTAAATCCTGATGTCAAAGCGGTGATTATGACTGCTTATGAAATAAAAGAGCTTGTAAATCAAGCTTTTGCGCTGGGGGCTTTTGCTTGTTTGCATAAGCCTTTTGAGATTAAAAAATTACTCAAGATTCTTAATGATATTAAACAGGAAAATGAATAAAAACACGGAAAAATCAAAAATATTACTTGTTGATGATGAACCGGTTATCCGGGAAACTCTTTGCTCGATTTTAAAAGATGACGGGTATCTTGTTTCCACGGCTGATACCGGGGCAAAGGCAATTTCTCTGGCTGAACAAGGCGATTTTGATGTGGCAATTATTGATTTAAAACTGCCGGATGCTGAGGGTACATATGTTCTGCACAATGTTAAAAAAACTAATCCGGCGATATGCTCGATCATAATTACCGCTTATCCGACCACGGAATCCGCGATAAAGGCAATTCAAGAAGAAGCCTATGAATATATAACCAAGCCATTTGATATCGGACATGTCAAATTGGTGATCAAGCGCGGCTTGGAAGAAAAAAAGCTGGAATTTGAAAATAAAAGACTTTTAAGTAACTTGAAAAAAGAAAAAGCCAAACTGGAAACAATGCTCCAAATCGGTCACGCGATGAGCTCGATCCTGAATCTCGATGAGTTGGCGACATTTATTGTTAATAAAATCACGCTAGTTCTAAAGGCAAAAATTTGTTCGCTGATGTTGATTGACCAAGATGATGAAACTTTGGTGATAAAAGCCGCTGTTGGTCTTGATGAGGCGATTATAAAAACAACCCGGATTAAGCTGGGACAATCAATCAGCGGCTGGGTGGCGCAGCACGGTGAGCCGGTGCTGATTTCAAATATTGAAGATGATATTCAGTTCGGCCGGGCGAATCTGCCTAAATATGAAACAAAATCATTATTGTGTATTCCTTTAAAAGTTAAAGATAATATTTTAGGGGTGATTAATGTAGCGGATAAAACAATGTCTATTCAAGAAAACATTTTTACTGAAGAAGACATGCATTTTTTAGCGGTTATCTGTAATTACGCGGCAATTGCCGTGGAAAATGCTTTATTGTATGGAGAAGTTAAAAATCTGGCGATTACTGACGGCCTAACTGGTTTGTTTAATCATCGTTACTTTCAAACCAATATAACTTCGGAAGTAATCAGAGTGCATCGTTATCCGCGGCCTTTATCTTTAATCATGTTTGATATTGATTATTTTAAAACTTTTAATGATACCTATGGACATCCAATGGGTGATCTGGTTTTAAGTGAGATCGCTAAAGCGATTAAAAAAAATGTACGCAAGGTTGACATTGCCTGCCGCTACGGAGGCGAGGAATTCGCGGTTATTCTTCCGGAAACAAAAATTAATGAAGCGATTCTCGTTGCCGAGAAAATAAGAACTTCGGTTGAAAAAATGCGGTTTAATACCGGACAGGGGATTAAAAAAGAAAAAGTGACAGTCAGCGGTGGTGTGGCTCAGTTTAAGTCAGGCATGTCCAAAGAGGATTTTGTCCGCTGCGCGGATGATTCGCTGTATAAAGCGAAAAATGAGGGTAAGAACAAGATTTGTGTCTATGCTTAAAAATCCTGCCGTATTTATATTTATACAGCCTAATTTATAGTAAATAAAGATATTAAGATAGCTATTTTATGAGTTTAAATCAGCGAATTGAATTAATTAAAAAACAAATTATTCCCGCCGCGCTAAAAGCCGGGACAAATCCGGATAATGTTTGTATTGTATGCGTTACAAAATATGCTGAGATTGAAGATGTGATCAGCGTGATTAAACTTGGGTTTTATGATATTGCCGAGAATTATCTTCAGGAAGCCAATAGAAAAAGAGAATTATTAAAAGCGGCTTTATCTCTAGCGCAGTTTGAGCGGATTAATTGGCATTTTATCGGTCATTTACAAAGAAATAAAGCTGCTGAGGTTATGGAGTTCGCGCGGCTTATTCAATCAGTGGATAGTTTACGTCTGGCTAAACGGATCAGTGAAATTGCCGGCAAAGCGGATAAGCCGGCGAATATTCTGGTTCAGGTAAATATTGCTGAAGAAAAAGCAAAATTTGGAGCGGCTTTTTCTGAAGTGGAAAAATTGCTTCCGGAAATATTAAAACTTCCTTATCTTAATATCCAAGGATTTATGGGCATTGGTCCTTTGTTTGCTGATCCGGAAGATTCGCGTGTCGGGTTTAGACAGCTTAAGCTTTGCTTTGATAAGATGAATGATTACTTGTCTCAGACTGAATATCCGCAAATGTCTATTTTATCCATGGGCATGAGCAATGATTATAAGATTGCTTTGGAAGAAGGTTCAAATATGATTCGGATCGGCAGTGCTATTTTTGGAGGGTGATTGATAAATATGAGCAAAATAAAAATAGGATTAATCGGCGCTGGGAATATGGGCCAGGCAATTATCAAGGGGCTTGCGGCTGATAATCGCTATCAAGTTTGCATCTGTGATAAGGATTTAAACCAAGCCGAGATGGTCAGCCGGGTTTATAAAGTGAAAAAAAATAAATTAGAACAATTGACAAGTGCCGCTAATATTATTATTATCTGTGTTAAACCTCAGGCAATGGAAGAAGTCCTGGATTTAATGAAAAATCAATTAAACAGCAAGCAGCTGATAATCAGCATCGCGGCCGGGATCAATACCGGATATATTGAAAAAGTCCTGGGTAATAAGATTCCAGTGGTGCGGGTTATGCCGAATATGCCGGGTTTAATCAGCCAAGGGATTAGCGCGTACTGCCTGGGTAAATACGCAAAGCCTTTGCAGGCAAAACAAGTTGTGAATATATTTAAGACTATCGGCATAATCATTAAACTAAAACAGCCGCAGATGGATGCTTTTACTGCTGTGGCTGGCAGCGGACCGGGTTTTATCGCTTATCTCACGGACGCGTTGATCAACGCGGCAATTAAAGCGGGTTTTGATAAACAGACAGCCAAAACCTTATGTTTGCAGACATTAAAGGGAACAATTAATTTAATTGATCAGACTAAAATTGAGCCCAGAGAGCTTGTGGAAAAAGTCGCTTCTAAAGGCGGAACTACGGAAGCCGGGCTTAAGGTATTAAAAGCAAAACAGACCGGGGCAATTATTGAGCATACGATAAAAGCCGCGGCTAAAAGAGCAAAGGAGTTGAGTCGATAAAAATCATGGAAAATGAATTTGACTATAAACAAACAGTTAATCTGCCGCAAACTGAATTTTCAATGAAGGCAGATCTTCCGAAAAAAGAACCGCTGCTGCTGGAAAAGTGGAAGAATTTAGATATATATAATAAAATCATTGAGAATAATAAAAATAATCCGCGATATCTTTTGCATGACGGGCCGCCCTATGCCAACGGCAATATCCATATTGGGCATGCTTTAAATAAAATTCTCAAAGATATTATTCTTAAATATAAGACCTTGCGCGGTTTTTCCACGCCTTATGTTCCGGGTTGGGATTGTCACGGCTTGCCCATAGAACATCAGTTATTTAAAAATCTGGGGAAAAGCAAAGATGAAGTTAGTCAAATCGAGTTCCGGGAAAAAGCCCATGACTTTGCGATGAAATATGTCGAGATTCAGAAACAGGAATTTCAGCGCTTAGGGGTTTTCGGCGATTGGGATAATCCCTATATTACTTTATTGCCGGAATATGAAGCCGGGATTATCCGGGCTTTTGGCAAACTGGTGGAAAAAGGCTATATTTATAAAGGAAATAAACCAATTAACTGGTGCTGCAGCTGCGAGACAGCTTTAGCTGAAGCGGAAGTGGAATATGATAATCATGTTTCGCCGTCTGTTTATGTAAAGTTTCCGATAAGCCAAACTAAAAATATTCCGAATAATGAAAATTTCGGCAATAATAAAGTTTTTATCGTGATCTGGACAACCACTCCCTGGACCCTGATGGGCAATGTGGCTTGCGCGGTTCACCCGGATTTTACCTACGCGCAGTTAAAAGTTAATAATCAGATTCTGATCATGGAAAAACAGCTTTCGGCTTTTGTCATGGAAAAAGCCGGAATAACTGATTATGAGATCATTGGCCAATGCCGGGGTGTTGAACTGGAGAATATTGAATATGAACATCCTTTGGGTTTGCGTACAGGCAAGGTTGTTTTAGCGGATTATGTTTCCTGCGAAGACGGCTCAGGCGTGGTGCATACTGCTCCGGGATACGGCGCGGAAGACTTTCTTACCGGGAAACGCTATAACCTGGATGTGCTGATGCAGGTTGATGATAAGGGGCATTTTTTTGCCAATATTCCGGAAGTCGGCGGAATGTTTGCTTTAAAAGCCAGTAAGCATATTATGGAAAAGCTCGCGGAAAATAAAACGCTTTTATTCAGCAGCACAATTGATCACTCTTATCCGCATTGCTGGCGCTGCAAAAAACCTATAATCTATCGGGCAACTGATCAGTGGTTTATGGAAATAGACCATGATGATTTGCGGGATAATCTGCTTAAAGAAATAAAAAATGTTTCCTGGGTGCCGCATTTCGGAGAAAACCGGATTACCAGCATGGTGGAAAACCGGCCGGACTGGTGCCTTTCCCGCCAAAGATTATGGGGCGTGCCGATCCCGGTTTTTTACTGCGATAAATGCAATACTCCGGTTTTAGATCCAAAAGTAATCGAAGGATTTGCGAAAATCGTGGAAAAACAAGGCACAAATGCCTGGTTTAAACAAGCCGCGGCTGAATTATTACCTAATGGGTATTCCTGCGCGGTTTGCGCTAATCGCAATTTTAATAAAGAAAAAGATATCCTGGATGTTTGGTTTGACTCCGGAGTCAGTCATCAAGCGGTTTTAAGACAAAGAAAGAATTTAGCTTATCCGGCGGATTTATATCTGGAAGGTTCAGATCAGCATCGCGGCTGGTTTCAGGCCGCGTTTATAACCGCTATGGCCATTGAACATAAAGCGCCGTTTAAGCAAGTGCTGACCCATGGGTTTATTGTTGATGGCGAAGGAAAAAAAATGTCAAAATCCCGGGGTAATGTTATTGCTCCGCAGAAAGTGATTGATAAACTCGGGGCTGATGTTCTGCGCTTGTGCATTGCTTCATCAGATTATAATGATGATGTGCGCTTGTCTCAGGAAAGTATTGACCGGGTGAGTGAAAGCTATCGGAAGATCCGCAATACTCTAAAATTCACCTTAGGCAATCTTTATGATTATGATCCGGAAAAAGACGCTCTGGATTACGCGGATTTATTAGAAGTAGACAGATGGGCGCTTTCGGCTTTGCACTATTTATTAAAGCAGGTAACTCTGGCTTATGATAATTTTGTTTTTCACCAGGCAGTTAAATTGATTTATAATTTTTGCGTTGTGGAGATGAGTTCATTTTATTTAGATGTTTTAAAAGATAGATTATATACCTCAGGAGCAAAATCAAAGGAGCGTAAATCAGCGCAAACTGTTTTGTATGAAATATTAAGCGTCTTAACCAAGATTATTGCTCCGATCTTGGCTTTTACTGCTGAGGAAACTAATGATTTTATGTTTCAGAAAAAGCAGGATAGTATTTTCCTAAGTCATTGGCCGCGGGTTAATAAGGATTATATCGACGGAGGCTTAAACAGTACCTGGAGATTATTGCTTAATGTGCGCAATTGCGTGCTAAAAGCTCTGGAACAGGCGCGGAGTGAAAAACTTATTGGTAATAGTTTACAGGCCAAGGTTACTATTTGCGCGCAAAGCTCGGATGGGCTGATCGCGCGGACAATCAATAAATACAAAGCTGAGCTGGCTTCTATTTTTATAGTCTCAGAAGTGCAGCTTAACTTGATGGTTGACAGTCTAGAGGCAGAAGTATATAATATTGAATTCATAAAGAATAATGCTATTGTCGAGACCGGTAAGTTTAATATAAAAATAGACAAAGCCAGCGGCGCTAAATGTATTCGCTGCTGGAATCATAGCCTGAGTGTGGGTGAAAGCAATCAGCATCCTCAGATTTGTCAGCGCTGTATTAAAGCAATTACTATTTAAAGGATGCTTATAAATAATTATTAACTGCGCAGTTAAGTGGATAAGACTGTATTGCAGCCCTGGAGAAAGGAGCAATCGAAGTGAATAAAAAGGATGCTGGTGAGTTTAAGAAAAGACTTATAGATTTAAGAAATAAAGTTACTGATGAGATGAGACAAATCGGCGGAGGTAGCCTTAAACAGTCACAAAGAGACGCGAGCGGAGATCTGTCCGCTTATACTTTTCATATGGCTGATGTAGCTAGCGATAGTTTTGAGCGTGAGCTTTCCTGGGATAGAGCTAGTGTGGAGCAGAAAGTATTGTTTAGCATTGACGATGCCTTAAAGAAGCTTGATGATGGGGGATACGGACAATGCGAAAGTTGCGATAAAAAAATCAATAAAGAAAGACTTAAAGCTATCCCTTACGCGAAACTTTGCCGCAACTGCAAAGAAACTTTTGAAAAAAATAAAAAATCAGTCTAAGTTATTTTATAATGAGTAAAATATTCCTCATTGTTTTTTTAATTTTTAGTGATCAAATTTCTAAGCTTGCGATATTGAAAAGATTGCACCAGAATGACAGCATTCCTGTTATCACTAATGTTTTTCATCTAACCCTGGTTTATAATACTGGTTCTGCTTTTGGGGCATTTCGTGACCATAATTGGGTTTTGTCTTACATTTCTGTATTCGCGATAATCCTGATTCTTTATATGCTTGTGCGGAGGCCGCGGTTCTCAGCGGCAATCTATATGCATTTATGGCAATGGTCTTTGTTGTTTATATTGTGCGGAGCAACCGGGAATCTTATTGACAGGATGAGACTGGGATATGTTGTTGATTTTCTGGATTTTAGGTTTTGGCCGGTTTTTAATCTCGCGGATTCATTCATTACCTGCGGAGTGTTTGTGCTTTTATTTTTGCTGTTTAATAAAAAAGCGATTGAATAATTATGCATCCGATTCTGTTTAGCTTTGGGAACATCCATATTTACGCTTACGGCTTAATGGTTGCTTTGGGTATTATTAGCGCGATGTTTCTAATTGAGCGGGAAGCGGCAAAAAGCGGTTTAGCCAAAGAAAAAGTTATTGATCTGGTTTTTTGGATTATCGTCTGGGGACTAGTCGGCGCCAGGTTGTTTTATGTCTGGCTTTATCCAGAAGTTTATGTTCAGTCTCCGTTAGATATTTTCAAGCTGTACAAAGGCGGTTTAGTGTTTTATGGCGGATTGATTTTCGGCGTAATCGCGGCTTTTATTAACTTTAGAAATAAAAAACTTCCGATATTGAAAACCTTGGATATCTTAATCCTTTACCTGCCTTTAGCGCATGCTTTTGGCCGGATTGGCTGTTTTTTTAATGGATGCTGTTCTGGTAGGCCCACTGATTTACCCTGGGGCGTGGTTTTTCCCGGGGAAGCGGAGATGGTGCATCCCACACAGCTTTATTCCGCGGTTTTACTGGTAATGATTTTTTTAGGTTTAAACTTAATCCGGCGCAAACAGGTTTTTTTCGGCCAGATATTTTCCGCGTATTTAATCTTGTACGGTCTGGCCAGATTTATTGTGGAATTTCTCAGAATTAATCCCCAGGTTGCCTTGGGGTTGAGTATTTATCAATTTATCAGCTTGGGCCTGATCGGATTGGGAATTTTTTCTTATTTTTTACTAAAGAAAGCAAATAAATGAATCAGCAAAAAACAATTATCCGCTTTAAAATCGAACCCAGCGATCTTGTCGGCAGGCTGGATAAATGGCTTGCTGATAAATTAGCAAAAGATTTATCGCGCTCTGATATTAAAAGACTTATGGAAATGGGAAATATCAGTTTGAATGATTTGATTGTTAAGCCAAACCATAAAGTAAAAGTCGGGGATAAAATTACCGTAACTTTAGAGGAAAAACAAGATGCGCAAGGTTTAATTGCCGCTGATATTCCGATTGATATAATTTTTGAAGATGCCTATATTTTAGTGGTGAATAAACCCGCAGGCTTGGTTGTGCATCCCGCGGCTGGACATTTTGCTGATACGCTGGTTAATGCCTTGACTTTTTACTGCAAAAATCTTTCTGATTTAAATGGCCCGCTCAAGCTGGGGATTGTACATAGACTAGATAAAGATACATCCGGCATTTTAATTGTGGCTAAAGATAATAAGACACACAGGCATTTGGCCAGCCAATTTAAAAAACATACTATTGATAAGACCTATATTGCTATAGTTCAGGGCAGTGTGAATTATGATGAGGGCGTGATTGATGTTCCTTTAACTAGAAATCCGTTTAATCGAAAAAAAATGAGTGTTTCTCATGCCAGCAGCAGGCAGGCGGTTACTGGATATAAAGTTATTAAGCGTGCTGCTGATTTAACTTTGCTGGAAGTTTATCCGCAAACAGGGAGAACGCATCAAATCAGAGTGCATCTGGCGCATTTGGGCTATCCGATAATCGGTGACAGTACATATAATAAAGCAAAAGGAATAAAAGGCTTGATCAGCCGTCAGGCTTTGCACGCGCAAACCATTAGATTTAAACACCCGCACACTGGTAAAATAGTTGAATTCAAGGCAAAAATTCCGGAAGATATGCAGACAGTGATCAAAATGCTGGGATAATTCTGTTGTCTTTGACAGAAGACAGACTGATGGCTCATAGCTAAAAGCTATAAACTATCACTAGTGTCCGGTTGTTTTTTAAAATATTATTGCAATATACTTAATTACAACATGTTATGAAAAAAATATCTGTAATCGATTTGAAATCCATTTTATACTATGGTCATTCTTTTTTCAACTCTCAAAAAGGAGTGACCAATGAATACAGGCAAAACTGTCTTTTCACAAATAATGGCGTTTTTGCCATTACAGGAATTTCGCAAATGTGTAAATCAATATCAAGGCAATTACAAAGTTCAAAAATTTTCTTGCTACGATCAGTTTCTTTGCATGGCTTTTGCCCAACTTACTTATCGCGAAAGCTTACGCGATATAGAAACATGTTTGCGTTCAATGCAAAGCAAACTTTATCATATTGGCTTTCGCGGGAAAATATCTCGCAGTACATTAGCCGATGCAAACGAAACTCGCAATTGTCAAATTTATGCCGATTTCGCGCAGATTCTTATCAGCACAGCAAGAAAATTATATATCAACGAACCCTTTTCAATAGAATTAAAACAATCTGTTTATGCTTTAGATGCTACTGTAATAAAACTGTGTCTTACTTTATTTCCCTGGTCTCATTTTCGATTAAAACAAGGCGCGATCAAATTACATACATTACTAGATCTCAGAGGGAATATCCCTTCATTTATAAGAATTACGCCAGCAAAAATTTCAGACGTAACCATCCTAGATCATTTAATTCCAGAACCAGGATCATTCTATATCTTAGATCGAGGTTATCTCGATTTTGCACGGATGTTTGCTCTTCATCAAGCTTCAGCTTTTTTTGTTGTCCGCAGCAGAGCAAAAACAAAATATCACAGAATTTATTCTCAACCTGTCGACAAAACAACAGGATTAAGATCGGACCAAATAGTGCACATCGGAACACAAGAAGCAGCAAAGAGATATCCGGAAAAAATTCGGAAAATCTATTTCTACGATTCTGTGAACAAAAACTATTTGGTATTTTTAACAAACAATTTCGCTTTACCAGCAATAACTATAGCGCAACTTTACAAATGCCGCTGGCAAATAGAGTTATTTTTTAAATGGATAAAACAACATTTACGCATAAAAGCTTTTTATGGAACATCAGAAAATGCTGTAAAAACTCAAATTTGGATAGCAATTTCTATTTATGTTTTAATCGCAATTATAAAAAAACGGCTGAAAATAAAGCTGAATCTCTACACAATTTTACAGATTTTTAGTGTTACCATTTTTGAAAAAGTTAATATATTGCAACTACTTACAGATTATGAATCAAATAATATAAATAGTGATTTTTGTAACCAACTAGAACTATTTAACTTATAACCGGACACTAGTGATGGTATATAGTCTATGGCTAATAGTCAAGCGCTTTTTGCTTCTTGCTTTTCTATACGCTATACGCTAAACGCTAATCGTTTACCCTGAGCAAAGTCGAAGGGCTAAACGCTGTTCTCTAAAAAAAAAAGGGACAGCTGTCAGGGGGTGACAAATCCGCTATCCCTTGCAAACCAAAACATCGCGCTATAATATCATTCCAAACTTATTTTTTAATATGCGCTCCGCGAGATCTTTTTTTTTCTTCACGATAAGATTTTTGCGCATCATAATACTCTTGCCATATAGTGTAGTACTTTGTGCTGATCCACTTGCCTCTTACATATGCCTCAACAACTTTATCAGTCTTAGTATCAACTAAAACAGGATATTCATCCAGTCCCGCGTAAATAACCGCTTCTTTGTATTTATTGTAATCTATCACGACAGCCTCTTAATTAAACAGCTTGAAAAACCTTAAAATATTAATTCAGCCCCCCTTGTTTTTAAATGCTCCAGGCAGTGAATAGGATTTTTTGTAAATATCATTCACTTGGCATATAAGCACTATTCATACCAAAGTGAATTTGATTTGTAAATAGATATAACCCTTTATATGATAATAAATTAAAAGATTTAAAAAGGGCTTAGTCTATTTTATTTTTCTTTAAACTGTGTAATTATTTAAACAGTTTGTTGTAAATGATTACTTAGATATGATCGGGATTTGCTGCGTATACGCAGAAATTGCTCTTGGCTGGAATAAAGCCGTTTAATTAAATTATACTTTTTTTGAAAATAAACCTTGCAGAAAAAACACACCATAGCTTATGTGCGAAGAAATTCTGGCAGCACTAACTGGAAAAATTAAAGATATTTTCTCAAAGATTGTCTTTTGGCTTTTTTCGGTTAATAACCAGATCATTGTGGTCGCGAAGATAGACAGGAAATAAGCCATAATACTTGCCGAGTAGATTAAAGCCGCGTTTATATTAAAAAGCGCAATCACTGCGCCAAGAAGAAAATAGGTTAATAAAATACTCGGAATAAAGCAAGTAAGGTTAAGCGCTTTTTTAGGAAAATGTTTAGCTAGATAACCTCTCTGTTTCGCGAACTCTGCAACCTGTTTAATATGCCAATTGTCAAAGTCATATTCACTGGCTTTTTGTTTATTTATTGAATCTTGCTCCAAAAGATGTATCCCGGCGTCAAAATCATAAGTTAAATCCTGATTCTTGGCTCTAACCCACATTACTTTACCAGTAGCAAAGATAGGCATTGTATGATTATCGTATCTCATTTGGAACTGGATAATTCTCCCAGGAACTATGGGCTTACTTAAGGAAGCTTTAAACCCGTCACGGCTAAAATTTGTCATCATAATATCGCCATAAGCATTATCTTCCCTGGAAAGAAATGTTCCATTAATCACAGAATCCAACCGAGAATATCTTCTTTTGTTTATAGACATGAACTTATCGCTCCTAGATTTAAGCCCTTAGACAATAAAATTAACTAAAAAAAAACAAACACACCCCAACAGCATTTAGCTTATCTATAAATATAATCAATCTGGCTGCTTTTGTCAAACTAATTATAAATAAGCTGATAATCCCTAAACGCCGATTTTTATATCTTTGATATATTCCAGCTCCATAAGTTTATATTGCTTGCGTTCATACAGCTGATTCATATCCGCGGCATTAAGATTTTCCATGTGCTTCATAACGATTTTTGCTGCCCCGAGATATTTGCAGTGCTGTTCAAACGTTTTTAGCAGCATAATCCCTGTTCTGCCTCTGCGAAACTGTTTACTAACAAACCAGACCAGCTCATAAGCAACAGTTTGACTATAATCAAAAATTGAGGAATGTATAACCCCAGCGATTACTCCGCTTATTTGACCATCTTCATCACTAACAAAAGCAATATTACTGTTTATTATTTGGTTTATTGTCTGTTTTACGGTATCTGGCTCAAAAGCAAAATCATACGCGTACAAACTCTCCTTATGAAACTCATAAATAAGTTCCATTATCGAATTTGTATCCGCGGCAGTGGCTTTTCTTATCTTCATTTTAGTTCCTACCTTCGAAATATTATAAGCACTTTGCATGCCAGAAAGACATAATTACTTAAGTATTTAAAAATAAACAGATTGCGGAATTTGTGTTGATTCCAGGTTAATAAATTAATCAGCTAATGTCTATTTTTATAAACATTTTGTCAACTTTTTTTACTGTTATTAATTAAAGAAATGCTTAGCAGGAAGAAAAAACCAGGAAATGCTGCTTAGGGTTTTTTAACGGAAATTTTTTGATATATTCTACAGCTGCTGTCCACAGTGCTGAAAACCTGCCTAGCCTCACCAAGCAGGTTTTCAGAAGTACCCATTACAAAATACCCGCCATCAACCAAGGCATCATGATATTTCATAATCAGATGCTCCTGAAGGCTACGGTTAAAATAAATAAACACATTACGGCAAACAACCATATCTACCCCAGGAAAACTCGGATCATGAATCAGATTGCGCTCTTTGAATTGGACAAGCTCTTTTATATGGGGAACAACCTGGTATTTATCATTTACTGGAATAAAAAACCTGCGCAGGATATAAGGGCTGAGAGTTTTTACGCTTTCCTTATCATATTGCCCGAGCCTAGCCTGGCTTAGACACGCTTTATCAATATCATTACCATAAATCTCAATCTTGATTTTTTCCGGAGATTTTTCCAAAAGTTCATAAAGCGTAATCGCCAATGAATAACCTTCTTCCCCATGCGAACAGCCGGCGCTCCATACCCGGATTTTGCGCAAACCATGTTCTTTTAATTTTTTTTCAATCAGCGCGGGGAAAATATCTTTTTTAAGCTTATCCCAGACCGGCTTATCCCGGAAAAACGAAGAAACATTTATCGTTAAAACATCAAACAACTCTTCATATTCTTCCGGAGAGTGGATCAGCACCTGGAGGTATTCAGAATATGTGTTCACGTTTTTCGCCCGCATCCGCAAAGCGATTCTCCGTTTTAAAACCCGGTCACGATAGTGTGAGAAATCAACACCCCGGTCATCTTTAATCTGCTTCATCAGCAAATCATAGGCTTGCTCCCGATCATTACCTTGATCATGCTGCGGATTAGCAGTAATTGTTCTGATGGCAATAACCAGTTCTTTTAAAACAACCGCGGACTGCTCGACGCGGGTTTCTTCAAAAATCTTTTTAAATGACGCGGAATCAGGAAGCACATATTTAGGCGGAATCCGGGTTAAGGAAAAAGCAATAATATCCTGCTTACAAATATCACAAGTGCAGATATCAAAACGCATGGAAAGCATCTCATCAAGATACTTTCGGGTAATATCCTCCATGATATTGCATGCTTTCATTGCCCAAATACTCCGTTTTAAGGTTTAATTAATTACTTGGAATGCGGTTTTAAATTTTTCATTGCTTTTACTAATTCAATTAAAATAAGCGATGACTTTTCTACCCGGACTTGTTCGATCATTGTATACATAGCGCCGGTTTCTGAAGTAACATATTTAGCCGGGATATTATTTAATACTTCCGCTCTGATCTTATCGTGACAGATTTTGCACTTACAGATCTTGGGATCAGCAAAAACAATTTCCTTAATATATTCCTCAACAATCTCTTCCATTATATTATAGGCTTTCATTCTTTTTTGCTCCGCTAATTTTTTCCTCAAAGCTTTTTAAATTACTCAGCTGCTTGCGCATTACCGCAACGATTTTTTTAACTGTTTCAGGTTCAAGCACTAAATAAAATGATCCGCTTATCTTTCTCTGTTCATCACGAAAAGTCATTGTATGCACATAAACTTTATCATTATCTTTTAGATTCATCATCCCAAACTTTATAACTTCTTTTAAAGGCCCGCTGGATAATACAGGTATTGAGGGAATAACTGATACATCCATTAACAAACTCATGGCTCCGGAATAAGCGGAAATAACCACATTACCTATTTCTTTAATCGTGGAAACACCTAATTGAGTTAAAAATCCGGCAGTCTGTTTGCCTTTAGCAGCAAAAATTGAGACAAATTCAAAAGCACTTTTTTCTTTAAACAGCAGCGAAACTTGACCTAAAACACCGGACAATATCTGACAATGCACGCCAATAACAATATTCTCTTTACTTTGTAAAATACCCTCAACATCTTGAAATTTTACCACTACCAGCTCTGGAGATTCAAGCTGGAGAGAACGATTAATCATTTGCGAAAAAGCATGGGTAGAATTACAGGCGCAAATACTGCCGACTTCAGTAATTATATCATTTTCCGTAATGGTTTTCTTCATAGTCCCCCTTTAACTACTTAGAATATAAGTATATCATCTAACGTTAGTTACTGCAACAAGTTTGATTTTAATAGCGATTAATAAACCAGTTTATAAAGTTAGTAAAGTTAAAACTTGTTAATGCTCAATTCTTATAACAAAACCAGCTTATCAATCGGTCAGGAATCAATTATTATGGCTCATTCTCGTCCCGCATCCTGCGGGACTCCGAGGATGAATCTCTGATTTTGCCAGTCCTATCAAAATCAGGCTTCAAACCCGCCTAAATAATTATTCCTGCCCTTTGTGTTTACAGATTTGTAAATGGCACAAGGACGAAAGAATAAATGACAAATGACAAATAAAAAACTACTCAAAAAGGTCACAAAGACAATAGCTAATGGTCGATGGTCAATAGCTAATGGTCGATAGCTAATAGTTTATCACTAGTGTCCGGTTATAAGTTAAATAGTTCTAGTTGGTTACAAAAATCACTATTTATATTATTTGATTCATAATCTGTAAGTAGTTGCAATATATTAACTTTTTCAAAAATGGTAACACTAAAAATCTGTAAAATT
>JAZDHZ010000006.1:0-48315 GCA_043805415.1 Candidatus Omnitrophota bacterium | reverse complement strand
CAATTGCGTAATAATATTGAATTGGATGAATATATTATTATGCCCAACCATATACACGGAATAATTATGTTTAAAGATACGGCCACGTCACGCCGTGGCCCTAGTATACGCTAAAACCGAAGGTTTGATTATGCTTTTTATTTTTTGGATTTCATTAATAACATTGTTTCATGTTTATATCGGCTATATGATTATTTGTATCATTATCGGAAAAATTTTTAAACAGCCGATTGATAAACAAGAGATTTTCCCCACAGTGACAATCCTTATTCCGGCTTATAATGAACAGCAGGTGATAAAACAGAAAATCGAAAACACCCTGGCTTTGGAATATCCCAAAGATAAACTGGAAATCGTGATCGCCTCAGAATCAAATGATCAGACCAATCAACTGGTAAGTGATTTTAAGGCCCAAGGGATTATTTTATACGCTTTTGAACAGCGCCGCGGCAAAAGCCGGATGCTCTATGATGTTTTTGCGAAAACAAAAGGAGAGATCATTATTTTTTCCGATGCCAATGCCATGTATAAGCCGGATGTAATAAAAAAACTGGCGCGTAATTTTAATGATCCAAAAATCGGGGGAGTTTTAGGCAATTTAATCATTACTAATCCTAAAGATTCTTCAATCAGTCAAGGCGAGTCGGTGTTTAAAAAATATGAGGCTGTATTGCGCCAAGCAAATACCGCCGCGCATTCAATAATCGGCGCGGATGGAACAATGCTGGCAATGCGCAGGGATTTATACAAACCCATAGATCCGGACAGAGGCGATGATTTTGAACTGGCCTTAAGAATCCGGATTCAGGGTTATGGCATGGTTTTTGAGCCGGAAGCTATTTCCTATGAAAAAGCTTCAATTGATTTCCGCGATGAAATAAAACGAAAAAGAAGGATTGTCTCCTGGTTTTGGAAAAGCGCCTTAATCCTGCTCGGAGAGATGCTCCACCCGTTCCGCGGATTTTTAATCTTTCAGGTTATCTCGAATAAAATCCTGCGATGGCTGTCGCCTTATTTTTTAATCTTATTATTTATCAGCAGTCTGCGGCTAGCGGCAATGAATAATTTTTATGCTTTATTTTTCCAGCTCCAGGTATTTTTTTACAGCCTGGCTGTGTTTAGCGGTATATTTTTAAGCAGCTCAGATAATAAATTTTTGAAGCTATTAAAAATGCCGTTTTTCTTTATTGTGTTTAATTACGCGTTTTTAATCGGCACGATCGAAGGCTTGTTTTTAAAACAAAATCCTTTTTGGAAAAAAGTCCGCTAGAAATTAATTTAAAACCATAAACCAAGGAAACGTTGTGAGGGGAATAAGTGAAAGTAATTTATGATCTGACTGATCCATGGGAACTTTATTTGCCAACCCTTAATCAATGCATTGAAGAATATGCTTGTAAAAGTCTGTGTGAAATCGGGGGCGGGGCTTTTCCGGCAATATCTTTAGACCAAATAAAAAAGCAGCAGCTTGATTATACGATCCTGGATATTTCCCAGATTGAACTTGACCGCGCTCCCGCGGAGTATAAGAAATTACTCGCTGACATCTGCCAGCCGGACCTGGAGATTAAACAACAGTATGATTTTATATTTTCCAAAATGCTGGCCGAACATGTTCAGGATCCGCGGCTGTTTCATGCGAATGTATATAAGCTGCTTAAGCCCGGAGGCATTGCTTTTCATTTTTTTCCGACTTTATATTCAATGCCGTTTCTGATTAACTGGCTGGTGCCGGAATCCGCGGCTAAAATATTATTCAAGCTGTTTGTCTGTAAAGACCCAATTGAACATAAAAGATTTTCCGCGCATTATCAATGGTGCAAAGGCCCGACAAAAAACCAAATCAGAAATTTTCAAAACCTTAATTATGAAATTCTGGTTTACCGCGGTTTTTTTGGCCATAAGTATTATGATAAGATTTCGGGATTAAGAGCAATCCATAAGTTCTGGGTCAGGCTTTTAGCCAAATTTCCTAATCCTAACCTGACCAGCTTTGCTTTTGTGATCCTGCGCAAGAAAGTAGGGACAGGTTGTGACCTGTCCGGATAATAGATAATATCATCAATGATTAAAATCCCATGTAAATGATTAGGCATTACGACAAATTCGTTCAATGTAATATATAAATATTGTTTGTGATTGTCTGTGCAAATGTTTACATAATAATAACCATATTTTGAATAATCATATCCATGCAAACGAATGTGTCTTTTTCTGGTTATTGTTGTTGTCATTTTATTATTGTTTTATATCGGACAGGTCACGACCTGTCCCTACAGGATTTTGTTTTTTTCATTTTTGCTCTATATCCTTAACGCTAATCGCTATTTGTGATCTGCAGCACCGCGGCCGCGATATCTTCAGCAATTATCCCATATCCTGCTTTAGTGCAATGCCGGTCATATTCGGAAACGAAAAATTCGCTTGGAGAGTATTGCTGCAGCAGATTGTAAAAAGTCAGGCGATGATCCACCAAAGGGATATTATACTTTTCCGCCACGTTTTTTGTGTCTTCTAATAAAATCGCCGGGTAACTGGAGAAAATTAAATGAACTTTTTTCTGCTTACAGAGTTTTGCCGCTTTTTCCAGATTCCGGTAGCGCAGTTCCGGGATATTTAGTTTGTTTTTTCCGCTTTTCCGTAAAAAATTCCCAATCACTAAGCCCCAGGAATTATTAGTTTCCTCAGCTGGATCAGATTTTTTATAATAAGCTTTAAGCAACTCAAGGTCTTTAGGATTTAAACTATTAATCTCCAGAGTTTTGGTTTGGCTGTCGGCTATTTTTTTTGCTAAATTGCTGGAAAAATACGGTTCGCCGAGAATTGAATAAACATAGCATAATCTTTTGATTAGATACATATTATCCGGAAAGCGGTTTTTTAGTCTGATCAGCAGGGGGAATTCTTCCGGAATATTCTTCTGCTTGATGAATAAATCCGATAATTCCCCTTGAATGGTTTTATCATTTGGATTTAGGATAAACGCTTTTTCCAGGGTTAATGCCGCTTGGCGGTATTGTTTATTTAATTTTTGACAGCGGCTGAGTTCAAGCAAAGCAATTGGATGCAGCGGATTTATCAGCAAAGCTTGAGCATAATAGGCTTCAGCTGGTTTAAACTGCTGTTTATCTCTTAAAAGATTCGCGGTTTTAATTATTGAGAGTATGTCTGATCCTGGAGGGATCGGGGTTTTTAAATTATAGCAAACCAGATCAAATAGTTTTAGAAAGCGAGGGCACAAATTCAGGGAATAGATATCATTGATTCCTTGCCGCATGCTTGTTTTTAAATAATCAGCAAAAGACCAGGTGTCATTTATTCCGCTAAGAATAATCACAATATCCGGCTTATCTTTATCCAGAATCTTTATTAGTTTGCTTAAGCTTTGGCTGGAGGTTTCTCCGGGAATGCCTAGGTTTTGGACTTGAAACAGTTTATGGGGATTAGTTTGATTTAAGCTGCTTTCCAGCTGAGCGGGATAACTGTTTTTCAATCCAGCTCCCAATCCATAAGTAAAGGAATCTCCCAAGCAGATAATATGGCAAATATCCTGATCAAATAGTTTGGTTTTATTAGTTTGATTAGAGGGGGATTGCTTGTAATTAATTGAAGATAAAAGATTTAGAGATATTTCTAATAAAGCGATAGCCAGAGCTATGCCCAGAGTTATTAATATAAAAATAGTTTTTTTATTTAGTTTGCGCATCAGTAATATGAATAAAGCCGATCCAAGGTTGATTTAGTTAAAGAATTGAGATTAAAAGATTTGTATTTTTCAAAAAATGTAAATTTGAAATTATTCAAATTGTTTGCCGAGAACACGATCTAAACACCAGCTTATGTTTCTAAAGCAAAAAAGTTAAGATAATTGATTATATTTTTCTTCGCGGCTTAAGTCAATAATAATTTGCTTTTTTGATTGTTCTGTATTATAATTATTAACCTATGCAGCTAAAGTATACCCATTTTTTTGAAGAAGTTATTAGTAATAGAGTTATCTGGGCTTCGTTTTTTTCCTGGGGCATAGCTCAAACTATTAAAATCATTTCCGGCGCGATCAAGGAAAGACGGTTTGATTTTCGATGGCTGATGAGCACCGGAGGTATGCCCAGCGCTCATTCCGCGGGAGTCAGTTCTTTGGCTACTGCTGTAGGCATGTATTCTGGCTTTGATACCGTGGTATTCGCGATTACCGCGATCATTGCCTTAATCATCATGTTTGATGCTCAGGGGCTGCGCCGGATGACCGGCCGTCAGGCAGTGGCATTAAATAAAATGATGGAAGATATATATTATAAACATGAAGTTAAGCCGGAAAGATTAATGGAACTAATCGGCCATACGCCTGTGGAAGTATTTGTCGGGGCATTACTCGGGATTATGGTTGCCATTTTTGTAGTCACGCTTTAAGGGGGATGTAATGAGAAGAATTTTTATCATCGGAATAATTATAGTTTTAGCAGTATTTTTTATAATGAAAATGGGACAGTCTAAGAAACAGGTTGAAGAAAAATCTCCTTTACAGAAATCGGAAATAGCTTTAAACCTGGCCCTGGATCTGAAAAGCACGAATCCGGATAAAGTCATAGAAGCTTTGGAAAAAGTTATTGCTGAATTTCCTCAAAGTCCTGAGGCGGAAAAAGCAATCTGGGAAATGGCAATGATTTATAATACCGGACAGGAACTAGAACTGGAAAAACAGGCTTTAAAACAGTTAATCGAAGGCTATCCTAAAAGCGAGTTAACGGAAAAAGGATTAGAAAGATTAGCGGCGATTAATCTGGAAAGTTTGTTTTCAAAAGCACCTTCTGCCAACTCTACTATTTATGAAGTGCAGCCTGGTGATTCCTTGTATAAAATCGCTAAACAGTTTAAGACTAATGTTGAATTAATTCAAAAAACAAATAACTTAACTAAATCGCTGATCAAGCCGGGGATGAAATTAAAGATTATAACTTCGGTGTTCTCCTTGTTTGTGAGTAAGACAGATTTATTAATGAGTTTAAAAGCTGACGGCGAACTTGTCAAAACCTATAAAGTCGGCATTGGCCGGGATAATTCTACTCCGGTTGGCCAATTTAAGATTGTTAATCGGATAATTAATCCCGTGTGGTATAAAACCGGGGCGATTGTGCCTGCCGGCAGTCAGGAAAATATATTGGGAACGCGTTGGCTGGGATTTTCTGAGCCGGGCTACGGGATTCATGGGACTGTGGATAATCAGCCGATTCAGAGCCAAAAAACACAGGGCTGTTTGCGGATGATGAATAATGAAGTCGAGGAATTATTTGTGATTGTTCCGGTCGGAACTGAGATTACTATTGTTGATTAACCGAAAAGCAGTTTAAACCTATTTAGCTTTAATCTAGTTAAAAAGGAAAATAAATATGAGCGGAACCGGATTAGATTTTGAAAAACCGATTGTGGAACTTGAACAGAAAATATTAGAGCTCAGACATTTTTCAGCTAATCGGAAAATTGATCTTAAGGATGAGATCGTAAAATTTGAAGAAAAGCTAAAAAAACTCAAAGAGGATATTTTCGGTAATCTTAGCGCCTGGCAAAAGGTGCAGATTGCCCGGCATCCCAAGCGGCCGTATACCAAAGATTATATTGATATGTTTATGACTGATTTTATTGAATTGCATGGCGATCAGTTATTTGGTGATGATTTGGCGATTATCGGAGGCTTAGCAAAAATTGACGGCCAGAAAATTATGATTATCGGGCATCAAAAAGGCCGGGATACTAAAGAAAATCTTAAACGCAGCTTTGGCTGCGCTCATCCGGAAGGCTATCGCAAGGCATTGCGTCTGATGCGTTTGGCTGAGAAATTTCATGTTCCGGTTGTGACTTTTATTGATACTCCCGGGGCTTATCCGGGAATAGACGCGGAGGAACGCGGACAAGCCAACGCGATCGCGGTAAATATTCGCGAAATGTCTTTATTAAAAGTGCCGATAATTATTGTGATTATTGGTGAAGGCGGTTCCGGCGGAGCATTGGGTATCGGCGTCGGCGATCGGGTATGCATGTTTGAAAATTCTTATTACTCTGTAATCTCACCCGAGGGCTGCGCGGCAATTCTTTGGCGCAATCGAGCCAATGCCCCGGAAGCAGCGGCAGCGCTTAAGATTACAGCCGAAGATTTAATAAAGCTTAAAATTATTGACGAAGTTATCCCTGAACCGCTGGGCGGAGCGCACCGGGACCCGGCTATCGCGGCCGCGGCCTTAAAAACCACAGTTAAAAACGGGCTTAAGGAATTATTAAAACTGCCGATTGATCAGCTAGTCGAGAATCGTTATCAAAAATTTAGAAAAATGGGAATCTGGAACGAATAAAATTTAATTTACAGGAGGAATAAATGAAAAAATCCGCGGCTTGGCATTTAACCCAAAGAGAATTTATCGCTGATAGCGCATTGCGCAAAACAATTGGAATTATTACTTTTCTGATTTTAATCACTGCCGGAGCATTTGTATATATACCTTTGTGGTTTACTCCGGTGCCAATTACTTTACAGACATTTTTCGTATTGCTCTGCGGCGCGTTTTTAAGCAAAAAAGACGGGGTTTTTACTCAGGGTTTATATGCCGGATTAGGCGCTATCGGCTTACCGATTTTCAGCGCTGCCCAAGGCGGCTTGGTTAAATTATTCGGACCAACCGGCGGATATATCATTGGCTTTGTTGTGGCCATATTCAGCTTAAAATATATGCTGAATTATTTTAGCCGGAAAAGTTTGAAATTAACTTTTAGCCAGGTGGTAATCTCAATGACAACAGCGGCGATCGCGCTTTACTTTTTCGGCGGATTATGGCTGGCGATATCAATGAAGTTTAGCTTCAGCCAGATTATTATGCTCGGGGTAATGCCGTTTATTCCCGGAGAAGTGGTTAAAGTCTTGCTGGCATCGACAATATATTATAAAGCTAATGACCGATTAAGAACTCTTTTTCAGAATTAAATCAGCCTGTTTTATTAAATAAAAAGCGGATCTTAATCGATCCGCTTTTTTTGGCTTTAACCCAAGCGAGCGTAAAATGCTAAAACTTAGTTCCCAAAAAATACGGGAGATTGATCAGCGGGCGCAAAAGGAGTTTTCTATTCCCGGCTTGATTCTGATGGAAAATGCCGGTTTGCGGGCCAGCGATATTATCTTAGGTTTATTAAACCGCAGAAAGAAAAAAAGCGTGTTTATTTTTTGCGGACCGGGAAATAATGGCGGAGACGGGTTTGTTGTGGCCAGGCATCTGATTAATCAGGGAATAAAAGTCCGGGTGTTTCTGCTTGCCGAGAGTCGAAAGTTAAAAGGCGACGCGCGGAAAAACTTTCAAATCTTAAAAGCCATGCAAGCGCAGATCATTGAGTTTTCCCGAATCCCTTATTTGAAAAATCCAGTCAAGGCGCTGCAAAGAGCCGGACTGATAATTGATGCTGTTTTCGGCATTGGCCTTAATAAGAATGTAAACGATTTTTTCGAGGAAGTTATAAATTTAATAAATGCCACCCGGGTTCCGGTGATTAGTCTAGACACGCCCTCTGGGCTTTGTCCGAACACAGGAGAAATATTTAATACCGCGATTAAAGCCCATACCACCATAACATTCGCGGCAGCCAAACAAGGGTTTTTTATTAAACAAGGCCCAAGCCATATCGGCAAACTGATTATCGCTGATATCAGCATACCGCGCGGATTACTGCATACAGATAAAACCTGAGAAGCTTAGAACAAGGTGTAGACGAACGGTACTGCCGCCGGATTGCTGGCAGTAAAAATCACCAGAACGCCAATTAGAATAAGCACAATAAAAAATGGGGTAAGCCACCAGATCTTATTTTCCCAAAGGAATTGGAGTAATTCGTTTACGATTTTAAACCGCTGTTTTAGATTATTTAGTATTTTTTTCATCAGTGTCTGTCTCCTTATATATAATATAATTGCCTAAAACCAAAAGGTCAAGTCCGCTTTTTATAAAAGTATTATACGCGTTTTCCGGAGTGTTTACAATTGGTTCGCCTTTTAAGTTAAAGGAGGTGTTTAAAAGCAAAGGAACCCCGGTTTTTTGGAAAAAGGCTTTGATTAATCCATAATACAATGGATTCCATTGTTCAGACATTGTCTGCACTCTGCCAGTGCCCTGATGATCCACTGCCGGAATAATTTTTCTTTTCTCCGGTTTTATTCCCAGAACCAAAAGCATAAACCGCAAAGGGTATTGATCAGGGTTTTTGATCTCAAAGTAGTTTTTTAGTTCACTTTCCAAAATCACCGGAGCAAAAGGCCGGAACGGCTCGCGGAATTTAACTTTAGAATTAACGATTTCCTTCATTTTTTCATCGCGCGGATCAGCAATTATCGAACGGTTGCCCAAAGCCCGCGGTCCCCATTCAAATCTTCCCTGAAACCAGCCGATGATTTTGCCGTCGGCAATTGCTTGGCTGCAAATATCTAAAAGCTGGAGATCAGATTCACATTTTTCAGCAGCGATATTATTTTTTTCTAAAAACCCGGCGATTTCCGCTGAAGAATATTCCTGGCCCAAATAGGCATTTTCCAGCACCTGAACGCGCTTATGGTTTAATACGCTGTGATACACGTATAAAGCCGCGCCAATGGCTGCTCCTGAGTCTCCGGGAGCAGGCTGGATGTAGATTTGATCAAAAGGCCCCTGATTTAAAATACAGCCATTAGCCGTAGAATTTAAGGCTACTCCGCCGGCAATGCACAGCTGCTTGAGTTTGGTTTGCTTGGCCAGGAATCTGACCTGGTTTAAAATGATTTGTTCCAGAACATTCTGGATGCTGCTGGCAATATCAGCATAGTATTGGTTTTTCGCGCAAAGCTCAAGGTAATCAGCTGGTTTTTCGCCAAAATAACTCGGGTAATCAAACTGATCAGTAAAAAAATCACTGTTTACCGGACGGCTAGGGCCAAACAGTGTTTCCAGCTTTTTGCTAAAACTTTTTTTAGCTGAATGCTGGAAACTAAAATATTCCAGGTTTAAACTAAATGAGCCGTCAGGAGCAATGGTCAGGACATTAGCTTTTATTTTTTCAGCAAACCGCGGTTTACCATAGGCCGCCATGCCCATTACTTTATACTCGCCTTCATTTACTTCAAAGCCAAGATAAGCAGTAAAAGCACTGTATAAAAGCCCTAAAGAATTGGGGAACTCGATTTGTTTAAATAAAGTAATATTATTTTCATTGCCAATGCCTAATGTTCCGGTTGCCCATTCACCCACACCGTCAATGGTCAGAATCGCGGCTTGTTTAAACGGGCTAAGCAGAAAAGCGCTGGCAGCATGCGCAAGATGATGGTCAGTAAACAGAATTTTCTCAGAGTCAATGTCTAAGCTTTCGCTGATCGTGCTTTTTATCCAAAGTTTTTTCAACAGCCAGTTTTTCATGACTTGGACAAATACCCAAACAGACAGGGGATAGGTGCTGATGATTGTTTTCATGATTCGGTCGAGTTTGCGAAACGGCTTTTCATAAAAAACCACATAATCAAGATCTTTATTCGATATTCCCGCGGTTTTTAAACAAAAATCGATCGCTAAGGCCGGAAAACCTGAATCATGTTTTTTCCGGCTAAAGCGTTCTTCCTCAGCCGCGGCGATTATTTGGCCGTCTTTGATCAAAGCTGCCGCGGAATCATGATAATAACAGGAGATGCCTAATATATACATTAGAACTGTCTCCTTAAATTTTCAACACTATTATTAACTGGTTTTAGATCGATCCAGAAAGAAAAATCAGGATCATTCCGCGTAGGCTTATTTGTCTTAGGGTTTAAGCTTTTTCGATAAAAAAAAGCAAAAGGCAGAATCAGGATAAAATAAAGCAGACATAAAACAAGATTCAAGGGGGTTTGAATGATTTGAATTAAAATGTTCTTTATTTTTTTTAAGCGTTTTTTCATAATGAAGAAAAACTTTAATTTTATTTGAATGATGATCAGATAATGATAGCTGAATTTCTGCTTGCTATAAATACTATCATATTCTGGATGTTTAGCCAATTGTTTTTTGTAGGGCCACGGCGTGACGTGGCCGTTTTATTAATTGTAATTATGCTTATTTAAAAATTCCGTTAAGGACTCCTTTGAATAATTCCATTTTCAGGTCTTTTTCGGATTTTTGCTGCTGCGGTTCATCCGGAGATTTATTTTTTAACAGATTATTAAGTATGGCATTAGCGCCCAGTCCAAATAATAATTTTTTCTGATCAATCAGCGGCGCGCTAAGCGTGCCTTTTACTTCGATTTCTTTTTGATAAACCGTGCCATTAAAATCAAAAACATTGCGCAAGTCTGGTTTTATTTTTCGCGCGCCGGATTCAGTTAATTGCAAGGTTGTCCAAAAGTTTTCAAAGCCCAGCGTATCCAGCAATATCGCGCCGCGGGCTAAGATCAGCGCTTCCGGGCCATTAAACCGGGCATTCTGCAGCTGAGCTTTTGCCTGGTCAAAGATAATATCGGCATTGCCCTCAGTGATTTCAAAATTAACCAGGAAGTCAGCGCTGAAGATAGCGGCAATTGATTTAAGCAAAGGCATGGCCACGATCAGCGCATCATTTAATTTAAGATTCGCTTTGCCGATGATTGTTTTAAGATCAGTGCCTTTACCCGCCAGATCAGCAGTCAGGGATATTATCCCTGCGTGCTGCTGGGCAATAATCCGCGACTCTTTGATCAGCTGGCCAAAGTTCAGTTTATCAATATTTGCTTTTAGCGTATAAGCAAAATTATCTTTATTTGTAAAATCAGCATTTGCTTTTAAATCAGCTTTGCCTTCATAAGCATTAAGATTAGCCGACGCGTTTAATTTCTTATTGCTCATGTCAGCCTTAAGCTTAATGTCTTTGAGCTGGATTTTTTTTACTTCAATCTGATCGGATGAAATATTAGCGCTTAAATTCATTGCCGTTAAGTTTGAAGCCAAGGCATTGATATTTAAATCAGCTGATACCTTGCCTTTTAAGCCAAGAGCATCCAGCTGCTTTTTTATATCCAAAGGAATCGGCAGTTTATTCAGATCATCAATATTCAGCTTTGAGCTGATATTAAAATCCAGACGCGGGTCAGTGCTAAGAGTGCTGACTGTTCCTTTAGCCTGAGCTTGAATATCCTTGTAAACCAGCGATGAATCCTTTATCAGAATACGATTATTCTGATAATCCGCGTCTAATGCTAGATTAGCTTTTTCAATCGGAATACTACTAACCATGGCCTGGCTTAATTCAAGATTAAGCTTTGTATTTAAATCCAGATCTGTCGGGCTGGCGCCAGAGCCCTTGAGTTTGATTTGCGCGTTCAGCAGGCCTTGAAAGTCCGGCTGAATCAGCCCGGTTGATTTGGCAAATGTCCGCGTGTCAAGCTGAGCGAGAGTGGCCTCTAAATTAAATTTTGGTTTTTTTTGATCTTTAAAATCCGCGTTTGCCGCGGCTTTAAGCTGTCCGGAATATAATTCAGCCAGCAAGGAAGCGAGATTAAATTGCTGGGATTTAAAAGAGCCTTTGGCGTTTAAACTATCTAAATCAAATTGATTGTATTTTAGCGCGCCGCTGTTAAGCGTAAAATCCAGATCAAGCGCGTCAGGTTTTTTTAATAGCCCAACGGCTTTAAAATCTATTTTCGGATTGCCGCTTAATTGGAGGGTTTTTGGCAGATTGAGCATTGAATAAGAACTTAACTTTTCTAAGTTTGTCGATATTTGACCAGTTAGATCGGCCTGAGGATTAAGCGTAATATTTTCAATATTGCCATTAATGCTCAGCTGGCTGATCAGATCATTTACCGCGGCTTTGCGCAGCACAATAGTGTTCAGGTTTTTAATGCTCAGGTCTGTGTCGAGTTCAATCAGCTCAGGTAAAATCATTTGCCCATAAACCAGATTTTTAAAATCAGCGCTGGTTTCAATAGTGATCAGGCTTAAATCCAGGGCCTGGCCTTTTAAGGAAATATTCGCGTTAATCAAGCCGGTTAAGTTTGTGTTGAATTTTGCTTGTTGGGCTAAGATCTGTTTTAAATTCAGCAGCTGTAAATTCGCGATCCCGATCCGCCAGTTATAATCCAGAGTTTTACTCATTAGATTAAGGCTGCCGGTAGTCTTAATATCCGTATCCAGTAAGTTAACCGCGAACTTGGCTAAATTAATTTGCCCATTTTCAATATCCGCCTGGATTCGCAAATTATTGATAAGATAATCAAACAGCGATAGCTTATCCGCGGCAAGCGATATTGTTCCGCCCAGCTTGGGGATGTTTTTTAAAGGTCCCTGGATTCGGATATCCGCGCTTAATAGCCCGGCGGGTTTTACTTTTTCTAAAACCGGTTTTATTTCCAGGGGCAGCTGGGCTAAATCCTCAAGCTGGATGCTTGCCTGGCCGCTGATATTCGCCAAAGGATTTTCCGAGAGATTGTCAACCTGTCCGCTGATATTCAGGTTAAGGCGGTTATACGCGGCATTCAGCTCGGAAATCGTAAGAATGTTTTGGTCTAATCCGCATTTTAAATTAAGCAATAGCGGGCTTAGTTCGCAAGCCAGTTCAATCCGCGGGTGGGCATAGTCTTCAACTAAAAACTCAAGTTTGGCAATTGCCTGATTGATTGTGCCGTTGATGTCCGAGGCATATACGCTGTTTTTATAAATATGGATATTGCCGGTTATGTCCTTAATCTCGCCAAAAACCGGAACTTGGCTGATATTCATTGTGTTTAGCTTTAATTCAGCGCTGTAATTTAAATTTTCCGCGTGCTTAAGGTCAAGGTTTATCAGCACATCAGCTTGAGCATCAAGTTTAACTATGATCGGAGATTGGTTTATTCGCGCTTTGTTCAGCTCAACGCGCAAGGCTAGATCAAATTGGTTTTTATTTTTTTTCCAGGAATTAAAAATTTGTTTATAATCGGGTTTTATCGTAATCAGCTCAGCCTGGACAAATACGCTGCTGTCTTGTTTTTGCTTGAGCTCGGTTTTTTTAATTTGGATTATGCCTTGGGGTGATAGGCGCAGATTGTTGATGCTTAATTCTTGACCCAAAGCCAGGCTGATTTGTTTTTCAATCCCAGGAATAGCGACGCGCGGCAAAAGCACAAGATTTATCAGAAAATATCCGCCGATAATCAAGCCGCTGATAACTGTTAGAAAAATAAACAAGCTAATAAGGAATTTATTTTTTTTCATAGTACTGTTTATTATATAAAATCAGGATGCGATTGCAAGTCATATTTAGCGATCTGTCCAGCGATAAATAACTTAGACTTTAATTTAGCGGTTTAAACCAGCCTGGGGTTTTGATTTTTCTGCTTGACAAGATGCTGAACTGAGTAATAAAATATTTCTAGGTGTAGGGGTAAATGGATTTGGTTTAATTTTACAAGGAGAGGTAAAATGGCACTGAGCGGAGCTGTAAGTGAGAGAAGAAAATTTGTTCGGGTTTATTCTGATTTTCCGGTACAATTAAGCTACCTGAAACCAGACGCGCCTAAACAAGTGCGCAATTCGCTGTCTCAGGATTTAAGCGAGGGCGGACTGCAGGTTTCTTCGTTTTATTTTTATCCGGTTCATTCTGCCATGTTGATAGAATTACATCTGAACAAAGATTCAGCACCAATAAAAACAGTGGGCAAGGTTGTATGGGTAGAGCAGCTTCCTTATCAGGATCTTTTCAAGCTGGGAATAGAGTTCGCGGAATTAAGTGACTTTAATCAGACCTGCGTTCGTGAACTTATTACCGGAAAGATTGATTAAAAGCAAGAAAGCAGCGGTTAGCGATTAGTAAATGTCACAAGGCCACCAGTCAATAGTCTATAGCTAATGGCCGATAGTTAAAACAAAGACTAAAACAGTTCTTAAAATTAATACTCTATAACTTCTTACTAAGTTCTTTTTGCTTTTGACCAGCAGTCTTTAGCCAAGCGCTTTCTGCTTTTACTATTAGCTATGAGCCATCAGCTATCAGCTGAGTATCTTCTGTCATCTGTTCTCTGCCTTCTGTTTTCCTAATCGCTAAACGCTGTTCTACGCCTAATTGACATTAATTGTTGCTTATGATATAGTTAAATCCATTAAAATCACAACAGATAAGGTAAAATTATGAAAAATTATAAAACAATTATTGGTCTTGTTTTGCTTAGTTTAGCGCTTTTAGCGCAGTCGTGCTATGCTTACTGGATTTGGTCTCCGGAAACCAAAAAATGGGTTAACCCGAATTATCAGGTATTTGATACTCCCCAGGAGCAGCTTGATTGGGCGATGAGTTATTTTGATGACGCGGATTATTCTAAAGCTTTGTCGGAGTTTAAAAAGATTGTTAAAAAATTCCCCAAAAGCGAATTAGCGCCGGAAGCAAAGTTTTATCTGGCCATGTGCTTGGAAAAATTGAACAGCTGGTATCCGGCATTTGAGGCTTATCAAAAAGTCATTGAAATCTATCCGCTGAATAAACGGCTGGAGCAAATAGTCGAACAGCAGTATCTGATCGGGGAAAAATTCTTTAACAAGAAAAACTATAATCGAGCAAAAGAAATTTTCCAAAAAGTGCTGGCGAACGCGCCTTATAGCAGTGTTTCCGATGTGGCAAAATATAAAAGCGGTTTATGCGACCTGAAAGCGCGTAATTATTTAAAAGCCCGCGATGAATTTGAAGAGCTGGTTGAAAACTACGGCACTAGTCCTTATGTGGATGACGCGACTTATAATATCGGATTATGCTCGTTTAAGCTTTCATCTTTGGTTAAAGACTATGACGAGGATATGCTTGATCGGGCAATCAAAGATATTGAGTATTTTACCCGGAAATATCAGACCAGCGAGTATGTGCCCCAAGCGGAAAGTCTTTTAAATAAACTGACTAATAAAAAAGCGGAAAAACTTTACGCGATTGCCCATTTTTATGAAAAGCAAAAGAAGTTTTCCGCGGCTAAGAAATACTATGAAGATGTGGTGTTTACTTACGGCCAGTCAGATTGGGCTAAAAAAGCTAACCAAAGGCTGCAGGTTTTAGAGAAAAAATAAATTAAAGCCTTGCGATCAGTAATTGATCCTAAGTAATGGAGCGCGATGAAAAATAAAACTATAAAAATTGTTCAATTATGCTTAAGCTTTAGTTTGATTTTTATCTGCGGCTGCGGTTATACGACCAAAGCTTATAATCTGCCCAGCAGCATCAAGACGGTTTATATTGACACTTTTGCCAATAATAGTGATGAGCCGAATATTGAAAATGAATTAAGAGTCAAACTGGCTAATGCTTTTCAGGATGAAGGCCATATTAAAATCACGGATAAAGCTGCCGCGGACACGATATTAACCGGAAAAATCAACAGCTACGCGCGCCAGGCCATGCGCTATGCCAATGACGAGACGATTGAGGAATATCGTTTGACCATAACCGTTAATTTTGAGTTTAAACAAGTTGTTTCCCAGGAGATTATTGTTAAAGCCAATAATTTCACAGCCGATACTTCCTATTATCTTAGCGGCAGTTCAGCGAAATCAGAAAAAAGCGCGAGAACTGACGCGATTGATGAACTTGCTCACCGGATTTTAAATAAGATAGTTACCTTATGGTAAAACCTTTAACCTATTGGCAGATTAGCGCGGAGCTCAAAGCAAAAGAAATTAACTCTGTATATCTGTTTGCCGGCGCGGAATTATTTTTAAAAAAACAAATCGAAGAATTAATTAAATCCCGCCTTTTTGCCGACTCTTCGGCTGAATTTAATCTGGATATTTTTTACGCGGAACAAGCGGGTTTGGATAAAGTCCTGGATACTTTGAGAACCCAGCCGTTTTTAGCGGACAAGCGCTTGGTTATTTTAAAAAATGCCGATAAATTTGTGGCGCATGAAAAGCCGCTGATCGAGTTTTTAAAAGAAAATAAACAAAAAAACGTGCTGATTCTGGAAACTGAAAAAAATCTAAGCGAAAAATTCATAAAAAAGCTGGTAGAGTTCAGTACTCCGGTTTTATTCGCTCCTTTGCAGGGGGTGGAGTTAAATAAATGGATCAGTGCTTATGCCAAGACCCAAGGCAAAGAAATTGATTATAACGCGATTGCCTTGATTATTGAAAAAATCGGCAATGACCTGGAAAGCATTATGAACGCTTTAAATAAGCTCTGCTTATATGCCGGGGCTCAGGCTAAACTTCAAGAGCAGGATATCGAAGTGCTGATTAAAAAAACCCGGGAAGACACGCGGTTCGCGTTTTTAAACGCCTTAATGTCCAAACAAACCAATCAAGCTTTAGAAATGGCTAATGAATTATCAAGAAACGGAAAGCATGTCAGTGATCTGATTGGTTTGATTAATTGGCAGCTTAAACGTTTGGATAAGCTTAAGCAGCTGCAGGAAAAAGGTTATTCCCAGGATCAGATTATCAGTCAGCTTAAACTAACGCCTTATGTTTATAATATTGTTAAGAAACAAGCGGGAAAGTATACGAGCCGGGAATTAGAAAAAGGGTTTGAGCTATTGCTGGATTCTGATATAGCAATAAAACAGGGGCTAAAAAGCCCCGGTTTAACTTTAGAAACACTGATTGTACGTTTGTGTACAAATAAGTGATTAAAAATTTTTAGTATTAAGCTTTTGCCGCGGTGTTCATCTGGTGCAGTTTTTTAGCAATCCGTCCGATTTGACGAGATGCTTTTTTCTTGTGCATTAGCTTTTGCTTAACAGCTTTATCTATTCTGGATACGCAACCATTGATTTCTGTATTCAGTTTCGCGACATCTTTATTTTCCAGTAAAGTCGCAATCTTTTTTTGTTCCTTTTTCAAGGATTTTTTAAGTATAAGATTATGCTGTTGTCTTTTTTTAGATTGTTTAAGATCTTTTATCGCTGCTTTCTTTGAAGGCATACAAATTCTCCTTTCTTATGAATTTTTAAGAATATAACATAGGAAAACATATCTGTCAAGAATATTTATAAATACAGTATCGCGTATTGAGTACTGAGTATCGAGTGGAAGACAAGCAAAAGATTGAAGTTAAAGAAAAAATTAAAAAATTCTTTTACCGCGATACGCACGACGCAATACGCAATACGAGGTAATAAATTATGTCAAAAAACAAAAAACTATTTAAGTCCGCGGGCATAGTCAGCGGATTTACTTTGATCAGCCGGATATTGGGTTATGTCCGGGACATAGTTATTGCCCGGTATTTCGGCACAGCTTCCCTGGCGGCGCAGGCGTTTATTGTTGCTTTCCGGATTCCGAATACGCTGCGGAATCTGGTTGGTGAAGGCGCGGCTAATGCCGCGGTAATCCCGATTTTAAGCGAATATCTCGGAGAGGACAAGAAACAGGAATTCTGGCATATTACCAATATTATGCTTAATCTGATTATTATTGTTCTGGCGATTATCACGATTATCGGCACAATCCTGGCGCCTTTGATTGTGCGGATGATTGCTTTTGGTTTTGTCGCTGATCCGGAAAAGCTGGAATTAACCATATACCTGACCAGGATAATGTTCTCATTTATCTTTTTCATCGGCATCGCGGCTTATGGCATGGGCGTATTAAATACTTTGAAGAATTTCGCCATTCCCGCTGCCGGTTCCTGTGTTTTAAATATTACCATGATTATCTTCGGTATCTGGGTTTGCCAGCGGTTTGAACAGCCGATAGTGGGTTTGGCTTTGGCAGTACTGCTTGGCGGTTTTCTTCAGATTCTGTTACAAATTCCGCTATTAATTAAAAAAGGATTTTATTTTGAATTTGCTTTTGATTTTTCCCATCCGGCAATTAAGAAAATCCAGAGACTGCTTTTGCCGCGCATGGCTGGTTCAAGCATTTATCAGCTGAATGTATTTATTGATACTTTTTTTGCCAGTTTTTCCAGTATAGTCGGAGAGGGAGCTATCGCCGCTTTGTATTTTTCCAACCGGCTGATTCAGCTTCCTACGGGATTATTCGGCTCAGCTTTGGCCACGGCTTGCCTGCCGACTATGTCCCGCCAGGCAATCAGAAATGACATCGCGGGTTTAAAAGACACGCTGAATGTGTCTTTAAAAACTCTCCTGGTTTTTTTAATTCCTTCAACCATTGGTTTATTGGTTTTATCCCACCCGATTGTTGAGGTCTTATTTCAAAGAGGGAAATTTGACGCCTTATCCACAGAAATTACCAGCAGCGCTTTGATATATTACTGCCTGGGCGTATTTTTCTACAGCGCGGCGCGGGTAATAACTTCCTGCTTTTATGCTTTAAAAGATACCCGGACTCCGGTAAAAGTAACTTTTCTCTGTTTGATTATTAACGGAGTTTTGAATTATTTATTAATGAAGCCTTTACAGGTCGGCGGCATTGCTTTGGCAACCTCAATTTCTTCAACAGTTAATTTCTTTTTATTACTCTATATGTTAAGACAGAAAATCGGGAAAATCGGATTTAGGAAAGTCGCGCGTTTGTTTTACGCGATAATTACTGCTTCAATAATCATGGGCACTGCCTGCGTCCATGTGTATAATTACGGCGCTAAATTTTTAAAAGACTGGCAGGCTTTGGGCTTAGCGGTAATTATCGCGATGCTGGTTTATTTAATTATGGGCTGGATACTTAAAATATTCAAAGGATTTCATCTTAATCTGGAATAAACAGCGAATAGTATGCAGTTATGAATTATGAGTTATGAATGACGAATTGAAAAGCAGAAAACGGATAGAAAAAACTAAAGCAAAAGAAAAACTAAACACTGAAATATTTTAATTCATAACTACTAATTTGTAACTTATAATTCGTAACTCATAACTATTAATTATTAATTGAAGCCATGGATTTAAACCAAAAAATAAAAACTTTGCCTGATAGTCCGGGGGTGTATCTGATGAAAGATGCCCTGGGAACAATTATCTATATTGGTAAAGCGATTTCCTTAAAAAAAAGAGTGGGTTCTTATTTTAGCCGCGCAGCGCAGCCGGCAAAACAAAAAATCCTGGTCAGCCATATTCAGGATATTGAGACTGTGCTGACTTTAAACGAAGCTGAAGCCCTGATCCTGGAATCAGCTTTGATCAAGGAATACAAGCCCAAATACAATGTGGCGATCAAAGATGATAAAGCTTATCCTTTATTGCGCTTGAGCGTGAATGAACGCTTTCCGCGCTTAGCGATCGCGCGCCGGAAGAAAAATGACAAGGCCATGTATTTTGGGCCGTATATTTCCGGCAGATTGCTCAGACAAGCCTTAAAACTAATGCGCGGATTATTTCCTTTGCGCGCCTGTAATGCCATGCCGAAAACTGTTTGTCTGAATTATCATATCAAGCAATGCCTGGGGCCTTGCCAAGGTTATGCTGATCAGGCGGCTTATAAAAAAATAGTTGATAACTTATTGCTGTTTCTCAAAGGCAGGAAATCAGATTTAATCGCCAAACTTTCCAAGGATATGAAAACAGCGGCAGCGGCTCATGATTATGAAACAGCGCTTGATTTAAGAAATCAGCTGGAGAGTTTGAGTTCAGTGCCGATTGAGTATAAACGGTTTAAAGTCGCGGATCAGGTTGCCGAGCTGCAGAATGTGCTCAGGCTTAAGCATCGGCCGGTAATTATTGAAGGCTATGATATTTCCAATATCTCCGGCACTGACAGCGTGGGCTCAATGGTTAGTTTTAAAAACGGCTATGCTTTAAAGTCAAGATACCGCAGGTTTAAAATCAAGACAGTTAACTCAATTGATGATTACGCGATGATTCAGGAAGTGCTTAAGCGCCGGTTTAGCGGACAGTTATTGGAAACCCTGGATTTGCCTGATCTGATTCTGATTGACGGCGGAAAAGGCCATTTAAAATGCGCTGCTCAGCAGCTGGAGCAATTAAACCTGAGCTTGCCGATCATCAGTCTGGCGAAAAAATTTGAACATATTTATGTGCAGTGGCAGGATCAGCCGGTTGCTTTGGCTTTAAATTCAAAAGCTTTAAGATTGCTGGTCAGCATTCGCGATGAAGCGCATCGCTTCGCGCTTAACTATCATCAGGGCTTAAGAAAAAAACAGATGTTATTATCCGAACTGGATCTTATCCCCGGGATTGGGCCGAAAAGAAAACAAATTCTCCTGAAATCCATGGATAAAATAAATTCATTAAAAGTCATGAATCTAGCACAATTAAAAAAAATAAGAGGCATTGATGAGCAAACAGCAAAAAATATCATTGAACATTGGAAAAAGTATTGATATGATATTAAACAGGTTAACTGCTTTTGAACAAGCTGTGCTCAAAGCAGCTTGTTCAATAAAGCCTGGACAAACACGTACTTATCAATGGATTGCCGAGCAAATCAACAGACCTAATTCGCAAAGAGCTGTAGGCCAAGCGCTTAAAAAAAATCCATTACCTTTGCTTATTCCTTGTCATCGGGTTATTTGTGTCAGCAAACAAAAAGGCGGTTACGCGTTAGGCACTGAATTAAAACAGAAATTACTTGAATTTGAACAGGATTTCATAAGGGGAAAATATGGAAAACCAAGAAAGCAATGTAAAAAATAGTCGGAGACAATATGAGCGGGTAAGAGCTCAGTTGGCTTTAGAATACCGGATCGTGGGTGAGGATGGAACTTCCCGCGCCTGGAATACCACAGTTACCAAGAATATCAGTGCTGTGGGTTTATGTTTGGAATCTTTTCATCCTCTGGCATTAAACACGGTTTTAGAAATCAGATTAAGTGTGCCTTTTTTTCAAGCGCCGATTATGATGAAAGGCCGGGTAGTCAGAGCCGCGGAAATAAAATTAGGCGAAATTTACGGCGTGGCTGTGGCGATTATTGATATTAAACAAGCTGACCGCGCTAAGCTGCAAATCGAACTAGAGCAAATTGATATCACGGCATTGCTTCAGCAAGCTGTGGAACAAGGCGCGAGTGATTTACACCTGTCTTTAGGTCATCCGCCAATGATGCGCAAAGCAGAAAATCTAGTGCCAATGGAATATGATGCTTTGGGTAAAAATGCGATCAAAAGAATGGTGTTCAGCTTGCTCAGCGAACAGGAAGCTGTCTGGTTTAATCAGAATTCAGAGTTAAATACAGCAATTACCTTAGTTACAGTCAGCGGAACTTATCGCTTCCGCTTAAATGTATTTTTACAGCAGGAAATTATTGAAGCTGTGTTTCACGCGATTACCATGCCGGCGCCGGGAATTAAAGATCTGCGTTTGCCGAATGCCGTGGCTGCTTTGGCCAAAGAAAAATCCGGATTAGTGATTATTACCGGGCATAGCGGATGCGGCAAGACCAGTACCTGCGCGGCAATGATCGATCTGATTAATCATGATTCTCAAAAAGTGATTACCATGCTCCAAAAACCAATTGAATATATTTTTGAGCAAAAAAAGTCTATTATCCGCCAAAGGCAGATTGAGATTGATGTAGCTTCATACCGCAAAGGCTTAGAAGAAGCGGCAAGACAGAATTCCGATATTATTGTTTTAGACCGGATTTCTGATGTCGAGACTTTGGACCTGGCTTTATCCCAAGCGCAAAGCGGATCCTTGGTCTTGATCACCATTCCCAGTTCCGGAATTATCGCGGCTTTAAATCAAATGATTTATACCTTTTCCTCAGATAAACAATATTACGCGCGCAAAGTTATTTCTGAATGCTTAAAAGGAGTTATTTTTCAGCAGCTATTAGCTAAAAAAGGCGATAAAGATAAACAAGTAGTTGCTGTAGAAGTTCTGATTAATAATTCAGAAATAGCAGCCGCGATCAAAGATGGATTTTTTGATAAAATCCCGGATCTGATTCACTCTGACGCGCAGCATAATATGCTGAGCATGGAAAAATCAATCAAGCAATTAGCTGCTCAAGGATTGATTTGAAAAAGGAATAATTAAAAAAAGCGATAAAAAGGAGTGTCAATGAAGGGGATTATATTAGCCGGAGGCAAGGCAACAAGATTATATCCAATAACCAAAGGGGTTTGCAAGCAATTGCTGCCGGTTTATGATAAGCCCATGGTTTATTATCCTTTGAGTGTTTTGATTTTAGCCGGGATCAAAGATGTATTGATTATTTCTACTCCCGAAGCTTTGCCGCAGTTTGAGAATCTATTTGGAAATGGCAGTGATTTCGGCTTAAATATTGAGTATAAACAGCAGGATCAGCCCAAGGGCATTGCTGAGGCATTTATTCTTGGCGAGGAGTTTATCGGTAATGACAGTGTCTGCTTGATTCTGGGAGATAATATCTTTTTCGGCTCTGGCTTGGCTGAGACCTTAAAGCAGGCAGCCGCGCAAAAAACCGGAGCTTGTGTTTTTGGTTATTATGTTAAAGATCCTGAGCGTTATGGGGTTATCAGGTTTGATAAAAAACATGAGGTATTATCGATTGCCGAAAAGCCGAAAAACCCGGAATCTAATTGGGCAATTACCGGACTTTATTTTTATGATAATCAGGTAGTGGATATTGCTAAAAAAATGCGGCCTTCAGCCAGAGGCGAGCTGGAAATAACTGATCTGAACAATGTTTATTTAAGTCAAAAACAATTAAAAGTCATGCTTTTGCGCCAAGGCTATGCTTGGCTGGATACAGGGACTTATGATTCGCTGATTGACGCGTCGATGTTTATTAAAACCATTGAAGACCGCCAAGGCCTGAAAATCGGCTGTATTGAAGAAGCTGCCTATAGAATGGGATTTATTGATAAGCCAAAGCTGCTTAAGCTGGCAGAGCAGATTAATACCAGCTACGGCGATTACTTAAAACAAATCGTAAATGAGGATGAATATGCCGTTTAATTTTAAAAAAATGGATATCGCGGATATTATCCTGATTGAGCCGCAGATCTTTAGCGACAATCGGGGGTTTTTTCTGGAAATCTGCAAACAATCGGAATTTAAGCGTTATGGTTTGGATAAACCATTTTGTCAGGTTAATCATTCGCGATCAAACAAGCATGTTTTGCGCGGTCTGCATTATCAATTAGCGCCGCGCGCCCAGGCTAAACTGGTGCATGTGGTCAGCGGCGAAATCTTTGATGTGGGCGTGGATCTGCGTAAACATTCAGCTACTTATGGGCAATGGGTAGGCGAAATCCTTTCCAGTCAGAACCGGAGGATGCTGTATATTCCCGAAGGTTTTGCGCATGGATTTTGCGTGCTCTCAGATATCGCGGAGGTAATATATCATTGTACCGCGGAGTATTCATTTAGCCATGAAAAAGGGATTATCTGGTCAGACAAGCAGCTTAATATTCAATGGCCGATAAACCAGCCTGTGCTTTCCTCCAAGGATCTGCTTTTACCAACCTTAGAAAACTCCGAACATAATTTTTAAAAAGCAGTATAGCTGTAGTATAGTGCTGTAGCGTGACGTGGCCGTATAGTGCGTTTACACGTTAGTGAGAAGTTTTGATTTTATTCGTATTTTCCTCATCATTATCCCACGTTAGAGGGTTATTCCGGATATATTCACGAATATTTTGTAATGATGTGTCATTCCGAATAACGTGATCATAGAATGATTTTTGCCAAACCGATTTTCCCGGCGTATTTCTCTTTTGATTTATTCGTTTTGTTACCGCTGTTTTGAACAATCCTATTATTGTTGATAATGAACCAGATATTGGTTTTCCGAATTTTCCTGTAGGGCCACGGCGTGACGTGGCCGTATCATTAATAATAATTATTCCATGTATATGATTAGGCATGATAACATATTCATCCAATACAATATTATTGCGCAATTGTTCAATTTTTGTCCATTCATCCTGAACGATTTTCCCATTTTCATTTATTTCATATATAGTATAGGCCACGTCACGCCGTGGCCCTACAAATAATAATTCCCGATCATATGTGCATATTGTTACATAATACAATCCATTTTGCGTATAATCGTAATCTTTCAATCTGTGTTTTTTTCGATCCGGTAACATTTCCCACTATCCGCTAATTTAAAACAATCTCAAACCAGGGGCTGTTAAATTCCTGAGTATTAAAGCTATTCATATCTTTGGTTTTATTCAGCTGTATTTTCTTAGCGCGCTTGCCGCTATTATCCAGAACATAAACAGCGGCTTCTTTATCAGCCGGAATGCTTATATCCAGATTAATATTTTTAAGTAAAGTCGGTTCAGTGCCCCAGTCAAATTTAGCTTTTTTCCAGCCGCTGTTTGTATTCTTTACATCACTTATCGCGATTAACAGAAAATGTTCTGATTCTTCAGCCGGCTTTTGATCTAAAGCGCATAAGAATATTGCTCCGTCATCAGCCGGAGTAGCAGTGATTGAGCCGGCCTGCAGGACTTTATTAGCAGTGAATCCGCACAAACCTTTGATCTTAGGTGTGCCGAATTCATAGTTAAAGGCTAATCCGGCAATTGAGCAGAGCAGCAATTGCTGCGGATTATTAATGATCTCAAACCAATCAGTGATCGCGGTTTTATTAATTTGAGCATAACTGCTTAGACTATAAGTAAATTGAAATAATCCATCCCAATTATTATTTCCTGCCAATGAACCAAGCAAAGAAGGACTTTCATAAGCAAATTGATTGGGAAAACAATGATTCCAGGCGCTGACAATAAAAGGTTTGAGCTTTTCGCTCTGAGCATAAGGATTGCGGCTTTGGATTAGGCCTAAGATCCCTAAGTCTTGTTCCTGCAATATTGAATTATTCTTGATCTTAAACTCAGTTTTATCCGGATTTTTTGAACTAAATTCAGGATGATCCCAATAAGCTGAGGCGGAGATATAATCGCAAGCCGATTGACTGGCTATATCCGCTTGCTCGCTTTCCCGGGCAATGCCGGTGATTGGGACTTGGACCAAACATTCTTTTTTAAGAAAATCAGTCAGGGCTTTAAAATATTCAGCGCTGATTAAGGTATAAAATTCAACAATATCTTTTTCCGCTTGCTTGGGATAAAGCCTGATCAGCTGATATAATGGCCGATGAAATTTAAACTGAGTAAGCTTGGCTTCATTGTCAATAATCGGCAATGAATCAATCTGGTTAAGCCCCAGGTCAGCTAAGCTGATCCGGCCTTTGCTTTGGCCGATAATAAAACTGACTTTGGCATTATTACAGTCAATATCCGGACTAAAGGGAATGGTAATCATCTGGGGAACAGGCGATATGGCTAAGCGCTGATCAAGGCCTAAATTATGCCAAGGCGAAAATACTTGCTCAGCCGCGATAGCAATATCCATATTTGTATTCGCGCTGATTGTAAAACTTAAAACATATTTTTTATTTTTAAATAAATTTAAATAATTTGCCCGGTATTGCACATCGTCGGGTTTATCGGTAATGGTTTTAACATTTATAATGCTTGAGTTTTCAAGAATTTTTATACCGGCTTTGGCCTGCTTATTTGATTCCAGCTTCCAAACTGGTTTATTCAGCGGCACTGTCTTAACCGGATCACTGTCTTCCTGCCAGGCTTGTCTTAATTTTCCCAGAGAGCCGTATTTTTTTCTTAAGTATTCATTCCAGGAATAATCTAATTGCTTGGTATAATAAATCGACAAGCTATTATTTTTCGAGCCGAATAAATTGCCGTTAAGCGTATTGTTTTTCCAGGCAGAGATTAAAGAGTTATTATCCGATATCTCAATCAGGCTGATCCCGGGATCTTGATTGTATTTCAGCTGGGTGTATTTATTAAAATGATTTAACAGTGTTTTGGCATATTCTTTTTGCAGCAGGATCAGATCTTCATCAAACACAGCAGCCGGGTCGCCGGCTGGATCCAGTAATTCCGCGTCAACTATGCCGTCAGCTTCAGTGAACTTTCGCTGAGATAAAAGATTCAGGCAGATATAAATCCCTTTTGCTTTAAGCGCGAATATCAGATAATCCAGCTTATCTAATTGCTCGAGACTTAAATACCGGGTTGTTTTTAATTGCGAATCCTTATGCTCAGCGCCCACATCTTCCATAATCCCATTTGGCGCGAAATCAAAGTCAAGGCCAGACAGCCGGACAGCATTGAAGCCAAGGAATGCTAAATTAGCCGCGATTTTTTCCGCCTGGTTTTTATCCGGAAAACAAGCGCTTTGGCTGAGATTTATGCCCCAGAACCGGATCCTTTGATCATTCGCGAAGCAAAAATTAGCATTTTTAACTTTCACAAAGCCGTATTTACCAGCCGGAGCGTCTAAGCTCAGCTTTCCCAGATTAGCGGCAGAAGCAGGGTCAAGCTCTTGGCTAAGACTAAAAGCATACCAATCCTTTTTAGCTGAGTTTTTTGCCAAAGCCGGGGAAATGCTCAGAAATAAGCTAAAACTAATTAAGCTCAGCAAGCTGATAATATAAATAAAAATATCACGAAATTTCATTGGCTTATTATAGCAGAATAAATTTATTTTAGAAACATTTTTAATCAGAGAGTTAGGAAAACACTGATTAATGGCAAAGATTTCTAATTTATGGTATGCTTTAATACTTTTTTAAAGGCTAAATAGTTATGCTGCTTTAATAGAATTTCTAATAAAAGACAGGGATTGCCGAGTATGCGCGCAAAAAACAAATTATATTCCGGAATACCAGTTTTATTGCTGACCTTCGCGTTTTTCCTGACGAATCTTGGCATGAAATCCGCGGAGGTTCTTGCCAGCGCCAGGCATAAGCCTGATTATTATGACGCGAGTGTAAATCGTGCTAATCTTGCGCCGGCTTTAATGATTAACCAATCGCGGGTAGAAGAAATATTTTTAGGTTGGGTTTTCAAGCCGACAGATAATCCTAGAAAAGCGCTCAAGATAGAAACAGTTGAAAAACATAAAAGCGATTTATTCTCAGCAAAAGAAGATACTAAAGTGCTGATCTTGGATCTAGATGACACATTATACAGCAGTGATGACATGAATAAAGCTGTATTGGAAGCATGGCATGATTTTATGATTTCTAAAATTAAAGATAAATTAAACATATCTCGAACCCAAGCTGCTGCTTTGCTTGACCAAGAAAAGCGGAAAATAATAGCGCGGTTTAAAAATTCGCGTTCGCGGAAACCTTCATATACTGAGATAAGTGAGGATATCGCGGCTGGTTACGACCTTAGGATTGAGGACTGGGAAAATTTTAAAGATCAGCAGATAAAACCAAAGAAATATCTTTCTCAAAGCCTGATATTGAAAAATATCCTGGACAATCTTGTTCTTAAATATGAGCTTGTTTTAGTCACAAATAATACGCGTAGTCAGACAATACGGATTCTGGAAGCGCTGGGGATTAAAGATCATACAAAATATTTTAAAATTTTAAAAACAAACGCGCGCAAGCCCAATACACGCGTTTTTCAATTTATAGCCCAGCAATTATCCGTTTTGCCAAAACAATGTGTTTCCATAGGAGACAGCTATGATAAAGATATCAAGCCGGCTTTAATACTCGGGATGAAGGGTATTCACATTTCTTCTTATAAAGAATTTCTTAAGACTGCTGCCGCGTTTTCTCTGGAGAAAACAGATATCCTGAATCCGGATTTTTTAAGTCTGCAAAAATGTTCTCTACCTGCAAACCAGTTTATGCCGCTTATGTTTGAAAAATCAATTTAATCATTACCTTTTTAAAGTGTAACCGCAAATTTTCAGCCTGCTCTTGCAATCCGGATTCCATAAGGTATACTTACTGTTTCAATCAAAGCGTGGGATGTAAATAATAAGACTGTCTAGTACAGACACTGACTGTGGATTTTTTTAAACACTTTGCTGATTGTGTTTAAGCAATTAGATTGAATATTTAATGAAAATATGATAAATTAAATAAATCTGTCATTAATTATTTAATGTAACTTTTTATCAGCAAAAGCATTACAAGTGTTAGCCCTAATATGTTTTGTGCTTTTGAACATAGACTGGCACAAATAATGCTATGTATAACTACATTGCGATAGATCATGGATAAGGTTATACAGTCCCAGACAGCAATATCAAAAAATAAAAAGAGTTATATTACTATAAATTAATAAATTAATGAACAAAGGAGTATAAGATGACAGATGCAAGAATGACCATAACCGAAGCTGCTGATCTGATCGGCGTTACGGCTAAAACCATAATGCGCTGGGAACAAGCTGGAAAAGTTCAAAAAGCCAAACGTGATTGGCGGGGTTGGAGATTTTATACCCAGGAAGATTTGGAAAATCTTAAAACATTTAAAGAATGTATTGTTTACTCGCGGGAGGCATAGGGGGAAATGAGAAATATGAAACCAGTTTTATTAAAAGCAATTATTTTTAGTTTCGCGGGAATATTGGCGTACGCAAACGCTGATTTATCGGCACAAGAACAAGACGCGAGCACAACAATTAATTTTCAGGTGGAAGCAAATAGTCCGGCTAAAAAGATTAATAAACCTAATCCTAAAAACAATAAAATTAAAAAAGAGGAATATGGTGAATATACCTTAGGCAAGGATGATATTATTGAAATAACTGTGCGCCGTCATCCGGAATTCAGCGGAAGATTTCCCATTGCCGCTAATGGAAAAATCCAATATCCTTTTGTCGGAGATATCAGTTTGTTAGAAATGACCAAAAAGCAGGCTGTCGAAGCAATTACAAAAATTTTAACTGAGTATATTGAAACTCCGGAAGTGGATATTACTATAGTTGCTTATAATAGTAAGGTGGTTTATGTAATGGGTCAGGTAGCTGCTCCAGGCAGATATCCGATGAACGCGGAGTTTATGCCTTTGCGGGACGCGGTATTAGCCGCTGGTTTACCGCGGGAAAATATCGCTTCTTTGCGCAGAGCAGTAATTCTCCGGCCAATAGACGGGGAAAAGGCTCAGGTTAAAAAAGTTAATTTATTAAGTCTATTATATGAAGGTAATTTAAAGGTCAATTATGATTTACAGGCCGGAGATATTGTTTATCTGCCTTCAACTGTATTATGGAAAGTCAGCACAGTGCTCGGACAGGTACTGCAGCCAGCATATGAGGGGACTTCAGTATATACGACAGTAGACGATATTAACCATAGACACGATGATAACTATAATCACTAATACATGCGGTTAAAAAGGGGAAAATAATGCAGTCAAATATTTTTAATTATCTACAAGTATTTTTTCGGAGAAAACATCTGTTTCTCTATCCGTTTTTGTTTACGGTTTTCGTGGTGGTTATTGCCAGCTTTGTTATGCCGAAAACTTATATCTCATCATCCGTGATTCTGATTGAAGAGGAAGATGTAATCAATCCTTTGATCAGCGGATTAGCAATTTCCACAACAGTAGTTGACAGGCTGCGGATATTAAGAGAGCAGATTTTAAGCTGGAAAAGCTTAACAGAATTAACCAAGCGCTTAAAGCTGGACGCGGATATTAAAACCCAATACAGTTATGAAGAGCTGATCAAGGATTTACGCAAAAATATCAGCGTTGAATCCCGCGGTGAACAATTAGTTATGATTTCTTACAGTGGAGAAAATCCAGATACTGTGCAGCAAGTAGCAAAAACTCTGACGGAAATTTTTATTCAGCAGAACGTAGACGCCAAAACCCGGGAAACTGATGTGGCTGTCAGTTTTTTAGAAGATCAGTTAAAACTTTATCGTCATAAAATCAAAGCCGATGAAATTAAAAATCTCCAGGAGCAGCTGGATCAGCTGCTGGTTGATTCTACCAAAAAACATCCCATGGTTCAAAATCTTCAGTCCAGGATAGAAAAATTAAAATCCGAATTAGATAAAGATGATATTGATGTTCGTTTGCAGTCGCAAAAACCATTGGCTGATAAAGATATGCTTTCCTATATGATCCTCAAAGAACTGAAAAAAGGCGATGAAAAGACTTCTACTGATCCTGTGGGGGATATGGCGGATAATATGTCTTTAAATCTAAGCAATCAAACCGGATTAGCTTTGGACGCGACAGTTAATGAAGATGTTTATGCCATGCTTTTACAGCGCTTGGAAACAGCAAGAATCACGCAAAAGCTGGATACTTTTAAAGAAGGCACCAGGTTTACGGTTATTGATCCGCCGCGTCTGCCTTTAAAACCCAGCAAACCTGATCCAATTAAATTTTTAATGATGGGCATAGTCCTGGGCGCGGGTATGGGCTATGGCTGTATATTTTTAGCGGAAATGATTGATCGTTCTTACAAAAATATCCATGAGGCAAAGGAAGAACTGCCTTTGCCGGTTTTGGGGGCGATTTCCACAATTATTACCGAAGATGAATTTCAAAAAACCAAACAAGGCGCGAGATTTACTTATATTATGATGGCGATATTTTTTGGTTTATTGATTGTTATGGTTTTAGTATTTTCATTAGTCAGATAAAAAAAGGAGTAAAATCATGGATTTCCTCGGATTTTTAAAAAACATACAGGACAAACAGGCTGATGCTTTAAACATGCCTTCATTGCCTAAAGAATTTATTTTAAAAAGTGTGGTTAATTCTAATTTGAATAATCATATTGTAACTCATTTTGAGCCGGATTCACCGATTTCCGAGCAATACCGCAGGCTGCGGGAAAATCTCAAAACCATTAGAAAAAAAGAAAAACTCCAGACCATTGCCGTAACCAGTTCAGTTAAAGAAGAAGGCAAGTCGCTGACCTCTTTAAACCTGGCAGTAACCTTGGCCATGGATGTAGACTGCAAAAGCGTGCTGCTGGTTGATTGTGATCTGCGCCGCGGGGTTCTTGACGCTTCCCTGGATCTGAACTTAAAAGTCGGATTATCAGATTATTTATTTTTAGGCGCTGATGTGGAAAGTATTTTATACAAGACCAAGATTGATAAACTGACGCTCATGCCCAGAGGCAAGATTGCCAATGATCCGGCTGAGCTGCTGGGATCAAACCGCATGGAAGACCTATTGGTAAAAATCAAAAAGAAATTTGATTATATTATTTTAGACACGCCTCCGGTAATCGCGGTCGCGGACAGCGGAATTGTCTGCGCCCAGGCTGATGGCGTGATTATGGTTATTCGCGCCGGCAAAACTCAGCGGGGCATTGTCAAGCATTCGACTGAGCTGTTAGAGCAGTCAAAGAGCAAGCTTTTAGGTTATGTTTTAACTCATATTGAATATCCAATTCCTGAGTCAATTTATCGCTATGTTTAAATACAGCTTACAGATATCAGCTTGCAGCTGTCAGATTATAGAGGTAGATTATGGAACAAAAGTTTAAGAAATTGAAAATCTGGCAAAAATCAATGGATTTTGCAGAATCAATTTATAAACTAACAAGTAAATTTCCCAAAGAAGAACAATATGGGTTGAGTAGTCAAATGCGTAGAGCTAAGTGGATGTGAAACAGATAAGGAATTCAATAGATTTTTGAGTATAGCGCTTAGATCTTCGTATGAAGTAATGTGTGGTCTAGAATTAGCGAAAAGAATGAAGTATTGTGATGAAATTTTTTTATTAGAAATATATAACAGATTAGATGAAATTGCGGCGATGATAGCGGGATTTAAGAAAAAGCTGATGTCTGAAAGCTGATAGCTGATAGCTTAATAAAATTAAACGAGAAAATAATGATTGAACATTCTAACGCGAATACATTGCGGTATCTGCGCATATTTTTCAGGCGCAGAGAGGTATTTTTGGCGATTCTTTTTATAATGCCGCTGCTGGTGTTTAATGTCAGCAATTTTTTGCCGAAAATCTATTCAGCCAGCACATTGATAAAAATAAATGATGAAAGACTGCTGACTCCTTTGATCGGCGATCTCGCGGTTTCATCCACTGTTCAGGAAAGATTAAGGTCGTTTGAGGAAGAAATACTGACCTGGTCAAATTTAGCGGCAATAACCAAGGATTTAAATCTGGAAAAAAATATTCATTCTCAGATTGAATATGAGCAGCTGATTATCAATATGCGCAAAGCGATTCAAGTAAATATAGTATCGCAGGATATTATCCGGATCACCTATAGAGGTAAAGATCCTTATGAAGTAAAATTAATTGCCGATAGTATCAGTGATCTTTTTATTCAAAAAAATATTGCCGGACAAAATGATAAAGCTGATCACGCGACTGAGTTTATCGCTAATCAACTCCAGGTTTATCAGTATAAACTCGATGAATCAGAGCGGGTATTCAGCAGGTTTCGTTTATTAAAAGATCTTAATGATGCCCAGTCCAGAAAAAAACTTATTTTAGAGCAGCTGGGTTTGCAAACTAAAGATATTGTATCGCAGATTGAACAAAGAGAAAATCCTTTGGTCGCTGAATTTAGAATGCAGCTGATTGAGCTGGAAGTGGAATTAGCGAATTTATTGGTTGATGCTACTGAAAATCATCCGCGGGTAAGGCAAATCAGAGCGGATATAAGCAAAACAAAAGAACAATTGCATGAATCAATAAAAAATCCGCAAGCAATTGAAACCCGGACGCCGAATCCGGTGTATCAGGATTTAGAGCGGCAAGAGAAAAATATAGATTTTGAGATCAGTAAGATAAAAGCAGAGCTTTCCCAAGTAGAATCATTGAATGATAAGTATGAGGCAAAAGCTTTGCCTGAGCAGGAATTGGCCAGCTTAGCCCGCGATAATAGAGTAAATGAACATCTTTATGAAACATTGCTGGCGCGTTTAGAGACAGCGAATATTACTAAGCGCCTTGAAGATTCAAAAAGCAAAACAACATTTGAAATAATTGAAAAAGCGCGTTTGCCTTTAAAGCCGATGAGCCCGACCATGATTAAAATAATTTTTTCCGCGCTGATAATCAGTTTAATGTCAGCAGTAGGAGTGGTCATGGGCTTGGAGTATCTGGATACTTCATTTAAAAATACTAATGAAATTCAGGAGTTTTTAGGTAAGCCTGCTTTAGGCGCGATTCCCGGGATCTATACAGTACAGGATGTGAAATCAAGAAAAAACAGGCTGGCAATAAGGTGGGGGTTTTTAATGATATTTCTGGCGCTTTTAGCCAGTACCGGAATTTATTTTTATATTAATTAGGAAGTTTAAAACAGACAAATGATATTACTAATAATATTTACTAAAAGCTAATCCAGTAAATAGTATAAATAAAGAGGTTAATATGTGCGGAATAATCGGTTATATTGGCAAAAAAAACGTAAGCAAAGTTATTATTGAAAGTCTGCAAAGATTAGAATACCGGGGTTATGATTCTGCCGGCTTAGCGACTTTAGACGGAACAGATATGTATCTTTGCCGGGAAGTCGGAGATCTGCAGAATCTGATTAAGACAATCGAGGAATTTCCAGTTAAAGGCTGCATTGGCATTGGGCACACGCGTTGGGCGACGCATGGAGAACCAACCCGGGCAAACGCGCATCCGCATACTGGATGTAGTGAGCAAATCGCGATCGTGCATAATGGAATTATTGAAAACTATCTAGCGCTTAAAGAAAAGCTGGAAAACAGCGGACATAAATTTAAATCTGAAACAGATTCAGAAGTTATCGCGCATCTGATTGAGCAGTATTTACAAAATGGCGCTCAAACTTTAGAACAAGCAGTACTCTGTACTTTGATGGATATCCGCGGCACATACGCGATAGCGGCAATCAGCAAAAAAGAGCCGACTAAAATTGTCGCGGCGAGAAATGGCTCACCTTTAATTCTCGGCGTAGGCGTTGGCGAGACATTTATTGCTTCTGACGCTTCGGCAATTATTCCTTATACTCATAAAATAGTATTTCTCGAGGATTTTCAAGTTGCGGTGATTGATGAACAGGGATTTAAAATATCCAATATTAACGGCAGTTCAGTTAATTATAGTATTACGGAGATTAATTGGGATGTGGCCGCTTCCCAGAAAATGGGTTATGCGCATTTCATGCTAAAGGAAATTCATGAGCAGCCGCAGATGGTTAAAAATATTCTGAATGAAAAACTCGATTTTAAGAATTTAGAACTTAAAATCGATGAATTAATAAAAATTAAAAGTCAAATCCTGGCAGCGCATCAAGTGATTATCCAGGCCTGCGGCACGTCTTATCATGCCGGAATGATCGGAGAAATAATCATTGAGTATTTTACTAATCTGCATACTGATGTGGAAATATCCAGTGAATTCCGCTACAAGCATTTTATTGCTGATCAAGGCAGTTTAGTTATTTCCATCACCCAATCCGGCGAAACCGCGGATACTCTGGTGGCTTTGAAAAAAGCCAAGCAAAAAGGCTTAAATACCTTTTCCTTGTGTAATGTTGTGGGCTCAAGCATTGCCCGGGCATCAGATTCAGTGTTTTATATTCACGCCGGACCGGAAATCGGCGTGGCTTCAACCAAAGCTTATACTGCCCAGCTGTTTTCCTTATATCTGATCAGCATATTTTTAGGTGTGCTTAAAAAAACAATTAAACTGGAACTAAAAAATAATTTAATCAAAGATCTGACGTATATTCCTTCATTAATGAGCCGGGTTTTTGATGTGGAAAATCATATTGCCAGATGCGCGGATAAATATTATGAATTTAGAGATTTCTTCTTTTTAGGCAGAGGCATAAACTATGCCAGCGCTTTGGAAGGAGCTTTAAAATTAAAGGAAATATCCTATATCCATTGTTCGGCTTATCCGGCTGGAGAGCTGAAGCATGGGCCAATAGCGCTGGTAAATGAGAATATGGTAACAGTGTGTATAGTTCCGAAAAGCGCGACCTATGACAAAATGATGTCCAATATCCAGGAAATTAAAGCAAGAAAAGGCAAAGTGATTGCCATTGCCACGGAAGGCGATGAGCAGATTAAAAAATACGCGGATGATGTTATTTATATTCCGGAAGTACAGGAAATATTTTCGCCTTTATTAGTGGCAATTCCTTTGCAGTTATTAGCTTATTATATTGCTTTAAAACGCGGCTGCAGTGTGGATAAGCCGAGAAATTTGGCAAAGGGAATAGCAGTTGATTGAAATCGTATCGCGTATTGAGTATTGAGTATTGAGTATTGAGTATTGAGTATTGAGTATTGAGTATTTGGTGTTTTTTTACGCAATACTGAAATTGTGTTATTTGACAAATTAAGCTAAATATGCTATATTTTTAATAGAAACTGTCACTAAATGACAGTATTGAGGAAAATATGCTAGATATTATTGAACAAATTAGAGAGTCAATGCCGCGGGATATTGTAACAGATGATATGCTGTTAAATCTTTGTCAGGGAAGCCCGAATAGGCGTTACGGATTAGTTAAACGGGCTATTGCCAATGGCAAATTAGTGCATGTTAAGCGAGGGCTTTATCTTTTAGGGCAGAAATATCAGCGTAACAGCTTGAACCTTTTTGAATTAGCCCAATGGATTTATGGGCCTTCGTATATTAGTTTTGAATCAGCTTTGGCTTATCACGGCTGTATTCCGGAAGCGGTTTATGCTGTGACTAGCGCCTGTTCACGAAATGCTAAACAGTTTAAAACTCCATCCGGAGTATTTATTTATAAACGGATTCCTTATCCCATGCTTTATTTAGCTGTTGAACGAATCCAATCGGAAAACAGCACATTTTTTATGGCTTCACCTTTAAAGGCGGTTTTAGACTATGTTTACGCTTTTAAAAAAAACTGGACAGGCATTGATCCGCTGATTAAAAGCCTGCGCATTGAGCCGCAGACAATTAAACAATGGGATTATAGTTTAATAGAAGATCTTAACCAGGTGTATACCAATTACCGGGTGCGGAGATTCATTAAAGGTCTAAAACGGGATTTAAGCTTATGAGCATTCAACTTATTCAGGAAAGACTGAACGCGTATAATTGTGCTTCGCAACAGGAAGAAGAAAACGCTTTGCGGGAAATCACCCAGGAATTGGCATTGGCTGCTTTAGCTCGGGCAGATTTTTTTAAAAAAGCCGCTTTTCAGGGCGGAACCTGTTTGCGGATTTTTCACAGTCTGGAACGCTTTTCCGAAGATCTGGATTTTATGTTAAAAACTCCGGACCAGAGTTTTTCGTTTACACCGTATATTAAGAATATGGCTGGTGAATTTGAATCTTACGGTTATAATCTTGAGGTAATCGACCGTTCTAAAGCGGAAGATATTGTAAAAAAGTGTTTTTTAAAACAGGATTCTTTAGGCCAGGTATTAAGCCTGACGCATTTAAAGTTTAAAACAAATACAGCCAAGATCAGGATTAAACTGGAAGTGGATACGAATCCTCCGGAAAACAGTGGTTATGAGAGTAGATTTTTAGATTTCCCTTTTCCGTTTAGCGTGACTATGCAGGATATGCCCAGCTTGTTTAGCGGCAAAAGTCATGCTTTATTATGCCGGGAATACACAAAGCACAGAGACTGGTATGATTTTATCTGGTATATCAGCCATAAGGTTAAAATTAACTGGGAACTTTTATCCAGCGCGCTTAATCAGCAGGGGCCATGGAAAGGCCTAAAGCTTAAAGCTGAGAGAAACTGGTATACAGGAGAAATGGCCAAAAGAATTGAGCGGATTGATTGGAATACCAGCAAGCAGGAAATGCTCAGGTTTTTAAAGCCAACCGCAGTCGCGGGCTTAGATGTCTGGAGTAAAGAGTTTTTTCTTGATTGCTTAAATAGATTAGCAAAAGATTAAAATCGTATTGCGTAAGGATAGGAAATGGTAGAAAAAATTAGAAGTTTTCGTGATTTGAAAATATGGAGTGAAGGGATTAGTTTAGTTAAAGAAATTTATGAATTAACTAAAGGCTTTCCTAAAGAAGAATCATATGGGTTATCCTCCCAAATGAGGAGGGCTGCTGTATCGATACCATCTAATATAGCTGAAGGCTTTAGACGTAAGTATAATAAAGAATATAAACAATTCCTTAATATTTCATTGGGATCTTTAGCCGAATTAGAAACTCAAACAGTGATTGCTAAAGAATTGAACTATATAGTTGCTAATAATGCGGAACAAGTGACAGAAAAGATCGATTATATTTGCAGAATGATTGTTAATCTACAAAAGATGCTTTAACACAATACGAAATATATTGTTTTTTTTACGCAATACGCGATACTCAATACGCAATACGAAAAAGGTAATACGCAATACTAAAATAGAAGGAGCAGAACATGAATTTGTGCGAACAGATTAAGGAAGGTAAAAGCAAGATCGCGGTAGTGGGTTTAGGTTATGTGGGTTTTCCTTTGGCAGTGGAATTCGGCAAGATTGTAAATACAATTGGTTTTGATTTAAATCAAAAACGGATTAAAGATCTGAAGAATTTTACAGATACCAATAAGGAAACAGCGACAGAAGAGATAAAAGCCGCTAAATTACTGGAAGTTACATCTGATCCGGCTATGATCAAACAAGCGAAGTTTATTATTATTGCTGTGCCCACTCCCATAACCAAAAACCGGCAGCCTGATCTTTATTGTCTGCAAAGCGCTTCTGAGCTGGTGGGAAAAAATCTGGCTAAAGGCAGCATAGTTGTATTTGAGTCAACGGTTTATCCAGGTGTAACCGAAGATGTATGCGTGCCGATTTTAGAGAAATTTTCTCAGCTTAAATACAAAGTGGATTTTAAGGTCGGATATTCTCCGGAAAGAATCAATCCCGGTGATCAGGAGCACACGATTACCCGGATTATCAAAGTTGTATCAGGCTGTGACCAGGCTACATTAGAAGAAGTTGCTAATACCTATGCTTTGATTGTCAAAGCCGGAGTATACAGAGCTGAATCAATTAAAGTCGCGGAAGCAGCCAAGGTTATTGAAAACACGCAAAGAGATTTAAACATTGCTTTAATGAATGAACTGGCGATTATTTTTCATAAAATGAATATTGATACCTTGAGTGTGCTTAAAGCAGCTGGCACAAAATGGAATTTTATTAAAATGCATCCAGGCTTAGTCGGCGGACACTGCATTGGGGTTGATCCATATTATTTAACGCACAAAGCAGAGGAATTAGGCTATGATCCGCAAGTTATCTTAGCCGGAAGAAGAATCAATGACAATATGGGCAAGTATATTGCTGAACAGACAGTGAAACTTTTAATCAATGGCAATAAAACCGTGCGCGGGGCAAAAGTAATGGTCTTAGGCATTACTTTTAAAGAAAACATCTCTGATATCCGCAATTCAAGAGTTATTGATATTATCAGTGAATTAAAAGAATATAATATTGATGTGATTGTCTGTGACCCGCATGCTGATTTGCAATCAGTTAAGCATGAATATGGGATTGTATTAAGTGAATATACTAAAGACATTAAAGTTGATGCTGTTGTGATCGCGGTTAATCATAATGAATTTAAGCAGAAATTAACCTTAGCCTGCCTGGAAAATCATTTAAGCGTTAATGCCGGGACTCAAGGCGTGGTAATGGATGTAAAAAGCATGTTTGAAACAAAGGAGTTTGCCGCAAGTAAGATCTTATATTGGAGACTCTAAAAAATAGCGTATAGCGTTTAGCGATTAGCGGTTAGGAAAAAAAGACAGAAGATAGCGATTAGGAAAAGCAGAGAACAGAAACTGAGAATAAATTTCTAATTACTAATTGCACTAATTTCTAAATGCGATACGCACGACGCAATACTGTAACTATCGACCATAAGCTATTAGCTGTAAAATGAAAAGGGCTGGAATAATTATTTTTACGGGTTTAAAGCTTGATTTTGAGAAGTTTATTGTTCTATAGTTGATTTTAATGTAAAAACGTGTAGATTTATCATTGATTTTAATGTATTTTATGATATACTTGGTTTATGATGAGAAGAGATATTGAACATAGTTTAATTGAATGGAAAGAGAGTCAACAGCGAAAAGCTCTGCTTCTGCGAGGCGCAAGGCAGGTGGGCAAGACATTTTCTGTTCGGGTATTAGGGCAGTCTTTCAAATATTTTTTAGAAGTAAATTTTGAAGAGGATAGAGCTGTTAAGAAAATCTTTGAAGGCTCTTTGGATCCTTTTTATTTATCTGAAAGATTATCAGCGTATTTTTCTATACCAATTGTTCCTGGACTGACATTGTTATTCTTTGATGAAATACAATCATGCCCAAATGCTTTAAGTTCCTTACGGTTTTTTTATGAAAAAATGCCTGATTTGCATATTGCTGCTGCCGGTTCTTTGCTGGAAATGACTATATCAAAACTGCCTTCTTATGGTGTGGGACGAATCCAATCGCTTTTTATGTATCCCCTGTCTTTTGACGAGTATTTAGCCGCTTTAGGGCAGGATGCGCTTATAGATATGAAAAAGAGTAAGGCTGTGGACCCTGTTTTCCATGATAAAATAATCAATCATTTAAAAACATTTCATCTTATAGGCGGATTGCCTGAAATAGTTGAGGAGTACGCGCGTTCAAAAAATATCCTAAAGTGCCAGCAAATGTTAGGAGATTTACTTGAGTCCTTTAGGGATGATTTTGCTAAATATAAAAAGCGGGCGGATATTCAGATATTAGATGAAGTATTTAAATCTATTGCTATTCAATCCGGGCATAAGTTTAAGTATTCCAATGTGGATAAGGCGCATAATCATCGGGCATTAAAGCAAGCTTTGGATCTTTTAATCCAGGCTGGATTAGCATATAAGATATACCATACAGCCGGTCATGGCCTGCCATTAGGCGCGGAAATAAAAAGTAATAAATATAAAGTTATATTATTTGATACCGGCATCCACTTTCGTATATTGAATTTAAATAATGCTGATATTATTGTCGCTGAAGATATAGATATGATAAATAAAGGTGCTATTGCCGAAGTTTTTGTTGGTAATGAATTTGTTAAATCAATGGACAATAGGATTAGAGGACAGCTTTTTTATTGGCATAATGAAGGGAAAGGCACATCCTCTGAGGTAGATTACATTATCCAAAGAGATAATAAAATAATTCCCGTTGAAGTTAAGTCGGGGAAAACGGGCAAAATGAAAAGTATGAGGGTCTTTTTGGAACAGCATAAGTCTGAACATGGGATTAGATTATCATTAGAGAATTTTTCAGAGCTTGAAAACATATCAATCTTTCCTTTATATGCTGTAAATATTATTTAAAAAAAAGTTTGGTAGTGATTAAAATTTTCGAGTTTAAACGTGAAAGGGTTTAGCCGAAGGGAGATACAGAAAAATAACGTAAGGGTAGTGTTAAGTGTTTGGCTTTTTCTAATCGCTAAACGCTAATCGCTATCCGCTAAAGAAGGAGTGAAACGAATGAGCAAGTACTTAGTAACCGGCGGAGCGGGATTTATTGGATCACACATTGTAGAAGAATTATTGAAAAAAGGCGAAGATGTCGTAGTCTTAGACAATTTCTTCTCCGGCAAACAGGCGAATCTTGATTTTGTTACGCAATACGCGATACGCAATACGCAATACGAGTTGGTTCGCGGCGACATCTGCAATAAACAGGATTGCTTAAAAGCCTGCAAAGGAGTGGATTATATTCTGCATCAGGCAGCTTTGCGCAGTGTTCCAAAATCTATGGAATGTCCGCATGATTATAATAAAGTAAATATTGACGGCACATTAACAGTGCTGGAAGCTGCTAAAGAATCAGGAGTAAAAAGAGTGGTTATTGCTTCATCGAGTTCAGTATATGGCGATACAGATAAGTTTCCGCAAAGAGAAGACGCGTATCCATTATTAATATCTCCGTACGCGCTATCAAAATTAACCACTGAATTCTACTGCAGAATCTTTAGTGAAAATTTCGGCTTAGAAACCGTAGCTTTAAGATATTTTAATGTATTTGGACCCAGACAGGCATTGGATGATGAATACGCGGTAGTTATTCCCAAGTTTATTACCTGTATTTTAAATGATCAGCAGCCGCCGATATTCGGCAATGGCAAACAATCAAGAGATTTTACTTTTGTAAAAAATGTAGTGCAGGCAAATTTACTCTCTGCTGTTACTCCGGGTGTTTCCGGTGAAGTATTTAATGTGGCTTGCGGCAGTGATACCAGTGTGCTCGGACTTGTTGAGGTAATTAATAAGTTTGCCGGCAAAAAAATTAAGCCTAATTTATTGCCAATCAGAAAAGGTGATGTGTTTAAGACCTTAGCTGACATAAAAAATATAACCAAAAAGCTTAAATTTAAGCCGGAATTTACCTTTGAGCAGGGAATGAAGATCACATTTGATTGGTTTAAGAGCCAGCAATAAGCATGAAAAGCATGCTTGGCTAATAGCTCATGGCTAATAATAAAACTTGACACATATTGGTGTAGTTTTATACACTTAAAGGTGTAAAAAAGGATTGGTATGTTTTTATTTAAATCAATTATAACAAAAGCGCTTTTGAATTATTTTTTTATAAATCCAGAGGAAGAGCTTTACATCAATGAAATTGTTGTTAAGCTGTCGTTGGACAAGAGAAACCTTGTTAAAAAATTAAAGGAGCTTGAGTTATTGGGTGTAATAAAAAGTCGTAAACACGGTAATCTGAAGTTATATTCAATTAACAAAAAATACGCGTTATATAATGAAGTGAAACAGGTAGTTATTAAAACTTTCGGGTTTAAAGACGCGCTTATTAGAATAGCGAAGAAAATTCAGGGGATAGAAGCGGTTTACATTTACGGGTCATACGCGAAAAATAATATGGATACCAATAGTGATATAGATATTCTTGTAATAGGAAATTTCAGCATTTTTGAATTTCAGAAACAGATTAACGCGCTGCAGAAAAAATTCGGCAGAGAAATTAATATGGTTAGTATGGATCTCGCGGAATTTACTGATAGAAAAAATAAAAAAGATGAGTTTATTAGTACTGTATTAAAGGAAAAGCATATTCTGGTAAAATGATGAAATTTGATAATAAATATTTTCAAAAATTTACTTTCACTGAGGAACAATGTCTTAGAAACATTAAAAACTGTCAAAAAGATATTGATATCGCCCAAAAAGACAAGTTTCTGGATGTGAGATTTAATTATGCTTACTCGGCGCTTATTAAATGCGGGATTGCTCTTTTAACTTTCTATTCACAAAAAGTGAGAAGCGTGCCTGGACATCACGTTAAAATTCTGGAAAAAATGGCGGAAATTCTTAGCGATGAAAGAATAAGCATTATAGGTAATCTGATGAGAACTAAAAGAAACATAGACTTGTATTCCGGCGGTGTAGAGGTGACAAAAAAAGAATGTGAGGATTATATATTGCTGGTACAGGATGTTTTTATAAAAGTGTCAAAAATAATAAGAAAAGTTTAAAACAGGGTAATTCGCGGACTTTTTGGTGCTAAATAATGATTCTCGCGTCCCCGAGCAGGTAGGTCGGTATACTATGTTTTAGAGTAACAAAAGCGGTTGATGATTATTCACCAAAGAAAAAACGAATTACTAATGCTTATAGCTGATAGCTCATGGCTCATAGCTGATAGAAAAAGCGGAGTTAGGAAGTTAGCAGTTAGTTTTTTACGCAATACGCGATACGCACGACGCAATACTGTAACTATTGATTTTGTGTCGTGTGTCTCGCAGTAATAATTTAATAATCAGAGGACGATAATGAACAATATTTTAATCACAGGCGGTTGCGGGTTTATTGGATCTAATTTTATTAGGTACTTATTAGCAAACTCTAGTTATAAAGTCACTAATTTAGATTGTTTGACTTATGCTGGTAATTTGGAAAATCTGATATTAGTTGAAAAAGATCCAAGATATAAGTTTTTCAAAGGTAATATTTGTGATTCAAGCTTAGTAGCCAATATTATTAAAAATGAAAAAATCGATTGCATAATTAATTTCGCGGCAGAATCACATGTGGACAGGTCAATCTTAGATTCATCTATCTTTGTTAAAACTAATGTTATGGGCACTCAAACGCTTTTAGAAGCAGCACGAAAAACTGAGATTAAAAAATATATTCAAATATCTACTGATGAAGTTTATGGTTCTTTAGGCAAAGAAGGTTATTTTACTGAAACTACTCCGATAGCACCAAACAGCCCTTATTCAGCTTCAAAAGCTGGCGGAGATTTATTGGTAAGATCTTATGTCGAAACATATAGGTTTCCAGCAGCAATCATGAGATGCTCTAATAACTACGGGCCTTTTCAATTCCCGGAAAAATTCATTCCGCTTATTATTGCTAATGCTTTAAATGATAAATCTATTCCTTTGTACGGAGATGGTTTAAATGTAAGGGATTGGATTTTTGTTGAGGATTTCTGTCGGGCTATTCATTGTGTTCTGGAAGTAGGAAGAGTAGGGGAGGTATATAATGTCGGCGGAAATTCAGAAAAAAATAATAAGGAATTGGTGAAAATAATCCTAGAACATTTAAACAAACCTCAATCATTAGTGAGAAATGTGACAGATAGGTTAGGCCATGACCGCAGATACGCGATTGATTTTACTAAAATAAAACATGAATTGGGCTGGGAGCCTAGATATAGGTTTGAAGACGGGATTAAACAAACAATAGACTGGTATGTAAATAATAAACAATGGATTAATAATGTATGTTCCCAACGGTATTTAGATTATTACGCGGAAAATTATAAAGAACTTGGTGTAGGTAAAATATGAAATTCTCAAAAAAACTGAAATGGGTCACAATAACTTTAGGCTATGTGCTAGTTATTTTCTTATTATCTTTTAGAAATCCGGGAACAGGCAGCTATTCTTTGGTAAAAGAGATTTTAACTAATTCCGCGCATTTACCATTGTATGGGGTATTAGGTTATTTTATTCTGGTAATGCTTAAACATTTTAGATTTAAAGGCTTGCTGCCTGTGTATGCAATAGCCATTGGCATGAGCGTAGCAGTTGCTGATGAGTCTTTCCAGTCATTTGTGCCTGGCAGACATATTGATCCCATGGATCTAATCCTGGATTTAATTGGTATTTGTCTGTCAATGGTAGTGTTTAACATAGTAAGAGCAAAAATTAAAAAACAAAAAAAGCAAATAGTACTAGGGGAAACATGAGGAGTATTATAGATGGAAATTAAGCCAACAATAAAAGAATTTATAATCAATAATTTTTTAATGGGAGCTGATTCAGCAAATATTCAGAATGATACTTCCTTTCTAGAGGAAGGTGTTATTGACTCGACTGGAATTCTAGAACTGGTTGAGTTTACCCAAGAAACTTTTTCAATTGTGATTGAAGATGAAGAGTTGATCCCAGACAATCTGGATTCTATTGACAAAATAGCTGCTTTTATTCATAGAAAACAAACAAAATAAAACGGTGAAATCATGTTAGTGAATGAATTTCTAGAAATCAGCGCAAAGCTTAATCCAGAAAAAATTGCTTTGATTTGCCAGAATAAACGATTCGCATACAATGAAATAGATAGTATGGCAAATCAATTAAGCAATGCTTTTATAGGTTTTGGATTGGAAAAGAAAGACAGGGTAGCAGTCTATGTGGATAATTCTCTGGAAACAGTTGTCTCTATTTTTGGTACGCTTAAAGCAGGGGGAGTGTTCACAGTTATAAACCCTCAGGTAAAAGAAAAAAAATTAGAATATGTTTTAAATGACGCACAAGTAAAAGTACTAATCACAGATTCAAAACACTTGCAGGCTATGCCGGAAATTTTCACTAACTGCTCAAGTCTTAAAAAATTACTGATTGTTGACTTCGAACGAGCTAAACAAAGTAATCCGCAATTCGCCCTAAATAATACCAATATAGTTTCTTTCTGTGCGACACTTGAAAAACAGCCGGCATCATGTCCGGTTAAACAATGCATTGATATTGATCTTTGCTGTTTAATCTATACCTCGGGATCAACCGGAAATCCTAAAGGCGTAATGCTTACTCATCTGAATATGGTTACTGCGGCCGATTCAATCATTGAATATTTGAAAAATACTAGCAATGATATTATTTTAAGCTGCTTGCCTTTGGCATTTGATTATGGATTATATCAGGTCTTAATGGTATTTAAATTCGGGGGTACGGTGGTGTTGGAGAAGTCATTTCTTTACCCTTATCAGATTATTGATCTGATAATTAAAGAAAAAGTAACTGGTTTTCCTTTTGTTCCGGCAATTCTGGCTATTTTATTACAGCTTAAGAATTTTGAAGCAATAGATTTTTCTAATCTGCGCTATGTTACAAATACAGCCCAGGCATTATCAGTACAGCATATTTTAAAATTCAGAAAATTTTTTCCGCATGTTAAATTTTATTCAATGTATGGTTTGACTGAATGTAAACGGGTGTCTTATCTGTCTCCGGAAAAAATTGATCAAAAACCCAGTTCAGTGGGCAAGGCCATGCCGAATACGGAAGCTTATATCGTAAATGAAAAGGGGGAAAAAATAACTGTACCTGGTGAAATTGGTGAACTGGTTATTCGCGGAGCAAACATTATGAAAGGGTACTTAAATCTTCCTGAACTTACAGCACAAAGGCTAAAATCCGCATTCTACCCTGAGGAGAAAGTTTTGTACTCAGGAGATTTGTTTAAAATGGACGAGGATGGAGATCTTTATTTTATCAGCCGCAAAGACGATATAATTAAAACTGCCGGAGAAATGGTCAGTCCTAAAGAAGTTGAAGATGTTTTGTATGCTATTGAAGAAGTAGTTGAAGCAGCAGTGATTGGTGTGGACGATGAAATTTTGGGTAAGGCAATAAAGGCATTTGTGGTATTAAAGGAAAATTCGCAGTTAAAGGAAAATGAGATAATGCTGCATTGTTCCAAGCATCTAGAAAACTTTATGGTGCCTAAAAGCGTAGAAATCCGTTACAGCGCATTGCCTAAAACATCAACGGGGAAAATCAGCAAAAAAGATTTGGTTAATAATTGAATCAGTGTTTATTATCAACAATAGGAGTTTTTATGAAACATTGCACAAAATGTGTTTTGCCGGAAACATTTCCGCATATTTCTTTTGATCCAGAGGGTGTATGTAACTTTTGCCAGAGCTATAAAGGAGATGAGAAACTTAGAGATGATAAGGCTGAACACCTAGAGAAATTTAAACAATTAGTTGAACAGGAAAGAGGCAAATCAGATTATGACTGTACTTTATCTTTTTCTGGGGGCAAGGATAGTTCCTATACGCTTTATATCTTAAGAAAAGTATTTAATATGCGTGTTTTGGCTTTGGTTCTAGATAATGGATTTTTATCAGATCAAGCATTGAGGAATATCCATGCGCTGACTGAGAATCTGGGAGCAGACTGTCAAATCTTTAAACCTAATTTTGAAGTAATGAAGAAGATTTTTAAGCATGCTGTTGACCATCCGATGTATTCATTGAAAACTCTTGAGCGCGCCAGTACTATGTGCACATCATGTATTGCGTTTGTAAAGTTTGTATTTTTAAAGATCGCGATAGAAAAGAAAATTCCTCTAATGGCTTGGGGCTGGTCTCCAGGGCAGGCACCGATCAGATCTTCGATTATGAAGCTGAACCCGGCGCTGTTTAAAATGACTCAGGCAGCTTTAAAAAAACCAATGAAAGAAGTTGTCGGCAATGATATAGATCCTTATTTTTTAAGTGAAGAACAATTTAAAGACGCGGAGAGTTTTCCCTATAGCGTAAGTCCGCTTGCGTTTATGGAATACGATGAACATAAAATTGTGGAAAAATTAAGAAGCTTGGGTTGGCAGGCGCCTGGTGATGTTGATGGAAATTCAACGAATTGCCTGCTTAATTCATTGTCTAATCAGATACATTTAAGCAAATATAATTTTCATCCATATGCTTTTGAAATAGCGGAGATGGTGCGAAGTGGAGTAATGACCAGAGAACATGGCATGAAAAAACTTTCAGAAACAGGTGATGCTTCAACTGTTGAATATGCAAATAAAAAACTGGGAATAAAATAATAGTGCTGCAAGCTACCGGCTGCAGAGCTAGCTCTTGGCTCATAGCGTGTATCTTTTTGTGTCTTGCATCTTTAGCTTTTAGCCTGTGTCTTGCAGCTTGTAGCCTGTAGCGTAAAGAAGAAAAGAATGGTAATTATTTTATTATGAAAAATAAGTTTATTCTATGTCTGTTTATATGTTGCTGGTTGATAGCAGCTCCTTTGATTGCTGGGCAAGAGGGTTTTTCCCCAGGAGAAGTAAAAGATATTTCTGACCGGGGATATGAAAAAGCTGTTATTCAACTTTTGGATAATGCTCAGGAGTCAATTGTAATCTCAATGTACATAATTAAGCCGGATGTGTCAGCAAAACATCCGATAAACCGGCTGATGAAGGACCTGGAAGAGGCCTTAGATAGAGGGGTAGATGTTACAATATTTCTCAATTCTAAAAGCGCCGAACCTGGGCAAGGAAAAGCTTTTGAGTCATTAGAGGTTAAAGGCGCGAAAATTTACCCGATTACGGAGCGATATATGCTCCATGACAAGATGATCATCGTTGATTCGCGTTATGCGGTTGTCGGCAGTACTAATTGGAGTGTAGCGGCTTTAAATGATAACTTTGAATCATCAGTCATGATTGATTCAGAACAATTTGCAAAACAGCGTTTAGCGCGGATGAAGACTATTCATCTGGAAGGAGAAGATTTAAGGGGCCCACCCCAGATAAGCATTAAAAAAGTTTACCCGCTGCCGGAGATGATTGAATTGCCGGAGGCGCTGATGAACAAGAAACAGTATTTCCCCCGGATGATCAGCAAGCAAGACAACCGGGCAATGGATTTGTATTTGCTGCTAAAAACAGAGTCGCTGAAGCGCAAAGAAAATGAATTCCAGATATCGTTAGAGAAGTTTGCCCGTGAATTAAATATGCCGGAATATTGGAAGGCTGATGCCTTACGCCGGCAGGTGATTAAATCTTTAAAAAAACTTAAAACGAAATACGGATTGATTGATGTTGAATTTCAGCATACTCACGCGGCAAGAATAAAATTAATTGATATACAGGGAAAGACGTTTAATCTTAAACGCGAGTTTTTTAGCAGTGATTTCCTGGCAAAACAGCGCCTGGATAAGAAGTTCATCATACTGATAAAGGCATATTTAAAAGCTGAAGGCAAGGACATAGACAATTTTACTAATGTTGAGCTTGGTAAAATGTTTTATGTTGATAGACGGACGATAAGTGAAGGCCTGCGCTGATAAAGCGCTTGGCGCGTAGCCAAAGCAGGAAGCGCGCTTCGCGCTTGGCTCATAGCTCATGGCTTATGGCCAAAGCAAAAGCAAAGCGCAATACGCACGACGCGATACAGAGAATAGGAATTAGGACTTAGGAAAATCGTGTGACTTGTGTCCTGTGTCGTTGTGTCTTGTAAGTGCTTGTTAATATAGATGTTATAGATTTGCAAAGAGTGAAACCATATGGTATGCTTTACGACCTCTGAAAAAGGGGTGTTTGAGAAGATAAGTATAGCTAATTGCTAATAGTTTATAGCTTATCACTAGTGTCCGGTTATAAGTTAAATAGTTCTAGTTGGTTACAAAAATCACTATTTATATTATTTGATTCATAATCTGTAAGTAGTTGCAATATATTAACTTTTTCAAAAATGGTAACACTAAAAATCTGTAAAATT
>JAZDHZ010000005.1:0-20978 GCA_043805415.1 Candidatus Omnitrophota bacterium | reverse complement strand
GTTGCCGCGCTGGTTAATCCTTTATCCGTATACATCATGCTTTCACGAAAGAATGTTGTGCCCGCGCCTGCCAGATCATAAAACCTTACGCTTGTGGCCACGCCTTTATCTACCGTGGTTCTCATTACTACGTCTTTAGTTTCATTGCCTGACGCGTTGGCTAATACTGCCTGCTGGGTAAATAAATCTCCTTTATATAATGCCCCATTATCATAATATTTAGTCTGTGCATTTAGCACATCACCGGTCGCGCTAGTTGTTGTCTGGGTTCTGATTGTCAGAGCATTCTGCATATCTTGATCCGCATACATCGTGTTTTCACGGAAGAATGTTGTGCCCGCGCCTGCCAGATCATAAAACCCTACGCTTGTGGACATACCATTTAATAGAGTTGTCTGCATTACTACATTTACCATATCATTGCCGGTTGCATTAGCATAAACTGTTTGAAGAGAATAAAAATCACCGGTTATCAAATTTCCCTTATCAAAGCACCTAGTTAAATCACTAATAACATATCCGGAAGAGTTTGTTGTGATCTGGGTTCTAATAGTTGCCGCGCTGGTTAATCCTTTATCCGTATACATCGTGCTTTCACGATAAAAGGTTGTGGCACTTCCATCGAGATTCAAATAGTTGCTGCTAGTAATCGCACCTTTTTGATCCAAGAAATTTTGCGCGCTAATAAGCTTAGTTGAATTTCCTGTTGCATCTACGAGGACAAGTTGGTTATTAAAAAATGATGTTGGAACATTTTCATTTGCATCTGTATATGTTTTATCTAAAAATAATGTTCCATCTAGCGTGGCTCTGCAGGTTGAATTCTCAATAATAGATAATCCACCATCAAGTAGCGTGGAAGCTCCTTTAAGAGTTTTTGATGACGATTCATCTACAAATAGCAACTTTCCATTTGCAACCGCCGCTTTTTGCCCGACTTCAATTTTTCTTCCAGCTATAGTAATTGCTGTATTACCGTGGTTATAAATCGCATCATTTTCCGTGAAAATAACTTTGTTATCTTTTATATTGAACACACATCCTTTAGCAATTTCACCATTGCCCACAATATCTATCCGATTCAGTCCTCCTGCCCCCCCAGTACCAGCTGCACCAGAACTGTTTGCAATTTCATAAGATAAATTTTGTTTTGGGTCATAATTAGTAACCGCTAAAGCTGTCCCGCTCTTTATCGTCAACTCCCCGGCGCCGCCAAACCCGAAAAATGAGCTTATTGTTGACAATAAACTATTCTTTTCATTCGCAAAAGAAATACTATTGCCATTAGCCAGTAAGATAGCGCCTTTTGCTGTTTCTATTAAAGTCCCGGTATATACTTTTCCATAGCTATCTTGTCCGGTAGTAGTTCCCTTTACACCAGTGATTTCACCTTTGCGATTATAAATCAGTTGTACAGGGTTCTCTGAACTAGCAAATATTGTGGCTGACTTTCCATCCATTGTTTCTTTAAAATCACTTGTCTTAGTCTCAAGTGCTGTAACTTCCAAGCCATTTGCCGTATTTACAAACTGTAAGTAAGTATTCGCGGAAACAGCACCGCCAGGTAAATCTATAACAGCCGCGGCAAGAGTAGTAGAAGCCTGGAGAATTTTATTTACATCGTTGATCGATGAATCAGAAAGCGTTACTTTACCATTCGCGCTCATTTGCAAAGATACTACTTCTGAAGCCAGCTCACTGCTTCTTGAAGTAATCTCGCCAATATCTAATTCCTTAGCTATTCCGCCAATCTGAGTTTGGTAGACAGAACCATCTTTATCTTTTATTACAGCGCTGCTAAATCCTTGACCGTTTTCAATACTAAAGTTAACAGTATCTCCATTAGAAAGCCCTAGAGTAAAATTAACCGCGGCAGCCCCATTTAGCGCGGAAAAAGTAGCATTTTGAAGAGCAAATTTTCCTGTATTTTGATCAAAAGTAACACTGCCATTTAATTGAAAATTGTTTATTGATACCGCGTTTAAAAAAGAGTTTGTCTGCACAGTAACCAGGGAAAGATTTTGACAAGTCAGTATATCATCAAGAGTGGCTGCTTTAACTTCAGCTTTTATAGATGTATTCTCGTCAAGAGATACTTCTTCACTTCTGCGCCATTCCGATGCTCCGGACTGATTAGTGGTCTGATAGGCAAAAGCATTCCCGCCCATGTATTCGTCTATATCCGCGAAAATAAGAGCAGTAGGATTGCTTGAAGTAGAAGTAGCCCCATATGCCGCTAAGTTTAGTTTAGCGTCTTGAAGCGTCAATGTATTATTCAGTAAATTCAGATTCAAACTAAGTATAATATTAGTTCCTTGAGTAAACATCACTACTCCGGTTTGCGCTGAATTAGCATTAACACTAAGCATCGTAAGATTCAACTGTAAAACAGCGAGAGAGGAACTAAAATTACTGCTTGCCTGTTCAGTCTGAAAAGTTGCCATTCTTGTGCTAATTGCCGATGCCCAAGCTGAACCAAAACTCATATTCCCAGTGGCAGTTGATGATGAACTTTTTTGCTGATCAAAAACTTCAGGATTCTTTTCCTTCCAGTATTGATTATAATCTAATTTTGCTTTATTTCGATTCATATAAGTATTTTTACTGCCATCAGCATTACGATATACTCCCTGAGCATCAAGATATATACCTGAGTCCAAGGCAGTTGTCATATATTCGATACTGTCTAATTGCTGATCCCATTCGTCAAGATATTTAACCTGATCATATGAAGACATCTGGCCTGAAAATCCGTTATTAAAACCCATCATATCGAGACCACTTTTAAAAGCAGTTTCCATAAGAGAATTAAGTTTGCCTTGAAAGCTGGGATCATTTACATTGATTGTGGATCTATCGGCAAACACTGTATTAAAGCTATCCACTGTTTTCCAGACAACTGAAGTATTATACACAGCTGCTGTGGCTTCACTTTCTGTATAGCCAAAATTTCTTATTAAAATATCCTTATATCCTGCCTGTAGCCCGTGTCCTATTCCAGACCTTAGGGCTTTATTTAGATCTGCCATTCCAAAAGTTTGCTGGTATCCCAGCGTATAGTTTGCTAGCCCGCCCGCATAACTTTCCACAAAACCTGACAAAACACCGGAAATCAGGGGATCCATCCCAGCCTCAAGACAAAGTCTGTCAACTACTTTTGCCGCTAATGCTCCAATCAATCCGCCTATTGATGCTTGAAAATTTGCTACAACCAGGTTAGTAAAACTTACACCGGTAGTTTGTTGATTTTTATATAGACCTAATCCCGAACTGCCTCCAATATTAGCAAAAGTTCCCACAGCAAGAGCAGCGCATTCGGTTATTAGGGGATCCCAACCCATCTCATATCCTTGCTGCCGAACTGCCTCCATAGTAAGAGTTGTCAGTGTCCCAACCGCCATTTGCTTGGCAATTTCTTTTGACATTAATGAGCCCATCTGCCATCCGCCAGTTTCAGTAAAAGTAAATTTTCCAGCACTACTTCCAGCCCAAGCTCCAGCAGCTCCAACAATAATGGCTCTAAGATACGGATTGTCTATTCCCGCCGCATCCATAGCATAATTAATAGCATAAGTAACTAGCGTTTGCTTAATCGCGCTTACAACAGCATTTAATACTAACTGCTGCATTGCTTGACTGGCTATGACATTTGTGAACACAGTCCCAAAGCTAGCTCCAGCTCCAGCACTTGTAATTCCAGCAGTTGTAGCGCTGCTAATAGCACCCGACGCAGACCCCGCGCCGCTAATAGCACTACCCGCATAGGCGCAGCAAAAAGCTACAGCAGCATTGATAACTGCTTCAATAATCATTTTTTTAAACACAACTTTAAAGGCTTCTACATCATTATTTTTACAGGCCATGACCATGTCATAGTCCCAGGTATAACCAAGAATTGTTCCGACAAAAGCGCCAATTGCCATACCAGCATTTGTATTTCCACCGAGTATTGTTCCGATAATCCCGCCGATAATCGTACAAACCGCGATAATAATTGTTTTCATTACCATTCCAATTATCCGAGCAACACTCTCTGGTAGGATATGATATAAAGCTACTACAGGAGCACAAAGCGTTTGAAAGGTTCCCATCGTGGCTTGCCAAAACCCTGATTTGATTCTCTCCCAGTCCAGGGTAACAATTCCGATAACCATGTTAAATACCCCTTTGACTATATTTACAACCCCTTGAACAAATGTTTTTATCCCTTCAACAATCCCTTTAAACACTTTTGATACAAATCCAAGGATTCCCCCTCTACCGCCGCGGATCTCGCGCATCTGCAAGGTAAGTAATTTATTTTCATCTATTTTTGCCTGATTAATTGCCAGAACATATCCATCCCAGCGGACCTGAAATTCTTTAAGCGATATTGTAGTCTTCTCTCCATTATCAATAATTGTAACTTGCTCCCCATCTATTCCGACTAAAGTAACCCAGTGATCTCCATCTAAATGCACTACTGAGATTCCTTCAAGTTCCATCAGGCTTTCAAGACTAAGAATATAACCTTGCAAATCAATCCCGTGATTTTGCGCAACGTTTTTGATTGCCGCCATTGAGGTCATAACATCTTTATTCTGGATCTGAACCTCTCCGGTTGCTAAAATGTCATCAACTATAAGTTCATAGGCTAAATCTTGCTTTGAGGAGAATTTTCTGCCCACATTAGTTAAAAATGCGTCAAAGGCTTTCACCGCGCAGTTAATTACATGTATTGAATTATCCCATGTCCACTGCATTGCCTTAAGCACATAGGCTTGGCCGATCTCAGCAACATTAAAACCAGCTTTGACCATGGCATTGGCACCCGCGGTCATGTTTCTGCCAAGTTCTGTGGTCAGTTTTAAAATATCAACAGCATTCATCCCGACTTTTCTTAAAGCAGCAATGATTTCTTCATCACCAAAACCGGCTTTTAATAATGCGGTGTATATATCTTTATCGCTATAATTAATCTGTGAATTGTATATTGACTGGACGATATCCGCGCAGCTGATATTGGCATCTTTTAATATGGTTATGATATCTTTAAGATTAAAACCTAATTGGGCTAACGCGGTTGTGATGCGCTCATTGCTTAGTCCGGCTTTTTTAAGAATTTTTATAAGTTCTATACCGCGCTTGCCTTCATTGATCATCAGTCTGACAAATTCAACTGTCTGACGCAGGACCGCGCCTTCTCTTACGGTTTTTTCAATAACTTGGGCGGCATCTTTTTCAACCGGCAGTTCGGTTACACTGGGGATTTCAAATATCGCTTGTTCTTCTTCCGGAGGACCGGTTTTTGTCTGCTCTGCTTCTTCCTGGTCTTTGGTTGTCTCTGCTTCCATTTTCAAAAGACTTCCCAACAATGTTTTAACTTCTTCTTTATCATATCCCGCGCTCATCAAGGCATGATAAATCTCTTTTTTATCAAAACCCTGACGCATTGCGCCAAACCCGGCTTCACTCACCGAGCATCCGGAACTCTTAAGGGTTTTAAATATATCGCTAAGGTCATTGCCGGCAATTGAAAGACCGGTTATGGTTGTATCAATTAAAGATACAGATTCAAGCCCCTGGCCTTGCTGGGTAACTTGGCCAAACCCCATATAAGGCATTGCCGGCTGAGTAAGCACCAATTGGTTGCTTAGCGCATTGGCTGCAGTATTATTCTGCTCATCTTTAGTCTTTTGCGAGTCCAGCAGCATTTGCTGTGATCCGCGCTGATCGCGGTAATTTGCTGCCCATGATATATCAGACATGGTAAACAAAAAAGCTTCCAGCACTATAAATGACACAATTTTAAACCATAATTTCCCTGTTTGGTCGTACATAAAATGACCTCCGTTTTTTTTACTTAATTAAATGGGTATTGCTTGCGTATTACGACGCAAGATATCTTGTTGCGTATTATTATTTGAAGTATCAGGACTGGCAGGCGTTAAATTTGCCGCTGCCTGGTCTGATATATTTTTTTCAGCTGTAGATACGATTACTTGACTATCCGCGCTAGTATATGAATAAGACCCGTGCCCAAAGATATAAGACTCTGTTTCATTTGGATAATTACCGGTTTCAAACGCAGAGGTAACTTCCGAGCTGGAATAGCCTGCTTTTAGCATGGCGGTTGCCAGTGCTACCTCCCCATCACCGTAAGAAGTCATTTGATTATTTTGGCTGTAAAACTTTGCCTGCGGTTTTACCGTGCCATCAGCAACTTTGGCAATTAAAAAATCTTTTGTTTCTTGCGCTGACATGCCCGCGTCTTTTAGATCCTGCACAGCCTCATCCAATACTTCTTGGACATCATATCCTGCTGCTTCAAGATCATCTATTGTTGATTTAATTGCCTCCTGTTTTGCTTCCTGCTTTTCCTTATCTTGATTAGCTTGATAATTCGCTGTAAATTTTGATGTTGGCCTTATTACACCCTGATCCTGATCAAATTTGGCTTCAGCATCTTCTATTGCTATGCTGCTTAAAGCTTTATAGGCATCAGTTGAACTAACTCCTGCTTCTTTAAATACCGCGGCAGTACTTTCAGAGCTATAACCATTGGCAGCAAATCCCTCAGCAATCTGCTCAATAGTATATCCCTCATCCAGCATCTCATTAACTGTATCGGTTTCAGCCTGAGTAACTTGAGATGTATTTCTGAATTTCATATTAGGTTTTACCAACATTTGTTGGACTCTGGTTTTAGGATCAATAGTCGGCACAATTGCTTCTGGGTCTGTCACTGTTTCATTAGTAGCAGTTTCTGTTGCAGTAGTAGTAGCAGTAGTTTCAGTTGTTACCTGAACATTTTTCCCGGTCTGCACCTGCTGGGATTGCTGCGCGCTAGGTTGAAGCTCAATAGCCGCATTACCTGATTTGGAAGTTTCGGATTGCGTTGCTGTCTGTTCTTCATCCTGAGATCCGTTCTCTTGCTGCGTTGCCGCTGCAGGTGTGGAAACAGGGTCAGCATTACCTGATTTGGAAGTTTCGGATCGCGTTGTTGATTGTTCCGTATCAGACGTATTGTCCCGTGACAAATTCGTCGTTATCGTTACCGTTCCTGAGGAGGTATTAATAACGACATCTTCTCCATTTAAAAACTTTTGAATAAGACCGCTAATTTGTTCTTTGGAATATCCGTTCTTGCTAGCAAGGATTATCATTTTAAACAGTCCTAAAATAGTGCGCGGCTCATAATTTTCTCCTGTTTTGAATTTTCCGACAGGCCGCTGCTCTTCCTCATCCTTGCTCTTTGTTTGCTGCGAATCCGTATCAGGCACAACAGCAGACTTGCTGTCCACAATGGCATCCGGGTTTGTCTTAGATTGATTAGCGGTGTAACTCGACTGAGAATTTATAGTTGTCCCGATTGCTTCAGATTTTACTCCTTGTTCACTGGGATCAGTATCTGCTGTTGGACTTTCCAGCATATCACTAGTACTTGCTTTGGCATAAGCAATCTCCGCTTCAGTTACTTCATATCCATAGCTAACCAATGTTGCCATAACCACAGATTTATCGGTTGTTCCAGAAGCAATCATTCCTACGGCAATAGATGTTGCGGTTTCAATCGGAGTAAGAGTTGTCGGTGCCTCAGCTTTTTTAGTCCCAGACAATGAAGTATCATCGCTTGATACAGCAACAACATTAGGCTCTGAACTATTAGAACTATTCAACTCATCCTTAGTTGTATTACCGCTCAGATCAATTTCGTCTTCCACCATCTTGCTGATAGCATCATAAGAGAAAATACAAACAAAACCAATAATTAGTATTATACTTATCAGAATTTTTTTCTTCATGATTGATACCCCTTTTTTAGTATTTCAAACCTAAATAAATAATCTAATTGAAATTAATTTTTATAATTATATTTATGATAACATTTGTAAAAAATTTTCTACTTTTCTGATTTAAATCTATTATCTTGAAAAGCTCCCCAGTTTCCCAAACCGTTAAAAGTTATCCCAACTGACACAGGAACTTCCAATCCCGCGGAAACAGCAGGAGCTGAGTTTATATCTTTTCGCATTACACTCTCATTGTTCCGTGAGTTATTTTTTAATAACCCAGGATTAATTGCTTCAGAGCTATTTGTTGTTATACTGAAAATTTTTCCTTCGCTTCTTAGTGCCGCAGGCACAGATGCTTCAGAACTAGACTTTGAAAATCCTGCCTTTATTAGTGATTTAAAAACCTGATCGCCATTAAACCCTTGTTTTAAGCAAGCAATGCATATCACGGAAGCTTCATTATTATCATTTTTTAAAACAGTTGTAATTTCATCCAAAGAGTACCCTGCTTCATTAAGCCCCTTTACAGTCTGCTCAAGTTTCGCGCCTTTTGTATCAGAAGCTAAAGGAAGCGATTCAGATGAACCATTTGTATAAGGAACAACATTTACTGAGCTACCTTCTGATAGCTCAGCCTTCTCCTGATTATCTCCAGAAATATCTAATTTTTGGATTTGACAAATTCCCGGAGTATTTAAAATAAGACAGAATAATATAAATATATAAAATGATATAAAATTCTTAATAACTAGGTTTTGCGATCCAAATAGCTTCATGACTGATGCCTTTCGAGACTATTATTAATTAAAGATCTTACTTTTTGCATTAAATTCTCGCTCGCATTTTCAAATTCAATCCCGATTTTAAATCTTTTCTGATGCGGCATTTCTCTAACCCAAACAACTCTGCCAATTGCCTCTACCATGCTAGTTAACGCATTAGATAGTAAATTTAAATGAACTTTTCCATTAACAGGGTAAAAATCAAATGAAGTGATTGACATGCCAACTGGGCTTACATTATTACAAAATGAGTTTCTAATCATATTATCTGTTGCTGATATTGCCTGAATCTGTAATGGACACTCCACTCTACTTCTCTCAAATCTGCGCCTCTCATCCATAATTTCACCTCCTTTTAATAAAGAAAAAGCCGAATTGTTAAATCTTAAACAATTCGGCTAAAAAAATCTGATTCAATATTTTTCGCGATCATTGGAGGCCCTCTTGCTTCTTGAGTTATCGCCAGCCAATTTAAAGCTACTAAAGTTTTATTAGATATTAAAACCGCGAACTTATTATTATACTCATATGCTCCGATTAATGACAATGCAAATACTTTATAAATCTCCTTACTAACGCTGCGCAATTTAGTTTCAGATAAATTTTCTCCAAGCCTTAGGCTATTTCCGGTAAGCTGGTTGAAAAGTTTTTCAAGCTGAAGAGATTTAGCATTTAACTGTAAGCATCCTATTCCAAATATTAAGCTTATAGTTTTGGTTGTTATTTTCTGGTAGGTTAAAGCAGCTTCCTGGCAAAGATCTTTACTGCTACAAATAGAAGCCACAGCAAATTCTGCCTGGGTAAGCAGGATTGCCTGGATAATTATGATTGTAATAATCTTAAACCAAAAGCTCTTTTTCATCTGGATCCTCACTTTAAATAAAAATAGCCGAACTCAAAGTATACTTATCTGTACACTCCGGCAGCTCGGCTATCATTGCTATTTTATCGCGTTATCGGTACGCTCGGCGATCTTTGCTTTAGCTTTAGACCCGTAGCTTTGCGCCCCCTAATTTCTCAGGGTTTGCCTTTTCGGATAACAATTTATAATATAATACTTTATAAATTGTTTTCTTATGTTTAAAGTATAGCATCCATGCAATAGTTTGTCAAGGTATAAACAACTTTATTTTAATATATTAATCACAAGGCTTTCCTGCAAGCAAAGCAGTTAATCTATCAATCTTGGTATTTAAAACTTCAACTGCTTCTGTCTGATTTACGGATTTTTCAGCAAGAAAAACAACTAGTTTTAAAACCTCGGCAATAGTAAAAAGAACTAAGAAATAAATACCGCCGCCAATTAAAAAAACTAAACCAGCTACTCTGGGAGTATCTCCGCCAATTCCTAATAATACAATAATCGATACAACTATAAAAAAAGCTGCTGATATCCAGGCCAAAACTTTAAAAATTAAAGCTGAAATACTAATAAACTTAACTTCTTTATCCATAATATATACCTCCGATTTTCCTTATTAGGCATGTATAAAAATCTCACGAATTACCAGACTTGCCGCGCCTAAAGAAACCGCGTTTTCGCCAAGCCTTGAAGGAATAATTCTAACCATACTGGCTGGCTCTTCAAAAGCAAGACGCCTTACCATTCTTTTTATTGGCTCAAGGATCAAATCACCAGCACGTTCCATACCGCCGCCAAGAATAACAATCTCAGGATTAAATAAATTTATTAAATACGCGATTCTAACCCCAAGATTAAGTCCGGCTTTTTCCAGGATTTTAACAGCTTCTGGATCATTTTGCCGAGCAGCTTCAATAAGCATAGTCGCGGTTATATTATCCGGGTTACCCTCACACAACTCTTTAATCTTTTCACTCTTGCCAGCCTTCAGGGCAGTCTTGCCTGAATCTACAATGCCCAAATTCACGCTGCCAGGACGAAACAAACCAAGATCTTTTGTCAAATCATCTTCTTCACTGGTTACATTAAGCTGCATCTCACCAGCGCTGCCGCCAGCCCCAGCGTAAATTTCACCTTTAATAATAATCCCGCAGCCAACATCAGAAAACATATACAATACATTCTCGATTTCCGCGTCAAGCCCGATTCTTTTCTCGCCAAACGCAGCTACTGTCGCGTCATTACCGACAAAGGTAGGAATCCCAAACTCTCTTTCAATTAAATTTTTAATAGATATATAACTTGCGGCTGTTTTGCCGCGCCCGGGATCAGTATCGCGAACAGTTCCTGCTCTGGCATCAATAATACCGGAAATTCCGATTCCCAATCCTTTGATCTTCTTTGCTTCAATCTGTGACTTTTCAATTACTTCATAAATTAATTCTATAGACTTGCTGACAACATCTTCCATTGATTCTTCTGGACGCGGTTTACGGACTTTTGTAATCATATTTAAAGACAGATCAGTAAGCGTAGCAATTATATGATCAGGCCCAATATCAATTCCAATAACAAAACAGTTTTTAGAGTTAAGCTCAACTAGTGTGGGCTTTCTTCCGCCGCTTGAAATATCAAGCCCCTTTTCAATAACAAGATCTTTTTTAATATAGTTATTAACATAATTAGAAACAGTAACTATATTGTATTTAGTGATCCGGGATATTTCAGTTCTTGTAACTGGCCCATAGCGTCGGATTACTTCCAGGATATCAAGATTCTTTCTCTCTCTATCAGATAAAATCTGGTCTTTAAATAAAGCTCCCTTCATAGCGCACCTCTCCTTTGATTATTGACATAATCATTTTAAAACAGTTTTATCATTTTGCAATGAATAAACTTAGACTTCATTAATAACTTTAAAAAGGCCTATAGTTAATACTTTTTAAAGCTCAAAAAAAGTATAACACTTTTAAATTTTAGTGTCAAGAATTATAAGAATCAAGAAAACTCAGCTGATTCGCCAGATTGTTTTTCCATCTTTTGAATCTTCCAGCACAATCCCTATTTGCTGTAATTCATCCCGAATTTGATCAGCTGCTTTAAAATTTTTCTCCTGCTTATATTTAATCCGCTGATTAACTTTTTGACTAATTTCCGCGTCAGTTAAAGCACTGGATTTTTGGTTTAAAAAAGTCAAACTAAACACTTCGGCTATTTTATTAATAACTTCCAAAGCATAACTAAGTATCTGCTCTTTATTCTGCTCATTACCCTCAATCAACTTATTGCATTCTGTAACCATATCAAATAATACCGCTAAACCTCTGGGCATATTAAAATCATCATCCATTGCTTCAATAAACCGATTATAAAAGTCCAGAATGACTTGTTTCCCAGCTTTACCACTGACAACTTGTGTTAAATTTTTGTTCCCGTATTTTTTCTCTAATTTTTCCTTTAAAATCTCAATCCGCTCATACGCCTTTTTCGCTTCATTCATTTTTTCCCAGGAAAAATCAATTGAGCTGGAATAATGCGCCTGAAGATAAAATATTTTCAGAATATCCGCGGAATATTTACCTAGAACATCTTTAATTGTAAAGAAATTACCCAAGGACTTTGCCATTTTCTGGCTGTTTATGGTTAAAAGTCCATGATGAATCCAGTATTTAGCAAATAGCTTTCCGGTTAAGGCCTCGGCCTGGGCTTTTTCATTTTCATGATGCGGAAAAATCAGATCCCTGCCTCCGCCATGTATATCCAGAGTTTGGACATTAAGATATTTCTGGCTCATTACCGAGCATTCAATATGCCAGCCCGGCCTGCCCTTACCCCAGGGACTGTCCCAGGACGGTTCATCTTCTTTGGCTTTTTTCCAAAGCGCGAAATCAACCGGATCATTTTTATCCGGATCATCATCAATTCTTACTGCCTCTAAAACCGCATCCAGAGAATTACCGGAAAGACTGCCGTAATTTTCCAGTTTGCGCGGCGAAAAATAAACATTTCCGTTTTTGGCATAAGCAAAGCCTTTGGCAATCAAAGCTTTTATGTATTCTTGTATTTCTGAGATGTTTTCTGTGGCCAGAGGCTCTTGATCTGCTTTAGGCAGGCCTAAACTTTCCAGATCAGTATAATAATCCTTGATATAGAAAGTCCGCACTTGGTCAAAGGCTTGTTTTAAAGAAATATCTTCTTTTTTCGCCCAATCCCTTGCCTTATTAATAATTTTATCATCAACATCAGTAATATTTCTTACCAGCTTAATATCAAAACCCCGGAATTTTAAATACCGCCGGATTACTTCAAAAACATACAAAGACCGGCCATGTCCGATATGACAGGAGTCATATACCGTAACTCCGCAGGTATACATATTAATCTTATTCGTATTCAAAGCTACTGGAGAAAACTCTTGTTTTGAGGAAGTCAGTGAGTTGTAAATCTTAATTGTCATAAAATTCTAATTTTCTTTTTTTGCTTTTTCCAAAGCTTCAATTCTTTGTTTCAATTCATCCATCTTCTGCATAACCGGGTCAAGAACATGCGCGTGATCCAGCAGATTATCGATTTTCTTGCCATCCTGCTTGGTAATTCTGCCCGGCACGCCAACCACGGTTGAGTTTGGCTCAACATCTCTGAGCACTACCGCGTTCGCGCCAACATAGGAATTATCGCCTATAGTTATATTGCCCAGGATTTTCGCGCCAGCGCCAACTACCACATTATCGCCGATATTGGGGTGACGCTTGCCTTTTTCTTTTCCGGTTCCGCCCAAAGTTACCCCTTGGTATAAAGTAACATTATCGCCGATAATTGCTGTTTCGCCAATAACCACTCCCATTCCATGGTCAATAAATAAGCCCATGCCAATGGTTGCCCCCGGATGGATTTCAATCCCAGTAAGCCAGCGATTAAACTGGGAAATCCAGCGGGGAATAAACGGAATTTTCAGCAGCAAAATCGCGTGGGCAATCCGATGCAGAATTAAAGCATGCAGTCCGGCATAGGTTAACAATATTTCAAAAGTGCTGGTTGCCGCCGGATCGCGCTCTTTTGTTGATTTTATTTCATCACTAAAAGCAATGATTATCCAAATAACTCCCCCAACCATCAAAATCAATATAAACAATATGGTGTCCATATTTTACTCCTGATTATTAACTGGTTTTGTTTTTAATTAAGACAATACAAGACGCGGCAATGGCTTTATTCTGACCAATTGCGTCAAGATTTTCCATTGTCTTGGCTTTTATATTTACTTTGCTAATATCAATACCCAGGATATTACTGACTCTTTGCCTGATCATTGGTTTAACTGGATTAATTTTTACTATCTGGCAAAAAACAGTGCAATCAAGATTATTAATTTCATATCCCTTTGCTTTAACTTTTTCATATACGATTTCTAAAAGTTTCGCGCTGTCAATGTCCTTGTACTTGGGATCAGTGTCCGGAAAATGCTCGCCAATATCCCCCAATCCGGCAGCGCCTAAAAGACTGTCGCTGATCGCGTGTAAAAGCGCGTCAGCGTCCGAATGCCCTAAAAGCCCCAGCGCGCAGGGAATTTCCACACCGCCTAAAATAAGTTTTCTATCCTTAACTAATTGATGAATGTCATAACCATAACCAATGCGCATATCATTTCCCTATTTTACAGTATTGCGTCGTGAGTCATGAGTATCGCGTTAAAAAACTCTAACTAATAAACAACACCATCCTCAATACTCAATACTCAATACTCAATACTCAATACTCAATACTCAATACTCAATACTCAATACTCAATACTCAATACTCAATACTCAATACGCAATACGCAATACGCAATACTCAATACTGCTTTCCGGCTTTTATTATTGCTTTTGCCAATTCCAAATCTTCTTTTGTCGTGATCTTTATATTATTATTCAGGCCTTGCACTATCTTTACCTTATGCGAAATTTTTTCCACCAAAGACGCGTCATCAAAAAACCCAATGTTTTTTCCTTTTGTTCTTTCATAAGCAGACAAAATAAGCTGATAACTAAATGCCTGCGGGGTCTGCACCTGCCATAAACTATTTCTGTCTAAAGTGGCAATTACATTTAGGTTTTTGTCCGCAGTTTTGATTGTCGCCGCACAAGGTACTGCGCAAATAACCGCTTTATATTTTATTACCGCTTGAAGACATCTTGTAATAAGGTTTTTATTCACAAACGGACGCGCCGCATCATGGATAAGCACATAATCCGTGTTTTTATCCAGGATTTCAAGCGCGTTGCGCACTGATTCACTGCGCGTCTTTCCCCCGCGAATAACTGCTTTTACTTTGGCTAGACCCTGGCGCTTAACCAGATTCTTCGCTCTTTGCAGCTGTGATTTTTCCGCGGCAATAATAATATCCGTTATTGCCGACGTCTGCTCAAAAACATCTAAGCAGTATGATAAAAGCGCTTTATTATTAAGTTTAATATATGGTTTTCCGGTTTTATATCCCAGCCTCTGTCCTGTTCCAGCAGCTGGAATTATAACTGCTATTTTAAGCATCTAAACTACCTTTAAGCGTTCTTTTTAACTGATTGATTATTATTTTTATTATCATCTATTTTACCAAAAATCATTCTGCCGGCAGATGTCTGCAAAACACTGGTAACCGCTACATTTAATGTTTGACCAAGAAGTTTTCTTGCCTCTTCGACAACAACCATTGTCCCATCGTCAAGATAAGCAACTCCCTGATTAAATTCCTTGCCTTCTTTAACAATCTTAACTTCTAATAATTCACCGGGTAAAACAATCGCTTTTAAGGCATTGGATAAATCATTGATATTTAAAACCACCACGCCCTCAAGTTCCGCGACTTTATTTAAATTATAATCATTAGTAAATATTTTCCCATCAAGAACCTTGGCCATTTTTACCAGCTTAGCATCTACTTCGGTAATTTCGGGAAAATCTTCATCATGAATTTTCACCACAATCCGATCAAGTTTTTGAATTTTATTTAAAATATCCAGCCCGCGGCGGCCGCGATTCCGCTTAAGCGCGTCTGATGAATCAGCAATCTGCTGCAGTTCCTTTAAAACAAAACGCGGAATAACCAGTCTGCCTTCAATAAATCTTGTTTGGCACAAATCAATAATTCTTCCATCAATAATAACACTTGTATCAAGCAGAATGTTCTGCTGCACCTGATCATGACGGGTAAATTTCACATAAGGAATAATCAGATTAAACTCATCTCTGCCTCTTATGGCCACAACCATTCCCAAGTAGCATAAAATTAATGTAAACACAACTCTGGTTGTCCTGGCGGTTGCTTCATCAACTGGTAAAAGCATTACTGCTTCAGACAATAACTTCGCGGCTAAAAGACCAAAAATAAGGCCAAAAACCGCGCTGGATAAGCCGCGCACTGAGATTCTTCTCAAGCCCCGCTCGACAATAATAATCACAAAACTTACGCTAAAACCAACTCCCAAGCCGATTAAAGCCGTATTAGAATCCACTCCGCCTAATAAAGAACCTATCTGATAGCCGATCAGCATACTTATAAGACAAAAAATCGCTCGCACAAAAAATATCGTCATTTTTTTCCTCCATCTTTCCTTATGATTTATTGATTTTTGCTTTTAATACTGTGAATAATCTTAATATTACTTATTAAATCCGTCTATTCTTTAACCAAAAATAAGATCTAAAACCTCTTTTACCGAAGAAACTCCGATTAGCTCTATTTCCGCTTTTTTATTATTCAAACTAAGATTTTTAACATTGCTCTGAGGCAGAATAACCCGCTTAAACCCCAGTTTCTTGGCTTCTTTAATTCTTAACTCTGGATTAGAAACAGCCCGGATTTCACCGCCTAAGCCGACTTCGCCGAAAATTACATCACTAGCGGCAACAGGTTTTTCCCTAAATCCTGAAGCAACGGCCACAATAGCGGCAAGATCCGCGGCCGGCTCAACTATTTTCACTCCCCCGGCAACATTAAGAAAAATATCCTGAGTCGCCAGCGCGTAATGCCCGCGTTTTTCTAAAACCGCGATAAGCAAAGCCGCTCGATTAAAATCCATGCCCGTTGTTCTGCGTCTGGGCAAGCCAAAACTTGTCGGACTGACCAAAGCCTGAATTTCCACTAATAAGGGACGCGTACCTTCCATTGTTGCTACCACAGCTGATCCTGATACTTCCTGGGAACGCTCAGTTAAAAACATGGAAGACGGGTTAAGCACTTGCTTAAGCCCGAATGAAGTCATTTCAAAAATCCCGATTTCATTAGTTGGTCCAAATCTATTTTTAACCGCGCGCAAAATCCGGAAATTAGTATGACTTTCACCTTCAAAATACAATACGCTATCCACCAGATGCTCTAATACTCGCGGTCCGGCTAATGAACCTTCTTTAGTTACATGTCCAACCAGAAAAACCGCGATCCCGGAATTTTTAGCCAGGATTGTAAGCCGCGACGCGCATTCACGCACCTGCGACACGCTGCCCGCGGCGCTGGATATATCATCTAAATACAGCACCTGCACTGAATCGGCAATTATAATATCCGGCGCGATTTTTTTAATATGCTCAAAGATCACATCCAGATTTGTTTCACAAACAATATATAAATCACCATCAATATTACCTAAACGCTCGGCACGCAGTTTTGTCTGCTGCGCTGATTCTTCGGCGCTGATATATAATATCTTTTTGCCTTTTTTATTTAAAGCCCCGCAAACCTGCAAAAGCAAAGTAGATTTACCTATGCCTGGAGCCCCGCCAATCAGAACCACAGAGCCGGTTACCACGCCTCCGCCAAGAACATGATCCAGCTCCGAGATATCGGTTTTTATTCTTAGATTATTTTCCAGCTTAACATCAGATAATTTTTCCGGCTTGGAAAAAGTATCCAGACTAAACCCTTTTGTTCTCGGCTTTTTCTCACGGCTAAATTCTTCCACTAATGAATTCCAGCTGCCGCATTCCGGACAACGTCCAATCCACTTAGCTGAACTATATCCGCACTCCTGACAGATAAATGCTGTTTTTGCTTTCATGCTTAATTAAAGTTAGCCTTAGTATTCTTTTCCGGCTTTGTTTTTTTCGGTTTAGATTGTTTTTCTTCTTTCGGTCGCTGTAATAATTTCCAGGGATGAGATTTTAAATCACTAACTAATTCGTTTAAGGAAAAATTCAGATCAGTAACCGTTTTATCCAGCTTGATATTCAAATTTACCACCATTGCTTCTGTCTGATTATAAATAGAATCATCATTTATTAACTTACCGATAGTGCCTTTGCCACTCTTAACATCAGCGATTGTTTCGTTCAACAACTCGCTTGCCTGCCGTAGATTTTCCGTGGCAATCCGGACATTATAAAAACTTTCCTTTAAAGAGTCGCGTACTGTCTGATCGCCGACAATATCAACCAGGGATTCAGTGAGTTTTTCCAGCTGCACTGGATTATTTCCGATAATAAAATCATCTTCCGTAAGAAAATTGTCTCTTTCTTCACCCGGAACAATTTCCACGTATTTTTCCCCTAAAATTCCTAAGGTATTTATCGAGGCAACCGAGTCTTTAGGGATTTTTACCTGTTTTCGAATCAACAAAACAAGCCGGACCTGGGTCTTTTTTTTCTCGGTATTATAAAAAATCTCTACATCTTTGACATCCCCGACAGCAACCCCGGCAACATGTACCGGAGCATCCTTAGCAACTCCCCCCACAAAATCAAAAATAACGCTCAACTTATACATATTAGCGCCAAAAATATTAATTCCACCTATCTGAAATACAATCATTGATAATAACACAATAGCCACCACAACAAAAACCCCAACTTTAAATTCAATACTAAGCGCTCTCATTTTATCTCCCCCATTTACCTCGAATATGAAATAAGCTTTGATTATAAATAATACTATTAAACTGTAACTAATGGCTAATGGCTTATGGCTTATGGCTTATAGCTTTTTGCTTTTACTATTAGCTATCGACTATTGACCATTAACTATTAGCTATTTAATTTTATTTAAACCCATTTTCCTGGCTGCGCTGATCAGTTATCGGCCCGCGTGCTGCTCCGGTTATAAATTGCCGCACAATCGGATCAGTTGTATTTCTTATCTCATCGGGTGTGCCTTGCGCGATAATCTTTCCGTCATAAAGCATGGCAATCCTGGTAGCAACCTTATAGGCTGAGACCATATCATGCGTAACAACAATTGAGGTAACTTTCAACTGTTCTTTTAATCTGATTATCAAATCATTGATCATGTCAGCCATTATCGGATCAAGTCCTGTTGTTGGCTCATCATAAAGAATTATCTCAGGCTTATTGCATATTGCCCGAGCAAGACCAACTCTTTTTTTCATACCGCCGCTAAGCTCAGCTGGTTTTTTTTCCTCTATATCCGGCAAATCCACGCTGGCCAGCGATTGTCTTACCCGGTTTCTTATTTCCGATTCATCTAAATCAGTATGTTCGAGTAAAGCAAAACCGACATTTTCATAAACAGTTAATGAATCAAACAATGCCGCGGCTTGAAAAAGCATACCGAACTTCATGCGTAACTTAACTAATTCCTTACCTTTTAGAGCCGCTACATGCTGATTATCAACATAAACTTCTCCCGCGTCCGGCTTTAAAATCCCAATAATATGCTTCAGCAGCACACTCTTACCGCATCCAGAGCGGCCGATAATTACCAAGGTCTCTCCTAATTCGATCTCCAGGTCTAAATCTTTTAAAACTTCCTGACCTTCAAATGTTTTGCATAATTTTGAAATCTTTATCATTATGAAAATCCTATTTAGTCAAATTTATATTCACTATCACCAAACAAAATAAAACAATGCCGTAAAAAAACAATCTAGTCCGATTATTAAAATACAGGAAATTACAACTGATAAAGTTGTCGCTTTGCCCACACCCTCAGCACCGCCTTTTGTGCGCATGCCCTCATAACAAGCAACTATTGAAATAACCGCGGCGAATACGAAAGATTTTATTAATCCACTAAAAATATCCTTATATACTAAAGCATCAAAAGTTTTTTTAATATATAAATGCGTAGATATATGCAGATTATAAACCCCGACAATAAACCCGCCTAAAATTCCCACGGAATCCGCGATTATGGTTAAAAGCGGAAGCATTATGCACAAAGACAAAAATCTTGGCACCACTAAATATTTAATCGGATTAGTCGCCAGCGTTTCCAAAGCATCTATCTGTTCGGTAACTTTCATTGTGCCCACTTCCGCGGTTATTGATGCTCCAACTCTCGCGGCAACTACCAGCGCGGTAAATACCGGCCCAAGTTCTCTGGTCATTGATAAACTTACAAGACTGGCAATATAAATCTCTGCCGACATCTGCCGCATGGTATAAGCCGACTGCAGGGCCAGCACAATTCCCGCAAAGAAAGCAGTCAGGGTAACAATCGACAGACTGTCCACCCCATTCTTTTTCATCTGATCAAAAAGCTGAAATCGTTTATGCGGGGGAATAAATATCCAACCTATTGTCCGAAAAAGCAATATAATCAGCCCGCCGACATATTCAAAACTTACACTAATCCTTTTTTTCAACAGCATTAAATATGCGTTCATGCATACTCCTGTATTTAGAATCGCTTTTTCTTTACAATATTTTTATTCTCTAAAAACTTCAATCCCGGAATTAAACATCAGCTGATAAAAGATAATGCGTCTTTTTCCAGATCCGCGCTGATTTTTATCGGTTTTTTTCTATCGACTTTGCCGGCTAAAATTTCTTCAGCTAAAGGATTTTCCAGGAATTTCTGAATCGTTCTTTTTAAAGGCCTGGCCCCGAAAGCGCTGTCAAAACCTTTGGCAATCAAAAGATCTTTAGCGGTTTTATCTAAAACGATTCTAACCTCCTGATCACTTAAGCGGCTGGTAACATCAGTTATTTCGATTTCAATAATTTTATACAGATCTTCTTTGGTCAAAGGCTTAAACACAATCAGATCATCAACCCGGTTAATAAATTCCGGTTTGAACGCTTTTTTAACTTCTTCGAGTAATTTACTTTTCATCGAATTATAAGTAATTTCCGCTTCCTGCGCGGTAAAGCCGATTGAGCCTTGCTTGCGCAATAAATCCGCGCCGATATTACTGGTCATGATTAAAACCGTATTCCGAAAATCAACTTTTCTGCCAAAACTATCAGTTAACCTGCCTTCTTCTAAAACCTGAAGCAAAAGGTTAAACACATCAGGATGCGCTTTTTCAATTTCATCTAAAAGAATAACTGAATACGGTTTTCTTCTGACTTTTTCCGTAAGCTGTCCGCCTTCTTCATAGCCCACATAGCCAGGAGGCGCTCCGACCAGTCGGGAAACATTAAATTTTTCCATGTACTCAGACATATCGATTTGAATAATCGAATCAGCATCACCAAATAAGAAATCCGCCAAGGCTTTACCCAGCAGGGTTTTTCCCACACCAGTTGGGCCTAAGAATACAAATGAACCAATCGGCCGTTTCGGGTCTTTTAATCCGGCGCGGGAGCGTCTGACCGCGTGGGTAATCGCGGTTATGGCCTCGTCCT
>JAZDHZ010000004.1:0-82260 GCA_043805415.1 Candidatus Omnitrophota bacterium | reverse complement strand
GCAAACAGAGCTTTACGACCCGAAGGCCTTCATCGCTCACGCGGCGTCGCATTGTCAGGGTTTCCCCCATTGCAAAAGATTCTCGACTGCAGCCTCCCGTAGGAGTCTGGGCAGTGTCTCAGTCCCAGTGTGGCTGACCATCCTCTCAGACCAGCTACCCATCTTCGCCTTGGTGAGCCATTACCTCACCAACTAGCTAATAGGACGCGGAACCCTCCATAAGCGGTAGGCCCGAAGGTCCCCACCTTTCACCTCAAATACTTGTGTATTCGTGGTCATATAAGGCATTAGCTCTTCTTTCGAAGGGTTATTCCTTACTTAAGGGTAGATTTTCCACGCGTTACTCACCCTTTTGCCGCTATCCCGAAGGATCGCACGACTTGCATGCCTAATCCACGCCGCCAGCGTTCGTTCTGAGCCAGGATCAAACTCTCCAAAAGAAAAGTTTGCTCATTGGCATTTTGACTTGAGCTTGGCTATATATTTTTTAATTTTACAAAGAGCAATTATGAAAAAGAGGACATCCTATGATGTCCCTGTTTGTATAAAGCTAAAAGTTTTTTCGGGTGATTTAAATATTATTTCTCCTCAGAAAAACTTCATTACAAAAACCATCGGTAAAGATTTTTATCTTACAAATAATTGTTTTTATTGTCAATGTACTTCTTTGTAATCTTGAACGTAAGTGAGAGTATACCTTTTTAAACAAATACTGTCAAGCGTTTTTTTTTATTTTTTTTTATTTTTTTTTATCGTCGAGATGTTTTACGCTAAAACCAATGGTTGCAGCCGCCGCAACCCTATCTCCCACAAAAGCTTGTGCTGACATAATCCCCCCAGACAAAAGCATTTTTTCTGAAACGATTTCAAGCCGCAGCTGATCACCGGGAACTACCGGAGATTTCCATTTAATGTCAGCTTTAGCGAAATAATATTTTACTTTTTCTTTAACAACATGCTTGCTCTTTGCAAATAAGACTATCGCTGCCTGAGCCATTGCTTCTAAAATCAATACACCCGGCATAATCGGTTCTTTAGGAAAATGACCTGTAAAAAAATGCTCATTGGCAGTTATATTTTTTATAGCAACTATGCGCTTATTTTCCTCGATTTCAAGAATTCGATCAATCAATAGAAATGGATATTCCTGTGGAAGTATTTCTTGAATTTCAGTTATTGTAAGCATAACTATTTTCTCCTTAAATGAGCGCCTGACTTACGGAGTGTTCTTCACGACGTAAACTCAGCCTACGCGAATTTAGTCCGAAATTGCTGCGGCCTAGCAGACAATTTCGGAATCATTACTTTTCCTGAATTAAAAATTTTTCCATAAGTTCTTTTTGTGTACAGGTACCAACCCCGACTTTACCCACAACAACTCCAGCAGCATAATTAGAAATGTGTGCAGCCTCTTGCATTGTTGCGCCAGTTGCCAGAGCCAAGGTAAAAGCGCCGATTACAGTATCCCCTGCGCCAGAAACATCAAAAACCTCCTGAGCTCTTGTAGGAATTTGTACAGGTTTTTTTCCTTTTTCAAACAAACACATACCATTTTCTCCGCGAGTAATCAATACCGCCGCACAATTAAGCTTTCGCAAAAACTTTTTTCCCGCAGCAAACAATGATGCTTCATCAACTATTTTTATGCCAATCGCTTTTTCTGCTTCATTCTGATTGGGAGTAAGACAAGTTACTCCCTTGTAATAAGAGAAATGATCCTCTTTGGGATCAACGGTAACAATTATATTCTTTTTTTTAGCAATAGATACAACTGCTTTAATAAGGTTAGGACTAATAACACCTTTGCCGTAATCCTCGATTATTATTGCATCAAAAGAATCTACATTGTTTTTAATATAACTAATTATTTTATCTGTTGTTTTTTTACTAAATTCACCTATTTGTTCACGATCAACACGTACTAACTGCTGATGCCGCGCGACTATTCTTGTCTTTAAAATTGTGGGTCTTTCTCTATCGGTAATAAGGCCTTTAATATCAGCAAAACGTTTAAGTTGTTTTTTAAGCATCCGCCCATCTCTATCATTACCAATAACCCCCAAAATAGATGTCTTACCATTTAGAGCATTAATGCTGCACGATACATTTGCCGCACCACCTGGCATAGATGATTCATTATTTACATGAACTACAGGCACAGGTGCCTCAGGGGAAATCCGGCTTACATCGCCCCAAATAAATTTATCTAAAATCAAATCCCCGATAACAAGTATATTGGATTTATGGAACTCACGCAATAAGTCTAAAACACGTTTCTCAGCTATTGACATTTATGCATCCTTTACTATTTTAATTTTTCGTAAGTTATTATTTTAACACAACGCTAATTCTGAGTCAATTCAGATTCTATATGTTCAATTGTCATTAAAGTAGCAACAGCCGAACCTACAGGCACTCTTAAAGCAATAAGCAGAGGTAACCTGCGTTCATCCGAGCTAAACCAAATCCGCATACTACCCTCAGCATTTAGAGCATCATCAAATTGCCGCTCCGATTCATCAGTAGGCTCAACTTGAAATGCCCAAAAAGTTCCAGCTGGAACTTTTATAAGCCGCTCACTATGGCTAAAAACTCTAACGGGAAAATTTTTCTTTCCCCCGTTTACTAAAATATCAATAGGCTCATTTAAAACAATTTTGTTTTTTCGAAAATAATAAAATACTCCTAAAGGATCTAATGTTTCATCAGTGATATCTACAATATATTTATCTTTTTTGTCTTCGGCATAAACTTTATTTTCTTTAAAATCATATTTCATTTTTTTAACAATAATTTTTTTATTAATCCGCGTATCAGAGTCATATTTAATTGGTTTAAAAGTATCTAAATTTACATACGAGTGTATTATTCCATCAACTTTGTATAACAGTCTAAAAAAACCAGTAGAACAAGCGCTTAATTCAACAAGTGCTGCTTCCTGACCTTCTATTTTTTCTGTACTTCTAACCATTAAAGTTGCCTGACCGACACTTATCCCCAACCAACTAATTTTAAACGAAAGCTTTTCTCCAACAGTAAGTTTACCCATTGGAGGTAAAATCTTATGCTCAATATTTTCTAACTGTTCTTGTTCCTGCTCGGGAACATTGTTTAGTACTTTAGATTTAACCCCACATCCAGATAAACATAAGCAAATAAAAATACCGCTTAATACTAAATTTCGTCTTAACATACATCATTCCTCATCGTAAAATTTTAATTAACTCGTCATATACCATCTGAGGAGTAACTTTTTCCATGCAAAGATTATTCTCACAATCAGATTTATAACAAGGCACTTCACATCCAAGTGATTGTTGTAAAATCACTGCTTTAGTCGTGCCAATAGGGCCAGTAAGCTCTGGCGATGTTGGCCCAAAAATCGCCACTGTTTTAGCACCCGCTGCAACCGCGATATGCATCGGACCCGAATCAGCTGTAACTACGCATTGGGATTGAACCATCACGGCTGCTAACTGATGTAATGTGGTTAATCCCGTTATCACTGAAAGCTTTGATTTTACTTTATTAACTATTTGCTGCGCTAAGACTTTATCACTTTTCGCTCCAGCAATAACAACTTTAACTTTTTTCTTTTTAATCAGCCAATCAGCAAGCACCGCAAAGTGTTTTACCGGCCAACGTTTCATCAACCAGTTTCCACCTGGATTAAACACAACAAACCGATCGTTCGTTTTAATTCCAGCTTGTTCCAGAATTAAACTAGCATCATTCTTATCTTTTTCACTTAGAAAGAATTCACATTTACGATCAACTGTCAAGATTCCCACCTGACTTAATAAATATAAAAAATAATCTATTTTATGCATGGATTCAGGATTAACCGGAATAGACTGAGTTAGTAAAAACCCTCTTCTTTTTGTGCTATAGCCGATTCGATTTGGAATGCCCGCAAGAAAACCAATCATTGCCCGCCTAAGAGATGGATGCAATATATAAACTGAATCAAAATGTTTCTTTCTTAAATAGCGAATAAATTTAATTTTGGCCAATAAGGATTTATGTTTACCATGCTCGTCATAAACAATTATTTCATTTATTCGCGGATTATTTTTTAAAACCTCCTCGCAACGTGAAATAACCAAACAGCTGATATAAGCATTCGGAAAATGATTCCTTAAGGCTTTAAGGGCCGGAGTTGAAAAAACCACATCGCCGAGCCAATTCACATTAATTATTAATATTTTTTCCATTTACCCTGCTTTATTCTCCGGTCTTTTAAAAAATTATAATATCCGGAAACCTGCACTTTAAAAACAAATAAATTATCCGCTGACTGAGATATTCTAATCCTCCGGATTGCAAACAAGTCGTCTAATGCCGTTCTTTTATCAACACTTGTAGCACAAGCCGCTTTATATCCTGCAAGTTTTGTCAGCTCCTTTATAAAATCACTGTGTGCCCCCGTAGGATAGCAAAAAAAATTAATTGGCACATTAAGCGCTTTTTCTAATATTTGTTTTGATTGCTCTATTTCAATTATGACCGCTTCTTTTGGCATTCTAGTCAGCATATTATGCGTCACTGAATGACTCCCGATTTCAATCAGATTATTTTTTTCCATTTCCTCAAGCTGAGACCAGGTCAGCATATTTTTTTTACCCACCCAATCAGTAACAATAAAAATAGTAGCTGGAATACTTAATTCCTTGAGTACAGGAAAAGCTTGAGAATAATTATCTTCATACCCATCATCGAAAGTAATCACAACAGCCTTACTTTTTGGCTTTTTGCCGCTTTTTAATAGTTCCACATATGCATCAAGCGATATACAATTAAACTTTTTATCTTTTAGAAATTTCATCTGTTTTCTGAATGTATCTGGTTCAACTATAAGCCTGGATCCAGCCGCGCCAGTATTTATACTATGATACATTAATACTGGAATCGCATACGATTTATTTAACAAAGAGAACAAACTGATACAGGCAATAGCAGTTAAAACTATATTAATTATTATTAGCTTTTTTTTCATTGTATACCCAAAACCTCTTTATATACTTTTTCAATCTTACTAGTCATGGTTTGTAAATTAAAAAACGATTCTACATCTCTGCGGCCTTTTTGTCCTAGACGCATCGCTAGAGTTCTATCCTCCATTAATCTTAAAATAGCACCTGATAATGCTCCCGGGTCTTTAGGTTTGCACAATAATCCTGAAACATCATGTTTAACAATTGTTGGTATGCCGCCCACATTTGAAGCCACAACAGGTAAACCACTTGCCTGCGCCTCAAGAATCGATAACCCTAACCCTTCCTGAATAGAAGGCATAGCAAAAATATCAATTTCCTGCAAAACTTCAGCGGTATTGGAAACAGCAGGCAAGAAAAAAACCTTTTCAGTTATTTTAAGCTTTTCAACCAAACGCACAAGTTCATATTTATTTTTTCCCTGTCCAAAAATAAAAAGTCTAGCATCGGGAAATTCCTTGATAACTTCAGCCATCGCCTGAATTAAATAAATATGGCCTTTAACACTGGAAAGCCTTGCGATAATCCCCACTGTTCTGTCTTTATATTTCGGGTCTAGCCTTTTTTCGGCAACTGTAAACTTCTCAACCTCAATCCCGTTTGGCACAAGAGCAATTTTTTTACTTGGAACATAAAAATCAATCATTAAATGTTTTTTTACAGCATCGCTGATTGCAAATACCACTTGCCCCCAACAAGGGAATAATTGCCGCCCAATATGTTTTCTAAAAAACCCATGGCAAGTAGTCACGTATGGAATTTTAGTTATTCTGCTAAAATGCCAAGCAAGCACTTGCGTAACCCTGGTTTGGGCATGAACTATCTCAAACTTCAGTTTATTATTTAAAAATAAAAGTTTAACTAGGCTGATCAAAACCATGGGGCTAAGCTCGGATTTAGTATTAATCGGAATCGGCAGATAATGAATCCCATTTTTTTCCAGCTGCGCACACATATCCCCATTTGAAGATGCACAGTAAACATCATGCCCTAGTTCAACTAAAATCTTTGCCAGAGAAAAAGTATAAGAACTTATTCCCCCAAAATTCATATGCGTTGTCAGTAATAATATCTTCATTTAAGTCCTAATCTTTATATTATTTAGAAGTTTACTTGCAGCCTCAAAAACCTCATCTACAGTTATTTCCATCATACAGGATTTACGAAAACATTTCGTACTGTAACAAGGACTGCATTCAAGCCCTTTCCATATTAAACCAAATTTCTCCGAAAATGGCAAATGCCGCGCTGGATCTGTTGGTCCAAACAATGCGACAAAAGGAGTATTTACCGCGGCGCTAATATGCAATGGAGCACTATCGACACTGATTAACACCGAACATTTTTTAATAAGAGCAGCAAGCTCCATTATTGTTGTTTTCCCTGCAGCATTTATCGGCTTACAACTTGTGAGTGATATTATTTGCTTGATTTTCATCCGTTCATTAGCTGTCCCAGTAAAAACAATCCGCGCATGAAATTTATTAGAAAGCATATCAGCTACCATCGCATAATTTTCAGCTGACCATGACTTAGTATTCCATCTCTGACTAGCAAATGGATTAATCCCAACCAACGGTTGATCTTGATTAAACCAATTATCTTTAAGAAATTCATCAATACTTTCCTTATCACGCTCAGCAATCCATAAATTGATTTTTTTATCAGTAGGCTCAGGAATATCAAGTTTTTTCAACATCCTAAACTGATGAGTAACCGGATCACAATCAGGATTAGTAAATAAACTTGGATTATTTAAAAGAAAGCCCATTTTCTTATTTTTATACCCATAACGCTGCTTTATTCCAGCAGCAAAGCTGATAAAATGACTAAGATTATTATTTTGAAAATCAATTGAAATATCAAACTCACGTTTTCTTAAAAATAGAACACGTTTAAGAATATGCCCCAGTTCTTTCTTCTTAAGCACTATTAAATTATCAATATACGGACATCTTTGGACAATTGATTTAAACTCATTTTTAACAAGTAAGCTAATATAGGCATCAGGGAACTTTTCCCTTATCGCTTTTAGCGCCGGAGATATCAGAATTACATCCCCCAAAGCTCCCAATTTTATAATAAGTATCCGCTTTTTCTCAATTGCTTCTTCATAAACAGCAATTGTTTTAGTTACCAGTGACGCGAGCGAAAAATTATCCACTACTTTTTTACGAAAAGCTTTAATACATTTTTTAGCTAGTTTATCATCTTTTAAAAATCTTAAAACCGCCTGTGAAATCTCATACGGATCAGATGGCTCAACCAGTAAACCATTGACTTCATTATCAATAATTTCAACAACCCCGCCAACGCGTGTTGCCACAACCGGCACCCCCACAGCCCCGGCTTCGATCAAAACTCGGCCAAAAGCCTCCTCAGTAGTTGTAGCCATTACCAAAACATCAAGTTTGGCCAAAATCTGAGGAACATTTTTCACATTACCAAGAAATTCAACTTTATGTTTTAAATTGAGATTTTCAACCAAGTCTTGTAATTCATTATAATAATCTTGACGATTAGTCGGCGCCTCTCCGACAATTACAGCTTTTGCTTGGGGGAACTCACTGAATATCCCCGGCAATGACTTAATAAAATTAATATGGCCTTTAATCGGTGTGATTCGCCCGATTATGCCAATTGTTTTTTTATCTGTATTTATATCTGAGTCATATATTTTTTTCTGCTTAAATTCATTAAGATCAACCCCGCGATAAATTAAACGCATTTTTTCTTTGGGAACATGAAAATCACAAGCCATATATCTTCCAATTATCTGACTGATCACAATAACCCATTTTCCCCAGCCCATGACTTTACTAAAAAAATGCTTACTATAATAACCATGACAGGTGGTAATGAAAACTGCCTTTGTACGCGGTACGGCAAAAAAACTAATCCAGGCAGGAACCCGGCTTCGGGCATGCACAATATCTATGTTTTCTTTATTGATAATTTTGACCAGCTTAAAAGCGCACCAAAGCACGCTAAACAAAGACTTTTTCTGAGCAGCCATCTTATAGTGCTTTGCCCCCATTCTTTCAAGCTGTTCAACAAGACGGCCTCCAGCAGACACGACAATAGCCTTATGCCCTTTACTGATTAGAGCCTCAGCAAGGTCAACTGTACCTCTTTCTACACCGCCGCTTTCAAGTTGGGGAATAATTTGCAATACATTCATAAATTTTATTTTATAATCTTTTCTTTAATAGCGTTATCAAGATCATGGCCATCATCCAGTTTTTTTAATTTAAATTTTTTCTCCTTAAAATTCATTAATTCATCGTAAAGAGTCGCAAATTCAGCTTTGCGGATTATTTTTTGTTTTTCCAGATTATCAATAAAAATCTCGTGTTTAATTTTCTGCGGTCTATTTTTTTTCAATAAAGGATAAGTTATTGTATACGCACCAGAACTAGCAGCCTCAGACACCATCGATATACTCTCACTGGTAACAACAACTACAGGACAAACAGCTAAAATACCACCAATGCTGTAATCAAGATTATGTTCATTGGGAAACACTTTAAAGACCGCTTTTGGATAATTATCGAATTGCTTATGCAAATAAACATCGATTTCTTTCGGCGTTCGCCGTGAGGTGCTGAATAAAATCTCCGCATCATTTTCATCTGCAAATCGCTTTATTTGTTGTGTAATTTTACTGATTATATCCAGATTTAAAGAATGGCAATTTGAGTTACCGCCAATCAATAAACCAACTTTTAGCGTTTGCGAGTTTTTTATTTCAGCAGGCATCTGGCCTAACATATCTTTTAAATACTGACTTGTAACAATATTTAAAGCGCCATTACTAATAACAACTCTATCTGATTCAATCGGAAAGTCATGCGCTGGAATAATCGATAAATCAAAATCATTTTCGGAAAAAGGAACAGGCTTCATCACACTAATAACCTTGGACATGTTTTCAATACCAAGCAACAACCCTACCGCCCGGGTTAAAGAACCAGTAGTAACAATAATATCAGAATAAGCATCTCTTAGTTTTTCATAACAATTTTTTTCTAAGGCTAAACATAGAAACTTCAGCGGAAACTTTACCCGTTTACCATAAGAAATAGTAAATAAATTTAATAATTTCTCAGCAAAACTGTTTTTAAAAACTACATCAAGTTCGACTATTTTAACTGGAGCAGTTTGACGAGCAATTGATTTAGCTACTGCTTGTGCCTGGCGCAAGTGTCCAGTCTTTCCATCTCTTAAAATTAAAACCGTTCTTGCCGAAGTATGCTTCCAGCGACGATTTCCCCACAGCCATAAGTGAGGATATTGAATAATATACTTTTGCAGCAAATCTCTATATTCAAGCACAGCTCGTTCAACAAACTCTTCGATATTTTCCTCTGCATTTTTTTCAATAGGTTTTTCAACGATCAATTCATGCGAAAAACCATTGCTCCGTCTGATATTAAAAGCAGGTAAAACCACACTGCCAGCTTGCGCGGCAATCCTGAACGCGCCGTCTGCTAAAAAAATCGGCCGGCCAAAAAAATCAACTTTTTTGCCCTGTTTACCGCTTTGATCACCAATCAAACCGACAATTCCGTTATTTCTAAGATTTTTAAGGATTTCCCGAAGCTGCATGCCTTTTTGAATAACAGTTGTCCCGCGCACTTGGCGAAAATGATTTAGCATGTCATTGAGAAAATAAGGTTTTTGCACCCTAGCTAAAGCATGCATCTTATGGCCATTATGCGCTGATATACTTGCTGCTAATTCCCAATTTCCATAATGCGCGCTGAGGAATACGATTCCTTTACCTTTTTTAAGTGCCTCAGAAACTCTTTCTATATTCTGGACACTGGTATGTTTGCCAAAAAACTTACTGCTCATTCTGGGCATTAAAAAAAGCTCAATAAAACTAAGCCCAAAATTCTTAAAAATAGTTTTAGTAATCCTTTCCCTGCGCTGATAACTCATCTGCGCCCCAAAAGCTGCTTTTAAGTTATTATTACAGACTTTCCTTCTTTTGCTGGAAAAAATATAGATTATTTTACCAACAAAGCTGCCAAAATTAAGCACAGTCTGAATAGGCAATATCCGGGTGAACAGGACAATTAGACTAAGCGGCAAATATAGAAGATAAGCGATCAATGAATCCTTCTTCATTTTCCTCCAAACTAATTTTAATTTTCAAGACTAATATTTTTAATTTCTGAGCAGCATATTGGTCTTGGTTAAAAAACAACTTCAATCTTGGCTCATCCTTTGCCGTAGTTACAAGCAAAGAAATGCCCTGAGCATCGCATTCAGCCAATATATTTTTTATCTCAGTCTGACTAAAATTATGATGATCCGGGAAATAAAACTTTAATCCAATATCTGCTGTCAAAGACTCAAGCATTATTTTAAAATTATCCGGCTGCGCAATAGCGCAAACAATCGCTATCTTTTTACCCTTTAGACTCTCCAAGCTTTGCGTTTGATCAGAATAAAAATCATAAAAACACTCCGGAACATGCCGGGTTTTACAGATTAAGGCATTCTGATTATATTTACGCAGCTGCTCGATTATCTGAGCACTGTTCTTATCTTTTTTTCCACAATGCGTTAGAACAAAAATGTCCGCTCGTTTTAAATATGCAAAAGGCAGACGCAATATTCCGCAAGGAATAAGATAATTATTACCAAAAGGATTCAAGCTGTTAATACAAACAATATCCAGAGATTTCTTAATTCCACAGTTCTGAAAAGCATCATCCAGAATAACAACTTCCTTATTCCCCTGTGCTTCAAGACTTTTTATTGCCTCTAATCTGTTTACATTAATAATTATATTAGCATCCGGCAGTTGTTTTGTAAGCATTAAAGGCTCATCAGCAACCAGTCCTGATTCAGTATTCATTGCTTTATAACCACGGCTTATAATCGCGACTTTTTGTTTTTTCCTCAGCAAAAACTCAGCGATCATTGCTACAAGCGGAGTCTTGCCAGTGCCGCCGACAGTAATATTACCCACACTTATCACCTTAAGCCTAGAGTTATAAACCGGAAATACTCCCAGATCATAAAACCCCAAGCGTAAGATCAGGATAAAACGATAAAAACTCGACAAGACAAAAAGCATGCTTGTTAAAAAAACCTCGAACACAGATTTATTTTTTTTAACAGTTATGCATTGCAAATATTTTTTTATTTTTTCTTTTTTAGATAATCCAGCCATTCTTTTATCTTCTTTTCATAGCCAATAGATGTTGGTTCATAATATGTTTTATTCTGCGCAAGATATTCCTGCTTAACATAGTGATTTTCCCCATCATGCGCATACTTATAATCTTTTCCTCTATCCAAAGTCTCTGCCCCTTTATATGATGCGTCTTTTAAATGCGCAGGCACCTCTTGCGACAGATAATTTTCCACATCCTTTAATGCCGTCTCAAGACCGATATACGCGGCATTACTTTTCGGAGCGCAAGCAATATAAACCGTGGCCTGAGCTAAAGGAATTCTTGCTTCCGGCATGCCCAACACCTCCACAGCCTGGAATGCGGCATTGGCAATCTCTAATGCTCTAGGATCAGCATTGCCCACATCTTCACTGGCGCAAATCAAAATTCTTCGGGCAATAAACCTGGGGTCTTCACCAGCATAAATCATTTTAGCCAGCCAGTATAAAGCCGCATCCGGATCAGTACCCCTCATGCTTTTTATGAATGCTGATATTGTATCATAATGCTCATCACCATTGCGATCATATCTTACAATTTTCTTTTGAATTGACTCTTGGGCAACTTCGAGCGTAAAATGGATTTTCTGATCAGCGCTTTCCGGGGTAGTAAGTATTCCCACTTCAAGAGCATTAAGCGCACGCCTGGCATCGCCGTCACTGTATAAGCATAAATGTTTTAAAGCCTGATCCTCGACAATTAATAGCATATTTCCAAATCCGGTTTGCTTATCAGTTATTGCCCTTTTAAGAATTAAAAACAGATCATCCTGAGTATGCGGCTTAAATTCAAAAATGTGCGATCTTGAGACAAGCGCGGGAATAATATAGAAAAAAGGATTATGGGTTGTAGCCCCAATCAGAATCACATTGCCCATTTCAACATCATTAAGTAAAATATCCTGCTGCGCTTTATTAAACCGATGGATTTCATCAATAAACAGAATTGTTTTTTTACCAGTAGCGGTTTTGAGCTTTTTTGCCATTGCCAGCTCGGCTTTTACTTCTTTAACCCCGGCAACAGCAGCATGAACAGAGACAAAAGCAGAATGAGTAATCGTGCTGATTAAAAAACTAAGCGCGCTTTTACCAGTGCCTGAAGCTCCATAGAGAATAAGCGATCGGATTCTGTCTGAATCAATCAGGCGACGCAATAGTTTTCCTTCAGCTAAGAGATGTTTTTGCCCAACAAAATCATTTAATGTTTTGGGACACATTCTTAGAGCAAGGGGAGCATCTTTTGATATATTTCTTGGATTATCCAGGCTTCTGCCGGTAAAAAGATCGTTTTTATCTTGCATAATGGTCAGGAAAATTTTAAAGAATAAAAAAATTCCCCGCACTTTGCCGTGAGCACCTGGCAATTATTGAACCTGGTTTCCCAGGTGGGTACCCTCCCAACTGGCCCACGAGCCAGCTGAAGTTAGGTTCCCTTTAATCATTTATTGGTTCATAAAATTACCAAGCGCCACAAGCATGGCAGGGAAATTTAGTTCTGAGTCTGAGTATAATATAACACAAATAAACCCAATAATCAAGAAAAAAACCGCCAGTCTGATTTTTTTCCAGACTGGCGGTTAAATTAATAAATCCGCTAAAATACTATATACTAGCGCTTAACTGATCTGTTCGGTAAGATAAGTTGCTAGCCCCATTTGACTGATCTGTTGCTCCTGCGCTTCAATCCAGTCAATATGCGCTTCTTCATCAGCCAAAATACTCTTCAGCAAATCCGCAGTACCATTATCTCCGGCTTTAGTCACCAAGGCAATCGCATCATTGTAAGCCTTAATTGCCATTTCTTCCGCCTGTTTATCATTGGCATACTGTTTTTCCAGTTTCGCGCCAATAGATATTTTCTTTAAATTAGTCACAATCGGCATTCCCTCAAGAAAAAGAATTCTTTTAATCAGTTTTTCCGCATGCTTCATTTCGCCAATCGCTCTTTGTTCAACTGCTTTACTGATTTTTTCATAACCCCAATCATCATTAATTTCACCATGCACTATATACTGGTTGATCGCTGTGAGTTCATCCGCAAGCAAATTATTAAGTGTATCTAAAACCTTTTTATCACCCTTCATATCATTACCTCCTTTTATGCACTATGGCATTTAAAATTTACACGTCCACAGCAATAATCTATACAAAAAACAGGCTTTTGTCCAGTTTAAAAATTAATCCAGATAATCTCTATCTGCAAAAGCAGCAAAATAATAAAATCAGGCATCCGCATTTTTTGTTTTAATTGCTGTCTTTTCATCAGCCATAAGCACACAGTTTTATTCAAGAAAAAAATTAACTATTTTGTGATCCAGTCAATAGTATCAGCTAAAATATCATTAAACTCATCCGGCCTTTCCAGCATTAAAAAATGACCAGTCTTAGGCATAATAACCGCATTAAAACTTTGCATATGTTTTCTATTGGCAGCATAATCAATCGGCCATAAATCAGCGCTGATCATTCTTACCGGAAGCCTGACTTGCTTGAATATCTCTGCCTCTTGTCCGTTAACAAAACCCGTCAAATATTCCCTTAATGCGCTTATCCCTGCAAAAGACGGTTCAGCAGACACATCAGCAGTTATCCATTCAACCAAATCAGGGTCAGTGCCTTGTCTAAACATGCCGCGCACAAAAGCATCAGCCTCTTTTTTGAAATCTATTGTAAATGATCCAATCAACGCGTCTAATTCTTCACTTGTATATTTTGACTCAACATTATGAAAAGTATCCACACCGATAAGACCAATCGCGATATTCGGCAGCTTTTTGGCAGCCTGGGCAATCACTGCTCCGCCCATTGAATGGCCGATAAGAATAACTTTTTTAGCATCTAATTTTTTGATGACTGCAGCAACATCCTCCCCAAACAAATCCATGGTATAGTTTCTCCGATCAAATCCAGAATGGCCATGACCCGCTAAGTCAAGAGTAATCACTTGATACTTGCGGCTGAATTCAGGAATCTGCTTATCCCAGTAACGGCTGTCACAACTCCAACCATGCACAAAAACAAGACTAATCTCGCCTTTACCATACACTGAATAGGAAATCGGCACATTATCCTTAGAATAGGCGATCAATCCTTTAGTATTTTTTTCCGTATTTGAACAGCCGATGATTAAACCAATACTTACTAATAGCACAATATATTTGCAGTGTTTTTTTAACATTTATTTATTCCTATTTAATTAAATAATTAAATTTCCGGCTTTAATATTTACCTGCAAAGACGCGGCAACCAAGGGATTTATTGCCCCAACCGGCAGTTTAAGCTTTTCCACGACTTTTGCGCAAAGCTCCAGGGGAGTTAATTCAGATTGCCGCGCTGTTTGAATAACCGCATTATGAACCCTGCTTAAATAATCAAGCGACTGATCCATGGTTTGATAAATCGCATCTCCAAATTCCGGTTCTGACCAAGAACTAAGCAGCACAGCCAAGCCTTTTATGTTTCTTAATTTCTTAACTGAATTAATTGTCTGAGTAAAATCCTCATATATCGGAAACCCCCCGGGCAGAATTAATGCGTCAGCGCAAATCAGCACATTGTCCGGATGAATTAATACCGATAAACTGCCTTTTGAATGTCCAGGGCTGTTTATGAATTTAATTTCTATTTGATTATCCAGCACAATACATTCAGCTTCATCGATTAATCGATCAACAATAACTGATTGTTTAAGCAAAGTATTAAATCCCGGAACCGGCCTTTGCGCGTACTGCAAAGCAATATCCTCAATCCATGGTTTTTCCAGTTTATGCGCAATAACAGTACAGCCGGTATTAGCTTTTATTGCTGCCGCAGCGCCAATATGGTCAGGATGAGCATGAGTAAGGATCAGAGTTGAAATATCCTCTTTGCTTCGGCCCAAACCATGCGCGTATTCCATAATCTGATTATAGGAATCATGCACGCCGCAATCAACCAGGCAAACATGTTTTTTACCGAGAATAATAAACGAATAAGCAAACCGATCAATACTTAAATCAGCCCTTAAAGGTATTTTAAAATTATGTTTTAAAGCATATATATTATCAGTTATTTTCATTTAAGCCCATGCTCATTAAAAAATTCAGAATACTTCATATCAGTAATAAGAATATGCTTTTTCCACCAAATCTTAAGATAAGATAGTAACTCCATAGACATAACATATCCCTGTTTTTGCATTTTCAGCTTAAGCTCTTTTGTTTTTTTGCGGAATTTATCATGTTCCGCCATATGTTCAATGCTGAGCGGATAATTAAATTCTGCCATATATTTTTCTTCAGTCTGAAAATGATCTGCCGCATACTCTATCATGGCATTAACCACTTTGCTTTGTAAGTCTAATCGTGCATATTTAAATAAATTTAAATGAATATCATTTATCATTACAATTAGCTTTTTATGCTGCTGATCAATTTCCCGAACATGCACGCTAAAGTCATCCTGCCATTCAAAAAAAGCCATAAGCCCCCCCCCAAAGTCAAATATGCTGATTCCGCTTAATTTTTATACCAGTTTTCTAATCTTACCACAATAGATTTATCAGCACTTACTAATGAACAAAACTTTTCCAGGTCACTATCTCCGTCCGGGCCTTTATAATGATACGGTAAAACAACCTTAGGCTTGAATTCCAGCACAGCTGATGCTGCCTGTTCTACTGTCATGGTATAAGGCAGATTCATGCAAACAAACGCATAATCAATATTTTTAAGCTGGCGCATTTCTTTTATATCTTCAGTATCGCCGGAAATATAAATTCTTTTTCCTTCAAGATTAAGTACATAACCATTACCCTTGGCTTTTTGATGAAATTGAAGCCGGTCTGCAGTAGTATTGTACATTGGAATCGCTTCAATCAGCATATCCTTAAATTGTTTCTGAGTAGCATTAGTCATCACTGTGCCAAATCCCAATTGTTTAATCACATCTTCCGGACCAATAATTACAGTATTTTCCTGTTTTAGGACATTAATTAATTTAAGATCAAGATGATCCTGATGGCTATGAGTTATTAAAATCATATCCGGAGCAGCAAAACTGCTGTATTGGTCTTGAGCGCCAATCGGGTCAACATAAATAACCGCAGCTGCTGATTTAATAATAAACGAAGCATGGTTTATGGGAATAAAATCTATATCTGAAGTTCCAGCTTGAACTAATGTTAGATTAAAACCAGTTAAAAAAATGATTAAAACAAATAAGCCCATTATTTTCATCCTGTTCATTACTCGCTCCTTTCCTGTGTTTGCTTTAAAATCCTGGATGTAAGATTCAAACCACTCACTCAACTAAAGCTAGATAAATCAGCAATTGCTCCCAGTTTTAAGACATCAGAATCATCTTATTTTAGCTTCCAAATCCAATATTTTAATTTCCAGCTGATCAATTTGCAGGCTAATTCTTTTAATTATTTTCAGAATCGTTGTAACCAATACTAATGTAGCGCACACAACTGGAACCATAAATGCTAACAGCATCAGATACATAATATATCTCCATTTTAATTCAGGGGTTAATCCAATAATCCTTTATTCAAATAGCGATTAAGCATTATTTTTCTGATTTAGTTTTAAGAGATTTTCGTTAATTTTAAAGATCAGCATAATAATTTCACAATATAATCTCAGGGTTAATGGCCAGACAATAATTAAGGTTACAGCCCCCATGATATCAGTTTTCCCATGCATCATTATCATTTCTTTGACCAATCCAAAAAGTTTTAATCCCCATACAGTCATTCCCATCCAAAATAATATCTGCACAATAACCGGTGTAACCAATTTTTTAAAACCAAAAAAATCCTTCATATCAATCCTTTCTGTTAAACTTAATTAATCAAGCAGCCTTTTTTCACCCTGAAGCTTTTGGATTTGCGTAATATCCTGAGAAGCTTCCAGACAACCCATATATTTACCGTTTTTTGCTCTAAGCGCATAATATTCAATCAGAACTTTTTTAGCAGCTTTTCCAGCTTCTCCTGAAATATCAATCCAGAAACTTGCCTTCTCTCTTTTTCCGGCTTTCATTTCCTCAATAATTCTCAGCACCTGTGCCAGACTTTTCTCAGGATGACAATGGCGGACATTAAGTCCGAGCACTGCCTCAGGCCGTTTAAATATTCTTGTCTTGTGTTTATTCCAGGCCAAAACCTGATCATCAGCATCAATAATTGAGAACTCAATCGGAATCGCTTCTAATAATGCTTCTTGGATCTTACTATCTATTGCCCCAATCATAATCGCCCTCCTTTTTTAGATATTTTCACAACCTAAATCTATAAAATCAACTGCTATAGCTTGATTTCTTGATCATCGGAATTTCCGATGCGTATTCTCGCAAAAACCCCGGGATTTTTCTTAGCTTATGTTTTAAAATATCATTTATCATTAAATTAGCCAATTCTGTTTTATAGCAATCGGATTTATCCTTTATAATTATTATATACCTAAACAGCAATTCTGCCAGCCGATTAAGCGATATCTGATATGTAGATTGTGTTTGGCTATAAATCCATTCTGAGAAATCAAAAAAGCCTTTAAAAACATCACCACCTTCCCACAACAGCTTAAGGCTATTGCTGAAATTATTGCTATTATAAGTAATCTCCCAAAACCTGGCCATGCGCTTGAGCTTCTGCATCTGTTCATAGGAGATTAAGCTGGTTTTCAATACATCATAGGGCGGTAAATCCGCATAAACCATGTTAAATTCCTGATCATGGCGCGATATTGTTGTTCCGGACAGCTTTTTCAGCACACCCAGCTGAATCTTGGAGCTGGTAATTGCTACTAAGCTGTTTAAATCATCGGCAAAGCTCTTGATTGTCTGTCCAGGCAGGCCGATAATTAAATCCACATGCAAATGCGCCTGGGTCTGGGTCTCGAGAAAAATCAAATTAGCTTTAATTTTTTCCATATCCAAATTGCGGTTTATATTCCGGGCAACCAGAGGATTCAAGGTCTGAATGCCGACTTCCAGCTGCAGGGATTTATCGGAAAACTGCTTAATCCGCTGTTTAAAACTATCTGGAAAGTGCTCGGGAATCACTTCAAAGTGCGCAAAGTAAGGCAACTGTTTGGCTAAAAAAAAGTCGAGGATTTTGTTGGTGATATTAATATCCAGATTAAATGTCCGGTCAACAAATTTAAATGCGCGGCAGCCTCTTAGCCATAATTTGTCCAGCTCAGCCAAGACTTTATCCAAATTAAAATACCTGACTTGTTTATCAATTGAGGATAAGCAAAACTCACAATTAAAAACGCAGCCGCGTGATGCCTCAACATAGATAAGTCTATTTTTAATATCCTCATCAGTATAATACTGATAGGGTAATTCAATCTGCTCAAGGTCAACTAGTTCAGGGGCAAAGATTCTCTGGCTGGGTTTATTATTGTTAAGCAGGGTCTTAGCTAAATTATAAAATGCTATTTCGCCTTCTCCCTGGATTATATAATCCGCGGAACTAAAATCCACTCTAAACGGCTGATAACTTACTTCCGGACCGCCGAGGATAATATAAATATCAGGATAAACTTTTTTTATAATTTCAATTACCGCATAAGATTCCAAGGCATTCCAAATATATATTCCCAGGCAAACAAGCTTGGGGTTTAAAGCTAATATCTGCTCAGCAATTTGCTGGCAATTATCTGATATATCATATTCCTGAATAATTGCACGATCCCGCAGCTCTTTAAGATTAGCATATAAATACCTTAAGGCAACTGAAGAATGCGTATATCTTGCATTAATGGTGGTAAGAACAATATCCTTCATCTATTATCCAGGCAATATATTTTAACTTGCTGTTTGTTCATCTTTTTTTTCTTTGCTAATATACTTTCGTGAATTCCTAAAAGTGATGCTGCTTACCATAAATATGCCGACTAAAAGAAATATTTCTATTAATAGTTTATGCTGGGCATTATTATAAATCATAAAAGCCCCGATAAATAATACAAGACCCAAAGCAAGCATATTGCTGCCGACAAAAGCCGCGAATCCGATTTTATCTTTAATTCTTTTATCATTTTTGCACACTCCGGCAACCAGATAAATCATATTTTTATATTTTATCAGATAGCCCAGAGTTGCCAGAATCAGACCCAGCGCGCCTAAAACGCTATACGCGATTTGCACATCATTCATGCCCATCCTCCTGCTTATTTAATCAATTAATCAAGTAATCCATTTTTTAACTGCATGCTAAAATTTAGAATAATTAGTTCAGCTAAAAACAACATGCCGATAGCCAGAATCGCAGGATCCAGGAAATACTGAAGTGCGGAAATCTCTATCGGCTCCAGGGGTTTAAACCAATAAAAACAATGCCTCGCGATTCGAAACAAGTTTATAAATATATCAATAAACACGGTTGTATGCACTAAACGCAGTCCCCATTGCTTGAGCAAAAGCAGACCTGAACCGCCAACTAAAAACAGCAAAGGAATTAATTTTACAAACAAGGAAATAGCAGCTCTAAATTTGCCGACTTTTCCTACCGCAGCTGAAAACATTAATACACTATCAAACATTGCCGGATAGCCATTATAAGTCAGCCAACCGCCCCAGGCAGCAGTAATTATCCCCAAAAAAATAATCACAATTGATTGTTTATCCATAGGCTTAAACCTCTATTTATCCAATTAGTTATTTCTTTTGCCCAAGATTCTTAAAATTCTCAGGAATAGGTTTATGATGTCAATATACAATGATGCCGCACTGTCCACTGCATTGTCTAAGGTTCGGGGAATACTGTTTGCTCTGGCCCAATCATAACCAATATAACCGCAGAAAATAAGGACTACAGCATAATCTAAAATCCCATGATGCACTTTAAAGATAAATACCTCAATAAGTTCAATTATTATCACTGCAAACAAGGCGATGGTTAATCCTCCGACAATTTTCTTGAAAAAATCCGGAAACAATGTGCCCAGCAGCATCATAAATGCAGTTACTAAGCCGGTTACTCTTATTGCTTCCTGCACAATCATCGGATCATACTGCGCAACCACCAGATTTATCACAAAGCCAAAAGGTATTACCACAAAATTATAACCAACAAAGCTGATCAGCGGATTATCCGATGATTTAAACATCGATATTCCCAAAAAACAGCTGCCTAAATATCCAATGAAAAACAAAATCGGATTTATACTAGCAATTGCCTGATAGGATATGTTTTTAATAATTAAATAATTAATAAAAAAGCCCCAGCACAATACCAAACCAATAACCAGATTGTAGAGATTTCCGCTTATAACCTCTCCGGATGAAGAACTTTCATCTCTTTTAAAAACATTTTCCATATTCATTTTCTAGTTCCTTTCTTCTTTTCCATTTACTGCTCAATTAGCTCAAAAGTTGAACTTCAACAAGTTTATTATTATGCTTTGAGTAATTATTTTTGGCGAAAACTAATATTTTTCAATCCTTCAATAGCATGCGCCGCGTCTTTTTTACTCAGATAATCAATATCGGTTTTATGATAATATTTATGGATAAAATTAATCAGATGCTCCTGCGTCCAATCCAGTTTTTTGGCAAGATACTCAATATACATTTTTTGCTTAAGGGTTATGGCACTGGGACTTTTTCGATAATAAGCGCTGCGCACAAAATGTTTCATTAACTTATGAAAGCTTTTCTCAGTCAGATCCTTGGCGCTCCTAACCCCCACTGCCTGAAAAAGAATATCCCGGTACTGGTCATCACTCAAACCAAGATCTTTTTTAATAATGTGTATTAGCGCGAGTTTTTTACGGTCTAAAGACATAATAACCTGGGGTTAGTATCAGCCAATTATGCGCAAAGCAATATATGGCGCAATAAACAATGCCAATACAGTTAATTTATAATACATCATACCTGTATAATGAATCGCATAAAACTGCTCTTCCGGGATTTTAAACCATTTACTATGGACTTTATATACCCAAGTACGCGCAAACACGATTATCCCAAACCACCAAAGTAAAAGCCCGATATTAATAACCGCAGACCATCCCAAAATTTGACGCAAAGTGTATAGATTCATTTTAAACCTCCTGGGTTAACAATCAATAATCCAGCTGTCCGATTTTTCAAAATTTAACTTTAGTCTTTACTTTTTTTTATCAGTTTCTTCTTGATCCTCAGGTTCCGCTGCATCCTCTGGCTCTGCTGATTCTTTATCCTCAGAATCCAGCGTATCAGGTTCATCAGCTTGAGCAGATTTCGGGATGATTTTATTTACACTTGGAGTAGGCTGTCCCAGCAGGGAGTTTTGTAATAAAGGGCTAATCGCCAGATTATTGATTTGAGTAGAATCCCCGTCACCGACTGTATACACTAAATACTCCATGCCAGTTTGCGTATCCTGAAGAATATAAACAAAATGATTGGCCATTCGATCTGTAAGCTTCTGAGCATACACTAGTTCAAAGCGATCAGAAGTCACCAGATTATTCTTTTTCAACATTTGCTTTACTTTATTTTTTCTTGCGTTCCAGGAATCAGCATAACTTATACTCACACTAGCAAACAAAATTCCTAAACATACCACTAATCCAATAATTTTTTTCATATTCCCCCCTATCTTGCTATTACACTCAGCAGATTTTACTGTTCATTTTCCGGGATTGGATCAGGCTTAAATAACTTATCACCAGCATCCCTTTGTTTTACCGCTAAATTAAATTATATATCGGCACTCAAAAAACCCGCTAGATACCAATTCATCAGCCTCCTTTGTTTATGTTTAAACATAAAGATTGCCGGTAAAATACCTCTTATTAGTAAAATTACAGTTTTCATCCAGCCTGAATAAATGATTCGCTTTTATGAAATCATTATTTATAAATCAGCGAGAACAAAGCTATTATACCAGTTATCTTGATGCACAGCACCTTAAAAAAACTCTTGAATAGTCTATTTGCTTAAATTATTCTTTTGCGCTGTTTTTCCTGATTTCATCAACTATTTGATCAGCAATGGATTCAAAATCAGGAATATTGTTTATTTTAAGTACATTGTTAACTGAATCTTTTATTAATTGCTCATCCATAAATATTTGCGGAAACTGCTGGGCATCCTCAAAATCAATTATAACTTTCTCCGCTTGCTCAATACAGTCTTCTCTGACTTTTATTATTCCCCTGCCAGTAGGCTGTCCTAACCTATTTAGAATCGGAAAATCCGCATAAGCAATATTTAATTCATTAAAAAACGCTTCAATGCGCAATTTAATCATTGGCTCAGCATATTGATACATATCAATCCATTTTCGGCCATCAGCATTAAAATAATCTTGCTCCGGATTAATCGTTGGCTTGCTCAGCTGATCTTCTAAACCTCTTTTTTTAATTGCTTCCCAGATCAGCGCATAAACCCCTTCTTGATAATCCTCCTTATCGGCCAAAGCCAGTTCGATCAGAGCATCGTCCGATAGTTCTTGCTCATACATCTGTCTGAATTTTAATTCTTGATTATAGTCCATACGTTTTCATCTCCGGTCATAACCAAAAAGCTAATCTAATGTTATTTTTTTAATAATGTTCAACTCTTTTAATTTTCAAATAATTGCAGATAAAAATATTCATTGATCGCGATTGTTGGTTTAGGGATTAACGGGATTATTTGTTTTAGCTCTTCCGGGGAAATTCTTATGGCTAAAGGCGGACCAAAAGGAGTTTCCATTTTTTTCATTTCCAGAATTGCTAATATCCCGTTTGGTTTTAATAATCTTAAAACTTCTTTAATAAATCCCTGGATTTGAATCTGAGAAAACCCATGAAATACAGCTGACAAATAAATAAAATCTATTGAGCCTGCCCTTAGTTTTGTTTGCGCGGTGATATCTCCGACAAACGGCTCGATAATACTTGCTTGGGTTTGGGATTTTAGAATTTCGATTACCGCTGGATCAGCATCCAAAGCATATACTTTGCCGCTTGCTTTTACCAGACGGGCAAACTCTTTGGACATATAGCCATTGCCGCAGCCGGCATCAAGAATTATTTGCCCAGGAAGCAGGGTTAAAGCATTTAAGATTATTTTTTTATCTAATAAAGTTTCCGAGGTTTTTCCCTTGTGCTGATGCTGAAAATCTTTACTTGCTCTATCCTCTGACATGTAAGCTTCCTTTTTTAACCAAACCAGCTAATATTATTATACATTCTTGAAAATCATCCAGCGGATTGTATTTTGTTTTCAGGGATTAAGCTTTTTCAGTAAAAAAGCCATGGATTGCCCCAGATTAGTCATATTATTCATGCCTTCATTGTCATTCAGCACTTCACCTTTTTCCCGTCCAAAACCCAGATTCCAGTAAGTGGACCCCACAATAAACATCTGACTGATCTGAAACAAATGATTCATGGTATCAAAGGCATGAATCCCTCCGCCGCGTCTAACCGCTACAACTGCAGCGCCGACCTTATGGCGCAAAAGTCCGCCATTAGCCCCAGAAACAAATCCGGTTCGGTCAATCAAAGCTTTTAACTCAGCCGTAACATCAGTAAAATAAGTTGGTGAACCTAGAATTAAACCATCAGCTTCGAACATTTTTTCAATTACTGAATTACAAATATCATTTTTAACCGCACATTTTTTATCTTTGTTCTCAAAACATTTATAGCAGGCAATACAGCCTTTAATGTTCTTTCCGCCGACCTGGATGATTTCGGTTTGAATCCCTTCAGCTTCTAAACTAACAAATACTTTTTTAATCAGCTCATGGGTATTGCCCTGAACTCTTGGACTACCATTAATCGCTAAAACTTTCATGATTCCCCCTCTTTATCTTTTTTAATCAGCAAAACCTGGGCTAGCCTGATTAAATCACTGGCAATCAGCCAAAACATTTATTGATCAGACTTTTTTCTTTTTAATCCGTTTAACAAATTTCTGAAATACCATTGAATTAGGGATATTGATTATATTTTCATCTTCATCGCTAATTAAAATAAAAAATGTATTTATCGCGATAACTTTACCTTTGATATTATCCGGCAAAATTTCAATCCGGTCATTTATTTTAAACGGCTCAGTAAAAAAGATAATAATTCCGGCGAGGATATTGCCCACCAAGCTCCAGACTGCGAAAAAAGCCACGGCAATCAAAGCTAAAACACTGGTCATGCTTACCCATAAGTGTTTTATATTTATTCCCCAAACACCGATAAGCAACCCAATTGCCAGGATCACGGAAAAAACACTGATTAAGCGTTTGAGGGTATAATAGCGGCTTTTGGCCAGTTGCTTTTCCTGCTGAATTTGGCGGACTTTAGTTTTGGAAAACATCGATACAAAAAATATGCCCATCAGAAAAACTACTGTCCACATCATTTTACTTATTAAAACTTTATCCATAATTATTCCTTTGTTGTTTAAATCAGCAATGCCATTACAATTACTGTCATAAAAACACGGTTTATTCTTATCACTAAACCTGGAACCTAACTGCTAATCTACTAGTTTTCTTGAGCTGTAAATTCGGTTTGCAAATCTAGGTATATGTTTTTAATCCGGTCTTTTATCCTTGCTTTAACCTGGTAAACCCCGAGCTGATCCGCGTCTTCAATTAAAATCCCTAAATTACCCACAGCCAGCTGAAGTGTATTCGCGGCAAAAAAATATTCTCTTTGCCATATTTCCATATCCTTAAATTCCCCATAAATCTCTCCATCCGGACTGATGATGGTTACATCAGCAGTAATATCGGCTTGGGATTGATTATCCATGCCGGGATTAGTAAATAAAAATATGGCAAAAATCGGTTGATTGCGCACAGCGGTTTTGGTTGTTTTTATTTTCGGTATTTCCGGAGTATCCCAAGTCTCATAGATTGAGTCATCACTAGTCAGCCAGAGTTGTGCGCCAAAACCATTTTTTGATTTTAGATTATCCGTATCCGCAACCGGCAGTTCATTATCCAGCCAGCCAGCTTCTGCGGGTTGAAGCATATCAGGAACAGTCTGATCCGCGGAACAAGGCATAATCAGCACGCTGCTCAGCAGAAATGCGATAAAAATAGATTTTTTCATATAAATTCTCCCAGGTTTAAGCTTGAATTTTATTTAATTGTCATGATGCGAATAAAGCTGGGTTTGAATTAGAATCCATTATCCATTGATTGAAACAAGTTATTTATTCAACTGCTGTTTTAAAATTCAGCAGCTTATATTAATCTCTGGATTTAATTTAAAATAAAATACCTTAATTTACTTTTTAGTAACCAATGATTTATGCTTAAATGCAAAATTAACTATATGCATGCCTCCAGAAATTAAATATAATCCAATCAGCAGCTGAAACATCCCTCCAAATAAACTTTTTACTAAATATAATTGAATATGAAATAAGCTATCCTTTGCCAGAAATATAGCTTTAATTATCGCATCAACAAGATTTGGCGCTAATTTGATCACCCAGATTACACCAATTATCCTTAAGGAGAGAACAAAAGCTGATTTTTCCCAGCCAGAAGAAATTGATACCGTAAATTCCTTATCCTGATTAATAAGTTTTTCAGCAATTAAATCCGCTTTGCGCAATGAAAAAAAAGCCACATAGATTATTAATCCCGTTGTCAGTATCGTACCGAAAAATGACATGATTTTCATTAAGTTCGATGAGATAGACCATAATTGCTGGATACCGAGAACTGTGATTGGTAAAAATGAAACCATTTGCGCAATCACAAAAATCCCAATTATTTTAATTGCTAATGATAAGATATTACGTTCGGTCATAATCCCTCCCTTTTTGTTGGATATATTCATATAATATCCCCGCTCAAGCTGATAAAAAAATCTTCCTATGCTTAACCGGTTTTAGTTTACAGCTTTAAACCCAGTTTAATAAACATTCTAGCACTTTCAAATTTATTAATAAAGTCCTGAATTTTAGTCTGTTTACATTATTTTAATCCTGGGAATTCAAATATACAAAGTTTTTTATTAAGCGCCTCCATTTACCGAAAAATTAATGCATTGTTCTGATTCAAGATCATATTCAATTTGCCAATACAAATAACCGCCATCCAATCCAGTTACAAACACTTCCTGCCAATCTAAATCCCGATCGCTTATATGGAAAAAATTGCAATAAATTATTGTTCTGCCTTGTTTTAAAATTCCTTTAAATTGAACCCTATATTCCGTTATTTCATTAAGAATTTCTTCAGCTGAATCGATTAGATACTGATTTTCAGTGTTGGCTTTAATATTGGTTAAGAAATTAAGTGTATGGATTAAAGCAGCTTCGGTCTGTGCTTCAGTGGGTATCCAATCTGATTCCATGATCACTTGGTTTTCCGAAGCAATGTTTCCAGCGCTAAAGCAGATTGAAGCTGTGCAAAAAAGCATAATTAAAAGTAATGCCGGTTTTTTCATCTGATGTATCCAACCCCTTATTTTTACAGTTTAGACAACGTTTTCCTAAATTAATCCTGCACTTTTTGCGCTGACTCGGCTATTTCAACCTGTTGTTTTGCTGATTCTAAACTTGCTAGCTCTTTATCAATCATGTCTGTAACAGTATCAAATATAACTGTTTCACTGGGAGCGACATTACCAATAAACCCCCAAAGCGATAAACCTTTTAAACGATAATCCAGTTTTTTATTGATTTCACTTAATAATTCACCTGTTTTGCCATCGGAAATTTTCACATTCACGGTCCAAGTGTAGTTACCCAGAATCGGAACAGGCAGTACTATGGAAGGAAGCCCCATAATTATATCCCAGACTATTATCGGTGCCATATTAGGCCCCAGGCCCATGGGAGCAGTTCCTTCAATTGAATATTCAGGATCAACAGTAACATATTTATATCCTGGTCTGCCATACCTTCCTTCAATTTGATACTTAGGATCCACGTCTACTAATTTGTATCCGATTTTTTTCATAGCATCAGCCAAAGTCTTGGAATCAGTCCATGTTGATTCATAAATAGGACCTCCATTTGGGTTGCCCTGAGCTGCTTTTGCTTGAGATAGGGTAGAATATCCCGGGGAATCATAATCAACCTGTACCAAATATTCAGGTCCCCATTTTGTTATCTCAATGGTCATATTTTCCCTGGGATTTGCTATTGGTCCAGTTACCCGGGTTGGCTTAAGCAGATTTGTGCGTGTGCCTCTGACGACTAAGCTTCTAGACGAACATCCGGCTACTCCCAACAACATTACCAAGCATATTACTGTAGAAAAACGTGCATATTTCACTAACATAATTACCCTCACTTTATTATTTTATTTCAGATTAGGACATAACCATAATAAGGCTGCAATCGCTCTATCTCTCTCCTCCGGAGTAAAAACTGCAAAACCAAGCCCATTGTCATAATATTTACTCTTGGAATTCCAGACCCCGGACATACTAATATACCAGCAACTGCCGTACTTAATATAGTTCATAGGACTGACATAAACACTAGATACACTATCCCACCGCATTGTATTATTCTCATCAGGATCTCTTGAATCCCATACTTTATAATAATATACTAGTTTATTAAGTTGCGCATCAATATCAGCTACTTCGGAATGATGTATAATAATTTTAAAAACACACTCAATTCCATCTGGTGTGATTACAGGCTTAGTATCTGAAATTAAAGGGTGCCAGGTTTCGTGGATACTCGTATCCACAACTTTCTGCAAAACTTTTAGCGCCTGTTCCTTGTCCATGCTTTCAAACAAAGTTTGGGCATTAGGATATAATTTAGGATAAGTCGCTTTCTGGATTACGCCTAAATTAGCGCATCCATAATTAAATAATAAACAAATAATAAAAGCGAAATTACGCAGCCTTTTAAATTGAAGCTGAAATAAATTATTTTTTTGATTCAATCCAGAACTAGGCTTTTCAGCGGTAAATGCAGCAAGCACGCAAATCTTTGTCTTAAAAAAACCACTAGCTTGTTTCAAAATTTCCCTCCTTTTGACTGGTTTAGCAGTGCTTTAGCATCCACTGCATTGATTTTATTTTCCATGACTAATGCGAATAATCCGGCCATCATCTTTGGCTATTTCCGCTTCAGCTACCCCGCCGATCCAACCTTCAGGCAATGGAAACACGCAGCGTTTACCTTCAAGCCTGATTAATTATTATTCATCAATTGTTGAATCCGGCAGCTGCAATACACTGGATGTATCCAAAGAATTTCCGGCAATGCCTTTGATTGAGCCGAATAGCGCGGAAATATTCTCCTGCACTACCCAGATCTGTTTTTCTCTGATTGCCCAGATCTTTTGAATTGCCTTTTTCTCAGAATTAAGCTGATGAATCATTTCATCATAGTTTTCCACAATTCTTTTGATATTTTGAACAAATTCATTGCTGGTAAGATAATTATAGAGCAATTCCATTTTATCGCCTTTGTTTTCCTGAGCTAATTTAACGGAATGGGTTTTTATCAGCATTTCCCGCAAAACAAAAGACAGGCTTTTAAGTTCTGGAAAGCTGCAAATCCAGACTCCATTTTTCTCACCAAAGCGATCCATATCACTAGGCAATGATTCTGTAACCAGAACCGCGATATCTGCCTTGCAAGTGATCTGGTCTTGTTTTAGCTTATCAATCCAGTCATTGGCAAAGCTTTTGGTTCTTTTGCTTTCATAGACAATGGAGCCGCATTCTTGCTGCAGGGGATTAATTACTGTCTGAATTGAATCCGCGCCTCTAACTCCTTTGGGGACTTCTGCGATGCGGTCAAAGGGATAAATCCGGGATAATAGGTCTTCTAGAGCTAATTCCTGGACCTCTCCCTGCATCTGCATGGAACCTTGTTCTTGCTTGCGTTTCATTTCTTCAGTCAGCTTTTTTTGGTCATCAAGCTGTTTGAGCAGTTTTACTTTTTCCAGCTCAAAACTTTCTCTTTCTTTGGCTCTGGCCTTATCTTCAATTTCCTTTTGCTTTTCCAGCATTTGCTTTTCCATGTCTAAACGCATGTCTTCTTGTTTTTCTTTTAATGCTGCTTCCTGCTTTAACAAAATGATTTCTTTTTCCTTTAAAGATTTATTCTCAGCTTTTCTTTTGTCATTTTCTTCCTGAAGTGCTTTTATTTTTTGTTCAAAAGATTCCAGCACATTGCTTTCAATCTTGGATTTTGCTTGTTTAAGCTGTTTAGCCAGTTCAGCCTGAAACAACTCAGCTTGTTCCGCTTGTTTCTGCTCAAACAAGCGTTTTTCCGCTTCCAGCTTATGTTTTTCCTGATTAAATTTATCAGCTTGCTCAGCTACTTTTTTTTCATACTCAGCTTTAAAATGCGCTTCCAGTTTTCCGGAAAGCGCTTCTTCAACATCAAAGCTGTGCCCGCAGTTAGGGCATTTGATTTTATTGTTCATGTTTTACCTCACTGGCTTGTTTTCACATTTATTTATTATCCAAAACATAATAACATTGCCAGGATAAATAATAAAGTACAGATTTTATAGCTCAATGGCTCTGCCATTAAGCCATTAAACCGATTCAGCTTTAATTGAACAAATGGTCTTCTTTATGACTCAGCGCTTTAACCAGTTAAAACCAAAATCTTAAAAATATGTTTCTTTAATTCATCGGCGCGTTTTCACCAAGGTCAGTGATTGGAACAGGCTGAACCTTAGCTTCCCCCTGATTTAAAGAACTGTTCTTGCCTGCTTTCTCCTGAAATATTTTCGCGATCGCCTCCGCGAGCTTATTAATAGCTTCTTCTGTCGTTCCCGCCAGCGCTGATCCAGTTGATGTTGTTCCTGCTACCTTTGCCCATACTACTTGCTTATTTGCGACCAGATCAAAAAGATCAATCGTAGCTTCTATTTTTCCCTGTCCGGCCATAGCCCCGATCAAGAAACGGGCTGATTTTGAAACTGGTTTAATCGCGGTTACTGTAACTTCAAGCCTAAGATCCGAAGTAAAATTTGATCCTTCCCGGGTTCCATATACATTTTTAAACAGTCCCAGATTTTGCAAATTCTTTACCACGGCATTCTCAATCTTTAATTTTTCCTTGTTTGCTTTCGGAGATTTACAGATAACCACAATTTCCAGATTCCCGGTGTTTGTCAACTGAGATATTCCCGAATAATCGACATTTAATAAACTGTTGGCAGTCGAACACCCCGCGCTCAGGGCGATTAGCGTAATCAGCCCAGCAAAAATAACTTTTTTCCTTATTTTTCTCATATAGTTTTCCTTTATAATCAGTTTAGCCCGCGGCGCGATTTGGCAGCAAGTAAGACTCAGGTGAAGCGCGTTGATCTAAGGTCTTTATTTATCGCTTATTACTGTACGCATAGGCACAATCCCATCAGTTGGTAATATGGATTTTACTGAGTCCAGCAATATGTAGCCTCTCATTTCTTTACCTTTAAAACCTGAACCACTGACCATTAAAAACACCTTATCCCCGATTATATAGTAACCCTCTATTCTTACTTTTCCCGCGACGTCAATTTCATTTTCATTGATCTCATAACACACATTGTAGTCTACATTTTTATCTATCTTTGTATCCTGGTTTATTACTACCTCATCCGCGTACAGATTTGAAAATCCCACGCAAATTACGAAACTTAAGACCAGCAGAACAAATAATTTCCTCCTCATTACCCCTCCTCATTTTCTTAATATAGTTTAATATTATATAATAATCGGCACTAAGCTTTCATTATTTTTTAAATCGATTGATAAAGTTGCAATGCTGACAAAATTTTTCCACCAATACGCCGTTCAAAAACCCTGCGCGCATGGCCGTAAATCGACTGCTATTAATGATGTCGGCTAAGGACTGTTGTTTAATATTCCCCAGATTGATTGCCGCGTTTTTATCCAAACAGCATGGAACAACCGAGCCATCAACAAGAATACCGATATGGTTTAAAATCCCATTGCAGCGGCCTTGAGTTCCTTGCTGAGGCAGATCAAATGACGGCCATTCAAAACGAGAATCAAAATGCAGATACAATCTGTTCCAGATATTTTTAGATTTTATCGCTCCAACTTCGATTTTTCTGTTGATCTTTATGTCAAAGTACTTTTCTGTTTTTATTAATATTTCTTCATTATCAGGATCATTGCTTTCTTGATTCCAAAGTCTAAAATTAGTGTATAAAGCCGGCCTGACTTTATGCCCAAATTTTACAAATTCAAAAATCGGGGTAAGATAAGAATCAATATCTTGATTCGGAAAATTGTCTTTAAATGCCTGCAAGGAAAAATTAACCTGGGATATACATTTTGAGCCCACAATCATCTCTTTATACTTGTTAATCAGAATCCCGTTTGTGGTTAAGTCAATTTTGGTATTATGCTTTTCACAAACCTCCAGTATTTGCGCGAATTGCGGATGAGCCAGCGGCTCACCCATAAGATGTAAGCAGACAATTTCCGTGAGCGGAGCAACTTGTTTTAGGATAGCTTCAAATTCAGCCTGACTCATTGATTTTTTGTCCTTTTCGACAACAGGACAAAAAGAACACTGCAGATTGCAAATATTGGAAATCTCTAAGTAGACTCTCTTAAACATGATTTTACCTTAAGTTCAGGCATCGGGAGCTGACTGCCTGAAGCGATTTGCCATACTGCTACTCTTCAATGACTAAAGATTTTGATTCAGTTGAATTTATTCTTAGATGCTTTACCGCATTATATTCAGCAGACTGGAAGCATTTCCGCATTTTTTCTTTGCTTGGAAAGTTGATTAATATGATTTTTTCTAAATCCCAGTCTCCGGTTACAGGAATTAATTTATCTGATTTTAGCATATATTTACCACCGAATTTAAGCACAATCAGCCTGGCCTTTTGAATATACTCCTGATACATTTCCTTATCAATAATTTTGGTTATTTCTGCTAAAAAGTATACTGACATGGTTTACCCCTTTTTTATAAATAGCGTATAGCGTTAAGCGTTTAGCGAATAGAAAAACTAGAAACTCCACTAATTCCTAACCGCTAATCACTGTTTTCCCGCGTCTCCGCCTTTCCCATATTGTCAAAATTCAAGACCTGACCCTATCCCCTGACCGGTTGCGATCGCCTATTAAGTATTGTGTCCCATCATTTCACATCATTTCAACTGTCTTGACCCACTGTCTAGCAACAATTATTTATTGTTCCTGAACAATCACATCTACAGCTTTTTGAGGCGTTTTTGGGCATTTTTTGATATTTTTTCATTCGTTCTTTTCTGACTTTATTTAAATCTTCTCTATCGACAATAATATTCATTCCATCAAGCGGTTTTGTTACGCAGGCATATTTATTTTCACCATTTATTTCTATTACACATACTTTACAACATCCCTTGCTCCTATTGGTTCTATAACAAGGGGCCGGTATGGCAATTTTTGCTCTGTCGGCCACATCAACTATGTTTTTATCATTTAAAGAAATTTCGATCTGTTTCCCATCAATATTAATTTTCATTTTTAATTCCTTTTTTGTATAACATTTGAGCTCAGGCAGAAATTAGCGTATAGCGACAAGCGGTTAGTAGAAGCTGACAGAAGCTGACAGCAGAAGCTGACAGGGTCAGACCTCCACTTTAGAAGTTATTATTACCACACTCAACATTTATGTTCCTTTTGCTCGGCATTTTAAGTCCCGCTAATTCTAATTTTTTCTAATGTCAAGGTTTGACCCCACTATTGAACATTGATTCTTCATAAAAATTACTAACATTCCCACGACCAATAACATAAATGTCGATGGTTCAGGCACACATGCAGACTGCTCAAACGCCAGCTCTTTAAAGGAAATCCCATAGGCGCCGTAGGTCCCAGTCACATTAAATCTTACAAACTGTGTTTCAATTGGAGCAAACTCAAATATCTCAGCTAGCACTTGATTCTCTGCCCCAAGACCTGTTTGCGCAATAAAACTTCCGATAAGGAATTCATCTGTATAACTTGAATCGCTTGAAGCATACAGAGAAAAGCTGGACACACCCTGATTAGAATAGTATCGGTTCCACAGCGCAAACGACTCTATAGTGCTTACACTCCCTAAATCTAAGAACAGAGATGCACTTGTTGCATACCGTTCAAGGCCTACGGAAGTTGCAGCATAATTATCATGGTAAGGATTAGTTAGAAAATACTCATCAAAATCCGTAACGCCAGACGTATAGCCTGAAGACAACCCGCTCTGGTTAATCCCATTTTCAAGTGAATAATAGCTGGCAAAAACCGGAGTATCCGAAGTTATTGAAGATACTTCAAGTATTGGGCTGGCATATGCAGAGGAAGATAAGATCAAAGCAGTCGCCAGTATTGCGAATTTACAGGTTATTTTTATAAAATATTTATTCATTACAGCTCCCTTTCCCTTGGTATTTTGATTTATTGTTGTGAACATAACATTAAATATGTGACATGTCGTTTTTTGTAGTATTTTCGGTTACAACAATTATTGTTTGTACTAACTCTTCCCCTTATAACTGTCCCAATACCTCCATAATAACATGATACCAGCATGCTTTTCCAAACCCCTAAGTCCTAATTCCTACGAGCTACGAGCCATGAGCTGTTCTATCTCAGCGAAGCGTTGAGCTTACTCAGAAGCGCGTCCTGTACAGCATTATGTACTTTGGAAACATCTTCTTCGGTCAGGGTTGCTGTTGTGCTTTGGTATTCAATTGAGAATGCAAGACTCTTTTTATTGTCAGGCACCTGATCGCCTGTGTACACATCAAAGAGTTCGATTTTTACGGCAAGAGCGCCCGCGACTTGTTTAATAATATCCAGTGCAGACTGAGCGGAAATGTGCTTATCAACTACCAGAGCAATATCCCGGGTTACAGAAGGATATTTAGGCACTGAATTGTAGCGGAAAGCGGTTCTTTGCAATGATACGATATCAGCTATATTTAACTGAGCAAAATAAACAGGCTCAGATATATCATAATTTTTCGCAACTTTTTTATTTACTTTGCCCAGCTCAGCAATAACTTTATTATCTACTGTGATAACAGCTGATTGCTCAGGATCAAAATAAGCCAATACTTTGTCTTCCAACTTACAATTACCGTCCACACCAAAACTATCTAAAATAGTTTCCACAATGCCTTTCAAATCATAGAAACTTACTTTGCGGTTATGGTCTTTCCAGTTCGCGAATGCATTACCGGTAAGCGCTATAGCTATTGATTCTGTTTCCAGAAATTTATTGGCAATTTTTTCATAGATATTACCGATTTCAAATACTTTTACATCTTTTACCTTGCGGTTGAGATTAGTATTAATCACTTTAAGGGTTGACGGGAGCATGGATGTTCTTAATGCTTCCTGCTCAATGCTCAAAGGATTAATCAAAGTTACCCGTTTATCCGCAGGAATACAGGCATCATCCAGGTTTTTCGCGCTCATCAAAGTTAAGGTAATAATTTCATTGATTCCCTGTCCAAGCAAAAGATTGCTGATTTTGGTTTTAGCCATGTATTGATCAGTGCAGGCACTATTAATATGCGCCTGAATCGGCGGCAATGCCTCAATTATGCTGCTGAATCCTTGTACTCTGGCTATTTCCTCAATCAAATCCTCTTCAATGCTTACATCGGTTCTAAAACTGGGAACAGTTACAGTCAAAGAGTTCTTCTTTTTACCCTTAGCTACTTTAAACCCTAAAGGCAGGAGAATTTCCTTGATTTTAGAAGTTGATACTTTTAAGCCGATTAGTCTTTGAACACTTTCCGCTTGGATATCAACTTTTCTAATCTTGTCTTTTAGATAATTTACATCTAAATAAAAACCTTCTACAGTAGCTTTGCAAATATCTTTAAGCAGATACGCTGCTCTGCAGGAGGCAAAAACAATATTGCCTGTATCTACTTTTCGCTCAAAGCGGTAATTAGATTCAGTGGATAAGCCAAGCTTTCTTGAGCCGCGGCGAATAATCACTGGATCAAAATAAGCTGATTCCAGGAGAATATTCTTTGTAGCAGCAGTTACTTCTGTGTCTAAGCCGCCCATGATGCCGGCAATGGCAATGGGTTTTTTAGCATCAGCAATAACTAAGATGGATTCATCTAATTTACGGTTAATACCGTCCAGAGTAGTTATGGCCTCGCCTTTTTTTGCTCTGCGGACAATGATCTTCGCGCCTTCAATCTTATCAAAATCAAATACATGCATCGGCTGACCGGTTTCATACAAGCAGTAATTAGTAATGTCAGCGGCATTATTAATCAGTCTTGCGCCAATATTTTCCAAAGGAGTTTTTATATGCTCAGGTGAAGGAGCAATTTGCACATCGCGGATTAATCTAGCCACATATCGCGGACAAGCGGCTTTATCCTGAATCTCAATGGAATAAGCTTTTTTCTGCTTGGTAGTTTTATTAATTTGCGCTAATGCATCTGGATGAATGATTTTTCTTGTACCAGTAACCGCGGCAACTTCCCGGGCAATACCCAGCAAGCTCAGCCAATCCGGACGATTGGAAGTAACTTCAATTTCAAATACAGTGTCGCCATTAACTTTTTCCACAGAGCCGACTTCTAAACCAGCGTCAGTTAATTTATCCACCAGTTTGTCTATGGGAATCTTAATGTCTATGTATTGTTCCAGCCAGGTTAAAGATATTTTCATATTTATTATTTCTTTATATTATTCGCTGATTTTAGCTTTTATGCTCAGCTGAATTGTTTAACAAACCTTAAATCATTTTCATAAAATAATCTGATATCATCAATGCCGTATTTAAGCATAGCAATTCTTTCAATGCCCATGCCAAAAGCAAAGCCAGAGTATTTTTTGCTGTCAATATTGCCAGCTTTTAAAACCTTGGGATGCACCATGCCTGAACCTAAAATTTCAATCCAGCCATTATGCTTGCACACTCTGCAGCCTTTGCCGCCGCAGATAATGCAGGATACATCCATTTCCGCGGATGGCTCGGTAAATGGAAAAAAATGCGGACGAAATCTGGTTTTAGTGTGCGGGCCGAATAGTTTTTTGGCAAATACGCTTAATACGCCTTTAAGATGAGCTAAAGTAATGCCTTTATCAATTAATAAGCCTTCCAGCTGATGAAACATAAAGGAATGCGTGGCATCAGTGGCATCCGGGCGATAGACTTTGCCTGGAACAATGATCTGGATCGGCGGCTGGTTCTTTTCCATGTAGCGGATCTGTACCGGCGATGTATGACTTCTCAGTAAATGCTTTTTATCCAGATAAAATGTATCAAAGGATTCCCTAGAGGGATGTTCCATGGGAATATTCAGGGCTTCAAAATTATAGTATTCCGTCTCAATTTCCGGACCTTCGACTATATTAAAACCCATTTCAATAAACAAAGAGCAGATTTCATCCCTAACTAATGTTAAAGGATGCGCCTTTGCGCTATTAGGCTTAAACCCCGGCAAAGTTAGATCAAACCCTTTGCTGGTTTTTGAGCTAATCCCATTGGCAATCTGCTCTTTTATTTGTTTATCTTTATTATCAAGTTCTTTTGTTATAAGCTCTTTTAGCTGATTTATTTTCTGGCCGTACAAAGGTTTCTGTTCAGGGGAAACAGTTCCCAGCTGTTTAAAAATATTTGTAACCAGTCCTTCTTTTCTTCCTAAAAACCTGATTCGGATATTCTCCAGTGTTTCATGAGAATCAGCATTACTAATCGCTTGTCTAAATTCCTGCTCTATAGCTTTTAGTTTATCATCCATGTTAGTCTTTTTGGTTAAAAAGTTAATCAGCTTAAAAGATTTTACTTTGCTGCTTTGGCAACATTAACTAAAGCGGCAAATGCCGGCTTATCATTAACTGCCAGCTCAGCCATCATTTTTCTATCGATAAGAACATTGGCTTTTTTCAAAGCACCGATAAACCGGCTGTAAGACATATCCTGCTCACGCACAGCGGCATTAATTCGCACTGTCCAGAGCTGTCTGAACTCACGTTTCCGGGTTTTGCGATCGCGCTGGGCAAACCGCAAAGCTCTCTGTATGGTTTCCTTTGCTCTGCGGTAAACATTTTTCCGCAATCCAAAAGCGCCTTTTACAGCTTTTAGAATCTTTTTCTTTCTCTTTTTTGTCGCCGGCGACCTTCTTACTCTTGGCATTTTATTTAACCTCCTTATACGTTCTGCGCAGCAGAACATTCTAGGGTGTATTTGTTACGAACTTGTGGACCTTGCCAGAGAACTTTTATCAAAAAGAACCCAACTAAGGCGTCTTGCTGCATACACCCAAGCAAAAAAATTTAATTGTATGGCATTAAAGTCTTGATCATTTTTGTTTCAGACTTTGATACTACACCTGTTCTTCGTGTCTTTCGGGTATTCTTCGCGTTATTCGCTGATTTTAAATGGCCTTTATTCGCCTTATCATGCTTTACCTTGTTTTTTTTGGTAAAAGAAAAACGCTTTTTTACACCTTTTTTGGTTTTAAGTTTCATCTTCGGCATTTCTTACTCACTTCCTTTTTCGCCTTATTATTTCGGCTTAAATGTCAATATAACATTACGTCCTTCTCTAATTGGAGCCCGTTCCAAATCACCAAATTCAGCCGCGTCAACAACGATTCGGTCTAATATCTTTTGGCCAAATTCCATATGAGCCATTTCTCTTCCGCGAAAAGTCATTCTTACTCTTACTTTATCGTGATGTTCAAGAAATTTCTGCAAAGCCTTTAGTTTTACTAGATAATCATGTTCACCGATTTTCGGCTTAAGCCGCAGTTCTTTAGTCTGAACAACCCTTTGCTTCTTCTTAGCTTCCCGCTGCTGTTTTTTCTGGTCATACCGGAATTTAGTATAATCCATAATTCGACAAACCGGAGGAACTGAATCCGGAGCTACTTCAACCAAATCCAGTTCTATGTCTTTGGCTTTTTTAACAGCTTCAAATATGGATACTATTCCTATTTGTTCCCCTTCAGCACCGACTAAGCGTACTTCTTTGGCCCTGATTTGCTCATTTACTTTTACAAACTTCGAAATATTCCCACCTGCCTTTCTTTAGTTTATTCGATTATCCTGGAATTGATCTTTGATTTAATTGTTTTAAGAAAATCTTCTAGTTTTACATCATTAGTTGTCTGAGCCTTATCCGGGCCGCGTTCATATCTAACTGCCACGGTTTGATTTTCCACCTCATTATCTCCGACAACCAGAATATAAGGTATTTTCTGTTTTACCGCGTCGCGGATTTTATACCCAACTTTTTCATTGCGCGAATCAACTTCGCAGCGGATATTTTCATCAAACAGAGCCTGATATACTTTTTGCGCGTATTCGAGATGTTTTTCGGAAATCGGCACAACTTTTAACTGTACCGGCGCCAGCCATACGGGAAAAGCTCCGGCATACTGCTCAATCAAAGCTCCGAGAAATCTTTCTAAACTGCCTAAAAGTACACGGTGAAGCATGATCGGTCTTTTCTGCGTACCGTCAGCCGCGTCATATTTTAAATCAAAGCGTTCCGGCAAAGCAAAATCACATTGGATCGTGGCGCACTGCCATTGCCTGCCGATCGCGTCTTTTAATTTAATATCAATCTTTGGTCCGTAAAAAGCTCCGTCGCCTTCATTAATATCAAATTTTAATTCTTTTTCTTTTAGTGATTCGCTCAAAGCAATTGTTGCCTGCTGCCAATCAGCATCAGAACCAATGCTTTTTTCCGGTCTGGTGCTCAGCTCAATATGACATTCATTAAACCCAAAGACCTTCATCGTATCCATTACAAAATCAATAATATCTTTGATTTCGGATTTCAAATTCTCTGATGTACAGAATAAATGCGCGTCATCCTGCGTAAAACCGCGTACTCTTAATAGTCCGTGTAATACTCCGGATTTTTCATGCCTGTGCACAGTGCCGAGTTCAAACAAACGCAAAGGCAGTTCACGATAACTGCGTTTTTTGGACTTATAAACCATGATATGTCCAGGACAATTCATCGGCTTTATGGCAAACTCTTTGCCTTCTACTGAGAAAATATACATATTTTCTTTGTAGTAATCATAATGCCCGGATCTTATCCAGATATCTGACTTCATGATCATTGGTCCAATGATCTGGTGGTATCCGCGTTTGCGATGCTCAAATTTTTCATAATCTTCCAGCAAGCAGCGCAACACAGTACCTTTAGGGTGATAGAGAACCAGTCCAGCACCCATTTCATCAGACATTTCAAACAGCTCAAGCTCTGTGCCAAGTTTACGATGATCTCTTTTCTTGGCTTCTTCCAGTCTGGTTAAATATTCATTCAGCAGTTCTTTGGATTCAAAGCAAGTGCCGTAAATCCGCTGAAGCATGGGATTTTTCTCATCGCCTCTCCAGTAAGCACCGGCAATTGACAATAATTTAAATGCCTTGATCTGTCCGGTTGACGCGATATGCGGACCGCGGCAAAGATCTAAAAACTTATCTCCGGTTTTATATATCGTAACTGTTTCATCTACAATCGCGCTAATTAATTCCAGCTTATAAGTTTCTTGATGCTCGTTAAAATAGGCAATTGCCTGCTCTTTAGTCCACTGTTCACTGGTAAAAGCAAGATTTTGTTTAATAATCTGCTTCATCTGATTTTGGATTTTCAGCAAATCATCCGGAGTAAACGGCTCCTTTTTATCAAAATCATAATAAAATCCATCTTCAATCGAAGGACCAATCGCCACTTTAACATCAGGAAATAACTCCATTACTGCCTGTGCCATTATATGCGAACAACTATGCCGTAAAGTATCTAAGACCATATTATGAGTTATGAATTATGAATTACGAGTTACTAATTACTCGTGATTAATAAACTCCTTTTCAAATTATTCGTTCTTACTGCCAACAACCTGATATCAATTTTGTCATTTTTAATTTGTCATTTGTAATTTGACATTTGTCATTCCATTTTGCCGATGCAAAATGGTATGGTGGGCGGTACAGAACTCGAATCTGTGACCTTTGCGATGTCAACGCAACGCTCTAACCAACTGAGCTAACCGCCCCAATTAGGAATCAGGGGTAAAAGCATAAAACCTTTACCCCTCATCCTGGTTTAAATTAATGGGCAAGGAGGGATTCGAACCCTCAAGGCCGTTAAAGCCAATGGATTTTAAGTCCATCGTGTATGCCATTCCACCACTCACCCAGTATTGCTGAAGTAGTTATTTTAACACATTTTATCTCAAAGTAACAATAGAATAGTTTTTACTGCTTTTTTTCTTTTCCCATTTTCCCGCAAATTTGGAGGCGGCGAGCGGATTCGGACCGCTGAATAGAGGTTTTGCAGACCTCTGCCTTCCCACTTGGCTACGCCGCCATAAATTTTAAGTTTTACAAAAATAAAAATTAAGCACTTAAGCTGAAATAGACTTAAGTGCTTAATTTATATACGTTTAAATTATCACATAATCAATTAAATTTACCGCCATGCTGTATGACCATCAATAGCAAGTGTATTTTGCCCGCCAGCGTGGTTTCCGATATTATCTTCACAAACTACTGTACTTGATATATCTGTTGTTAGATTAGGTGTTGTATATGTATAATCTCCCGCGCCTGGAGTAGCCGGAATTGCGCTATTTGTGCTTGGACATTTAAATATCTTTAAATTATCAATATACCCATCAACAGGATTCGCGGTATCATAAAGAAGATTCAGAGAAGTAGTACTCCCTGAACCGTCATGAGGGAACTTATCATCATTATCTAATCTGTACATAGCAATACCTAAGCCGATTTGTTTAAGATTGTTCATACAGCTGGTTCTTCTGCCTTGTTCGCGCGCTCTGCCTAATGCCGGCAATAAAAGACCTGCTAACATAACAATAACAGCCATTACAACTAATAATTCTACTAATGTAAAGCCTTTTGTTCTTTTAAGCATTGTTACCTCCTTCTTATATTGATATAAGGTTTTATGATTTTTAAATCATATCATAACGCGCTTATTCTGTCAAGAATAATTCTAGCTAGTTTGGACTTAGAAACATTATCATAGTGTCTGGTTCTAGCGGAATCAATAAGCGCGGCGCTGATAAGCCCTGAACCAAAAGGGTTTTGCTTAGAATTTATCTGATTGGCCACAATTAAATCCAGATTTTTTGCTTTTAATTTAGCTTTCGCGTTTTTCAACAAATCCTGGGTTTCTAAAGCAAAACCAACCAGGATCTTATCTTTCTTTTTTTTACCCAGGGTTTTTAAAATATCCGGGTTTAGCTTAAGTTTTAGCTGATTAAGCCCCTGAGTTTTTTTAATCTTATTTTTGGCAATACTAACCGGACGATAATCACCTACTGCCGCGGAGCAGATAATCCAATCCGCCCAATCAAAATAATTATCCATTTGTTTTTTTAAATCAAGGCAGCTGATAAAATTTATTGTTTTTATTCCCGGAATAGGTTTTAGATTACTTGGCCCAAGCAATAAAACAACCTTATGCCCCATCTGCTTGGCAGTTTTAGCCAATAAATAGCCGATTGTTCCAGTTGAACTATTAGAGATAAAACGCACAGGATCAATAAATTCACGCGTTGGACCAGCGCTGATCAGAACATTTAAAGCAGGTTTATTTGATTTCATTTAAGCAGTTTTTCAATTTCCTGGCTGATTATTTTTATTGGAGCCAAATGGCCCATACCAGTTCTGCCGCAAGCCAGGGCGCCTTTGATTGGAGAAACAATTTTATAGCCAAACTTTTTAAGCTTATCCAGGTTTTGGTTAAAAGCCGGATGGCTATACATATTATCATTCATTGCCGGAGCAATTAATATTTTTGCCTTGGTTGCCATAATCACGCAGCTGGCGATATCATCGCAAATCCCATTAGCCAGTTTTCCGATAAAATTAGCCGTGGCCGGAACCACAGCAACCAAATCAGCCCGATCAGCTAAGGAGATATGGCAGGGATCCCACTGCGTATCTTCGCCAAACATATCAACGCATACTGGCTGATTAGTCAGAGCGCGAAATGTCAGCGGAGTAATAAACTCAGTAGCCTGCTTCGTCATCATCACGCTCACAGCATAGCCTTTTTTCATTAAATCGCGCACAAGCTCGCAAGCTTTATACGCGCTGATTCCGCCGGTAACTCCGATCAGGATTTCTTTTTTAGCTTTTTTCATTTTTAACTTTATTTAAATTTAGCTTATTAACTGATTACTCAGGTTTTTTGTCAGTAGTAAATTCGATCAGTCCGGAGGCAATCTCTTCTAAAGCAATTGCAGCCAGTTTTTTTCCTTTAATGTCAGCAATTTTTGGTTTATAACCATCATTAAGCTCGCAGGCTCTTTTTGAAGCTAAAATTGCTAATTTAAAAATACTTCCAGTTTGTTTGATTAATTCCTCCATCGGGATCATATTCACTTCCTCCTATTGCGCACTTTGCATTTTGTAGATATAAAAATTGACAGCAGCTGTTTATAAGCTGTTTTTATATCGTCATTAATAATCTGATAATCATAATAGTCTAAATATTTAAGCTCATCTTTGGCAACTTTAAGTCTGCAAGCGATTTCCTGGGCACTATCGGTTTTGCGTTTTAGCAGGCGTTTTTTTAAATCCGCGAATTTCGGCGGTAAAATAAAAATTAATACTGCTTTATCCGCCATGATTTTCCGAATGCTCATTGCCCCTTGCACATCAATGGTCAGGATAACATCTTTTTTCTGCTTAAGATCAGCTTCAATGTTTTTTTTGGGGCTGCCGTAATAATTATTAAACACCTGGGCATATTCTAAAAAACCCTTGGACTTAATCAGACTGTTGAATTTTTCTTTGCTTACAAATATATAATCCCGTCCGGACACTTCTCCTTTTCTGATTTGACGGGTAGTCATTGATATTGAACGCACCACATTTGGACAGGCTTTAACCACCTTATCGACTAAGGTGGTTTTTCCCGCCCCGGATGGAGCGGAGATCACAAACAATGTCCCTTGTTTTTTAGTCATCTTTATCTTCTATTCTTTGGCCTACGGTTTCCCGCTAAACACTGGAATAATCCGCTTAAACCCGACCAGCTTATTAAAACCGATATTAAGCAGCTGCTTATTTGATAACCCGCGATTAGATTTTTTGGATTTTAATATCAGTTAAAAGTAGAATTTTCTTACTACTCTACGTTTTGGACTTGTTCTCTGATTTTTTCAACTTCGCCTTTTACTTTTATCACTTCTTTGGCAATCCGAAAATCAGAAGATTTCGCGCCAATCGTATTAATTTCTCTTTGAATTTCCTGGGCAATAAAATCAAGTACTTTTCCGACTTCATCCGCGCTTTTCAGCGTTGATTTAAAATTAGCCAGATGCGCTTTTAAGCGGGTGATTTCTTCGGCAATATCACAGCTTTTAGCAAACAGCCCGACTTCAGCTTCAACCCGTTCTCTGCTGACCCCATTTTTATCAGAAGAACTGCTGACTTTCTTTTTAAGTTTAGTCCGAAACCGGTTTATCTCTTCAGGCAAAAAAACACTTACTTTTTGCAAGGATTTTTCAATTGTCTTTGCCCGGTCAGAAAGATCTTTATATAAAGCCAGGCCTTCTTTTTTGCGCATACCGATCAAAGCGCTAAGCGCCCGGCTGATGGCTAAATTAGCGGCTTTGTGCAAAGCTTTTTTATTTTCTTTAGCCGGCTTAGTGATAATAATATCCGGATATGCCATAAGTTGTGATAGGCTGATATCATCTTTTAATTTCAGCTGTTTTTTAATATCCTTTAACAGCGTATAATAGCGATTGAGTTTCTTCTGATCAATCACAATATTCGCGCTATTATCTTCAAGCTGTTCATAATGCACCCAAAGATATAATTTACCGCGGCAAATTTGTTTTTTAATTGTATTTTTAACCTGGGTTTCTATTTCCTGAAGGTTATCCGGCAACTTGTAACTTATTTCAAAATATTTATGATTGAATGTTTTCAGCTCAATTTGGATATTCCCATCAGCAAAAGCAGCTTTTCCCTTACCAAAACCAGTCATGCTCTTTATCAATTTGCACTCCTTGTTTAATTCCGAACATCAAGAAACTTATCTTTTTAAAAACTATTTAAATTAAACAGATATTATACTAAATTATTGGACTATAGTCAACTTAAACAGCTAAACTGTTAATCTGCCGGCAGGGCTGCTTGTTTTTTATCTTCGGATAAAGGTAAGGAAACCGTAAAATAACTGCCTTTATCCAAAATGCTTTTTACAGTAATACTTCCGCCATGCATTTCCACGATTTCCTTTACAATCGAAAGCCCCAGCCCGGTACTGTTCAAGCTGTTGGTAAAATCCGGATTTTTGATTTGGACAAAACGTTCAAATATTTTTTCCAAATCTTCTTTGGCAATGCCAATGCCATTGTCTTTTACCTCTATTTCCACAAACGGCTGTTTATTAAACTCATGCAGCTGACTCTCCATTAGCTTTTCTTTCAGCATTCTTACGGTAATCACGATCGCTCCCCGCGGACGGGTATACTTAATCGCGTTACTCAGCAGATTAGTGCAAACCTGGCGAATCCTTTCATAATCAGCATAAACCTGCATTTCTTTAGTTAAACCCCTTAAACTAATTTTGATGTCTTTGCTCTTACACCAGTGACTTACTGTAGATATCGCATCATTGATTAAATCCTGGATATTAACCTGGGAATAGTTTAATTGACGGGAATTCAATTTGCCGACATCAAGCAGATCCGAAATCATGGCTATCAGCCTTTCCGAATTATTCTTGATCATCAGCAGGCTCTCATTTTGCTGCGGCACAGGCACGCCAAAGTGCCCTTCCAGGAGCATCGACACACATTGTTTAATATTTATTAAAGGAGCTCTCAGTTCATGAGAAATAATTGAAATAAATTTATCTTTAGTATTATTTAGTTCTTCTAAGGCCCGGTTAGTACGCTCAAGAAGAATTGCCTTACTTTCTAATTCATCCACATTAAAAATAAGCTGTTCAGTAATCAGATTAAGCGATTCCGCTAAACCGCTGACATCAGTGTGTTTTTTAAGCTCTAACGGCGCTTTATGCACTACCGTTAAATCACCCTTAGCCAGCAAAGTAGCATTAGTCGACAAGCGATTAATCGCCTGACTTATCCGAAACAGCATATACATACCCATTGCGATTATGAATACAGTAATCCCGACTATCAGCGGCACATTGACTTTACCGCTGATAAAGAAAAGATCAGGCTTTATCAAATAAACCGCGACTAGAATGGGAATAATCGTGGTAAGAGAAAGTGAAATAATAAGGCTCTGACTGACTTTTTGCCCGGTTACCATAAAATCCTCTTAAATTCAGCTCAAATCTTTTAAAATATTTTCTGCTGCTTGTTTGCGGTTTTCAACCTGAGTTATCGGCCTGCCGACCACAATATAATTAGCACCCCAATTTGCTGCCTGCTCAGGAGTAACAATCCTTTTCTGATCATCGGCTTTTGCATCAGCCGGCCGGATACCCGGCACAACCAGTACAAAATCCTTGCCCATAACCCGGCGTAATAATTTTATTTCTTTGCCGGAACAAACCACTCCGCTTAAGCCGGCTTTTTTGCATAAACCAGCCAAAACAACTACTTCATTTTTAACACTGCGAATAACACCCACCCGGTTTAACTGCTGTCTGTCCATGCTGGTTAAGACTGTAACCCCTAAAACAATCGGCTTGGGCTGCTGTGTCCGGGTAATTTCTTGATCAATTGCTTGGATCAAAGTGCTTAACATCACATCACCGCCAAGAGCATGCACATTAAACATAAACACGCCCAAGCGGATTGAACTCAGGGCTGCTTGAGCAACGGTATTGGGAATATCATGAAACTTTAAATCTAGAAAAACATCACAGTTATATTTGCGCACCATTTGGACAACTTGCGGACCGCAGGCGGTGAATAACTGCATGCCGATCTTAAAATATTTTACCACAGCTGATAATTCCTGGACAATCGCTTCTGCTTGGTTTAAATCCGGAACATCTAAAGCAACAATTAATTCTGTTTTCATTTTACCTCTTAGTGATTTATTTCTTATTATCTAATATAATTTCCAGAAAAATTAAATTAATTTAAAACATATTATACATATTAAATTATATACTAACCATGCCAATCAGCTGATTAATATTTTTGAGCTTATTGTTCGCGCAGTATTGCTCTATGCCTTTTATTATCTCCATCGAAGCCCGGGGATTAACAAAATTTGCCGTGCCCACACTAATCGCGGTTGCTCCGGCTAATATAAATTCAATCGCATCCGCGGCATTCATTATCCCTCCCATGCCCAGCACCGGAATATCCACAGCATTAGCTACGTCATAAACCATTTTAATCGCGATCGGCTTGATTGCCGGACCGCTCAAGCCGCCATTAATATTAGCCAGCCGGGGTTTGCGGGTATTAATATCAATTGCCATGGCAGAAAAGGTATTAACTAAACTAACTGCCTGCGCGCCGGCTTTTTGCGCAGCCAGAGCAATGCGGGTTATATCAGTAACATTCGGGCTTAATTTAGCAATTAAAACCAGATTGGTTTTTTTAGCAACCGCATTAACCAGCGTAAATGTATCGGTTTCATCTTGAGCAAAGATTTTAGCTTTACCTTTAGAACTTTTCAGTTTTACGTATTTAATATTGGGACAAGACAGATTCAGCTCAACCGCCTCAACTTTGGCTTTTTCCAAAGCCCGCGCGCAATGAATAAATTCCTCCGCGGAATTAGCACTCACACTGACAATTATTTTAGTTTTAATTTTTTGCAGCAGCGGCAATTTTATGTTTATAAAATTATCCAAACCTTCATTCTGCAAACCAATAGCATTGAGCATGCCGGAAGATGTTTCGGCAATTCGGGGAGTGGGATTTCCCATGCGCGGATTTAAGGTAATTGTTTTGGTAATAATCGCGCCCAGAGCGTCCAGATCCACTAAATCTTTAAACTCCTGGGCATAACCAAAAGTACCGGATGCCACAGTAACCGGATTTTTCAATTTTAACTTACCTAATTTTACACTTGTATTCATGATTCAGGCTGCCTTTATTTAACAAAAATTAAACGCAAACTCATGGCTAAGAGAAAAAAGCCGAACAATTTTTTAAGCAATAGATCCGGAACCTTGCCCACAAGGATTGAGCCAAGATATCCGCCAAAGAAAAAACCCAGAGCAATAAGCATGGCTGGAATAATCTTTACATGTCCCTGGGAATAATATTTTAAAGCCGCGAGCAAACCAATCGGCGGAATCATTGCCGCCAAGGTTGTGCCCTGAGCTTGATGCTGCGAAAAGCCGAATAAAAAAACCAAACAGGGAATCATTACCACTGCCCCGCCGATACCAAAAAAACCGCCGAAGATTCCAGCAATAAGACCGACAAGCATAAAGCCCAAATTCATAAATTATTCCTCCCAGATAATCTCATTAATATCAAATACCGGGCCGTCTTTACAAATCCGTTTATACACAGCCTGCTCAGGATTTTTGGGATCACGGGTTTTTATCACACAGCCAAGACAAGCGCCGATTCCGCAACCCATCATTTCATCCAAAGAAACCTGGCCGGAAAGGTCAAATTTTTTCGCCACAATGCCCAAGGCTTTGAGCATTGGCTTGGGACCGCAGGCATAGATATACGGCTTTAGCTGTTTTGGGCTTGTTTTAGCTAAATATGTTTCCAGAAGTTCGGAAACATAGCCTTGAAACCCACAGCTGCCGTCATCAGTAGATATTTTCAGAGCACAGCCGAGTTTTTTCAAATCATCCTGGCAAATCAATTGTTTTTTTGTATCCATGCCCACAAAAGCCATGATTTGTTTTTTTGTTTTTTTTAAGCTTAAAGTTTGAGCAAGAAATAGCAAAGGCGCGATGCCCATGCCTCCGGAAACAAAAATAATCGGTTGTTTGGGTTTTAAACAAGCAAGATTAAAGCCATTGCCCAAAGGACCCAGCACATCGACTTGTTCGCCAACTGCCATTTCTTTTAAAAGATTAGTGCCTTTGCCCACGATTTTATAAACCATACCAATATTTTTTATGGTTTTGTTTTTAACTTTATGCTCAACAATCCGATTCACGCTTAAAGGCCGGCGGAGCAATGGATCATTGGTGCCGATCAAGCGAATATGCACAAAATGTCCGGGAACAAGTTTCGCAGGAATAGTCGGCATGGATAGTTCAAGATAATAAACACTGGGAGATATTTGCTGGTTAATTTCGATTTTAGCTTTTAGATCATATAACATTTACTTGCTCCGTATAACTGCTAACTATTTCTGGCATTTGCTGCAAAAAAAAGTTCCCCGCCCGCCTAAAGCAATCCTTTGAATTTTATTATTACAAACCAGACAAGCCTGGGCTTTTCTGCCATAAACATAAAAATGCTGTGAAAATGTTCCCAGCTGGCCATGGCCATCGCGGTAATCGCTAAACGACGACCCCCGGCACTTAATTGCTTTAGTCAAAACCTGTTTAATCTTTTTAAATAATAATTTCACTTCCAATATACTTAGACTTGAAGCCTGACGATTTGGCATTATTTTAGCCAGAAATAAAGCTTCCGCCGCGTAGATATTGCCGATGCCGGCAATAAAATGCTGATCCAAAAGAAGCGGTTTAATTTTAGTCGCGCGGTGTAAAAGCTGGTTTTGAAATACACTAAATTTGAATTCCTTGCTCAGCGGTTCCGGCCCCATTTTAGCAGCCACGCTCAATTTAGTCCAGTCTTCAACCAATCTCAGCTCGCCCAATGTCCTTTGATCATTGTAACACAAATACAATCCATTGGATAATTTAAAACTGACCCGCGCCTTTTGGTCTAAATCTCCGTAAACTAACTGCCCGGTCATGCGCAAATGCGCGGTTAAATAAAAAGTTTTTTCAGCTTTAGTTTTTATCTGAATAACCAGCAGCTTGCCTCTGCGGATTATTTGCTTAATCCGCGAGTTTTTTAATATGGCTTTAAATTTGTTTACTGCCGGTTCCTTGACAACACTTTGCCGAAACACATTCACCTGAGTGATTCTTTTATTAAGAATTACTTTTTCTAAATCAGTTTTTATGGTTTCAACTTCCGGCAACTCCGGCATAAAAATTTTTCCTTGAAAAATTTAGCTCATCAGCTCTTAGCTGTTAGCTAATATTTATTCGTTGTTTTCTATTCCTAATTTTAGTTTCGTTTTTTTCTTGTCTGTTCTATGCGCTATGAGCCATCAGCTAAGTTGCTATATAATTTTTATCCAAACTTTGCGATTGCGCGGTCCGTCAAATTCCGCGAAATAAATCCCCTGCCAGGTTCCTAACTGCAATCTGCCGCCTTGGACAATAATCGCCAAAGAAAAACCAAGCATTGAGGCTTTAATATGCGCCGCGGAATTACCCTCAGAGTGTTTGTAAGCATCATTAAACGGAACAATCTTATTTAATTGATTAATCATATCCGCGCAGACATCCGGATCAGCATTTTCATTGATTGTAATCCCGGCAGTGGTATGCGGAACAAAAACCAGACAAAGCCCAGCGTCTATCCCATTAGCAGTAACTATATCCTGAACCTGAGCGGTAATATCAATTAATTCAACTCTGGCTGTCGCGCGAACTGAAATATTTTCCATATTTATTTTTTTTGATTATTTTCATAATCTGTTTCTTAGCGTCTTCAGCGGTTTTTACTTTTATAATTCCCGGGATATCCCAGGTATTTATACCAATGATTGGTTTCTTCTCGCTTAAGGCAAAGCCGATTTCCGACAGCGTGCCTTCTTTGCCGGATAAAGCGATTACAATATCTACAGAGCCTACAACCAAAGTATTGCGGGTAAATCCCAAGCCGGTTGCAATGGGAATATCAATATATTCATTAGCTTCAGACTTATCTTTGCCTGGCAAAATCCCGACTGTTGTTCCGCCTGCCTGTTTGGCGCCTTTGGCCGCAGCCCGCATTACACCGCTTAAACCGCCGCAAACCAGAATTGCTCCCAGCTGGGCAATGATTTGGCCGATCGCAAAAGAAAGCTGAGCTGTTTTTTTATCAGCTGTATGCCCGCCGATAACAGCAATTAATATTTTTTGTTTTGTTTCAGCCATATTAAAACAATCCCTTTGTATTTGTCTCCATAACGCTGGCATTTTTAACATCGCTTTGCTGCACCAGAAAAGATCTTACTTCATCCGCGCCTTTATCCTTAACAATCTCAACCATCTCCTGTACACACTTATCCTTGCCCACACCGCTGCCGTAAGTCGCGAATAAAATCACTTTTTTTCCAATTAGTCCGGTGCATTTATCAATATAGGCGCGCAATGCCGGAGCCATGCCAAAAGCCCAAACCGGAGTACCCAAGGCAATCAGATCATAGTCTTTGAGATCAAAAGGTAAGTCTGGATTTAAATTCGCCGGAATTTTGCGAAAAGCCCTCACGCATTGTTTGAGAAAAAATTTAGACTCATCTAAGGGTTTAAGCTCAATCATATTGGTTTGAAATTGGCGAGTAATTTTAGTTTTAAGATATTCCGCTGCTTGCTTTGTCCTGCCTGAATAAGAATAATAAATCACTATGGCTTTTTTCATTATTAAATTTCCTTTATTTTATCAACTTAAATAAACATTTCTTAATTTATTATTTTAATTTTGTTCCTATATCATAAAAACTGATCAATTTAAAACAAACTCAATTGTTTTTCCTGGGTTTTTAATTTTTTAGCTTTAGTCTCATCTTTAGCAAATATACTGATTATCCCATACTCGCCGTCATAGCCGGGATTAATCAGGCATTCTCCGCGCCGGACTTTTAAAATCCCCTGGGCAATTTTTTCCGGCAATGCGGCAAGCAGCTCGGATTCAGTTTTATGCAGTAAGATATCAAATTCTTTTCCGAGTTTTGATACTGCCTCAGCATAAGCTTTAGCCACTCTTTTTGAACTCCTGCCCACAGCTAAAGCTTCAGCTATAATTTCCTCTAAAGGAATCAGATTTTTAAATGGAATAGAATTTTTCGGCACAAACCCCTCTGGCCGGTCAGCTAAAGCTTCCACTCTATTAGTAACGCCCACAGTTACGGCTTTGCCGCATTCAGGGCAAAGCCCTTTGTGCTTTTTGGTTTGCTGCGGCGATAATCTTACTTTGCAGTTTCGATGTCCGTCAAAATGGTATTTGCCTTCTTCTGGAAAAAATTCAATGGTATAGAGAAATCTTTTTTTATCTTTTGTCTTTAAAACATCCCTGATCTCAAAATATGACAGTTCACAGTCAAAAACATTGGCTTCTCTGCCGATTTTTTGCGGGGAATGACAATCAGAATTGGAAATTAAACTGTATTTATCCAAAGCACTGACCCGCCAATTCATTGCTGGATCAGAAGAAAGCCCAGTTTCCAAAGCAAATATATTTTTTGCCTGTTCTTCAAAACAGTCTTCAATTAAATCAAATCCTGATTTTGAACCAAATAAGCTAAACCAAGGAGTCCAGATATGCGCTGGAACCAACATGCAGTTGGGATCAATCGCGAAAACAATTCTTGCCAGCTTTGCCGCGTCCAGACCAAGAATCGGCCGGCCGTCAGAACGCAGATTACCAATTTGCGACAAAGCTTTATTTATTTTATCCACGGTTTCAAATGAAGGGGCAAAAATCAAATTATGGATGCGATAACAGCGATTGTTTTTAGAGTATATACTGCTGATCTCAGCCGTAAGCATAAAATGCGCGTCATTATAACTAAATAATCCATTGCCTTCAGGTTTAAGTACTGATTTTAAATGCTCCAGCCAGAGATGATGAGTAAAGTCGCCTGTGCCCAGCAAATCAATGCCTTTTATTTTTGCCCATTTGGCCAGATTAGGCAGATCCATGTTCGGTGATGTGGCGCGGCTGTATTTTGAATGGATATGCAAATCAGCAATAAATTTCATTTTTCCCCTTTTTTTACTTTAGCTTATATTTCGTCGGCCTGATAAACAATCTTACCGCTTCTGATTGTAAACGCGACCGCGCCTTTTACTTTTCTGTTGCCAAACGGTGAATTCCGGGATTTAGATTTAAACTTATTCAGTTGGATAGTTGATTCTTTTTCCGGGTCAATGATTACAATATCAGCAATACAACCCGGGGCAAGATAACCTTTATCCAGATTTAAAATCAAGGCTGGATTATATGCCATTTTTTCGCAAAGCTGGTTTAAAGTCAATATCCCTGGTTCCACCAGTTCACTGATTGCTAAACTCAGCGCGGTTTCCAGGCCGATAATTCCAAAAGGCGCATTATCATACTCAATATCTTTTTCTGATTCAGCATGCGGCGCGTGATCAGTGGCAATGCAATCAATTGTTCCGTCCTTTAAGCCTTGCTTGACTGCCTGAACATCGGCTTTTGATCTAAGTGGGGGATTAACTTTAGTATTAGGATCATAGCCAACCACAGCCTCATCAGTTAAGCTAAAATGATGCGGCGTACATTCACAGGTAATTTTCAACCCGTCTTTTTTTGCTTGTCTGACCAAGGCCACTGATTGTTTGGCACTAATATGAGCAATATGTAATCTTGTATCCGTAAAGCGGGCAATCTCAATATCCCGAGCAATCATCGTTACCTCCGCAATAGTGGGAATGCCTTTTAACCCTAGCTTTGTGGAAATATAGCCTTCATTCATCACGCCAGTAGCAGAAAGATTATAATCTTCCGAATGAGCAATAACCGGCATATCAAGCATTGAAGCATATTCCAAGGCTCGGCGCATAAGATCAGCATTCATCACGCTCTTGCCGTCATCAGAAATTCCGACAATTCCCGCCTGCTGCATATCGCCGATTTCCGCGAGTTCCTCGCCTTTAAGCCCCTTGGTGATCGCGCCAATGGGAAAAACATTTACCAACGCTGATTTTCTCGCCTCAGAGATTACAAACTCAATAACTCCCTGATTATCAATTACCGGATTAGTATTCGGCATGCAGCAAATCGTGGTAAACCCGCCAGCTGCCGCGGCCATGCTTCCGGTTTTAATTGTTTCTTTATACTCATATCCCGGTTCACGCAGATGCACATGCATATCAACAAAACCCGGCATCAGAACTTTGCCGGCCGCGTCAATAACCTTTGCGTCTTTATCTTTTATATTCTTTTCGATTTTAGTAATCTTATTATTTTCAATTAAAATATCGAGTTGAGCATCAAGCTTACTTTTTACATCAATTACCCTGGCATTTTTTATAAGTAATCGCATCTTATTGCTCCTGTTGTTCGTCGGGATTAGCCTGTAATACCAAATACAATACTGCCATACGCACAGCAATTCCATTGGTAACCTGCTCAAGGATTACAGAATAAGTTCCATCCGCAACATCCGGCATTATCTCTATGCCCCGGTTCATTGGTCCAGGATGCATTACCAATACATCCTTTTTCGCGTATTTTTCCAGTTTTTCTTTGCTTACTCCAAACTTAATCGCGTATTCGCGCATCGAGGGAAACATGCCGGATTTTTGGCGTTCTTTTTGAATCCGCAGAATATTTATAACATCAGCGTCTTTCAAGGCTTTGGACAAATCAGTGGTTATGCTTACTCCCATTTTTTCAATTTCCCGGGGCAAAAGAGTTTGCGGCGCGCAAATCGTTACATTAGCCCCCAGCTTTTTTAATCCCCAAATATTGCTCCGAGCAACCCGCGAATGCAAAATATCTCCAATAATTGAGACATTAAGCCCTTTTATTTTTCCTTTTTTTTCCTTAATTGTAAACAAATCAAGCAAAGCCTGAGTAGGATGTTCATGACAACCATCACCAGCATTAATAATTGATGGATCCATACAATCAGCCAATGAATGCATTATACCGCTGGAAGAATGGCGGAGAATGATCGCGTCTACTTTCATGGCTTCAATATTTTTAAAAGTATCTTTTAAGGTTTCTCCTTTTTGAATCGCGCTGGTTGAGGTAGAAATACTCAAAGTATCAGCGCTTAATCTTTTTGCCGCTAATTCAAAACTGGTTCTGGTCCGGGTAGAAGGTTCAAAGAAGAATAACACAATTGTCTTGCCTCTGAGTGTCGGCACTTTTTTAACCGACCGAGTAGAAACTTCTTTAAACGATTCTGCTGTTTGCAGAATTAACTCAATTTCCTGCGCAGACAATTCCTCAATTCCTAAAAGATCTTTTCTTGTCCATTCAATCATTGGCTTATCCCTTGTCATTAATTAAAATTATCTCATCTTTCCCATCTTCCTCAACTAATCTAACCTCTACATTTTCCTGCATGGTTGTCGGTAGATTCTTGCCCACATAATCCGCGCGGATCGGCAATTCCCGATGGCCCCGGTCAATCAGCACAGCCAGCTGAATATTTTGCGGTCTGCCTAAATCAATAATTTCATCCAAAGCGCAGCGAATTGTTCTGCCGGTAAACAAAACATCATCGACTAAAACAATCTTTTTATCATTGATATCAAAATCAACTTTCGTGCTGTGCACAACTGGGCAGGAATCAATCATGGTCAGATCATCGCGATACAAAGTAATATCAATTATCCCAACCGGAACTTCCGAGCCGTCAATTTCTTTAATTAGATCAGCAATTCTCTGAGCAAGATATGCTCCGCGGCAGCGAATGCCGATAATCGCCAGATCTTCTGTGCCCTTATTGCGTTCCAGGATCTCATGGCTAATCCGCATTAAAGTGCGTTTGATCATTCGATCATCCATTAAATTTGCTTCATTTTTAATCATTTGGTTCTCCCTGAGATTAGACATAAAAAAAAACCTGCTAACTTACCTCATATCGGTATAGTTTAAGCAGGCTAAAAACATCATTGTTTGACTCCTTGCTAGTCTCACAGGACTAATTTAAAGGTTTATCTTTTGTTTAAATATACCATAAGCCCATCCGCTTGTCAAGCTAAAGTAATAAAAAAGCGGTTAGCGCGTTTAAGAGTTTACGCGTTAACTCGATAATAAACACAAACTTCGTGAAAGATGATTGGGAAATTTTTAAGCTTTCACAAAATTAGAAAAATACGTGGTGTATTTCTGGGAACCCTTTAGGGCACGAGGACTGTCTGAGCCCGCCGCTTTTAGGCGGGAGAGTTCCGCAGTGCCAAAAATACGACGCGGATTTTTTGATCTTGCTGTTTTTCAGCAAGAAAATTTGTGACTCGCGTAAAATTTGCCGGTCATCTTGCAGCCAGCATATCCCTAGCGGTCCGGAATAAATCATTTTGGCTCATTCTCGTCCCGCATCATGCGAGACTCCGAGGATGAATCTCTGATTTTGCCAGTCCTATCAAAATCAGGCTTCAAACCCGCTAAAATGATTATTCTAGCTCTTATAGAGCCATCGATAATCAGCCATTAGTCAAGCATGCTTTTTCTGTCTTTTTGTTTTCTTGTGTCCTGTGACTTAATTCTTGTTTTCTGTTTAAATTCTGTGTTATACTCTTTATTTATGAAAAACTCTCAAGCTTTTAGTTTAATGGAATTAATGGTTGTTATGGGGATTATAACGATGCTCATGGGTATTACAACCGTGTATTTTTTTAATTATAAGGCTGGAGCTTCGCTTAAAATATCAGCCAATAATATAATGGCAGCGCTTAATCAAGCCCGCAGTTTAGCGATAACAAAACAGGTTGAGCATGGAGTTGCTTTTGATGTAGTTAATTCCGAGTATTTTGTGTTTGCAAAGCCAGACGCGGCTACTCGGCAATTAGTTACAACTCCGCTAAGAACCACATCCGGAGTAGTTATTGAGAGTACTAATTTACCGGTTGACGCGCATGCGCTGATTAATCATCCCGCGGAAATTTTTAATATTACCGGAAGCGCGGAAGACGATGCCAGTATTTATCTCGTAAATTCACAGGGCAAATACTACACATTAACGATTATTATTCCCACCGGCAGGGTAAGAATATATAATTACAATCGGTAATAAAGCAATTATTAACAACAGAGGAGTGTTATGATCACATTTGAAGAGTTTAAAAAAATCGAGCTAAAAATCGCCACGATCAAAGAGGTTTTAGACCATCCGGATGCCAATAAGCTGTATGTTCTAAAGATCGATGTCGGAGGAGTGGAAAAACAGCTGGTTGCCGGATTAAAACTAAAATATGAAAAAGAACAGCTGGTCGGCAAGCAGGTTGTTATTGTTGACAATCTGGAGCCGGTAATTTTAAGAGGGGTGGAAAGTCAGGGGATGATGCTTGCTGCTTCTGATGAGAATACTGTAGCGGTATTGTGTCCGGATAAACCGGTTGCCAGCGGCAGTATTGTTAAGTAATTGAATTTAGGGTTTAATTTCTAATTAATAGGAAGATTTAAAATGGCAAAAATCAAGATAATGACGATTCTCGGTACTCGCCCGGAAGTTATCAAGCTTGCGCCGGTTGTCCATGAATTGGCTAAACATAAAAAGCAAATAAATTCTATTGTCGTACTTACTGGTCAGCACAGAAAAATGGTGGATCAATTTTTAAGTTTATTTAAAATTAAGCCGGATTATGATTTGAATATTATGATAAAAAATCAGACCTTGATTGATGTCTCCAGCCGTTGTTTGGAGAGATTATCTAAAATCCTGGAAAAAGAAAAACCAAATTTAATCTTAGTCGAAGGCGATACCACAACCGCGTTTATTGCTTCTTTGGCTGGTTTTTATCTCAAAATTCCCACCGGACATGTTGAGGCTGGTTTACGGACTTTTGATAAATATAGACCTTTTCCTGAAGAAATCAATCGTCAGCTGATGAGTGTGCTCGCGGATATGCACTTTGCGCCAACAAAAAAAGCGCGGCAAAACCTGCTGAATGAGAAGATAAATCCGAAAAAGATCTTTTTAACCGGCAATCCGGTTATCGATGCTTTGCATTATCTAGCAAAACAAAAAAAGATTATTAGTCCGCTGGTTAAAAAAATAGATTTCATAAATAAAAAAGTCATCCTGGTTACCGCGCATAGAAGAGAGAGTTTTGGCAAACCGTTTAATCAGATTTGTCAGGCGATAAAACAAATCGCTAAATTAGCGGATGTGGAAATAGTTTATCCAGTGCATTTAAATCCAAATGTGCAGAGTCCGGTTAATCAGATGCTAAGCGGATTAAGAAATGTTCATTTATTAAAACCCCTGGATTATCAGAGTTTTGTCTATGTGCTAAAAAATTGTTTTTTTGTGCTTTCTGATTCTGGAGGTGTTCAGGAAGAGGCGCCAGCATTTAATAAGCCGATTTTAGTTATGCGGGAAGTTACAGAGCGCCAAGAAGGAGTTGAGGCTGGAGTGGCTAAATTAGTGGGGATGGATGCAAAAAATATCGTAAAACATGTTAAGCTATTGTTAAATTCTGATTCAGCTTATCAGAAAATGGCTAAAAGCGCCAATCCTTATGGCGACGGCAGTGCTGCTCGACGGATTGTTAAAGCAATTATTGAAGAATATCGCTGATAAAAATGGCTTTTATAAAGTCATTTACTAGCGATACGCGAATATTGACAATAAAAAAATCATATGGTATACTTAATTAACTTTTTAACAAGAATGATATCTGGGAATCACAACTTCTTTGAATGCCTGAAAGGGGGTACATGAACATGAGTAAAAGGTTATTTTTGATTTTGTTAGTTTTGGCTGTGATTTTTTGTACGGTTATGCCTGTTGTTGCCCAAGAAACAACAAAAGCAGAGGGAGGATTTTCTCCATTTGGTGTTTATTATGACCGAGGAAATAAAGGAAATCACTATGTAGGCTCTGGTTGGATGGGAGACTATGGTGATATTAAATTTTCTGAAAACGAGAAAGAAAATCCTTATTCTGGTAAGACCAGTATAAAGATTGTTTATACTGCCGAAGGAAAACAAGGCGCTAACTGGGCTGGAATGTACTGGCAATGGCCGCCAAATAACTGGGGTGAAAAAAATGGCGGTTATAATCTGACTGGCGCGACCAAACTTACTTTCTGGGCTCGCGGCGAAAAAGGCGGAGAACAGATAATGGAGTTTAAAATGGGCGGGTTAACCGGAACCTATTCTGATACTGATTCTGCTAGCGTCGGACCGATTGAATTGACTAAAGATTGGCAGCAATATACTATTGACTTAACTGATCTTGATGTATCATATATCAGCGGTGGTTTTTCCTGGGTAACTAACTCTATGGCAAATCCAGAAGGATGTGTATTCTTTCTTGATGATATTCAGTATGAATAAAATTTACTAAATTCTTAAAAGGGCAGGATAATAAATCTTGCCCTTTTTTTGTTTATTGTTTAGCTGAAATCTATGTGATATAATTATAAAAAATGAAAATTAAAAATAAATCCGCAATAGCGCTTATTCTTAGCGTGGGAATTCTGGCGATTCTTGCGCTTATTACGGTAGGTTTTTCTGCTTTTACCAGACTTGAACTGCAAGCCACGGAAAATCAAATAAATCTGCTTAAAGCTTCGTTTATTGCCCAGGCCGGCATAGCAAAAGCAATTGAGGATATTAAATATGATCCAACCTATGGAGCATTGAATGATCCTTATGATACAGCTTTTGATCCTTGGTATTATCAAGGTAATGGCTCCTTTGACGGACCAAGTGTTGATCTTGCCACGGCTGATAATCCTTCATACGGCGACGATGTTGATTACGCGGGGGGTTATTATCGCTTAAAGGTAATTGATTGCGGCGGATTGATTAATATTAATTGTCCCTTACCCAATACAGATGCGGAAAATGATCTAGCAAATATTCTGGATCAGCTGGGACTGGTAGACAAAGGGGCAGCGCTTGTTGCCTATCGTCAGACTCTTTTTGGAGGAGTTTTTACCACCAAGGATGAAATAAAATTAGTCCCTGGCATTGGTAAGGCTAAATATGAAGCAATAAAAGATTTTATTACTTTATGGGGTGATGAGGATGATGGAATAATAAGTCTGGATAAGTCCCTGGAGTCTCCGGTTAGCGGACATACCAGAAAATCATTTGTAAATGTGAATACAGCACCCAGAGAAGTACTGATTGCGGTATTCAGCTTAATGATGAGTGATAGTGATGAAGCAATTCTTTTAGCTGATGCAGTCAAAGCAAGAAGAAGCATAAATCCCTTTGATGGAGCTGATCCTGATGCAGATGTAAATAATTTCCTCAGCGCCAGAGGAGAGTTTGAGCGATTTCTTGAATATGCGGAGGCTTTAAATATTATTACTGGGTCAAATTGTGCCGCGGTTATGGCGCAAAGTGATCCCAATACATATTCAACTAATTCCACTAAAATCGGTTTTGATGCCAATGGCTATTATGAAATCGAGGCAATCGGCACTTACCGCGGGGCAAAAAAGAAAATCAAACAAGCATTGGCTGTTTTTCGCAAAATAAATCAAACATCACAATATGAATTTAGTTCAAATTCCGGGAGTGTAACCTGTCGCGTAAATTGGAAGAATTCATGTCCTGTTGATTTTACTCTTTTGAAAGCGTACAGTTATGCTGATGACCCGCCCTATGATCCTGATTCAACTGACTATATTTATAATTCTGTAAAACTTGGATTTTGGGATAATTTTAGTGAAGGTTATGATCCGGATACTCCTAATCCTGATTCGGAAGGAAAGCTCGGGCCATGGCAATCTCTTCATGAGACATTTACTATTAACCAGTCTGGTGATGGAAAACTTCGGACTTGGGTAGATGGTCCGATAAGTATAGGCTTAGATTATTTTCCGCAGATAGCGCTTGATGAGAATGTGTGTACTGTTGATGATTTTGCGATAATTGTTCATAGTCAGGATGAAGATAATCTTAATAATATTAAGTATCCTGGGTTTAGGGATAATCTCCCTTGGCCTGCAGTGCCTGCGCAATGGGCTTGGATTTGGGCTCCTGCGCCGGACGCAACTAATTGTCCTGATATTGCCGATGGAAAGATAACGGCGGCAGAGATAATGGCGCATCCATATTTTAGCTATCGCATACACGAACAGTATCTTAATTCTTTTCATACGCGGTTTGGCGGGATATTCTGGACAGGAGAAGAGCTGATGTCAGCAATTTATTGTAATGGAAAACAAGAATTTGATCAGCTGACTCATAGCATCCCGGTATACCGGAATTGGGTTCAATATGATGCTTGGAGTGGAAATCTATATATTTATTTTACCCCTTCTCCCACGCTGACAACTCCGGGCTGGACAAGTATAGTTTATCAGACATGCACTAAACCATATTCAGTGATCAGCGGAGCCAATGTAATGGTTAGTTGTAATGAATGGATATGGTCAGGCCATCCTTCGGACTATGGTACAGAGTATTTTCCTTTACCAGATCCTGCTTATCGCGATGAAAGAACTTTTCATCTTAAAGCCGTCGGCCGCTGGCATACCAGAGGTGAGGTTTATTTCAGTGGTATTTCTCCAGTTTCTTTTATTACAACAGAGCAGATCATGGTCTATGAGGATAGATATTTTAAATTTGCCGGAATGGGTAATTTGCCGGATATGGATTATGTCCGAATCGTTCCCCGCCAGGGAGTATATACATCAAATATGTTTGATCCCACCACAGGCATGGGATCAGGTCAATTTTTAGAATGGGGCACAATCAGCGCGCATGTAACTTTGCCGGATGCTGCTGATAGCGTCAGGGAAGCGGTTTATCTGACAGTAGCTGACAGCGCGATTGTTACTGTTCCTGATCCAGCAGATGTTCCATCACCGGCGATTTTAGCCAGCGGTGGGGCAATCGGCACAACTGCCAGTCAATCTATTTGCTATCAGGCTTATCTGTTTTCCGATAAAGATGTAACTGTGATTGCGGATACTGATTTTGAACAAGCTCCGGTTCTCGAAGATATAACCATAACTTATTTGCCTAAAACCAAAATAGTTTATCAAAATACCATGTAGCTTAAACCCTTAATCCAAAGGAGGATATTATGGATGAAAAAAGAAGATTTAACAGATTAGCGCAGGAGATGCCGATAAGACAGAGGATTGAAGACAGTGACTCAATTGAAGTCTCTAAAGCGCAGGATATCTCTACCGGAGGATTGCGGATTGCCACAGATTCGCCTTTAGATGTGGGGACAAAACTTAATATTGAAGTTAATATTACTGGATCATCGACTCCTTATTACGCTATTGGCGAAGTTGTTTGGTATAAAGAAAAAAACGAAGCAGTGGACAAAAAATTTGATATGGGTATTCGGTTTATCAGAATTGTTAGTAAGGAAGATCTTAAAAACTTTGAATAATTTAATTTAAATTATTATTCAGCTTAAAACAAAAAAAGCTAATCAAGGATGAATAAAAAATTTCTAAAAAAACTATTTCCGGTTTTTATTATTATCTTCTGGTTAGTAATGATCAGTTTATTATTTACGCGCGAAGTGGTTTTTAAACATAAAACTGCTGCCTATCGCGCTTTTTTATCAAGCGATGCCCTGCTTTCTGATTTCTGGATGGGAATATATTTTAATGACTCGCCTGTTGGTTTTGTCCATAGCTCACTCGAGCCTTATATGATTAAAAAAGGTAAAAGCGGTTATCAGATAACCAACCGAACTTTTATGAATTTCTTTCTTCTGGGCAAGCGCAATAAAGTCTGGTTTAATGCCAAGGCAATTGTGGATGAAAATTATCAGCTGGAAAATTTCAATTTTGACCTTACCTCCGGAACACACATGATTAATGTTTCCGGAAAGATCATAGACAAGAAAACATTAGCGCTTGAAATTGATTCCCAGGGAATTGTTCGGCAGAAAAAAATCAGCTTACCCAATGAGCAGGGCGTTATAATTGCCAGCATAATCAGCCCGTTCAGTTCTTTTGGCACGCTTAAGGTTGGCAATAGTTATAATGTTATGGTTTTTAATCCGTTCAGCCTAGGGCTTGAACCGCTGGAAGTGACTGTGATTAAACAAGAAATTATTGTTTATGAACAGCAGGAGGTTGAGGCTTATGTGGTAAACAGCAAGTATCGCGGTATAGAGCAGATTGCCTGGGTAAATGCCAAAGGAGAAATTCTGAAGCAGGAGACTGGTCTGGGCTGGGTATTAATTAAAGAAAGCCCGGATGCGGCAACAAGAGCTTATCAGAATACGGCTAAATCAGATATTGAACTTACGCAAATGGTTTCGATTGAAGCTAATATTTCCATGCCCAATAAACCCCTGGAGTTGTTAAATATTACGCTGAGCAATATCCCTAATGATTTTGATTTAAAAAGTCATCGCCAGAAAATTCTTACTGATAAGGATAACCAAAAAACAATCCAAATCAGAAAAGAGGTTTTTAATCAAGCCCAGTGTTTAGAATTACCGATTAATGAATTTAGTGATTTAAAACAAGCTTCAGCGTTTATTCAATCCGATGATCATGAAATTAAACAATTAGCTGAGAAAATTATCGGCAAAGAAAAAAATAGTTTTCTTGCTGCCATTAAAATCAATGAGTGGCTGTTTAAAAATATTGCCAAAGTTCCGGTAATCAGCATCCCTTCGGCTGTGGATGTGTTAAAAACCAGAGAAGGCGATTGTAATGAGCATAGTGTTTTATTTGCCGCGTTAGCAAGAGCCATTGGGGTACCCACAAAAATTAATGTAGGACTTGCCTATACAAATGGCAGATTTTATTATCATGCTTGGTGCAGTGTGTATACCGGGGTGTGGGTGGATATGGATCCTACTTTTGGCCAAAATATTGCTGATGCCGGGCATATAAAATTGCTTGAAGGCGATATTAGCAGACAATTGGATATTATCAGAGTTTTGGGAAAAATTAAGCTGGAGGTTATTAATTTTCAATGATTAAGATCGAGAATTTAAGTAAACGGTTTGGGGATTTGCTGGCATTGGATAATCTAAATCTGGAGATTCCTCAAGGAGAATTTTTTGCTTTTCTTGGCCCTAATGCCGCAGGCAAAACAACCACGATCAAGCTATTAACCGGGCTGTTAAAACCCACAACCGGCACCGGCTATATTTGCGGATATAATATCCAGACTGATTATGTTAAAGCCAAGGCTTTGATTAGTTATATTCCGGATTTTCCCTTTCTTTATGATAAGCTTACCGGCGTGGAATTTCTTGATTTTGTAATGAAATTATATCCGGAATTAAATCGCAAAAAACAGCTGCTGCTTATGGATGAGCTATTATCGGCTTTTGGACTTTTAGATTCAAAGGATCATTTAATTGAGTATTATTCGCATGGCATGCGCCAGAAACTGGTGTTTGCCAGCGCTTTGCTGCATAATCCGCAAGTGATGATAATTGATGAGCCAATGGTTGGGCTTGACCCGCATTCCAGCCGGGTAGTCAAAGATATTTTAAAGCAAAAATCCCGGCAGGGAGTAACTATTTTCTTATCAACCCATACTCTGAGTGTGGCTGAAGAGCTTGCCGATAGAATCGGCATAATTGATAAAGGAAAATTAATTGCTTTAGGCAGCCTTGATCAGCTAAGCCGCGCATCAGGAGTTAAAGGAAAACTGGAAGATGTTTTTTTAAGAATAACCCAAGAAGATCAAAACAATGAGAGTGCTTAAACATATTTATATTACCAGAACGCGGCTTTTAGCTAATAAACTGCGCGGCATCGGCCGGCATTCTAAGCTTAAAATATTTGTCGTGGCTATTATGGCCATTGGTTTATTTGCCGGAATTTTTTATGTGCCGTACCGGGCGTTTTTGTTTCTGGAGTCTTTGGGCCACTTTGGGCTGGTGATTATTGACCGGCTTTTATTTTTGTTGTTTATGGGCTTGTTTATTATGCTGATTTTTTCCAACTGCATTATCAGTTATTCCAGCGCGTATAAAGCGCGGGAAACCGCCTATTTTTTTACACTGCCGATTGAATACTCTGAGATTTTCTTAATCAAGTTAATTGATTCGATTATACTTAGCTCCTGGACTTTTTTGTGTTTTCTTTTGCCGATTTTAAGCGCTTATGCCGCGGTCAGAGAACTGGGCTGGATTTTTTATCTGAGTTTATTAATGTTTTTTATTCCCTTTGCCGTTATTGCCGGCGCGTTTGGGGCAATGCTTACCATGCTGGCGCTTAAATTTATTTCCAAACAATTATCCCGATGGTTTATCTGGGGACTTATTTTTCTGTTTATCTCAGGGTGCGGGTGGCTTATGGTAACTGGAAAGGCGGTATCGCAGAGCGAGAATGAAGTAATGTTTTTACTGACTAATTTTATTCCCCATTTTGGGTTTACCCAGTGCGCTTTTTTGCCGAATTTCTGGATCAGTGAGGGTTTGTTTAAAACCATTTCTGCTGATTATCAACAGAGTTTGTTTTGGTGGCTATTATTAATCAGCAATGCTTTGTTTTTTGGCTATATCGCGCTGGTTAGTTCAAAATTGATTTACTATGACGCTTGGTCAAACGCCGGATTTCAAGGCATTCGCAAAGTATATATCGCTGGGAAAAGCAAAGTTGATAAAATATTTAATTTGCTGAAATTTATAAACCCGCCAATTTCCGCGATGATTGTTAAAGATATAAAGGTGTTTACCCGTGATCCTTTGCAGTGGTCACAGTTTACAATATTTTTCGGTTTGCTGGCTATATATTTTGTTAATATTCGTAACCTTGGCTATCAGGATGTGATTCCGTTTTGGAAAAATATAATTAGTTTTCTTAATCTAGCGTCAACTAATTTAACTTTGGCATCTTTATCAGTGCGGTTTGTTTTTCCTCAGCTTAGTCTGGAAGGTAAGCGATTTTGGATTTTGGGTTTAGCTCCAATCGAGAAAAAAGCGCTTTTGCTGGAAAAATTTTGGCTGAACAGCTTAACCGCGTTATGCATCAGCCTTCCGCTGATAACAATTTCCAATTATATGCTTAATGTTTCCAGCCAGGTTATGGTTTTATCTGCTTTTATGGTCAGCTTAATGTCTTTTGCTTTGATTTGTATCTGCCTTGGACTGGGAACATTGTTTCCTAATTTTAAAGAGGATAATCCCGCGGCTATTGTTTCCGGTTTTGGGGGAACCCTGGCTTTGGTGCTTGCGCTGGTTTATATTACAGTTAATGTCTGTGCCTTAGCTATTCCATTTCATTTATTAGTTACTCAGCAAATCAGCCAGACTTATTTTGATAAACTGATAGTTTACTGCGCGCTGTTTATTTTGATTCTAGCTATTGTCACGGTCAGCGGTTTTTTATCCGCCGGCTGTAAAGCTCTTGAGCGCCTGGAGATCTGAGACAAGACACAAGGTCAACGGCGGTCTAGAATCAATCATTTATGCTCATTCTCGCATTACATCCTGTAATGCTCCGAGGATGAATCTCTGATTTTGCCAGTCCTATCAAAATCAGGCTTCAAACCCGCTAAAATGATTGACCATCAGTTACAAGCTAAGCATGCTTTTATGCTTTCTGTTTGATTTATCCTAAGGATATGATAAAATAATACTTTAATTCGATTAGCGGTATATGATATTAAATTAAGCTGATTTTTTTTTAGATCATATATTTTAAGGAGGCGGCGATGACTGATAGCAAAGATAAGCGAAAATACCTGCGACTGGGTGCATTTTTAGAAGGGAGTTTTCAATCCGAAGACGGTAAAAATGGTTTAGTTATGCTGATGAATTTCAACCGGGAGGGTTTAAAAGCTTCTCTAAATCGGAATATTCCTGCTGGCCAGACATTGAAACTGGAAATTTGGATTCCGGGATCAATTATGCCGATATTTGCCAAAGGCCAGATTGTCTGGATAAATAAAAGCGCGCAGGACTGGACTTATGCTTATGACGCGGGTTTAAGAATAAATGAGATTGAACCTGAGGATAGACAAAGGATTTTAGATTATGCCTATGAACATTGGCGGCACGCAAGGGGAAAAGTATGAGGCAATATTGGAATAGTACTAAGGTAATTTGCACAATTGGTCCGGCTTGTAATAGCCGTAAAATAATTAAAGAATTGATCATGGCGGGAATGGATATAGCGCGGTTTAATTTTTCGCATGGAAAACCCGAAGATCATGTTAAGTATATTAAGCTGGTCAAGGCAGTTGCCCAAGAACTTAAATCGCCAGTCGCGATATTGCAGGATTTGCCAGGACCGAAAATTAGAATCGGCCTGTTAAATGCCGAGTCAATTAATTTAAACCAGGGGCAGTTATTTACCCTGACTACTAAAAAGATTATCGGCAATAAAGATGAGGTTAGCGTGAATCATGCTTTATTTATCCGCGAGCTTAAAAAAGATAATATTGTTTATCTTAATGATGGATTAATAAAACTTCTGGTTATTTCAAAATCTAAGGATACCGCGGTTTGTTCCGTGCTTCAGGGCGGAAGAATTTATCCGCGAAAAGGCGTCAGTTGTCCTAATCAGTTTTTTAAAATGAGCGCGGTAACGCCGTATGATTTAAAATGCTTAGAATCCGGAATTGAAGCGGGTGTGGATTTTATCGCGGTTTCTTTTGTCCAACAAGCAAAAGATATAATAAAAGCAAAAAACTATTTAAGGAAAAAGGGCAAGCAGCAGATTTCAGTGGTGGCTAAAATTGAGCGAAAAGTCGCTTTCCAGGATATTGATAATATTATTAAAGTTAGTGATGCAATCATGGTTGCCCGGGGAGATCTGGGCATTGAAGCTGATCTGGAAGATGTGCCTTTTCTCCAAAAAGAAATTATTCAAAAATGTAATGCTGCGGGCAAGCCGGTTATTACCGCAACGCAAATGCTTGAGTCCATGGTTATTAGTCCTCAGCCGACGCGGGCGGAAGTTACGGATATTGCTAATGCGATTCTTGACGGTACCGATGTTTTGATGTTATCTGAGGAAACCGCGGTAGGAAAGTATCCTGTAGAAACGCTTAATATGATGCTTAAAATCGCCAATCGAGCAGAGAAAAAGCTGGACGCAAGGCAGGATGAATTAAACTTTCCGGCTCAAGATGATGAAAGTTTAGTCGGTGCTTTTAGCCGGGCCGCGGTTAATATTTCTAATGAACTGGCAGCCAAGGCAATTATTGCTCCTACGCATAGCGCCAAAGCAATATCCTGGCTTAGCCGCTGTAGACCAAATGGAATAATTGTCGGGGTGACAACTGACCCCAATGTGCTTAAGCAGCTGATTTTATATTGGGGGGTTTATCCTTTATTAATGGATAAATTCTCAATGCTTGGGCAAACCCTTGACGATTGTATCGCGCTCGCGAAGAAGGCTGGTTTAATAAAAAACAAGGATAATGTTCTGGTAATGCTTACTGAAGATAATCTGCTTTTTTCCTCTAATATAATGGAAGTCCGCAGGATTTCGTAACCAATAACAAGAGAGTTTAGTGCAATGAAATCGTATAACTGGTTAAAAACTGTTTTCACGTTAATGTTTATCACGGCTAATGTTTTACCGGCTTTTGCCGAAAATCAGATTCCCAGCATCGTATCAGTATCGCCTGGGTACGGACAAACTGATGTTAATGCTTCTGCGGCAATAAAAATTACTTTTAACACCAATATGGATAAAAAATCTGTAAACAAATATTTTAATATTTTTCCGGAAATAAAAGGAAAGCTTCTTTGGGATAATAATACGCTTGTTTTTACGCCGGATAAACCTTTGATTGCTTCTACATCCTATTTTGTCACCTTTACTCCAGACTTAAAATCAAAAGATGGCGTTCCCCTGGCTGTAACATATTTTTCAACCCCGGCTCAAGGAGTATGTGTGGGCCCTAATGGGAATATAAATATAATCAGTATAAACGGGGAGGTAAAGGAACTTCCGGTTAAGGGATCTCATCCAGTTTGGGCGCAAGATAATACTACTATTATTTATGATGATCAAGGACAGCTTTGGACTGCGGACACTAATGGTAATAATGAAAATTTAGTGGAAAAAGATCCGATCTTTGATGCTTCTTTTGCTGAATGTAACCCTTTGTCTGATTTGGTCGCTTTTATTGGAACTAATGCTGCCGGCTGTGCCAATATTTATACAGTGGATATAAAAACCAAGATTGTCAGGCAGCTTACATCTTTTTTTGAACCAAACAATATAGAATATCTTAATTGGTCTGCCGATGGATTATATCTGGCTTTTTTAAGAAGTAAACAGGTTTGGATCATGAACCAGGACGGCAAAGATCTGAGAAAACTTACTAATGATCAGCTGAATTGCACGGGGAATTTTGCTTGGTCTCCGGGCGGAACGAAAATTGCTTTTTCCGGGGAAACTAATATCTGGGTAGGAGATATTTACTCTTTAGAAATCAAAAAATTATCTTTTGATAATCCCAAAACCGGTATGCTGGATTGGTCGGCTGATAATAAAATTGTTTTTGAAGCTGACGGGGTTACAATTATGAACGCTGATGGAAGTGATGAAATCCAAATTCCTACCGCGGCCAAAAGACCGGTATGGATTAATCAAGGTAAAATATTCAGCCTGGTTTTACCGCTGCATAACCAGGAAAAAACAGCGCAGGTTTGGATCATGAGCGCGGATGGAAAATATAAAGAGAAAATTGCTGTTATTAATGATGAGTTTACTAATGTATCCTGGTCAAGGAATATTGGTTTTTGGAATTTATTTTCTCCGTAAATGAGCGGCAGGAATTTTTAAAGCATTGCGGTATTTAGTTACTGTTCTTCGTGAGATCGGCATTCCTTTTTCTGTGAGTAAGCTGACAATCTCCTGATCACTAAGCGGTTTATCCTCAGATTCTGTTTTAACTAATTCATCAATGGTTGCTTTTATATTCTGATTAGACAGCGATCCTTGCTCAGTGCTAATAGACTGCGAAAAGAATTTTTTTAAGGCAAAAGTGCCATAAGGAGTCTGGATAAATTTATTAGCAACAGTTCTGCTGATAGTTGAAGGATGGACTTCCAGTTTTTCCGCGACCTCCTTAAGGGTTAAAGGCTTGAGATTAGAAACCCCTTTTTCAATAAAATCCTGCTGATAGTCAATAATACATTTTGTTACCCGCTCAAGCGTTTGCTGTCTTTGGGTTAAGCCATTGATCAGATTTTGCGCGTTCTGGAGTTTTTCCCTGATGAATTGCAAGGCTTCTTTTTCGCATTTTTTTTCTTTAAGCATTTTTTTATAAAGCTGACTAATCGAAAGTTTGGGCAGATTTTTTGAGTTTATAATAATTTCATATTTATCAGCTGCTTTTTCCAGAATAACATCCGGTACAATGCTAAGGGCTTCGGTTGCAAAACCGCGGCAAGGCTTAGGGTCAAGCTCACTAATTTTTTGAGCGTATTTTTTTATCTGCGGCAGGGGAAGTTTTAAGGCACTGCTGATAAGCGAATATTTTTTTGCGGCTAGCTCTTTTAAAAAATTCGCCACAATTTGCGCTTCATGAGAGTTTTCCTTGCCCTGACGTTTTAGCTGAATCAAGAGACATTCTCTTAAATCCCGGGCCCCGATCCCCGCAGGCTCAAGGCTCTGGATGATTGAGAGAACCTGGTTTACTCGATCTAAAGGGAAATTATTTGTTTGGCTGATTTCTTCAGCACTGGTCATTAAATATCCGTTTTCCGCGATATTGCCGATAATTTGTTCCGCGATTAGCTGGTCATCAGCATGCTCAGACATTATCCGAAACTGCTGCATAAGTTCATCCTGCAAAGTCGAAGAATTAGTAATCATGGTTTCCTGGAAATTATGCTTTTCAATTGATTGGGAAATCTTGCCTCGATCAAAGAAGTCGGAAAACCAGACATTATCATTGTCCAGCCAGTCAGGTTCAAGGCTAATATTTTCTTGATCACGGATTTTCGGCATTTCCACAGTCTGAGGTTCAGCAACATCTTTATTTGCATCCGCGGCTGTCTGCAAAGAAGCGTCTTCAAGCACAGGGTTGACTGCCATTTCTTCAGCGATTAACTGATCAAGCTCGACAAGGTTTAACTGCAAAATATGCATAGATTGCTGCATTTTCGCGGACATAATCATTTTTTGAACTTGTTTTTGGAACATCTTTTGATGTAATGGCATAATTTCCTCCGACTTAATTATATATTAACTTATGGGATTAATCAAGTTGCGTTTGTAAACAGAAATTGAATCAAAAATAAATTTATGTTATACTAAGCAAACATGAAAAAAATACTGCTTTTAAATCCTCCAGGCAGCCGGAATTTTCTTAGAGATCAGTACTGCAGCTCAGCAACAAAGGCGAATTATTATTGGCCGGCTGTGGATTTATTGGTTTTAAGCGGTATATTGTCTGAGCATTTCAGTATCGATGTCTGTGATGCTATTGCCCAGGGCCTAAATCCACAGGATACGCTTAAAAAAATCATTAATGGCTCATATTACGCGGTAATAAGTCTTAGCTCCACTGCAAGTATGGATGAGGATTTTGCGCTGTTTGCTCAGATTAAACAACAGGGCAATATGATTATTGCGGTTAATGCCGGGTTTTTAAGGGATAATCCGAACAAATATTTAAACCAGTGTTTATTCATCGATGCCATAATCATTGATTATATTCAAAATGGGATTATCGATTTTTTACTGTCAAAGACTGGCCCTTATGCTGGGCTGTGCTATAAATTTGAGAATAAAGTTGTTTGGCAGAAAAAGCTAAGCAGCGAAAACCCTGATTTTAGCTATCCTTTGCCCAGACATGAGCTTTTTCCGCTAAAGGATTATTATTTGCCCCAGGCCAGGAAAAAACTGTTTACCTGCTGTTTAATTTCTTATGGCTGTAAATATGGCTGTAGCTATTGCTCCAGCGGTTCAATCGGGTTTAGATTAAGAAATATTGATAATATCATTCAGGAGCTCAAGGCAATCAAAGCCTTAGGGATATCTGATGTGCATTTTCCTGATTTTACTTTCACTGCCGATGCCGAGCATTGCACCAAGCTATGTCAGGCAATGCTTGACGCGAAACTTGAGCTGAACTGGGATTGTTTGACCCGCGTTGATTGTTTTAATCTGGAAATCGCAAAGCTGATGAAAAAAGCCGGAGCGCATACAATCCAGTTTGGCATAGAGACCCAGAATGAGCAATTGCTGCTAAAAATGGCAAAGCCAATAAAAAATGAACAAGTTAAGCGCTGTTTTGCGATTTGTAAGCAATTAGAACTGGAAACCATAGGGTTTTTTATCATTGGTTTACCGAATGAAGACGAACAGAGTATTAAAAAGAGCATTGATTTTGCTTGCGAGCTTGATTGTGATTATGCGTCATTTTCCGTGTATGTGCCTGATTTCGGCTCTAGGCTGCGCCAAGAATTGGAAAACAATGATCCGCTACTAAGCGATATTAAGCAGTTTGATCGGACGCTGTATCCAGTGGTTGACAATAAAATACTTACGAAAAAACAAATTTGGCAGCTGCGGAATTATGCGATTAAAAAGTTTTATTTGCGGCCAAAGTATATTTGGAATCAGATTAAAAAAATAAATAATTTTGACAAAATTAAATCAATTGGTAAAATGGGATTTTCTTTACTTAAGGGATTTTGATATTATTCTAAACAAAGAGAGGGTATAGTGAAGGTTGCGATAATCGGCGCGGGAATAAGCGGCTTATTAAATGCTTATAGATTGTCCGGAAAACATCAAGTAACTATTTATGAGCAATCCAAGCATATCGGTGGTTTATGCGCTGGTTTTGAATCAGACGGAAAGTATATTGATAAATATAATCATTTCTTTTCAAAATCAGATAAGGAATTGATTGAATTAATAACTGATCTGGGGATTAATAAAAAAATTTCCTGGAAAAAAACAAAGCAATGTCTGGTTGAAAATAATCAGCTCCAGGATCTCAGCAATCCGTTTAATTTATTTACGTTAAACGGACTGAGGCTTACTACTAAGCTCCGAACCGGAATATTTTTAACGGAAAATCTTTTTTCCAAGATGCATATTGCGCTTAATGATCAAACCGCGGAAAATTGGATTATTAAAAAATGCGGCATTGCCGCGTTTAACCTCTTATTTATGCCATTACTTAATTTTAAGACTCAAAAAACAGAAGATATCAGTGCGATGTACCTAAAGGCCAGGCTTAAGGAAAGAAAAAATAATACGATTGGAAATTTGCAGGGAGGAATGCACAGCCTTTTACTTGCCTTGCGAGATAAACTGCATAGAGATAAAACCCATATTTGGCTAAACTCAAAAGTTAAAAATATCATTAGGGATGAAAAAAATAAATGGCAGGTTAGTTTGGACAGCGGTACAGAAGAATATGATCTGGTTATTGCCTGTGTTTCTTTGGTTGATGCCGCGGCTTTATTTATCGCTAATCCGGGATTCATGGTTCCGGAGTATCTTAATGTCGGCTCCTGGGTTTTGGAATTAAACCAGCCGCTTAACCAGGATTTTTGGATTGCCCTGGTTGATGATCAACAAAACAATCGGCATGTGGTGGTTAATACTCTGCCGATAAACAATGAGAATCGAATATATTTTAGTTTTTATTCACGCGATGAACCTATCACAGAGTCGATCGAAAAAGCGATGTTTAATAATTGCTGTGAGGGATTAAAAAAAATAAATCCTAATTTTAATCAGGATTGGATCAAACAAAAGTCATTTCATAGTGATCAAAATGCTGAACCTGTTTTTACCCAAAATTTTGTCGCTAAACTATATGGCGCTGTAGACTCTTTGCATGGATTGTATCTTCCCGACTTAGTTTATGTTCCGCAGCTGATTAAAACAATTAATACTTCTGTTTTGAAAAGTTCGATCATCAGGCAAAGAATAAGAAAAGAATTTAAAGTTTAAATTGGGAAAATCATGTTTTCAACAATACAGGTTGATTTAGACAGTTTGTGGACTTATCAGCGCTACTGGGATAAGCAAATGCCGATGCATTGCTGCGATCCGGTATATTCTCAAGGCATAGAACGATTTCTTGATTTATTCGCTAAATACGAGATAAAAGCGACTTTTTTTGTAATTGGTCAAGATGCCCAAAATCCTGAACAGATAAAACAGATTAAAAATATTATTGCCCAGGGACATGAAATTGCTAATCACAGCATGTCGCATTTGCTTAATTTCTCTTGTCTTAGTCCGGAATTATTAAAGCAGGAGATTCTATCAGCGCATAATCTGCTCAAGTCAATTGCTGATAAATATCCAGTTGGGTTTCGGGCGCCGACTTTTTCAATTAATGAATCAGTGATGATTCTACTTGAAGAGCTGGGGTATAAATATGACGCGTCAATTATGCCTTCTCCTATTTTTCCCTGGCTGATGAAAACCGCGCATTCTGTTTTAAACTTAAAGCTGGTTAAGCTGAATAGCGGAAATATTTGTTTTGGTAAAGCCCCGCGGTCAATCTATGCTCCAAATAAGCTGAATATCGCTCAGCCTGGAACAATGAAGATTAAAGAAGTGCCGGTCAGTGTCAGTGGATTTTCGCGTTTTCCGATGCACAGCACATATGTTTTTACTTTGGGCAGATTTCTATTTGACTCTGGCCTGGATTTTTGTTTGAAGAATAAGCTGAATATGCATTATCTTTTTCATGGAATTGATCTCTTGGATCTTGAACAATACAAGATTAAGCTGCCCGGGTTTAAAACTTTAGCCAAAAGACAAAGCAGCTGCGAATATATAGTTAAAAAACTTATTGAGCATTCGCAGGTAATGACAACAGAACATTTGGTTGAAATTGGAGAGGGGAATAATGATTTACATCCTGCTGCCGGCTTTAAATGAGGCAAAAAATATTGAACAAGTTATAAGTAATATCGCCTTGGTTTTAACTAAGGCAAAACAGCAATTCAAAATTTTTGTGATTAATGACGGCAGTACGGATAGTACTGCTGAAATTTTAAACAGTAAATTAACTGAATTTCACCTAAAATTAATCTCTTTTGTGCAAAACCAGGGAGTGGGCCAAGTATTTCGCCAGGGAATTAAAACTATTTGCGCCCAGGCCCAGGCCGATGATATTCTTATTTCAATGGATTGCGATCAAACCCATCCGGCAATTGTTCTGCCCCAGCTGATAGGGGCGATAAATTCCGGCAGTGATATTGCGATTGCTTCAAGGTATCATCCCCAAAGCTCAACAGTTGATTTGCCGTTTGTTCGGCTAATTATGAGTGACAGTATAAACTTGTTTTTAAGAATCTGTTTTTCTGCTCCCGGGGCACAGGATTATTCGACTTTTTTCCGGGCGTATAAGATCGGAATTCTCCAAAAAGCTCTGGCGGTTTATCAAGATAATTTTATTGAGCAGACTGGTTTTGCCTGCATGGCCGAGATTTTGATTAAGCTGCGGAAATTTAATCCCCGGATCAGCGAAGTTCCGCTTACCTTGCGGTTTGATTTACGCACCGGTAAAAGCAAAATGAAAGTGTTCAGTACTATTTTTGGATATTTAAAGTTAATTGTAAAAGAGAAACTTCGGAAATAAACACAGTAAGTGGATTAAGTATAAATCAAAGCGTTTTCTTAATTAGCGTCAATGTCTGACGGTCTAGAATCAATTATTTATGCTCATTCTCGCATTACATCCTGTAATGCTCCGAGGATAAATCTCAGATTTTGCCAGTCCTAGCAAAATCAGGCTTTAAACCCGCCAAAATAATTATTCTAGCCCTTAAAGTTTATAGTTTTTAGCTTTTGACCTGCGGCCTTGTGTTTTTGTGACCTTGTGTCCGGTGTTATTTTCTTTTCTCTAAAAGCAAATACTTTAGCATATAAAACGAGAGTTTGCATAATTGCGGCAGCTGTTTGGGATTAAGCATTTTTCTGAAAAAGAATAAAATAAAATGCCAGCTGAATAAATAACTGGTATATATTTGCTTTTGATATTTTATCAGCTGCTGGGCAGTAACATATTTTGTGCCCCAGGGAGCTTGCGAGTGCATAAAATTAAATTTATTCCAGTTAATCTCCTTGATTAACCCATATTCCCGCATTACGCGGTAAATCTCGGTTCCGGGATAAGGGCAGATAATCCCCAATTGAAATACATCAGGTTTGATCTGCTTGATTAATTGCTCAGTGAGTTTAATGTCCTGATCGGTTTCCTCAGGATGAGAGCCTAAGATAAAAAAAGCGCAAGCCACAATTCCAGCTTCATGGGTAAGCTTAAAGGCCTGCTTTATCTGCTCAAGCGTAATATTTTTTTTCATCAGCTTAAGCATCTTTGGGCTGCCGGATTCAACCCCATAAGCAATTTTTAAACAGCCGGATTGTTTCATGATCAAGATTAATTGCTGATCAATTAAACTTACTTTGGTTTGACAATCCCAAGTCAGGTCTAATTCTTTCAAACCAGTACATATTTGAATAAACCGCTCTCGGTTTAAACTAAGATTAGTGTCTTCAAAAGTTATGTGATTATATCCCATTTCTTTGCAAAGGGCTAATTCGGCGATTACATTTTCCGCGCTGCGGAAACGCACTTTTGGACCGCTGGTTTTTTTTACCGCGCAAAAAGTGCAGTCTTGGCTGCAGCCGCGGGAAGTAAACACAACCGTGGGTTTTTTGCCGCAAGTATCAATGCCCGCGGCGTAGATGTTTTTATATAAACCGCGGTTGAGCAGACCGCGGTCAGGAAAAGGCAGTTGATCAAGATCTTCAATATCTTCAGCCGGCTGATTAATATATATATTTCCGTTTCGAGAAAATGCAATGCCATTAATATGCTCAGGTGATTTTTCATCTCTAAGACTTTGGCACAATTTAAGCAAAGCTATTTCCCCTTCCCGCAAAACCAGATAATCAAATGCCGGAAATTCCGCTAAGCTCTGTTCCGGTATTGCCGAAACATGCGCTCCGCCGGCAATAGTAGTAATATTTGGATTGATTTTTTTAATAATCGCGGCAAGCTTGTGAGCATTATTTACAGTGGGAGTCATTGAGGTGATGCCGACAATCGAGATATTGTTTGCCGCGATTTTCTTAGCTAAAATTTCAAGGGAAAATGGTTCTACTTCAAAATCCCAAATCTCAGCTTGAAATCCATTTAAATTCAAAAAAGCAGCTAAGTAGGCAAGGTTTATCGGTTCCTGAATCAGGATTTTCTCAAAAGCACCAGTGATTTTTGAAGGGCGAATTAGGGCAATATTCATTTTTGTATCCGTACTTTAGCATAACCATATAATAAAGTCAAATAAACCGCTTTGTGTAAGCAACAATATTATGTTAGAATTATAAAATATAATTGGCTATTTTTAATACTGAATAATTAAGGGATGCAGATAATGTTAAATAAAAAAATTGAACGAGTGATGCTTATTTCTCCGCCGGGCAAAGTTTTAGCCAATACTTTTCAGCATAGCGCTGCTCCTTTGGGCCTTGGATATCTGGCGGCAGTAATCAGAAATAACTTTGAAGTTAAAATTATTGATGGCCGGACGAAATTCCAGACATTCAGCTTTCCGGGCAGTAAATGGGACTATTATGGGTATCGGCTGGAAGAAATAGTGGAGATGGTTAAGGATTTTAAGCCTGATGCGGTAGGGATCAGCTGTTTATTTTCCCGTCAGGCAAATGAAGTTATTAAACTAGCTGAAAAAATTAAAACCTTAAATTTCAATATAATCACGATTATCGGCGGATCGCATCCGACTTTTTTAGTAAAACATACGCTGGAATCCACAAAAGCCATTGATTGTATAATCTTGGGAGAAGGCGAGGATAGTTTTCCTCAGCTGCTTAAAAGTATAAATGAAGGTAAAGATTATTCGCGTCTTGATGGTTTGGCTTTTCGCCAAGACGACACGATTATAATCAATCCTAAGCAGAATTATATTTCTGATTTAGACAGCCTGCCGTTTCCGGCTTATGATCTTTTGCCAATGAAATTTTACGAACAAAAGGCTGTTCCGTTCAGCGTTACTTTTAAAAGCCGCAAGAACTCTCCTGTGGTTACAAGCCGGGGATGTACATCCCAATGTATTTTTTGCGCGTCACGCAATTATTGGGGCAATCGATATCGAAAACGTTCCGCTGAAAACGTACTGGATGAAATTGAAATGCTGGTTAAAAAATACGGGATAAAGGAAATTCAGTTTATTGATGATAATTTAACCTTAGATAAACAGCGGGCTAAAGCTATATTTCAGGGGCTTATTGACCGAAAACTTAAAATTCACTGGAATACGCCTAATGGGATCGCGATTTGGACTCTGGATGAGCCGATGCTGGAGCTAATGCGCCAAAGCGGCTGTTATGAACTGACCATTGCTTTTGAAAGCGGGGATCAGGATGTGTTAAAAAATATAATCAAAAAACCCCTTGATTTGAATCGAGCAAAACAGCTGGTTAAGAAAATTAAGCAATTAGGAATTCAGACCATGGCTTTTTTTATTTCCGGATTTCCCGGAGAAACTAAGCAGCAGATTCTGAGAAGCTTTGAGTTTGCCAAAGAAATGGATCTGGATTGCGCCTATTTTTTTATTGCCAATCCTACTCCCGGGTCAGATCTGTTTGAATTGTGTAAACAAAAAGGATACATTAAACCGGATTTTTCGGGCATGGATGTTGATTATAATTGTTCGCATTTTCAAACTGAAGAATTTAGTAGTGAAGAAATCGAAAAATTTATTTTAAAAAACTTTAATGTTTATTTGGCAAAGGTTTTTCTGCGCCATCCTTTTCGGTTTTTAAATAAATATCTTAAGTTATTTTTAATCCATCCGGTGATGAGTTTTCGCACTGTGGGTAAAGCCATTTTTGAGTTTTTTGACAAATAATGATGAGAAATGAAAAAAATAAAAAAGTAATGCTGATTTTTCCGCCAGTGGTTTTTTCGCCGGAATCGCCGAAACAGATTATGCCGCCTTTGGGCATAGCCTATTTGGCAGCTTATCTGCGCGATGATTATGAAGTCCGATTGCTTGACGCGGCGGTTGAAGGTTATAATCAAGAACGCCGCTTAGCCAATGGTTTGTTTTGTTATGGCTTGTCTTTTAGCCAAATAAAAAAACAGATTATTGATTTTCAGCCTGATTTTGTGGGAATATCTTGTCTGTATTCCAGCCAGTTTTCTGTGGTTAGTCAGATTTGTACTGATATTAAAAACATATCGCGGGATATGATAACTATTGTCGGCGGATCGCATCCGAGTTTTTTGGCAAAAAAATGTCTGGAGAATGAACAAATTGATTTTATTATCCTCGGCGAAGGGGAAGAGACTTTTAAAAATCTTTTAGCTGAGATCACAAACAAACAAGATTATTCTAATATCGATGGCGTGGCTTTTAAACACAAAGGGAAAGTTCAGGTAAATCCCAAGACTCTGTGGATTGAAGATATTGATTCGATTCCTTTCCCGGCCAGAGATTTATTAGCTTTGGATAAATATTATCGGATTGGATTACCCATGGGGCTGATCAGCCGGCAAACCCCGGCAATGAATATGATCACGTCCCGCGGTTGCCCGTTTGAATGCGCTTTTTGCAGCTCTTGTAATTTTTGGGGCAGAAAATACCGGCCGCGTTCAGTGGAAAATGTGATTAAGGAAATGCAGCAGCTAAAAGCCATGGGCATTAAAGAAATTAAGTTTTTTGATGATAATTTAACTTTGGATAAAATAAGAGCCAAGCAGCTTTTTCAATCCATGATTGATCACAAGTTTAATTTTACCTGGAATACTCCCAATGGCCTTGCTCCGCAAACCCTTGATCCTGAGATGATCAGTTTGATGAAACAAAGCGGCTGCTATGAAATTACTCTGGCAGTGGAAAGCGGCGATCAGGATATTTTGCGGAATGTTTTGAAAAAGCCCACGGATTTAAACCAGATTGAAGCAATAACTAGGATTATTAAAGCTTATGATATTGATACCTATGGTTTTTTTATCATTGGTTTCCCGCAGGAAACAAAAGCGCAGATTTTTAAAACCCTTAGATTTATGAATAAATTGGCATTAGATCGAGTGTCTTTATTTATTGCCAATCCTTTGCCGGGCACGCAAATGCTTGAATATTGCAGGCAGAAAGGATACTTAAAAGACTTAGATGATTCTGGTCTGGATTATTTTCAATCAAAATTTCAAACAGAAGAATTTGACAGTAAATTTCTAGAGCATACTCGGAGGAATTGGTATTGGGCTTATAATCTTAAGTTAATTTTAAGAAATCCGTTTAAATTCTTCCAAAAATATAATATATTTATATTTAGAAAACCCTTATTTTTATTGCGGGCAATTTTTCATAAACTGCTTATTCCAATGCTAAAGACATGATCCAAGAAAAAAATATTAAAAAATCATCCGCGGGTTTTGATTATATCGCCTTAACCGCCATATTTATCCTGGCGCTATTTTTCCGGCTGGTGTATTTAAATCAATATCAGAACTCGCCGTTTTTTGATTCGCCGGTTATTGATGCCTTAAGCCATTATACTTATGCCTTAAAACTCGCTGCCGGAGATTGGCTGATCAAGGGAGTAGTAGCTCCGCGGGTTCCGCTTTATGTCTATTTTCTAGCGATATTAATCCGCTTTTTGGGTAAGGGGTTTTTTCTGCTCAAAGTTGTCCATATAGGATTAGGCTCAGTTAATTGTCTGCTGGTTTATGGCTTAGGGAAAAAGCTGTTTGGCCGAAGAGTAGGTTTAATCTCCGGGATTATTTGCGCGCTTTACGGGGTATTGATCTATTTTGATGCTGAGTTTTTAAGTGTTGGTCTGACTATATTCCTTAACCTTAATCTTTTATTTTCTATCTTTGCTACCTTGGATAAGCCTAATTTCTGGAAATGGTTTGGCTGTGGTGTATTATTCGGTATTTGTCTGCAAACCAGTCCGAATATAATTCTTTTTCTGCCTTTGCTTTGTGCCTGCATTTATTATTTTAAAGCCAATCCGCAATGCGGACAAGTGCAATCTTTGGAATCCGGAGAAACTAAAGAAGCGGAAAAAAATAAAGAGACTGATGCAATAAAGCGGATGGATGAAATAAAGGGAAAAAAAGCAGCAAAGAAACCTGTTTATTGGAATAAAACGGCTTTTAAGCCGCTGATATTACTTATTATTGGAACGTTTCTTTCAATATTGCCTTTTTCTCTGAGAAATCTGATTGAAGGCGGAGAATTTGTGCTGCTTTCTTCCACAGTAGGGATAAATCTCTATATTGGGAATAATCCCCAGGCAGATGGCAAAACTGCTGTTCCGCCCAGCCGGGACTTTTCTTATCAGGGTTGGGAAGATAATGTCTGGGTATCTTCAATAAAAGTCGCGCAAAGCGAAACTGGAAGAAACCTGAATAATTCCCAAGTCTCTAATTATTGGATGTTTAAAACCGCGGAATATATTATTCAGCGTCCAGGGCATTTTCTGGGATTGATATCGCGTAAACTCTATTATCTGTTTAATGCTTATGAGATCTCGGAAAACCAGAGCATTTACTTTTTCCGCCTATGGTCATCGCTATTAAGCATCCTGGTATTTTCCAATTCTTTTATCAGTTTTCCGTTTGGGATTATTGCGCCTTTGGCCTTGCTGGGAATTTTTATTTCTTTTGATAAAAATAATCAAAAATTAATTATGCTTAATTGCTTTATCTTAGCGCATTTAATGGTTATGGTTATATTTTTTGTGGTCAGTCGATATCGGACTGTGCTGGTGCCTTATTTTGTGATATACGCGGCTTATGGCGGGGTATGGCTTTTCGATAATTTAAACCAGAAGAAGTTTAAACTTTTTTTTAAATCTGTTTTAGGCCTTGTCATTTTGTTTGCTTATTGTAATCTAAGCTTTTTTGGGGTCGCGCAGGAAGATGCTTCCAAGTGGTTTTTTAATTTAGGCACGGCTTTTCATTATAAGGGTCAAACCGCGAAAGCGCTAAAGTCGTTTGAGCAGGCGTATAAAATTAATCCGCAGAATATGGATGTTCTGTATAATATTGGAGTTTTGCATCTTGAGAATAATCGCTATGATCAGGCAATAAAAATATTTGAGCAGGTAATTGCCCAAGACCCCGATGATTCTGCGGCGTATAATAATATTGGTTTTGCTTTATTTAAGCAGGGAAAATATGAGGAGGCAATAAAGTTTTATAATAAAGTCTTAGCCTTTGATCCTGGGGATGTGGGTACCATGGTTAATCTGGGTTCAGCTTATGTTGTATTAGAAAAACCTACGCAGGCTTTGGCTCTTTTTGAAAAAGTTATTAAAATCGATCCAAAGTTCGCTTCGGCATATAATCATCGAGCAGCGCTTTATGAAACTATCGGACAACCCGCCTTGGCGGAAAAAGATTATCTCAAAGCAATTGAGCTTAATCCCAAGTACATGGAAGCATATTATAATCTGGCTTTATTGTATAAAGCGCAGGCAAGAATGGACGAATATGAAAAAATGCGGTTAAAGTCACTGGAGCTTATGCCGTTTAATAATCAGAAATAAGTTAATGCTTTTAAAAGAGAGTTTAAATGAGAACTGAAATATTGGGTTTATGCCTATTAGTCATATTCGGATGCCTGGATCCTGTTTTATTTGCCCAAGAGCAGCAGCAGACATTAAAGCAAAAACTAGAACAAGGCCTGGTTAAAACTCAGATATTTCATGGGCAAAAGCTGCTTATCTCAACTCAGAACCCAGTTGATGCTAAAACCCGGCTAATTGATTTTAAATGGCAATTAATTGAATGGCCGTTTATCATTAAATATCCCGCAAGCTGGTATGTAAGAGAATCTTATTATAATACCAGCAGTTTGTTTATCAGCCAGGAGCCGGTTAATGAAGTCACGGATCAATACAAAGTGGGTATGGCGCTGCACTATTATCCTGGATATTTTTCTATTCAAAAACCGCCAGCTGTTTCTGAGCTAGGCCAGATTGCTCATGATCTTGTTTATATTAATCAATGGGAAACAGCAAAAAAAGAATATATTGAACAGGTCAGGCAGCAGTCTCAGTCAGTTATCTCAGTTAAAGATATTGATTTAGCGGGAAAGCCGGCTGCGCGCGCGGAGCATAAATTAAATGATTTTCAAGTGATCAGCTATTATATTAAAGCAGACAATGATTTAATCCAAATCATGTATCAAGCTCCGCTGCGAGAGTTTTCCAAATATGAGACTGTATTTAATTTAATGATTGATTCGTTTTATTTTAAACAGTAGTTAAGGTCACCAGGACACAAGTCACAAGGTCACAGGTTGCAACTATAAACTATAAAGGGCAGGAATAATTATTTAGGCGGGTTTGAAGCCTGATTTTGATAGGACTGGCAAAATCAGAGATTCATCCTCGGAGTCTCGCATGATGCGGGACGAGAATGAGCCAAAATGATTTATTCCGGACCGCTAGGGA
>JAZDHZ010000003.1:0-97104 GCA_043805415.1 Candidatus Omnitrophota bacterium | reverse complement strand
TCTCAAATAGTGGATTTTCTATTAAGTATCCAATATCTCCCAACAATTTCAGAAAAAATGAGTATCCCCGCAAACGATATATTCCATGCGCACAATCATATGCCCTAAGCTGCAGCTGTTCTAATCCATGTGATTTAAACAACGATATAAGTTCTCTGCGTTTAAACGACTTTTCATAACCATATTCATATCCTTTACCTGTTTTTTTCAAAAACCACTTATAAAAAGTATGCGCAAAACAGTTCCAATTTGGAACATCGACAATTATTTTGCCCCCGGGTTTTAAAACTCTGATCATTTCCCGCAATGCATCATTATAATTATTCTCTTGTTCTAAAGGAAAATGCTCTATTCCCCCATCATTAAATACAACATCAAAATATTCATCAGGATAATCCAGCTTAAATAAATCACCTTTCTTAAAATCAACATTACTTACGCCTAAGTATTCTTTCAATTTATTTGCGATATCCAATGATTCCTGAGTAATATCTATGCCAATAATCCTAGCATTATAAAAACTCTCCCCCAGGAGACAACACAGTCTTCCTGTACCACAACCTGTTTCTAGAATCAATTTGTCGTTTTGATCAATAAACCGTTTAAAGTTTTTATATGCTCTTTTCGTAAAACGGGTATAGAGTATGTCCTCAGGCTTTATCTGCGCCTGTTTCTCCCAGCTTCTTTGCCACATATCCTTTTTCGAATCAACTCGCATCGCTGTTCCTAAACTGTTGTGTGATTTGCGAGAATAATTCTTGCATATTATACTTAAATATTTTTCCAATATAATAAACACTTAGTAAATAGCAACCAATTGCTAATAATATATCCGCTGTAAATAGGAAAAGATTAGTTTGCCCCCCGATTCTCAACAAAAAATAACTAAAACAAAGCATTACTAATCCGCTGATTAAAGGCACAATTATGGGCAATAAAAAATTCTTAAGACTACATTTAATAATTTTTAAAAGTTCCGCGCTAGCCAGAACTGGGGTAACAAGATTAGGAATTAAAGTAGCTATGGCTGTTCCCAAGATCCCCCATTTTTTTGTTAATGGATAGATAATAATAACCATAATAATAAGCTGGATCGAAGATAAATATGTCATGATTTTTGGCTTTCCCAATCCAATGAAAATTGGGCCGGTAGTTGCTGTTAAAGAGCGAATTAAACCAAAAGCCGACAAAACCTGCATCGCCGGCACCATTGCCATCCATTTTTCTCCGAAAAATATATTGGTAAAAATCGGGCAAAATATAAATATCAATCCGGCTAAAGGAAAAGAAACAAATGCTATGATTTTTAGCACTCTTAAATATGCTTCCCGCAAACGTGGGATATCATCTTGCAATTTAGCATAAGCCGGGAAGGTTACCTGAATAATGACATGCGTTATCTGCGTTGCCGGTAAATTAGATATCCGATATGCCATTTGATATAATCCAAGCGCGGCGGCACCAAGCACTTTCCCGACTAAAATGTCATCTCCTTGTAAAATTAAAAAACCAAGTATCCCATAGCCGATAACCCATTTACCAAAGCTCATTAAACTCTTGAATTTATTAAAATCAAATTCAAATTTTGGTCGATACGGCTGCATCAGATATGAAAAAATTAAAATAAAAACTGAACACACAATCGCCCCAATTACCAGCGCCCAGACATTATGCAATATATAGGCAGTCCATATCGTAGCAATCAGAGCGATAATTTCAGGGATAATACTGCAGAGAAACTGTTTTTTAAATTCAATTTCTTTTTGAAAATAAATAAGTCCGATATTTTTAAAACCATCAATTACCTGAGTGAAAGCAAAAACCCGGATAATGTTTAAAGACTTTGGCTCATTAAAAAAAGTCGCAGCAAAAGGAGCAATAAGGTAGATGATCGCAAATATGAATAATCCCCTCAGCACCTGCACTGTCCATGCAGTATTAAGAAATTTTTTAATTTTTTCTTTTTTATATATTAAGGCTTGATTAAAACCTGACTCGAAAAAGATATTTAAGATAGCGGTAATCAGCGCTGCTACACCCAATAGTCCGAAATCTTTAGGACTAAGCAGTCTGGCTACAACTATTAAGCGGATAAGCCCCAGCAGTTTTTCAATAATTCTCAATAAAAACATCCACATCCCGCCATGCACTATTTTCCGAGCAAGACTGGGAGTTTTGTCCTGAGAGTATTGACTACTATTGTTTTCAATCATTATGAATATCCATATTTTTAATAATTGCTAATAAATATAAAACCCTATGCTTCTTCGATTACTTGCGGCAAATCCGGCATTGATACCACAATCGCAGCAATAAACCAAAACGGTTCCATTATCCTAATTAAAATAAAGGTTGCGGCCCCGAGAGAGTGAAACAGCAAGCCAATAAATCCAGCAATAAAACCAGCAGTAAGTCCATGGGCAAAGTGGTCATCTTTAGCTTTATTTAAAGAGTTTAATGCCGTCCGCCATATGGCAAATAGGACAAGGAAAAAAGCCAGTGTTCCAAAAATTCCGGTTTCAATTAAAACCCGCATGTATTGATTATCCACTGTAGCCCCGGCACTTCCCGCTCCATTACCGAGGATCGGTGATCGCATCCAATGCTTAATACTGTCTTTAAATGTGTCTACTCGCGCGGCACTTGATTCATCAATACTTACTACCTTCCCCATAACAACACGGGTTGTTTGGGCTTCAAAAGTATATGCTATCCGCTGATAAACATACTTAGGAAAAATTACCGAAAACAATAATATAAAAAGCAATGAAACCACAAGCAGCATATGCTTGCCTTTGCGCGATAAAAACATCAGCACTACATACGCTGGTAAAAACCCAAACCATGAACTGCGTGATAAGGTAAATAAAAATGCCGGAAATGCCACGCACATACCTGCTGATAGAATAATTCTTTCTTTTAAATTGGTTATATTTAAAATTAATCCGGTTGCAACCATCATCATTAATAATAAATATCCGCCCAAGGTATTCGGCTCACCATGTTTGCCCTCAAAAGGAGCCGTAACCCTCTCCGCTCCTGAAAAATGCAAATACCAGGCAAATACACTGGTAATTAGGGCTATTGCAAGCATACAATAAATAAACATCTTAACCTGACGCCTGTCTTTTAAGCTATTAACCACCATAAAATAGAGCAAAAAATATTCGACATACTTCAGAAAATAGAAAATGCTCGACTGCCAGCGAGTAGTGCCCATCAATACACCGTACAATGTTCCGATAAGATATAAAAAGCAATATATTATGATTGGCTGATTCAAAGGAGTTTTTTTGGCAAAACCAAGCTCTTTATTAACCGCCATTTTGGCAAGCCAGCCGAAAAAAGCAACAAATATAAATATATCGTCAATCCGCAGAACAACTTCTCTGCCTCGGATACCACCTATAGCAAATTCCGGAGAAAGCAGCATGAAAAATATGAGCAGAAACAAAACAAAATCTGTATTTGTAAATGCTATAAAAAAAATAATTGGAACTAAAAGAAAAACAAAAGGCAGTAAAGAAACTGAGGCATGGATATTATAAATTACAATTAGCAGAGCTAAAAATAATAAAAGTAGAATAATCCCAAAATTAATGTTTCCATTTTTATCAAGCATTTTTTATTTCTATTAATAAAACACGGATTATATTCGCAGTGTTTCAGGTTATCCAAGTATTATACTCTTACCTTATTTTTCTTATTTGCCGCAACAGACTTCTTTTTAGGCTCTTCCCGGTAATAGCGATACTTATAGTAATATGGATAAAGCACGTCCACATCTGTTTCATTCCGGGTCTGGTTGAGTATTACCCCGCAAATCTTAGCCCCCACAGAATCAAGCTGCGTTTTCGCTCTCAGCAATGCGTCGCGGCTGGTACGTCCGATTTCATATATTATAATAACCATATCCATTTTTGAGGCCATAATGCTTGCATCAGTTACCGGCAGCACAGGAGGTGAATCAAAAATTATTAAATCAAATTTTTCTTTAAGCTCACCAGTAAGCTGCTCAAACTCTTTTGATTCTAATATTTTTGCTGGATTAAATGGCAGTTGTCCGCTTGTTAAAACCCATAAATTATCTAAGCCTGGGGTTTGTTTAATCTGGTCGAAATCAATGCTGCCCAACATATAATCAGTAACATTTCTTACTGCCTCTTCAAACGGAACCATGCCCAAAAGCACCTCAGTTAAGCCAGGCTCTCTTTTAATCCCAAAAGCCTTAGCAATTACTGGCCGTCTAATGTCTGCTGAAACTAATAATGTTTTAACCCCTGTCTGGGCAATAGCAAGGCCTAAGTTAGTTAAACATGTACTTTTACCCTCACGCGGGCCAGCACTGGTTATCAGAAGGGTTTTTCTCGATTGGTCAAGCTTAAGGTTAGTATGAACATTGCGATATGCTTCTGCGACCGGAGAAGTTGGATTATATTGTAGTAGTAAACGCACATAACGTTCTTCTGCTTCTGTATTAGCCTGATGTAAAACCTTTTTTCTAAAATTTTTAAAGAAACTTCTTCTAGACTTTAATTCCTCGCCCATCATTACCGAAGGAATAACTCCAAGAACCGGTACTTTCATCATGCTTTCAACATCCTCAATCGTAGCAATTGAGGTATCTAAACTCTCAAGAATAAGGGCAAAAGCAAAGCCTAAAACAATGCCCAGGATTCCACTAACCATAATCCCAAATGTTTTATTTGGCCCGGCAACTATATTTGCCGTGACTGCCGGATTAACTACAGAGATATCCCCGACTTTTTGCGCTTCGGTTATCCGCGCTTCTTCCAGTTTTTCTTTCAGCAGCGAATAAAGTCTTTTATCTGCTTCTACTTCTCTTGAAAGACGCGCATAAGTCAGATCTTCACCGGATAGCCCCTTGGTTTGTTTTTGAAGTTCTGCGATTCTTTCTCTTAGCTCTATTACCGAGGGATGACGATCTGTGTATTTTTGTAATATGGAGCTTAATTCGAATTGCAGCTCAGTTATTTTTTCCTGCATCGGAGCAGCGAGATTAATATTTTTTGTTTCTTCAGACAGTCTTTTTAATGTCTCTTCTTTTTCTTTGAGCCTATCGTCCAAAGCGGTAAGCTGTTCCTGAATAAACTGCCGGGCATTACGCGCCTGCAAAGTTTTTCCCAGAAGATTTTCCTCAATATAAACACTGGCAACAGTATTGGCAGTTTCAATCGCAATCTGAGCATTATCCGCGCTGGCAATGATCCGAATAATATTTGTTGTGCCTTGTCTTTCAGCCTTAATCATGTCTTCTAATTTACTAATCGCCGCATTGATTTCATCTTCAGCTGCATCAGAAGCGATCATGCCCAGACTAATCGCAGATTTTTTCATTATCTGATTGCCTCGGATAAGCTGGGTTTCAGATTCCATCATATCTCCGGGGCTATAAACTATCCATTCAGTCAAAAGACCGGCAACAGTTTTTCTTTCTTCTAGCTTAACAGTTGTAACTGCTTCATAAAAAGGCGCTTTTTCTTTTGTAAATAACATACTCCCGGATAAAACAAGGATAAAAGTAAAAATTATCATTGTTCTTCGACGGCGAAAAATTCGGACATAGTCTCTTAAATTTAATTCGTATTGTGGCATGCATCAACCCTTTTTTTTAAAACCCCTATATGCCGATTTTACCAGATTTTTCATTGTTAGGCAAGCAATTAAACCTTTTACATCATTTATCTTACAGCGATAATCACTTCTTCTATTGCTTATTGTTTTTTACTGGTTTATGAGTTTCGTGAAAATCACATATTATTTTCACAGCTTCCTCAGCAGTATCGACAAGCTTAAAAATTTTTAAATCATTTTCTTGGATACTCCCGGCTTTATGAACAGTTGAATTTAACCACTTTACTAGACCCTGCCAATATTTTTTTTCCAACCAGAACAACGGGAAAAGATTCACTTCTGCCGGTTTGAATCAAAGTTATTGCCTCAAAAAATTCATCGAGAGTTCCAAACCCGCCTGGCAGGATGACATAAGCCTGAGCATACTTTACAAACATAACTTTCCGACAAAAAAAGTAGCGAAACTGTAATAACTTATTAATAAATGGGTTAGGTTTTTGCTCTGTCGGAATTTGAATATTTAAACCAATTGAAACGCCTTTTGCTTGTTTTGCTCCGCGATTTGCTGCTTCCATAATCCCAGGTCCGCCACCCGTAATTATCGCGAAACCTTTTTTGCTAAGTTTATACGCAATCTCCTGAGCAACTTTATAATGTGGCTCGTCTTTGGTCATTTTTCTTGCTGAACCAAAAATAGACACAGCTGGCCCGATCTTTGATAAAACTTCAAATCCTTCAACAAACTCTGACATTATTCTAAATATTCTCCAAGGTTCTTCTTCATGCGCGACTAACTTTCTAATTACTTCATCCACTATAGACTCCTTTCTGTTTACTATTCCTCGATTGCTTCTGTGTTAATATAATCATCAAATTTAATTGAACCTCTGTTGATTTGTTGATTTACTACTTTTCTCCGTTCCGTGATATAAGGATGAGTCCTCCAATGCCCTGGGCTAATCGGCTTATCCCTTTCTGATTTTTCGAGGACGGCTAAGACCTCAACAATCCCTAAAGCATCATATCCTGCTTTTTTAAGATATTTTGTCGCGAGGATATCAGCTTCTATTTCATCTTGTCTTGAATACGATAGGATTAGCTGATTAATTCCTTGCATTGCCTTTCGTTTAGAATAAGAATCCATTTTCGAAGAGCCGAGAACAAGGATGCTCATCACATTTGCCCCAACCGCGGATTGCATTCTCTTCACACTGTGCCTAGCCGCGATATGGGCAATTTCATGACTTAAAACCGCGGCGATTTTATCATCATTATCACTTATTTCATCCCACAATCCGCGAAAAATATAAACATATCCACCCGGCAGGGCGAAAGCATTTATCTCATCTTTTTTCGATTCTAAGACTTTGAAATAATAGTTTATTTCCTTGCGATCATTAACAGCCACTAGTTTTTTCCCGATTTGATTAATTCTTTGCTGAATTAATGGATCATTATCGGGTTTAAATTTCTTCTCAACAGAAACTGATAATGAATTTCCGATTTTGACTTCTTTTTCATCAGAATAAAAATAAGTCTCTTCTTTTTGGGTAGCCACATTATAATAACTTTGGACACACCCTGATAAGAAAAATGATATTAATAAGATTAAGAAAATATGTCGTTTACGCATAAAATTTATTGCTGATAAACCTGTCTTGATTTAGGAACATACCATTTGATAGAGTTATAGCTTATTCCCGCGGGAGCTATTTTAATTCCTTGAAATCGACTGTTTATAATCGGCAAAGTATCTGGATTATATAAAAATAAATACGGCTGTTCATTATAAATAATTTCATGGACGCGGTTATATATTTGTCTGCGCTTTTCCTGATCAAATTCGCGTCTGCCTTGCTCGAGCAATGTGTCTACTTCCTCGTTTTTATAACTGATAAAATTGAACTCACCGGGTTTTGTTTTGCTTGAATGCCAAATATCATAAATATCAGGATCAAGCGACATTGACCAACCCAGAAGCAATGTTTCAAATTTACGCTGATTAACAAATTCATTAATAAACGCGCTCCATTCTACTATTTTTATTTTAACCCGCATTCCAATTTTACTCAATCGCTTTTGGATAATCTCCGCTGCTCTTTTCCGCTCATCATTGCCTTGATTAGTAATAATTGTAAATTCAAAAATCTCACCATTTTTTTCCAGTACCCCATCTTGATTTAACACCCATCCAGCTTGCCCAAGCAGTTCTAATGACTTATTGGGATTAAATTTTACGGTTTTAATATCTTTATTATATGCCCAAGAACGATAGGCAAAAGGACCAGTACATTCTGTTGCCATTCCTAATAATACGCCTTCGATAAGTTCTTGTCTGTCAATCGCGCAATTTATAGCCTGCCTTATGCGCGGATCAGAGAATTTTGGGTCTTTAAGATTATATGCCATATAGGTAAAACTAAATCCTTGATAGCGAAATTTATTATATTGTTTTTTAAAAAAAGGAGTGTCTGTTTGACGGGCGTATTGCAAACAAGATAAACCCATATAATCAATGCCTCTGGTCTGCAATTCAAGAAACATTGTAACCCCATCAGGAATAATCCTGAAAACACATTTATCTATATACGGTCTTCCTTCAAAATATTCTTTATTTGAATCAAGAACAATAGATTCCTGGGTTTTCCATGTTGTTAGTTTATAAGGACCAGTACCTATGGGTTTGCGGGAGAATCCGGTTACATTTAAATCTTCCTTTTCCAGAATATGTTTTGGCATTATTCCCATCCCCCAACTGGCAAGACCTGGAGAAAATGGTTCTTTATAAGTTATCTTTAGAGTGTAATCATCCAAAACTTCAAAACTTTTTACTTTTTCAAAATCACCGCTATAGGGAGTTCTAATCTTGGGATCAATCAATGATTTATAAGTAAATTCAACATCCGCAGCACTAAACAATGCCCCATCATGCCACTTGATTCCTTTTTTTAAATGGAATATTATAACCAAGCCGTCTTCTAAAACTTCCCAATTTTCCGCTAAATCTCCGACTAAAAACAAATCTTTGTCATACTTAACTAAACCATTAAAAATAAGGCCGCAAATCTGCGAAGATGCCCCATCACTAGCTAGTATGGGTATAAGTGTTCGGGCATCAGCACTTGTTGCCTCAACAATAATATCTCCATAAGCTGGAACATTTAAATCCGGACCAAAAGCTGAATCATTTTTTTCTTGGTTTGAGCATGAACATAAATTTAAGCTGAAACTCAAAGCAAGAAAAAAAAATACCGCCAAAAGCGGTATTCTTTTCTGCATAATCATCCTCCCTTGAAGCAATTTATCAAGGATATATTTATTTTTAAATTGTCTGGTTTAATGTTCTGCACTTATTATTTATTTGCTGGTTGTTCGGAAACTTTATCCTGAGCAACATCTACGGTTTCCTCTGCAACTCCTTGTGTTTGAGCCGATTCTTTTTCCGGATTCATTATCTTCTGGACTTTTTCTACAGCCTGTTTTTTCATAAGTTCCTGAGTAATAACCGAATTTCCCGTCCGCTTAGATAAAAAAGCAAGGCTCAGACATGTAATCATAAAAATAACTGCTGAAGCTGTTGTTGCTTTGGTTAAAAAATTACCGGTTCTTGTCCCGAATATAGTTGTCTGGCTGGAACCTCCGCCGAAAACATCAGAAAGCCCTTCCCCTTTTCCGCTTTGAATCAGAATAATAAATATCAGAAAAAGCGAAACAATTATATGAATAACTAACAATATTGTATGCAGCATTTTATTTCCTCCCTTTAGATTTTCTCACATGTATCTCTTTTTATCAATCTTGCGTTTAATTTACTTTGCACTGGCGTTTTTTCTTTTTTCATAACAATTCGATCGAGCATTTCCAGTCCCAGCCTAGCCATTTCCGCTATTGGCTGCCTAACCGTGGTTAAACCAATTGCACTATAACTGTTTAATGGATTATCATCAAATCCGATGACCGATAATTGTTTGGGCACAACAATATTTTTCTTTTTAGCCACATCAAGTACTTCTAAAGCCATTACATCAGATGCAGCGAAAATTGCTGTAGGCCGTTCATTTAAACTAAGCAGACGTTCTGCTGCCCGTCTTGCTGGGGTTCTTAAAAACTCTCCTTTTTTTATGTATTGATTTTCCACCGGAATCCCTTTAGCATTTAGGGCATCATTATAGCCTTTAAGCCGTTCATTACCCGCTTCCGTAGTTAAATCCCCGCATATTGTGGCAATACGAGTATGCCCTAAACTTATAAGATACTCCATAACATTTCTTGTTGCTTTATAATTATCAATACTTATACAGTTAATCGGCTCAAGAAATGAATTATTTAATACTACACATGGTTTACTTGAGCTAATAACTTTTTTTAAAGCAACTCTTTCTTGGTCAATATCAGCAAAAATTATACCCTCACAAATCTGGGCAATAGAAAGCACACTGGAAAATAAATCAATATTCTGTCCGCGTTCAACAATATGGATCAAGACATCGACATTAAGCCGGCTTGCTGCTGAAGTAGCGCCTTTAATGATCTCTTGAGCAAAAAAACTATGAAATATATCCTCAAAACGCGGCACAACTAAAGTATATATCTTTCTCTTTGCGGCCATTTTAACCAAACCTTTTTAAAGCCTGCGCTTTAACCCTTTCATAAACAACTTTAAACGGTAGAGATTTCTTTATTGCGATCAACTTACAATCTTCATATTCCGGAGCTATATTTAGTATTTTTTCATCAGAGGATGCAATTTTTACTCTCACAATTATCCCATAATCAGTGCGAATATTCAAGGTTTTTCTGCTTAATTTCCGACGAACAACTTTATTTATCCTAACCCCAATCGTCGAAGTCTCCTCAAACAGCAACCTAATAACAGGCTCCAAATCTTTTTCCTCAGTTTGGACCTGGAGTAAAATCCCCGGCCTTTGCTTTTTCATCATAATTGCGCAGGTAAAAACATCTAAAGCCTTGGCTTTAAACAAACGCTCAAATAATAGATCAAAATTAAGTCCCAAAGTATCATCAATATTAGTTTCAACAACTGTAATCGTATCCAGCTGTTTATAGTTATCAACCTCTCCAATAACAATTCTAAACGCATTGGGCAGGCACTCTGATTCATATGCTCCAGCGCCATAACCAATTTTAAGCACCCGCAGAGCAGGCATAGCTGATACTTGTTGCGTTAAACAAGATAATAGCACTGCCCCTGTAGGGGTAACTGTTTCATGCTTAATTTCCGGATTAATTTCAATTGTCCGGGTTTTTAGCAATTCAAGCGCTGCTGGAGCTGGCAAAGGAAAAACATGCTTGGCAAATTTTATAGTCCCAGTGCCTGATACTACAGCACTTGCATATATTTTTTCAATCTCAAGCATTTTAATCGCTAAAACACATCCGGCGATATCAATTATTGTATCTATCTGCCCCAATTGATGAAAATGAATCTGACTCAAAGGCTGTTTATGGACTTTAGCTTCTGCTTTGGCAAGTTTTATTAAAATATTTTCAATCTGATCTTTGGTGTTTAAATCAAACTTGCTTTTATCAATAACCCTAATCATACTCTCAAGATCATTAAACTTTTTCTTATATCCAGAAATCACATCTACTTTTGTTGCCCTGATATGTCCACGCTTAACTTTTTTTATTTTTAAATCAAAGGACCCAATCATTAGCTTAGAAAGCTCTGCTTTCAGCTTCTGGGGGGATAGGCCAAGATCTATAAAAGCTCCCAGCACCATATCTCCGCTTATCCCGGAGCAACAATCAAAATAGGCAATCTTCATAAAACCCCTGCGTTTAGTCTTCTGTATTGCGTATTGAGTATCGCGTATTGCGTTTATTCGCAAGGTCAATGGTCAATAGCTAATAGTCGATAGTTTTTTAAAAAACTCTAAACCATAAACTCTAAATCCAAAATAAATCCAAAATTATAAACTCAGCATAAAAATTAAATTTTTTTATATTTCTTTTTGTGCTTTTGACTTTAGTCATTTGGGTTTATTTAGAGTTTAGTAATTAGTAATTGGTTCTCTGCTTTTGACCATGAGCCATGAGCTATGAGCCATCAGCTATCAGCCAAGCGCTATACGCTATTTATTAATCAATCCGGCAAGATATCCCGCGCCAAAACCATTATCAATGTTTACAACACTTACTCCTGGAGAACACGAATTAAGCATTGTCAAAAGTGGCGCTATACCTTGAAAACTAGCTCCGTATCCAACGCTTGTTGGTACCCCAATAACTGGCTTATCCACCATACCGCTAACAACACTGGCCAATGCCCCTTCCATACCAGCCACAACAACAAGCACATCGGCTTTTTTTAGAATATCTGATTCATCAAGCAAACGATGGATTCCGGCAACGCCAACATCATAAAGCCGCTCAACCCGATTATTCATAAGCTCCGCGGTAACCGCTGCTTCTTCTGCCACAGGGATATCACTTGTTCCCGCGCTGATCACAAGAATAAGCCCTTTTTTTACAATTCTCTTATTATTGGCCACATAAATAAGATTTGCCTCTTTATTATAAACAACTTTTTTGCTTATTGTTTTTATTGCTTTATATATCTGATCATTGGCTCTGGTAAGCAGCAAAGTATCATTGTGTTCAAGAATGCACTGGGCTATCTTCTTAATTTGATTAATTTTTTTACCCGGGCAATAAATAACTTCCGGAAATCCTCGACGTTTTTCACGGGCAATATCGATTCTGGCAGAACAGGAGTTTTTATTACTCATGAGAATCTTATGTGTCTTTGTCGGTAAGGTGGTTTTAACTTTTTTCAGACCCATTTTACAGAAGTGACGCCATTGATTCGTAACAGAGAAGTTGTTATTTGATTATTTATTTTCACTGCATAAAACTGTAAATGCATTGAAACATTAAAACTCTCTGAATTAGGAGTGTGTTTTATGTCAATATTTTTAATCTCTGCCTCTAATGCATCAATTGTGTTTGTGATTTCACTCAAAAGATCAATACCTCCAACACCCTCAACATTTAAGATTCGCTCAGTAGATCTAGTGATTCTCCGCTCGAAACGCGATAAAGCCACCAGTACTATAAAAATAAAACCAGTAGTTAAAAAAGCAGCTGAATAGAATCCGCAGCCAATAGCAATCCCAATACCCGCAACTGCCCAAAGCCCCGCGGCAGTAGTTAAACCCCGAACTGAAGCGTTAAACCGCAATATCGTTCCTGCTCCTAAAAAACCAATCCCGCTTACTACTTGCGCTGGGATTCTGGAAGGATCGACATTAGCAATTCCTTGATACATTGCATTTAGATTCATTGATGTTAACATTACAAGGCAGGATCCGACCCCAACTAATATCGTTGTCCGCAACCCGGCGGCACGGCCGTGTACTTCACGCTCATAGCCAATTAGACCGCTTAAAAGTGTAGCAATCATTAACCGCGTTGCTATCTCATAAACATCAATCATTATTCGTCCTCGCTCCTATTTCAAACAAAAAGAGTTTGATTGCGGTCAGAGCCTATTGAGATGATCTCTATCTTTGCTCCGGCCAGCTGCTCAATTTTTCTAAGATACTTGCGGGCATTCACTGGTAAATCTGTATATTTTTTAGCCTGACTTGTATCCTTGAGCCAGCCTGGACACTCAATATAAACAGGCTTTGCTTTCCACAAGACTTCAATATCCGCGGGAAATTCCGTATAAAGTTTTTCTTTGTATTTATAGCCCACGCATATTTTTAATATAGGCATTTCATCTAAAACATCCAGCTTAGTTACCGCGATCGCATCAAGCCCATTGACCGTGACCGCATTTTTACATATCACCGCGTCAAACCAACCGCAGCGTCTTGGCCGACCGGTAGTTGCTCCGAATTCTTTGCCTTTTGAACGGATTTTATTTAAAAGCTCAGCAGAAAATTCCGTGGGAAAAGGTCCTTCACCGACACGGGTTGTATAGGCTTTCACAATCCCAATTGCCTTATCGATTCTGGTTGGCCCAACACCGGTTCCAACACATGCCCCGCCGGCAGTTGAGTTACTTGAAGTAACAAAAGGATATGTTCCATGATCAATATCAAGCAATGTCCCTTGGGCTCCTTCAAAAAGAATTCTTTTCTTTTTCTTAATTGCTTGATTTAAAACCACAGAACAATTACAAATATGCGGCTGCATTAATTTAGCATATTCTCGGTATTGTTCATAAATTTTTTCAAAAGAGAATTTTTTATAATTATAAACCTTGCTGAATATCGCGTTTTTTTCTTCCATATTTGATTCTAATTTATCTTTAAAAATGCGCTCATTATAAAGATCAGCGATTCTAATCCCACCACGCGAAAACTTATCAGTATAACAAGGACCTATTCCTCTGCCAGTAGTCCCGATTTTGGTCTTACTGAATTTTTCTTCTCTTAGTTTATCTAAAACTTTATGGTAAGGAAAAATAACATGGGCTTGATCACTTATACCCAAGTTATCGCCGATAGCAACTCCTTTAGCCTTGACATACTCAACTTCCGATAATAAAGCCTCTGGATCGATAACAACCCCATTACCAATTATGCATTTTTTATTTTTATGCAAAATTCCCGAAGGAATAAGATGGAGAATTATTTCTTCTTTATCAACAACTACAGTATGCCCTGCATTGTTACCACCTTGATAGCGAACCACATAATCGGTGTCTTTTGTGAGGATATCAATTATTTTGCCCTTGCCTTCATCTCCCCATTGGGCACCGATAACAACAATATTCGACATATTCCTACTTTCCGTTCTCTAGCAATTGCATTCTTTGTTTAGCTTTAAGTGTCCATGGATCATCTTCTCGACCTAAATTAACACGTTGTTTCCAATGATAATAAGCTTTTTTATAGTCTCCTGACTTCTCATACAACAGTGCTAAATTACTATGCGCTTTTATATATTGCGGATCTATTTTAAGAGTAGTAAGATATTCCATTTTCGCTTTATCTTCTAATCCTCTTTGTTCATATAAAATCCCTAAATCATTATGTACGGTCGCGTATTTAGGATCTTGCATCAAGGCTTGCTGATAATATTTTACCGCGCTGTCAAAGTCTCCGTTTCGCTGCATCTCAAGTCCCGCATTTCTTAATTCTACTGCTGATTCTAATACTTCACCCCTTAGCCCATTATCAGATGGCACAACCCTTTTTTCAGGAATGTTTACTTTTCGGCTTGTTGGTCTAACTTCTGATCGTCTTGATATTACTCTTCTACTTCTACTTTTACTTTCAACTTCTTCTTTTTGCTTACGATCTTCATCTAGAGACTTTAACGCTGCAAGCTGCGCGTCTTCCTTAGCTTTTTCAGTTTTTAATTCATTTAAGCGCATTTGATCTTTTGCCTGTTTTTCATAAGCTAAATTTTGCAAACTTGCTTCTTTTGCTAATCTTTCTTCTTCCGCTTGCTTTAGAATTTGGCTATCAATACCACCTAATGATTTTCTATATTCTTCATCAGCTTTTTCCAGTTCATATCGTTTTAAAGAAAGATTACTGGTTTCTAATTCTTGTCGAGCAGTTTCTAGTGCTGCTTGCTTAGCCTTTAAATTATTCTCGCTTTCAGCATAAGCTTCTTTTGCTTTAGTAACTTTTTTTTCCGGATTCTGCAATTCAAACAAGAGGCTTTCACCTTCTTGTTTTATCTTATTATATTCTTCAAGTTTCGCATCGCTTTCTTCCTTTGTAGCTTCTGCTGCTTTTATAACATTTTCCAGTTCATTTTTCTTATTATTATATATTTTTTGAGCATCATTAATAATTTTATCGTCTACACCATTTTCCAAGTATGTGCTTAATTTTGATTTTGCATTAGAATATTCTAACCAAACACTATTTGCCATGCTTTTAGCAAGTTGCATATTCTTAAGCGATTTAGCATAGTCATCTTTAGCTAATTCACTTTTCGCTTTACTAAATTCCACCCGCTCAGCTAGTACATCCTGGTCCTTCTGTGATACTATTATCTGCTCAACCGCAGCATCTACCTGGTCTTGAGCGCTATCAACTATTGCTTGAGCATCAGCCACTTTTTTCTTAGCCGCTTCCACTTGATCCGCGGGGCTACCCGTAAGCTTTTTATTTGCTGCCTGTTTAGTTTCTGGTTTAGTTTCTGGTTTATTTCTGCGATCAATCTTTTGTCTTTTCTTTTTTACTTTTACTTCTCTTTTCTTTGCTGGAGCATCTTTTGGTTGCTCAGATCTTTGATTTCTTGGTCTTAATTCTCTTTTCTTTGGAGCTTCGGTTTTCACATCTTTTATTTGCTCAGGAGTTTTATTTTTTGTTTTATCAAAAGTAAATAAATCTCCAATCGCACCAGTCATTTTCTTGCTAAATGTTTTGCTCTGATTAGGCTCTGCAGTTGCAACCTTAGCAGGCTTTCTTTGTCTAGAAGATGTTCTTGTGTTTTGTTTTTTTGCAACTGCAACAGGTTTTGGTGCTGGCTTTGGCTGCTCATATTCTTTTTCTTCCAAAGTAACAGGAGTTTGAGCAACTACTGCCTTTTTTTCCACAACTTCAAACAAGGGAGCTTTTACTTCCCTCACAGCAGCTTCTTCTTTTACTGCCTGAGCCTCTTGCATAGGTTGCCCAGGTTTTGATACCAGTAAAACAGAAGTTGTTAGCCCCTGATCAAAATCATACCTAACCGATTCTTTCAAATCAATAATAATAAAATCTATAGCGTAATAAGACTCATCCAAATCAGGACTTGTCTTAGTGCCTTTAACAACCCTCATTTGTTTAACTACCCCTTTATTTACCATTGTGATTTCAGGTTCTTTAGAATAAACTTCCCCCATAAAATCAATAATGATTTGAGGCGGGACAGAAAGATCATAGCATTCCACAGCAACAGATCGATTTGTGGCGAAAAGTATTTTAACCGCAGAACTATCTTCTTTTACCTCTGTTTCAGTTAAAATAACTGATTGGGCATAAACCTGAGAATTCGCAAAAAATATTATTCCAGCAATAATCACAAACCTAAGAACCGTAGTTTTCATACTCATGTAACCTCCTTATACTCGATTTAATCCCGCGGTTTCACACTTAAACTTTATTGTTTTATAAAAATTAAGCCTATTTATTGTTTTGTAAATATGTTTCAATTTCGCGTTTAATTCTTTCAAACTCAGTTTTAGCATTTCGGTATGAATATTCAACTTTAAATTTCTCAGATACAGCTAAATCTAAACTTGTCTTAAGTTGGTCATATCTTTGTGCCAGCTCAACAAGTATAGCATTTTTATCTAATAAAAGCTGCTTAAGTCTTGCTAATTCAGCACCGCTATATTTACTTTGATTTTCAAAATTTTTCAAATCAGCAACAATCCGGTTTTTATCTTCAATTGTTTTATCCAGTTTCTGGCGTAATTCATCAATTTCCCGACTAAGCTTTTCAACAGTTACTGTAATTGCATCCTTTACCTTTAGAGCATTTTCATACCCAGTTTTTATTTGAGTATATTCAGACTCCATCGCATTTACATCGTTTTCTAACTTTTTCTTTTCAAACCGAACAAGATCAAGATTACTGCTCACTTTTTTAACTTCTGTATTTAAATCATCTACCGATGCGCTTACTCTATTCAGCTGCATCTGAAAATCCTCATAATCTTTCTTTGCTTTAATATAGGCATTGCGCTGAGCAATAAGATCATCCACTTTTTCCCCTAATGCTTGACGCCTTCTAATTTCTTCGTCTAAAGAACTTTTTAACTGATCAAGCTTTGCTAAAATCTCATTAATCTTTTCATCAAGCTGAGATTTCTGGCCTTTTGATAAATACAAAGCCTGCTGCAAGTTTTTTAATTCCATAGTCAAATCTTCAATACGATCTGATGTTTTTTGTTTTTCTCTTATTGTCTCATTTACAATGCTGTCAATTAAATAATTTTCCTTTTCGGTCTGAGGATTCTTAACTACTACTTTTCTTACAACTAGTTCTTTTTCATCAGGCACAACTTCCTTAGTTTCAGTTGGCTCACTTCTTTTGCCAAAAAATAAAAACCCGCCTTTTGTTTTTTCGGTTCGAGATTTTTGTTTTGAGCTTGCGGCTCTTTTTGCAGCCAGTTTTGCTTTTCTTTTTTGGCTTGCTATTTCTCTTCTTTCAGTACGCGTAAGTTCTTTTACTTCCTCTGGCTTTTCTTCGCTAGCAATAGTAGCAGTTTCTTTGGTAAGAGACGAATCCTCATACTTTGAAGCATAAGCAGACTGCTCATAACTTGGATACGCATAATTAGTCTCTACAGGCTCTATTGTTTTTTGTTTTCTTGAAACAACAATCGGGGGGCTAAGCTCAACAGCCTTGTCTGTTGAAAAAGAAGCTGCGGCTGCTTTTTCAACTTCTGCTACTTTGGCTACCTCTGTATCTCCAATACTCAAATCAATAACTGATTTAGATTGGCTAACGCGATAATCAGCAGCGCTGGTAAGATTTATTGCTAGAAAATCAAGAGAATAATACGGTTCTCCATCGATTGAAATTTGGCTTTCTTCTCCTCTAACCAGACTAACTTTTTCAACAGCCCCCTTACCTACATCTATTATTGAGGGCAAATTCGTGTAAACAGTTCCAATGAAATCCAAAACAATATAATTGGCCGGGCTTTCGTCATTTTTAAATGTTTCTATCTGCAAAGTTTGGCTAGAAGTGATGGTAAGTTTTACTGAAGAATCCTGCGTATCGATAACAATATCATTAATAATCGCCGGCTGAGCCATAACAGTTGCAGAAACAGACATTATTCCAACAAACAGAACACAAAGTAATAGTATTTTACTCTTCATTGCCCCCCCCATGTTATTACAAGATTAGATTATCTATAGTCTAATAACTTTAGCATCAGTAACATTCTTACACTTTTTAATTTCAGCAAGAACATCTTCCGTGATTTCACTATCCACATTTAAAACAACCATAGAATTACCACTGCCTCCAGTTTTACCAAAAGTCATCGCGGCAATATTAACTTTATTATTTCCGAGGATTGTGCCCACCTTCCCCACAATACCTGGGGAATCAATATTATTCGTAATCAAGACATTTCCTTCTGGAATAGTATCAATATAAAAATTATTAATTCTAACTATCCGCGGTTTGTCTTTAGCAAATAAAGTCCCGCTAACCAAACTCTGACCTTTATCTGTCTCTACCTCAACACTTATAAGATTTGAAAATTTTTCATTTTCCAAAATTTTAGTTTCACTTACTTCAATGCCGCGCTCTTTAGCTATAAACGGCGCATTAACATAATTTACAGATTCGCCAAGTTTAAAAGCAAGCAATCCTTTGAGCAAAGCAAGCGTAACTGGTGCTATATCTTGATTTACTATCTCACCTGAATATTTTATACTTACTTTATTAATATGTCCAGAAATAATCTGGCTAGAGAAACTTCCGAGTTTTTCAGCCAATTTAATATATGGCTCAAGCACAGCGCAAACATCGCCTTCAAGACAAGGATAATTCAAAGCATTGCGCACCCCCTTGCCCTGTAAAAGATCAGCTACTTGCTCAGCAATTTCAACTGCCACATTAACCTGGGCTTCCGTAGTCGAAGCGCCTAAATGCGGAGTTGCAATAACACAATCTAAAGCAATTAGCGGATTATTTTTTGGCGGTTCTATTTCAAAAACATCCAATGCAGCCCCATCAACAATGCCTGATTCTATTGCCTTTAGTAAAGCAGCTTCATCTACAATTCCGCCTCGAGCGCAATTTAAAATTTTTACGCCTTTTTTCATTTGCGCGAATTGTTTTGCGCTAATCATATGCTTTGTCTCTGGAGTTAAAGGAGTGTGTACTGTAAGAAAATCGATTTTACTAAATAAACCATCAAGCTCAACTAATTCGATATCCAGCTGCTCAGCTTTTTTCTGAGAAAGGAAAGGGTCATGTGCAATAATTTTCATGCCAAATGACTGCGCGCGTTTTGCCACTTCCAAACCAATTCTGCCTAAACCAATAATCCCTAAACATTTGCCTGATAGCTCCCGCGCGGAAAAACTTTTTCTATCCCAGGCGCCGCTTTTCACCGAAGCATTAGCTTGAGGGATATTACGGTTTAAAGCCAGCAGCATACTTACGGTATGTTCTGCTGTTGAAATAGTATTGCCTCCGGGAGTATTCATAACTATAATCCCTTTTTTAGAAGCTGCTTCTAGATCAACATTATCTATTCCAACTCCGGCCCTGCCGATAACTTTAAGTTTATCACCTGCCTCAATTATCTCTGCAGTTGCTTTTGTTCCGCTGCGAATGATCAATGCCTCATAATTGCCGATTATTTTTTTCAACTCTTCTGGCGAAAGCTTTGATTTGCAATCAAATGCGATTTTACGATCTTCTAATATTTTCAAGCCTTCTTCTGATAGAGGATCACTTATTAATACTTTCATTATCAATATTGCTCCTACTTTAAAAGTTCATTTTCCGCGGCACCGACACCAATGCCTGCTTCGAATTTATAACCCATTTTTTTAAGCACGATTTCTAAGCAACTAATCCCAACAATTACATCAAATTCATTCATATATCCCATTGAAGCTATGCGGATAATTTTACCTTTTAAATGCTCCTGTCCCCCAGCAATTCCCACACCATAAACTTCACGCATTGTCTTGACCAATGCCTCGCCATTAATTGTTTCAGGTAAAGAAATTGAAGTAACAACATCAGCTGGATTTTTAGCATATACTTTTAGCCCTAACGCTTTTACCGCGCTGCGAATAGCCGCTGCTAATTTACTCTGGCGAGCAATTGCTTTTTCCAAAGTTTCGGCTTTGATCATCTTTAATGCTTCATTTAAACCAATACATAATGTTACTGCTGGAGTATATGCCGTATCGTTTTTATCTAAAGCTTTTTTTGCCGCGCGCATATCAAAATAATAACGCGGTGATTTTGACGTTTCAACTAATTTCCATGCCTTTTTACTAACAGAACAAAAAGCCAGCCCCGGAGGAATCATTAAACTTTTTTGCGATCCGCAAACAACAACATCAATGCCCCATTCATCAGTCTTAAGTTCAACTCCGCCTAATGCGCTTATTGCATCAGTCACGATTACCACATCCGTATTTTTAGTAATTTCAGCAATTGCTTTAATATCAGTTAAAACACCAGTTGAAGTTTCACATTGAGTGGTAAATACAACTTTTGCCTCTTTATTTTCATTAAGCGCTTTTTTGACTGCTACAGGGTCAACAGCATATCCCCATTCAACATCAATAACAACTGGTTTAACACCATAAGCTTTACATATTTCAGTCCAACGCTCTCCAAATTTACCTGCTTGGATACAAATCGCTGTGTCCCCAGCACTAAGTAAATTCGCTACAGCTGCCTCCATTGCTCCGGTTCCGGAAGAAGTAAAGGTAAACACATCGTTTTTAGTTTGGAAAACATATTTAAGATTTTCATTGAGTTCTTTAAAAATAGCCATAAACTCAGGAGTACGATGATGAATTATCGGTTTTGACATGGAAAGCAGCACTTCCGGTGGAACTTGTGTTGGGCCTGGAGTTAATAAATGGTTTTTTCTCATTTTAATTCCCTTTCGATAATTGTTATTTATTTTTTTACCTTATCTGTGGAAATAACTGAATCCACTAATCCATAGTCCGCGGATTCTTGCGCGTTCATAAAATAATCGCGATCAGTATCATTAGCGATTTTTTCAATTGGTTGTCCGGTATGATGACTCAAGATTTTATTTAAATTGTCTTTCATTTTTAAAATTTCCTGAGCTTGGATATGGATATCAGATGCAGTCCCCTGTGTTCCGCCCCATGGCTGGTGAATCATGACCCTGGCATTGGGAAGCGCGAATCTTTTGCCCTTTGTGCCAGCAGCGAGAAGTACTGCGCCCATGCTTGCGGCCTGGCCCATGCAATAAGTGTTCACATCACAGTGCACAAACTGCATAGTATCATATATGGCAAGTCCGGCAGTAACTACTCCTCCTGGTGAATTTATATAAACATGTATATCTTTTTTAGCCTCATCCATCTGCAAAAACAGCAGCTGAGCAATAACTAAATTAGCAACTGAATCATCAATCGCGGTGCCAATAAAAATTATTCTATCTTTAAGCAAGCGCGAATAAATATCAAATGCGCGTTCTCCCCTATTAGTCTGTTCCACAACCATGGGTACTAACATCTGATTATTTTCTTTCATCTTCCCTCCCTATAGAAATACTTAGCATTGTTTATTTTGAGGCTTCTGATACTTTAGCATTATCCAAAAGATACGCGATTATTTTTTCTTCCCAAACTTCCCAATGGATATTTTCCAAGAGATTTTTCTCTGTTAAGTATTTCATAACTTCTTCTTTTTTCTGATTATAAGAAGCCGCGATTTCGCCGATACGATCGTCGAACTCTTTTTGCTCAACTTTAATTTTTTCGGCCAAAGCAATATTTTCTAGGACAAAAAATACTCTAACCTGTTTCATTGCTTCTTTAGAAAACATATCTCCCATTTTCTTCTGCTCTTTTTCAATCTGATCATCATTCAATCCTTGTTGTTTCATTCTCTGAGCAGCAGTATCCCGCAGAAGTTTTTCCCTTTTTTCCACTAAAGTCGGAGGCACATCAATTGGCATGATTTTCTCTAAATGATTAATTATCTGTGCCTTTAAATCCTGTTTTGACAGCATTTTTTTCTCTTGAACAAGATCTTCTTTTATTTGAGCTTTTAATTTATCAATTGATTCCGCTTTCAACATTACGGCAAACTCATCATTAAGCTCCGGAAGTTTCTTTTCTTTAATTTCTTTAACTAATAATTTAAAATCAGCTTGTTTCCCGGCAAATTCTTCTGGTTTGAATTTTTTCGGCAGACTTATTTCAAAAGTTTTTTCTTCATTAATCCGGGCTCCCTCAATTTTTTTTGAAAGATCGGGGATGAACATTTCCTTGCTTATCCAAAGCCAAGCATGTTCTTTTTTATCAAGCTCTTTATCTCCAACACGATAACTATAATCACAAATTATATAGTCACCAATTTTTACTTGGCGATCTTCAATCGGTAAATATTGAGCATACCGTTCACTGAGATATTCAAGCACTTTAACCACATCTTCGTCTTTAACTTCTTCTGTTTGCTTTTTTACTGGGATATTCTTATATTCTTTTAGCGTAAAGCTCGGCTGAATATCAATTTTTGCTTGATACGTCAGATTCTCGTCTTTTTTAAACTTAACCTCTGAGATTTCTGGCATACTAACCGGCTTAATGTTCTCTTTTTCAATTGCTTTGTGATATGTATCATTAAGTAAATTAGTAAGAACTTTATCACTTGCCTTATCAGCAAAATGTTCTTCAAGCAAAGCTCTGGGTGCCTTACCTTTTCTAAACCCGGGCACTTGCGCGGCGCTACTTATTGATTTATAGTAACGTTCGAATTCTTCGTTTACAGTTTCTTTGGGAACTTCAATCTCTAAAGTTTTTTGACACGTTTGCGAATTTTTAATCTTAATTTTCACTCTTACTATCTCCTTTTAACATTTCACATCGGCAGGCAATAATAAATATGCCCATTTCAGAAAGTCACCCAACAATCCGAGGTAAAGAATGGAGCGGTGGATGGGGCTCGAACCCACGACATTCTCCTTGGCAAGGAGACATTCTACCACTGAATTACCACCGCTTTTAAATCTTAACTTTTATGGTGCGGACGGAGAGACTTGAACTCTCATCCCAGAAGGATACGGTCCTAAGCCGTACGCGTATGCCAATTCCGCCACGTCCGCAAATACTTTTCAATGTTCACATACACATAAGACTATTCTGGATAAATCCGCACTGAATTCATTAATTCTTGAATCACCTTAACTTTTTATCTTAAAAACAAAATATTGGTGGGCCGTGAAGGGCTCGAACCTTCGACCTTGACATTAAGAGTGTCCTGCTCTACCAGCTGAGCTAACGGCCCGAAATATATATTTACCTAAGAAAATAAATTATAACAAAAAATATACCGCAGGTCAATAGCTCAATTTCGCTTATTTTGGTGCGCCTGGGAGGACTCGAACCTCCAACCCTTTGGTCCGAAGCCAAATGCTCTATCCGTTGAGCCACAGGCGCGCTAAAACCAGAATACAGAAGTCAGAACACAGACAACAGGCTAAGGATTAAAACTTTCAGAAATAATCTAACTATTTTTTCTGTTTTCTGTCATCGGTTTTCTGTTTTCTCAATTTAATTAATCAAAGAGCTTTTTAGCTAAACCAGCAATCCTCTTAGCAAATCGCTGACATTCTTTTATCGCCCGCGCATCAGGAGCCCCCAATGATACCGGCCCATAATGATCACCGCGTGAATCCCCTTGCACAATCATCCCGTGAATTAAAAAAGAATTGATAATTCCTAAAATTGTTGTTTCATTACCGCCGGCTACATTCCCGGCACTAGAGAAAGCTGCCCCTATTTTACCTTGCAGCTTGCCATGCAGCTTAACGCTTGCATCGATTAATTGCTTAAGCTGATAAGCCATTGAACCATAATAAGTCGGAGAACCAAAAACTAAAACATCATAATTTATTAATTCATCAGCTTCCGTATCTTCAACACTTTTAATATCAACTATTAGCCCCTCTTTTTTAAAAATTTCACTGATAATCTCAGCCATTTTTTTTGTATTTCCAGTACGGGAATAATAAGCGATCAGTGCATTTGCCATAATTCTTCTCCCTATTTTTTTAGAGAATTTTTGCCAAACCATTGACTATCAACCAAGTCTTTTTTTGCTTTTTCCATTTTCTGTTCTCTGTCTTCTGCTTTTCCTAACCGCTAATCGCTATATGCTGTTTTTAATTGTTACCAGCAAAAAAAGCATGCTGCAGATATCGACTGATTAATTCTCTGTCTTGACTTTTAATATCTGTAAAGAAAAGACCAAGCTGATAACTATTTATATGTTCCAGCCTAGATTCTGGCCTGATTCTTACAACCACGGCTTTACAATCAATATTTTTTTCTACTTTTCGATTATTTTCGATTAAAGGTATTGACATTTTTAAGCACAGCCTAGTCATGACGGGTAGAAACCGATCGACTTGACAATAAATTCCCGTTGAACTTATATTCTTTGTATCAGTAGCAATCTCAAAATCAGATCCGCCAATTTTAATTGGCAATTGAACATCAAAACGCTTATCCGTTCTTCTTTCCGAATGACTATTTTCTCTAGACATTATTCACCTTTTTTAACTTGCTTTTTTAATTTCAGTTATTTCCTGATCTAAACTATTTGCCACTCCATCAAGCTCCATAATTGCTTGAGTAATAACCTTACAAAAATGCTCCGCGGTCGGATGCGATTCTTCTAATGTTTCAAGCTCAGAAATTGTTCTTTTAAGCTCATAATACATATCCCGCAACTCTTCCGCTTCTTTAACATTCCTTTGCCGGATAAAGCTCAAAATAAGATCTTTTTCTGTCTCAGAAATTCCGCTAAAGGCAATGCCCAGATTATAATCCGCTCCCGCACTCTGCATTTGGGGATCAATCCGCACTACGTTTCCCCAACTGGTAAACATTTTTTTCTCTATTTTTTGATTCCTACAAAGAGGAATATTTAAAACCACTTTTAATCTTGTCTTAGGCGCTATATAATGCTCGCTCCTACAGAATAACCCGCTACAGCTAATATCTTTCATTTCTGTTTTAAAACAAAAGTTATCGCCCATAACTTCAAAGGGAAAATTTACTTTAAACCGATTATATATTCTTTTATTTTTAATAATGCAATCTTTTTTCATATCATTCCAAAGTTTTAAGCTCATTAATTTCGTAATCTAAAATATGTGCTGCCGCGTCAAGCTCAATGATCGCCGTATTAATAACCTTACGGAAATGTTCAGCCGTAGGATGGCATTCTTCTACCTCTACAAGTCGTGCTGCCATTTCCTTTAATCTTAAATATAATTTCTTTAATTCTTTAGCTTCTTTTAGATTCTTTTTTTGTATATATTTTATAAGTATTTCGCGGTCTTCCCCTGCGATTTGATCAAAAGCAATACCCACCCGACAAGTCCCACTCTCCCTGTTTTCTGACGAATCAATTCTCACTACTTTCGCGTTGCATTTAACTGTTCTTTGCACTTTTTGACCATCAACAAGATAATACAGTTTCATACTGACATTTACACTTGTATTAATCGGAATAAACCTATCAATATAACAAAAAACTCCGGCACAGCTAATATTCTTCGAGGTTGTATTAAGCGTAAAATCTTCCGTACTAATTTGTAAAGGAAGAACAAGAATAAACCTCGGATGTTTTCGATTATCAGCTTTTTTATCGTTATTCTGCAGCATTGTCTAATATATTACTTTCCTGGTCAACCTGACAAACCATTAATAATTTACCTTCAAAGGTATTAATCCTTTTATCCGCCTCATCATACTTATTTTTCAGATTCACTATATGCCGACCCAAGACCTCAAAATCCTGCTTAAACCGCCCCAGATCACCTCTTAAGCGTTCGAGATATTGCATGATCTGCTGTGCGTTTTTTTCAACTCTTAAGCCCTTTAGCCCGAGGAGAATTGATTGCAAATAAGCATAAAAAGAATTGGGGCTGACTGGAATAACTTTTTTATTTAAAGCATAAGTACTTAGAGAATTCTTATCATCATCAGTATCTTTGATAATAAGTTCATAATAAACATTTTCTGCCGGAATATACATTAAAGCAAAATCAAAAGTTCCTTCATCTGGAAGAATATATTTACTCGCTATACTATCAACATGTTTTTTAACATCATTGATAAAAGTTTTGCGTGCCAGACGTTTTTCCTCTTCATTTGTACCATTTATCAAACGTTTAAAATTCTCCAGCGGAAACTTAGAATCAATACTAACCATGCCTTGGCCAAGAGTTAAAACTGCATCAACAATATCACCGTTTTTAAACTTATACTGTTGTTTTACACACGATGCCGGCAAGACCTGACTTAAAAGATCCCCTAAAAATAATTCACCTAAACCACCTCTTATTTTAGGAGCTTTTAATATTTCTTGCAGGCTGGCAATATCTTTACCCACTTCAAAAACACGTTCTGTAGCTGCGGAAAGCAAACCTAAATCTTTTTGCACTTGTCCAAAAACCTGTGACGCGGAATCAAGACGCTCACCGACACTTTGCTGAGAAACAAATAACTGCTGAGTTATTGCCTGCAATTTTTGATCGATATTGCCAGTCATATCCCGCATTGACTCATTTACCTGTCCACGCAAACTCTCAAGCTGTTGCTGCATGAGCCCTAAAGCATCAGGCTGTGTTTTTTTCTGGTTTTTAAAACTAATCACTACCACAAAAACACATAAAACTAAAAGCAATACTAAAATAGCAAGATTAATCATAAACTAATAATTCAGTTCTATATTTAAGCAGCAGGTGCTTGTTCTTGCTGTTTTTTTTCTTCTGCTGCCTTAAGCTTAATCTGCGCTTCTTTTTTCTTAAAATCTTTCCAGCATTTTGTATTGCAGAAAAACTGCATATTGCGATAATAACGCGTTTTCGCTACCGGCTTCTTGCAAGATCCGCAGCTTTTAGGAATTTCTACCTTTGGCGGCTTTTTATCTTTAGGTTGTGCTTGCTTAGATTCTTCTTTTACCTCAGAGGTAGATTCTTGCTCATTTTCCTGTATTTCCTCAGCTTTTACTTCTTCTTGTTTTTTTTCTTCTTCCATTGTTATTGCTCCTTTCATAAAGCATGTTCTTTTTTCTAAATTGTAATCATTTTAAGCTATCTATTATTATCAGTAGAGCTTTATCCTAGTCTACCGGCTAAGATACTTTATTTTATCCGTTTTTATTATTTATTTATAATGACTATTGAGCCCCCGTAAAGTCACCTTCACAGGGGCCAATAAGTATTTATAGCATATACACTTTATTATTTTTTCTTTTTGCGTCTTGCCATTTTAGCGCGAGAAACGTCTCCCTCTTTATCAATAAAATAGAGAAAACCTTCCTCTCTCGTTATTCCTAATTTAGTAACTTTGCCAGGCTTTCCGCCTTTTTTCCCACCTCTAGCCATTTTTGCACGTGAAACATCACCCTGTTTGTCTAGATAGTAGAGATATCCTTTTTCTCTTACGATACCAGCTTTTGCTACCTTATCTGCCATAATTTCACCTCCCTCCTCGCTTTAAATTTATACACGACCTTCATCATTGTCTTGATCGAATGAATCTCTCTATAGAACGGTCGTATGTTCGCTCGTCGTCTTCTTTAAAAAAACACGCGGGCAATTGCCCCATTTGACGATGATAGTGCAGACATTCGCAACACATGCCTTTGCGTGAACAAGGATTGTAACTACAATTGCAAATCTTCATATTCTTTGAGAAATTTTTGCAATCCACAATTATCTCCTTTACTCCTATCGTCAAACACAAACACTAAAAAGGAAAAGATGATCTTGTATCATTTCTTCGGAATTTACGTTCCGATTTTTACATTATTCAAAATACCATCAAGCGTAGCCCATGCGGATAGTATTGCCATCATGCTAGTTTTAGGATTAAGCTTTGAAGGAACATTCTCTGTACAAGTTAATATTGTACCAAAATCTCCCTTAATTTCAATAGTATGTGTATTTCTTTTTGTTTTTGGACTAGCAACTATACAAACACTTGTTTTTGTCGCGCCGATACCAGCTATGCTTAAAATCGCCGCTACATTTATATTTTTAGGAAAATTTGCCACAGCTTGCAGCGCTGAGCCTTGGAATACAACCGTATCTTTTTTAATGGATTTTAAGTCGATTTTATTGTTTATCAAGTAAGGAGCACCGACAAGCCCTTCAACAGGTTTTCTGGTTGTAAGCTTAACAGACTTTATCTTACCCATTCTTGCAGCTTTAAGCGCGTCAAGACCAGCAATCGCTCCACTCGGGATATATAATTTAATGTTGTTGTCCTGGATTTTTTTTAATAATCCTTTTTTTATCAGCAGACCGCCGACACTCATGAGCATAATCTGCTTTTTATACTTTATCACATACCCAATAAGTTCCGGCACAACAGTTCCCTGCGCAGCCTCAATAATTAAGTCGCTCTTTTTAACCAAATCTTCTAATGAAAAGCTGCTTATCTTTTTTTTTAAAGAACTGCTCAGCCGGATTAAATTATCTTGATTTATTTCCGTTACACCCACTAAGCTTATCTGCTTATTATAGCTTTTAAGCATTGTCTTTATTAGATACGACCCGATTGTTCCACAGCCGCAAACACCAACTTTAATCATTTTAAACTCATTTTCTTTAAAATATTGCATTAAAAAGTTAAACTCTATCGTTTAAGCTAAGTTATATCTTTACTTTTTTGGAACAAAATTTATCATTTTATCCAAACTTTTTTTTGCTTTCCGTCTAATTTCCGGACTTACTTTTACTTCAAAAACCATATCTTCCAAACTATGCGCGACCCAACCCAAGGTTGTTAATTTCATATCCGCGCAAATAAAATGCGCGCTCGGGCAATAAAACTTCTTTGTCGGATTTTCCTGTTCAAGTCGGTAGATCATTCCTAACTCAGTGCCCACAATAAACTCTTTATTCTTATCCTGCTTGACAAATTTAAGCATCCCGGCGGTCGAGCCGATATAAGCAGCATGCTGCAGCAGCTTTTGCGGACATTCAGGATGAGCCATAAACTTAGCCTTTGGATGTTCTTTTTTTGACTGAAGAATCTCTTCTTCTTTTATGCGCATATGCGTGGGGCAAAACCCTTCCCAAAGGATGATCTCTTTTTCGGTAAGATTTCTTTGAATATAGCTGCCCAGGTTCTTATCTGGGACAAAGATAACTTGCTTACTTTTAAGTGAAGCAACAATTTCCAGAGCATTGCTTGAGGTACAGCACACATCACTTTCTGCTTTTACCTCAGCAGATGAATTAACATAACAAACAACCGGAACTCCGGGGTTTTTAATCTTAAGCGCTTTAAGCTCTTTTGTCGTAATCATATCCGCCATGGGGCAGCCGGCTTCTTTTACCGGCAAGAGGATTGTTTTCTCCGGGTTAAGAATAGACGCTGTCTCGGCCATAAAATGAACTCCGCAAAAAACAACTATCTTGGCTTCAACGCTGGTGACCGCGCGGCTCAATTCAAGAGAATCTCCAACAATATCAGCAATCTTCTGCACTTCCGGCCGTTCATAATTATGCGCGATAATTATTGCTTTTCTGCTTTTTTTAAGTTGAAGAATCTTGGCACTTAAAGCTTCTAAATATTTTTTATCTTCGCTTTTTTGCATTTTCTTTTGCCTTTAGTTCTCTCTTTATCAGTCTATTTTTTTCATCCACAAAAACCGTTTTCTGTTTATGCACAGCTGCTTCTTCGTTAGAAAGCAGACAATAAGATATTATGATAACAATATCTCCAACTTGCGCCCACCTTGCTGCCGGCCCATTCATACAAATAATCCCGCTGCCCGCTTTACCCTCTATAACATAGGTCTCGACTCTTGAGCCATTATTCACATTGACCACCTGAACTCTTTCGCTGGGATAGATGTCCGCTTCTTTTAAAAGATTCTTATCAATAGTAATACTGCCTATATATTGCAGATTAGCATCGGTTACTGTCGCCCGATGTATCTTTGACTTACTCATTATTCGCAACATTAACTTCTTTCCTTTCAATCAACTTTAACTATAATATTATCAATTAATCTTACCTGCCCGATATATACTGCGATCGCGATTAATACTTTTGTTTTTGCTTTTAGCTGTTTTATCTTTTCTAAATTATCAGCATCGACGATAGCAATGTAGTCTATTGTAGCAAACTCCGACTGAGAAAGCAATCTTTTCATTTGAGAAATTATTTTTTCTGAATCCCGCTGTTTCTGGATGATCAATTGCCTTGCTTTTTTTAATGCTTGATATAGTAAAACCGCATCTTTGCACTGTTTTGGCGCAAGATACACATTACGTGAACTCATCGCAAGCCCATCTGATTCTCTAATTATTGGTAAGATCTTTATTTTTAAAGACATATGCAAATCTTTTACCATTTTTTTAATCACCAATGCCTGTTGCGCGTCTTTTTGTCCAAAGTAGGCGATATCTGGACTCACTATATTAAACAACTTGTTTACTATGGTTGTTACCCCCTTAAAATGCCCAGGACGGGATTTACCACAAAGTCCATCACTAAGCCCTTTAACCTCAACATAAGTCATATAGCCTTTTGGATAGAGCTGCTCATCTGTTGGAATAAAAACATAGTCAGCACCTTGCTCTTTACACAATTTAATATCTCTTTTTATATCTCTAGGATATTTTTTTAAATCTTCTTTTGGCCCGAATTGGATTGGATTTACATAAATACTGACTACACTTATATCACAATCTTTAACTGATCTTGCCAACAAGGACAAATGTCCTTTATGTAAATACCCCATTGTCGGTACAAAACCAAGGATTTGGGATTGTTTCTTTAATTTGTTCGCTACTTTTCGCATTTCAGTCACGCTGTTTATAACCTGCATAATCTTATCCTGATTTTGACAATAAAACCTATCTAGAGTTTACAACAACACTTAAAGCTCTAAAAATCTGCTTGATTGTTTTTTTAAGAATTGGATGAATAACTTCTGGAGCAATGTCAGCAAATGGTTTTAACACAAACAAACGGTCTTGGATTAAAGCATGGGGGATTATTAATTGCTGGGTATTTATAACCCTATCATCAAATAAAAGAATATCTAAATCTAAAGTTCTTGGCTGGTTTTTAAGCCCTGTCCGGACACGTCCAAGTTTTTCCTCTATATTCTGCAGATAATTTAGCAGTTCAAGCGGGTTAAGGTCTGTCCTTAGTTCAATAACTCCGTTTAAAAATTTACCTTGAGCCGGCCCGCCAACTGGATCAGTTTCATATATTGTTGAAACTTGAGCAACCGAGATATTGGGATTTTCATTTAAAAGCAAAAGTGCTTTCTCTATATTAGCGCTGCGCTCACCCAGGTTAGATCCTATACCTAAATATACCTTGTTTTTCAGTTGACTCATATTTTAGATATTTCACTGTTAGTTTATATATTAATCTGCTTTAAATCTCTTGAAGCTTAGCTAAACGTTTGATTGCCTGCTTAATCCTTGCTTTATTTTGCGTAAGCGCAAAGCGAATAAAACCTTCTCCATGATTACCAAACCCGATCCCCGGAGTAACCACAATGTCTGCTTTGTCTAAAAGCATATTGGCAACTTCAATTGAAGTCATCTTATAGGGAAACCTTGTCCACACATAAAAAGTTGCTTTTGGACTTTTCACCGGCCATCCCAGCTGCTTTAAACCATCCACTAAAGTGTCGCGTCTGTCTGTATATATTTTTGCCATCTTTTGGTAAAAAGCTGGTTTTGATTTTAACGCAGCAATTCCCGCAATTTGTACAGCCTGAAAAATCCCTGAATCCATATTAGATTTAAATTTAGCTAAAGCCGCTACAACATCTTTATTTCCGCAAATCCAGCCGATTCTCCAACCAGTCATATTATATGTTTTAGAAAGTGAATGAAACTCAACCGCGACATCCTTTGCTCCGCTGATCCCTAAGATTCCCGGAGCTTTATAACCTTCAAAACACATTTCCGAATAAGCCATATCAAAACAGATTATAATTTCATTTTTTTTAGCAAAGTTTACCAGCTGTTTTAAAAAACTTTTTGGCGCAATCGCTGCCGTGGGATTATTCGGATAATTTATAAATATTAATTTTGCTTTATTAAGCACATCCTGCGGAATCGCCTTAAGATCAGGCAAAAACCCGTTTTTCTCTTCAAGCGGCATAGGATAATACTCCCTGCCCGCTAGAATCGTAGCGTTTCTGTATGCAGGATACCCGGGATCAGGCACTAAGCTAATATCACCTTTATTTAAAAAAGTAAATGGAAAATGAGCAATTGCTTCTTTAGAGCCCAGCACCGGCAGGATCTCAGTTAGCGGATCAAGCTTAACTTTAAACCGCTGCTCATACCAAGTAGCGATTTCCTCCTTTAGCTGCGGCATACCGGCATCTAAAGCATATCTGTGATTAGCCGGATCCTTAGCCGCTTTATTTAAAGCTTCAATAACATGCCCAGGCGTGGGGGTATCAGGATCACCGATCCCAAGATCAATCAGATCACGACCAGCTTGTCTGGCTTTGCGTTTTTCTTTATCAATTGCCGCAAAAAGATATGGCGGTAAAGTTGATAATGTTTTGGCAGCTTCAATATTCATTACACACAGATCCTTTCATTAAAAAGTTACCAGTCACCAGAGACATATATTTCACTTTTAAAAAATCTCCGGCAACTGGTTTATTGTTTATTTTTTTAATACATCCTGCATATTATACAAACCTGCAGGTTTATTCACAACCCATTTAGCCGCCGCAAGCGCTCCCTTAGCAAAGATATCCCGGGTCTTAGCTTTATGGCTTAAAGTTATCGTATCCACATCACTTTCAAATATAATCTCATGGTCCCCGACAATTTCCCCTTGGCGAATAGCTTCAATATCATTAACTGGTTCTTTGATTTGAGACTCAATGATTGCGGCAAATTGTTTAGCTGTTCCGCTGGGAGCGTCTTTTTTATGAATATGATGCGCTTCAATAATTTTAATTTTATAATTTTTAAGCTGGGCCGCGGCTTGCCTAACTAAATCAAACATCACATTAACCCCTACAGACATATTAGGCGAATAAACAATCGCGATATCTTTGGAAGCATTCTTAATTATCGCTACCTGTTCTAAACTAAGCCCTGTGGTTCCGATAACAATTGATTTTTTATACTTACAAACAGCATTCAACAAATCAGTTTTATCAGTCATTGGCGTGAAATCAATCACAACATCAATATCTTTGATCTGATTCATATCCGCGCTAACCCGCACACCATCAAGTGTCGAATTAATCTCAGGACAATCTTTTCTTTCCAGCCCCAGATGAGTTTGCAAACCATCAGTTTGTCCAGCTAATGCCATTATTCTTCGGCCCATTTTACCGCAACATCCGATAACCCCGATCTTAATCATTTCTTTTTTCCCTTCAAAAGCCCATAATCCCGTAATGCCTGATTCAGCTTCTTAAAATTATCTTCGTCCATGGGACATAAAGGCAAGCGCAGTCCAGGTTCGCACATTCCGAGCATTTCCATAGCAGTTTTAACACAAATCGGATTAGTTTCTAAAAACATTGATTTAACCAAAGGCAAAAGCTTGTAGTGCATCTGTTGAGCTTGGATAAGGTTTCCTTTTTCAAACTCTTCCACCATTTTCGCGACATCCTGGGGAACAATATTAGCCACAACTGATATTACTCCGACTCCTCCAATAGCAAGCAAAGGCAGAGTCAATGTATCATCTCCAGAAATAAGATCAAAATCTTTTGGGCAAAGCATTTTAATTGTTGCCATCTGCTCAAGATTACCTGAGGCTTCTTTAATCCCCACAATGTTTTTAAACTCATGAGCTAATCTCGCGATAGTCTCAGGCAGCATATTAACCGCTGTTCTTGCGGCAATATTATACAACACTATCGGGATGTCCACACTTTCCGCGATCTCTTTAAAATGCAGATAAAGCCCCTTTTGCGTTGGTTTATTATAATACGGCACAATTAATAATGCGGCATCAGCACCGGCTTCCCTGGCATGCTTTGTCAGCCTTATTGCCTCATATGTATTATTTGAACCAGTACCGGCAATAACCGGCACTTTTTTATTAGCGGTTTGTACCACCAGCTCAATTACCCGCTCATGCTCAGCTAATGACAAAGTTGCTGATTCACCGGTAGTTCCGCAGGGCACAATCGCTGAGGTTTTATTTTTAATATGAAAATAAACCAACTCCTTTAGTTTATCCTCATCAAGTCTTCCATTTTTAAACGGAGTCACTATCGCGACCATAGAACCTTTAAACATAACATTCTCCCTTATAAACCATTCTGGCATTTCCCTCCAGCCAGACATTTGTAAAATTACCTTTTTCATAATCAAAATAAACTTTTAAAATTTCCTCACCCTGGGTTTTAATATCTACGCAATAAGAACCATCCGCGTAAAGAAATTTGTGGTGATAGATTAAAGCGGCAGCAACTGAACCTGTGCCGCAAGCTAAAGTCTCATTTTCAACACCCCGCTCATAAGTACGGATACACAATAGATCATGTTCCATTATTTTCACAAAATCAACATTTGTTCCTTCCGGCTCAAAATGTTTATGATATCGGAGCAATCTTCCCAGCATCCGCACATTAGCTGCCGGCAAATTTTCCACAAAACACACACTATGCGGCACCCCGGTATTCACATAATTGACCTGATGAATTCTTCCATCAATATTTAAATTGATATTTAACTGCAGATCCAAAGGCGCGGTCATCTTTACTTTAATCCCATTTTCATTTAACTCCGCGTTAAGAACTCCCGCGAGCGTTTCTATTTTCATATTTTTCTTGTTTTTATATAAAGCCGCGCAGCGAATGCCATTTCCGCACATCTCCGCCTCTGAACCATCCGGATTAAATATTCTCATCTTAAAATCAGCTTTTTTTGATTTTTCGATAAAAATTAAACCATCCGCTCCGATACCGGAAGTCCGGGTGCAAAGCAATAAAGCTATTTCCGAACCATTTTTCAATCCGCTTTTGCGATTATCAAAAATAATGAAATCATTTCCTGATGCGACCATCTTTGTAAACTCAAATTTTCTTTTTTTCTGAACAGCTATTTTCTTTTTCCCTTTTGATTTTTTAACCGATTTTTTTTCCATAACTTTCTTTGCTGTTTTTTTAACAACTTTTTTTAAAATAAGCTTAACTGCTTTTTTGACTTTTTTATTTTTTACCGGTTTTTTCTTGATATCTTTTTTCATATCCACCTCTTATATGTTACCAGTTATCTCATTTTTAATCAGCTCGCTGTAAGTCTCTCTTTGTCTGATTATCTGATATTTTTCTCCATCAACCAGGACTTCAGCAGCGCGCCTCCGACTATTGTAATTACTGGACATGCTAAAGCCATAAGCTCCAGCGCTCATCACAGCAAGGATATCGTCTTGGCTTAAAGAAGTTGGCAACAGTCTTTGTTTGGCGAGAAAATCTCCGCTTTCACAAATAGGCCCGACTATGTCCGCTTTTTTAAGTTTATCTTTCTTTTTAGCGATAACTGGTACAACTCCATGAAAAGCTTGATAAAAAGATGGCCTGATCAAATCATTCATTGCGGCATCAACAATATAAAACCTTTTAACCGAGGTATCTTTTACATAGATTATCTTTGTTAATAATACTCCGGCATTGCCCATAATAAATCTTCCCGGTTCCAGAATAAGCTTTAGATTTTTATTGCTTATAATCGGGAGTATTGCTTTCGCGTACTCGCAGGCGGTTTGCGGTTTTTCCTTATTATAAATAATGCCCAATCCGCCGCCGATGTTTAAGTGTGTAATCCTAGCGCCTTTTTTATTCAGCTGCTCAATTAGTTTTACTCCTTTTTTAAGCGCCTGAATAAACGGGCTAACATGTTCTATCTGCGAGCCAATATGTAAATGTATACAGCAGATATCCAGGTTCTTAAGCGACTTGCTTAATTTAGTAAAAATATCTTTAGTTGTTTTAACATCTATGCCGAACTTATTCTGTTTTTTAGCCGTCATGATATACTTATGAGTTTTTGCTTCAACATCCGGATTAACTCTTATCGCCACCTTTTGTTTTTTATCCAAGCTCTTGGCAATCGCGTTTATTTGCTTAAGTTCTGCCACTGATTCAACATTGAAAAACAAAATTCCGGCTTCAATCGCGGCTTTGATTTCTTCTTGAGTTTTGCCTACTGACGCATAAACAATCTTATTAGCCGGAACCTTGATCGCTTGGGCCCGATAGAGTTCTCCCCCGGAAACAATATCAATTCCAGCGCCGGCATCTTTTAATATTTTACAAATGCTCAGATTTGAGTTTGCTTTCATCGAATAACAAATAAGCGGATCAATCTCTTTAAAAGCTTGCTTCAGCTTATTAAAATGATCTAATATCGTTTTTTTGCTATAAACAAAAACAGGACTACCCACTTGCCGGGCGATTTCCTCAAGGCTTACTTGTTCACAGAACAAGCGATTGTTTTTCATTTTAAAATCATGCATTAACTCTCGGCACCTTTCTGTTGACAGATTTTTTAGAACTTACCGCGTGTTCAGGATGCATTACTTTCTGAATATCTTTTTGACTAAGTTTAGCGTGAAAAGATTTAAGCAATTCATCTGACATATGTTTAATCTCGATAGAATTATCTTCCGCATAGCGGATAATTCTACCCACTGCATCATGGGCATCCTTAAACGCGACTCCTTTAAATACCATAAATTCAGCAAGCTCGGTCGCGTAAAGCCGCTCGTCCTTTAAAGCTTTTTCAATGACTTTCTTTTTTAGACTTATGCCCTTAATGAATTTTGCCATTATTTTCAGCTCATCTTTAATTGTATCTACTGAAGAAAATAAAGGTTCTTTATCCAGCTGCATATCCCGATTATAGGACATCGGAAGCCCCTTCATCGTTGTCATCAGAGATATCTGGTTGCCATAAATTCGTCCGGTATATCCGCGAACAAGCTCGAGAAAATCCGGATTCTTTTTATGCGGCATTAAACTGCTGCCAGTGCAAAATTCTTCAGGCAGATCAAGATAATCAAATTCCTGAGTGGAATATAAAATAAAATCTTCGCACAATCGCGATAAATGCATTTGGATAATCGAAATTCCCCCAAGAAATTCCATAATAAAATCCCGGTCGCTAACATTGTCAATTGAATTTTCCACAGATTTAACTTTTCCCGAACCAGGTTGTTTGTATGTTAAAAAATCATCAATTGCTTTAAAATACTCTTCTTTATGCAATGATGTCCCAGCCAAAGCTCCGGCCCCGATATACGGCACTACTGATTCATAAAACTGTTTTATCCGTTTAAAATCCCTGGCAAACATATGCGCGAAAGCAACCATATAATCGCTAAATAATATCACCTGTGCCCTTTGAGTATGGGTATAGCCGATAAATGGCTGTTTATCATACTTTCTCATCAAACCAACACAGCTGTCAATTAAGCTTTTAAGCAATCCCTGAATATTCAAAGCTTCATCTAAACAATAGAATTTTTCATTAAACACAATCTGATCATTGCGAGAACGCAGGGTATGCACTTTATCCGCAAGCAACCCGATCTTTTTTTCCAAACGATTATGAATATCCGTATGAATATCTTCGGAGCTCATATCTGGCGTGAATTTTTTAGTGTCAATATCCTTGATGATCGAATTTAAAGCATCTAAGATTTTTTTAGTCTCGGATTTGGTTAAAAGTTTGCTGCCGCCTAGAGCTAAAGTATGAATTATTGAATGAAACACATCAATTCTGGCCAGTTTGTAATCATACTGAATAGATTTTGAAAACTCCTCAAAATCGCGATCAATGTTCTTTTTAAATCTGCCGCCCCATAATTTTTTAGCCATAATTATTTCCTTTTATTCGTTAAAGTATTGCGTCGTGCGTATTGCGTGCGCTTACCGGCAAAAACACGTCTTTTCGCTAAGCCTGAGCCTGCATCGTGCAGACTCAGCCGCGCGTTCTCACTATTTTGACTTCCATGTCAAAATTACGTTCGAAAGCGCCGCTCAAAGAGAATTTTTGCCTATCGATATTTTTACTTTATAAACTTTATGAACTGTTTTAGCTCTTTGCTTTTCATTCATAACTCGTAATTCATAACTGCTTTTCCGTCCTTGTGACCTGGTGACCTGGTGTCCTTGTGACTTTGTGTCTGCTTTTCTATACACTAAACGCTAATCGCTATACGCTGCTTTATCTTTCTCGATACGGCAAAGAGAATATTTCAATAAAACCTTTAGCATCCTCGCGGTTAAACTGATCTTCCTCGCCATAGGTTGCTAATTCTTTTCTGTAAAGTGAATGCTTTGAATTCCTTTGCGCAACCGTAATATTCGCTTTGTAAAGTTTTAGTTTTACACTACCCGTGACTTTTTCCTGGGTTAAATCCACAAAAGCAGCTAAACTTTTGCGCAGCCGGGAAAACCATAAGCCCTGATAAGCAAGCTGCGAATAACGCAAACCAACTATTTCTTTAAAACTAATTGTGTCTTTATCCAAGACCACACTTTCCAGCTCGCGATGAGCTTGCAGCAATACCCAGGCTGCCGGGGCTTCATAAACCTCACGGGATTTGATCCCCACAGTCCGGTCTTCGATTAAATCAGTTCTGCCAATACCATGATTACCCGCAACCTTGTTTAAATCCTCAATCATGCTTAAGAAACTCATTTTCTTGCCATTGAGCTTAATCGGTGTTCCTTTATCAAATTCAATTTCAACATAATCCGGTTTATTGGGCGTTTTATCTATTCCTTTAGTTAATACATAGGCACTTTCATCAGGAGCATTATTTAAGTCTTCCATCAGCCCGCCTTCAATACTGATGCCCCAGATATTCTGATCAATGCTGTAAATTTTTTCCTTGGTTGCGGAGATTTCTATTTTGTTTTTTTTGGCATAGGCAATCTCTGATTCGCGTGATGTTAGATCCCACTCTCTTACCGGCGCGATTATTTTAAGTTTTGGGTCTAAAATTTTTACTGTTGTATCAATTCTTACCTGGTCATTTCCTTTGCCGGTACAGCCATGCGCCACATATTCAGCTTTTTCCTTGTGGGCAATATCCACTAAATATTTAGCGATTAAAGGCCGCCCAAGAGCTGTTGATAAAACATATTTTGATTCATATACAGCATTTGCCTTTAAAGCCGGTAGAATATAATCAGCAGCAAATTCCTGCTGCAGATCTTCCACATATATTGTCTTAATTCCGCTGGCTTTAGCTTTCCTTTTAAGCTCTGCTGGTGAAAACTCGCTGCCAAGATTAGCGCTAAAGCAAATAACTTCAAAACCTTTATCCTGAAGCCATTTCACACAGCAGGAAGTATCTAATCCCCCGGAATAAGCCAACACAACCTTCTTCTTCATTTCGTTTGCTCCTTATTTAAGAAATTCCAAAATCCAAATGACAAAATCCAAATAAATCGACTATCTTCTTTCAGAAGATAACTCTTAAACCCTCAAAGATTTTCTTTTTCTGCTTTTTATTTACCCTGCTTTAATTTGACTTCTGTTTGTTATTTGTCATTTGGCATTTGTCATTTGTCATTTACTTTTGCTTTGCAAAAGTAGCGCCATCACTGCTTTTTGCACATGCATTCTATTTTTTGCCTGATCAAAGATAATCGATTGCTTGGATTCAACAACTTCATCCGTCATTTCCTGCCCACGGTGTATCGGCATGCAATGCATAATCTTATATTGCTTGCCTGCGTGTTTAAGCAGCTCTGCGTTTATTTGATAATTCTTAAATGCCTTGATCCTCTTGACTGCTTCTTTTTCCTGTCCCATTGAAGTCCAAACATCACTATAAATAAAATCAGCCCCTTTTACTGCCTCTTCCGGATCATAGCAGTGCACAAGCTTTGCTTTGTTTTGCTTAGCAATTTTAAGAGCATTAGCCCAAATCAGCTTGTTCGGCTCATAGCCTTTGGGTGTCGACACAATAAAATCCATGCCTACTTTTGCGCAAATGGCCATAAGCGAGTTAACCACATTATTTCCATCCCCGACATAAACAAGCTTCACGCCTTTAAACTTAGTTGTATGTTCAGATACAGTATAAATATCAGCTAAAGCCTGGGCAGGATGATACAAATCGCTTAAACCGTTTATTACCGGGATATCCGCGTACTTTGCCAGTTCAATAACATGGTCATGGGAAAAAGTCCGGGCAATAATTCCATCTAAGTAGCGGCCAAGAACTCTAGCTACATCTTTTAACGGCTCCCGGCTCCCCAGCTCAATATCCTGCGGCGCAAGGTATAAACAATTTGCTCCCAGCTGACGAGCGCCGACTTCAAAAGAAACTCGCGTCCGCACTGATGGTTTTTGAAAAACAAGTCCAATAGTCTGATTTTTAAGACAGCTGTCTATTTTGTTTTTTTTCAGTTTTGATGTAAGCGAAAATATTTTATTAATATCCTGCTCAGATAAATCAAACCCTGAAATTAAATCTTTATTCATATGGATCCACTCTCCTCAAGATAAAAATTAAGACCACCATTATCAGCACTTACTAATCGCCATGTCCATTATTTCAATTGCCTGATCAATTTCTTTTTGCTTTATTGTTAATGAAGGCATAATTCTTAATGTATTACCCTGAGTACAGTTGATCAAAAGCCCATTAGCCAAACAAAAATCATAAGCCCGATCAGCATTAATAATCATCTCAACCCCAAACATCAAGCCTATTCCCCTAACATGTTTTATAATCGGATACTTCCCTTTTAACTCTAATAATTGCCCTTTTAAATATTCACCCATATTAATTGTATTTTGTAATAAACGTTCTTTCTCAATCGCGTCAAACACCGCAAGCCCTGCGCTACAAGCAATCGGACTTCCGCCAAAAGTAGAAGCATGCATACCCGGACGAAAAGTTCCAGCTATATTTTTCTTTGCCACCATTGCTCCGATCGGCATTCCGCCGCCAAGACTTTTAGCCAAAGTCATAATATCCGGTTCAATTCCATAATGCTGGTAAGCAAACATCTTCCCTGTCCTACCCATGCCGGTTTGGACCTCATCAACGATAAGCAACATATTTTTCTTATCGCAAAAATCCCTTAAAAACCGGACATAAGACTTATCCGCGAGATTAACTCCGCCTTCGCCTTGAACCAGTTCAACCATAATCGCTATGGTTGTTTCACTCACGGCATTAGTTAGCGCCTCTTTATTATTAAAATCAACACTTTTAAAGCCAGCGGGCAAGGGGTCAAATCCCACATGACATTTTGCCTGTCCTGTAGCCGCAGTACAAGCCAGCGTCCGTCCGTGAAATGATTTATTCATTGTAATAATTTCATTTCTTTGGGGATTGCCAAATGCCCGGACAAGCTTAAACGCAGCTTCATTTGCTTCAGCTCCTGAATTGCAAAAAAATACTTTACCGCCAAAAGAGTTTAAGGCAATACGCTCGGCAAGACGGCCCTGCAGCTCAGAATAATAGTTATTGGAAACATGCAATAACTGACCTGCCTGTTTTTGCAAAGCTTTTACTACTCTTTTATGACAATGCCCTATTCCGCTTACTGCCCAGCCCGGAAAAAAATCAAGATAGACTTTTTTATCCGCTGTCCAAACTCGAGATCCTTGGGCTTTTACAAACACCAGATTTTTGCGCGCATAGTTATTCATTACAAAATCGTCGTACAATTTAATTATTTGCTGTGTATCCATTGACCCACCTTTTAACATTTTAATTCTACTTTTATGAGTTTTAATTTTCAATAATTACTTTTTGATAATTTGAGTCCCAATCCCTTTATCTGTATAAATTTCAAGCAATACAGCATGCGGAATCTGCGCTTCGATAATATGAGTTTTATGTACTCCGTTTTCAGCAGCTTCTTTACATGCAAGAACCTTTGGGATCATTCCTCCGGCAATTATTTTATTTTCAAACAAAACTTCAAGCTCATCTAAAGTTACACTTGATAGCAACGTCTCCTCATCATTAATATCTGTCATGATTCCACGCACATTAGTAAGTAATACTAGTTTTTCCGCGTTCATTGCCTTGGCAACCTCCGCGGCAACTGTATCCGCGTTTAAATTATACAATTGTCCATCATCCCCAACTCCCAATGGAGCAATTACTGGAATGATTTTTGACTGCAATAAACTATGCATTAATTTACTATCAAACCCAATAACCTCACCGACAAAGCCAACATCAACTACCGCGATTTTCTTTTTCGCTCTTATCAGTTCACCATTTTTACCAATAAACCCTTTTGCTTCATTGCCTAGTTTTTTAAGTTCATTAACAATATTTTTATTTACCTCAGTCAGAGATTCATTAACAATCTCCAAGCTGTCTTTATCCGTAACTCTAATCCCGTTTACAAACTTTACATCAATGCCTTTTTCTTTCATCTTTTGAGTTATAAAAGGACCAGCACCATGAACAATTACCGGATGAATCCCCACATGGTTCATAAACGTAATGTCTTCAAGTATGGAATGATTGAGCTCAGAATGTTCCACCGCGCTTCCTCCATACTTAATCACCACGACTTTCCCGTAAAACTGTCTGATATAAGGCAAAGCTTCAATCAGAACATCCACTTTTCTACACGCTTCTTCAATCATAAATAATTCCTCAGCAATGTTTTAATTATATTCGCTATTTATCCGCACATACTCTTTGGTTAAATCATTGCCCCACATAGTACATGAAAATTTTCCATTATTAAGTTTTACAGTTATATTTACTTGTTTTTTAGCCAATAGCTTAATTAACTTATCCCTGCTTTTAGTGTCAGGAGTAGCCTTACGATAGACGCAAATATTCTGCAGAAAAACTTCAAGCTTATCCTCTTTAAACTCCGCTCCAGACGCGCCGACACTTGCCGGAATCCTACCCCAATTAGGGTTTTCCCCTGTGATCATGGTCTTAACCAGCAATGAATTCGCGATCTGACTTGCTGCTTGCCTTGCCTGCTGTTTTGTTTTTGCTCCCCGCAGATTAATTTCAATTAACTTGGTTGCCCCTTCACCGTCAATCACGATCATTTTAGCCAAATCCAGACATATCTCGGTTAATGCTTGAGTAAATAAATCAAAGTTTTTACCTTTATCTTTTATCAGTGTATTACCGGCTAAACCATTAGCTAAAACCGCTAAAGTATCATTAGTACTCATATCGCCATCAACACTAATACAATTAAATGATCTATCCGCGGCGATTTTTAAGGCTTTTTTCAAACCCGCAACAGAAATATTCGCGTCAGTTGTTACAAAACAAAGCATTGTTGCCATATTCGGGCAAATCATTCCCGCGCCCTTAGCCACAGCAGCAATATTAACTCTTTTTACCCCAACTTTAATTTCTACCGCAACCTGCTTTGAAAAACTATCAGTGGTCATCATTGCTTGAGCGGTTTTATCCGCTTTATCAAATTCCAGACCGCTAGCAAGTAAACTTACAGAATTTATTATCTTATCCTTTGGTAAATATTTACCAATCACACCAGTTGAAGCCACTAAAACATCTGATTTATTTATCTCTAAAATTTCCGCGACCTTATCCGCAACCTCCTGCGCATCGCTATAGCCTTTTTTACCAGTACAACAGTTAGCATTTCCGCTGTTTACAATAATCGCCTGCGCGGTATTATTTTTTAAATTAAGCAGATCAATTAAAACCGGTGCTGCTTTCACTTTATTCGCTGTAAACACACCCGCTGCTTTGGCTTTGACAATTGAGTAAATCAAAGCCAAATCAAGTTTATCATTTTTAATCCCGCAGTTAATCGCATTAGTTTTAAACCCTAAGGGTGTGCAAATTGTTCCATTTTTGATTTTTTTAATATTCTTCATTACATCAATCCTGCTGTTTCTTCAAGACCAAACATTATATTAAAATTCTGCACCGCCTGCCCAGCAGCGCCTTTAACTAAATTATCAATTGCGGATATGGCAATAAGCCGTTTTCCGTCAACTTTTATTCCAATATCACAAAAATTGCTATGAACTACATCTTTTATTTCCGGAAACATATCTGCTTGTTTTACCCGGACAAAAGGCTGATCAGCATAAAACTTTTTTAAAACATCAACAGCTTCAAATACCGAGATATTCTTTTTTAAACTCATGTAAATAGTACTTAGAATCCCCCGGGTCATGGGCACAAGATGCGGGACAAAGCTAATACGCACATCTGAGCCATGCTGCTTAGCCAGCTCTTGAGTTATCTCCGGGATATGCTGGTGATTACATACTTTATATGCTTTGAAATTCTCATTTACTTCTGAATATAGCAATGACACAGCTGGAGATCGTCCCGCGCCGCTGGTTCCGGATTTAGCATCAATAATAATATCCGGATCAACCAGGCCTGCTTTTAAAAACGGCGCGCAAGCTATAATAGATCCCGTAGGATAGCATCCTGGATTAGCGAGTAATTTAGCATTTTTAATTTCTGCTTTATTCAGTTCCGGAAGTCCATAAACGCTGTCTTTAACAAATTCCGTGCTTTTATGCGACACGCCATACCATTTTTGATATTCGTTTACGTCTTTTAGCCTGTAATCAGCGCTTAAATCAATAACCCGCATTCCATTGCTTAAAAAATTAGGGGCTATTTCCATTGAGACTCTGTGCGGAAGAGCTAAAAAGATCACATCAGTATTTTTAGACATTTCTTCCACATCCATTTGGCTATGGCATTCCAAATCTAATCTTTTTTCCAGCCAAGGAAGCATCTCGCTTATGGGAGCGCCACGCGAACTTTTTGAAACAAGGTGTGAAATCTCTACATTTGGATGTTTTAAAAGAATGCGAATTAGTTCTTCACCTGTATATCCAGTAGCTCCGATTATCGCTGCTTTTAACATTTTTATATTATTTCTCCTTGATTTAATAATTTTTCTAAATAACCTAACAAAATATTTCTAATAAGCTAATCTGAAATTTAACCTAAGAGTTTATCACTCAAGACTTAGAATTTTTAAATAGAAATTTATTATAAAACAAAAACAACTAACCGTCAATAGATTTCTAGACGGCATCCCTCTAATCAGATAATTTTACCTAAAAAAATAGATGTAAACGATTTAAATGCATAACATTTAGCAAATAAATAGCTTACATCAATATGTCGCCAAATAGGCAGTTTACCTCAAAATAAGATTCCTAAGGCAGAACAATCTGTAAATAAATAGATTATAACTGTAGAGTCTCTCACATTTTATCAGAAAACAAAAGAATATATTATCTCTTTGTCCACTGAAAACGAGCACGCGCGCCTTTTTGACCAGGTTTTTTGCGCTCTTTCATGCGAGAATCGCGGGTAAGAAAATTTCCTTTTTTAAGAATTGGCTTAAGCGCTTCGTCGTATTTAAGTAATGCCCTGGCAATACCATGACAGATAGCACCAGCTTGACCAGAAAGACCTCCGCCTCTGACATTAGCACTGACATTAAGTTTAGTTAAGACATTAGCCACAATCAATGGCTGCTTAACTAACATTCTCGATACTTCACGTCCAAAATAGCTCTCTAAAAGACGTTTATTAACCATAAACTCACCAGAGCCGGATTTTAAAATAACTCTAGCAACGGATTCTTTTCTTCTTCCAGTAGCGCAATACATTACCTCTTTAACCAAAACTTTTCCTCCTTTAATGGATACAGCGGATTTTTGCTGTAAAAACAAACTTTTTATATTTTTATTTCCTCAGGATTCTGAGCTTGATGCGGATGGTCTGCTCCAGCATAAACCTTGAGTTTTCTCATTAATTGCCTTCCTAATGAATTATGCGGAAGCATTCCACGCACCGCATGAATAATAACATCTTCTGGTTTTTTTTCCAGTTTTTCCGCTAAATTAATTTCTTTCTGTCCACCAGGATACCCTGAATATGTCTGATATTTTTTATCAGTTAATTTTTTTCCAGTAACTCTGATTTTAGCAGCATTGATAATTACGATCTCATCTGCCATATCAACATGGGCAGTGAATTCCGGCTTAGTTTTACCGCGCAACATACTTGCAAGCTTAGAAGCTAATCGGCCTAAAATTAGACCATCTGCGTCGATAAGCAACCATTTTCTTTCTACATCCTGTGGCTTTTGTACAAAACTTTTCATTTTTTTACTCTTCCTAATTTTTTTCTTTTAAAATTTTTTACATAGTTTTCTTCTAAAATTATTAGAATGAAAATATATCATGTTACGCAATCCCTGTCAAGAGAAAAAAATAAAACCATGATTTATATTGATTCCAATAGCAAGTCCTGCCCATTGTCTAATTGATTGTTTTTTGCTTTAAGATTACCTTTTTCTTGGGATAAAGCTTCTCTTATATATGTAATTTCTTGGGATAATTGTTCATATTCAGGCGTGCCCTTTTTAAACACCTGGTTAAAACCAAGGATTTCCTGAAAAAATTCTAACATATCAGCCCGTAATGTCTTGGCCCTGGCTTCTGCGTACTCTATGTGGATAAATGACTCCACCTGCCGATAGGCCATTTCGTCTAAGACTTTGCCGATAGCCAGTTTATTTTCACAAAAATCAACTGCAGCGACTAATTCTTCAACCGAAATAAAATCTAATAATTGCCTTGCGTTTATGCTCTTATAGCGAAATGTTGGAAAGAAATTCTCCATAAATGCCAGGGTAAACATATTTATGTTTATTAAATCCTTATGAAATGACTGGTCATTATCAAACATCATCGCAACCTGCGCATCTGAAATAGGACTATGATTTGCCGCATGAAAATCATATTTTCTGATTAAAATTGCTAAAACCAGGTTACGGGTAAAAGCTTTTTTAAATGTTTTTTGCCTAACCTGTTCATCGCTAAGCTTATAATCATTAGCTGCCCTAACCAGATATATATCCTCCGGCAATGCTCCAATATAGGAAGCTAAGGCTTTTGCCTGCTCTTTTTCCGGCAATATAATATCACACACATTAGCATCCATAAACCTGCCCAAAGCAAATGCCGCGTTTTCCCTTGATGCCTCATTTTTTGTCTGCCAGATAAAATCCAGCTGATTAGGCTGTCTTGGCTGATAACGGGTTTTTATAAAAAATAAGGCTCCATCTGTTTTTCTTTTCAGTAATCTCCTCTGGTATTCAAGCGCTTTTTCACCTAGCTGCGCTTGCAATTGAGGATGATTATCCATAGAGTCAACAGAGTATGCAGACCATTCCGGCAATTCAAGATGGCTATGATTCTTATTTTGTTTACGATTTAAAGCAATCTCTTGCTTTAAAAACTTAAGGAATTTTGCAAATTCCAAAACACTGTAGTTTTTTTGCAAATAATAATCTCCGCCCATGGAACTTATTTCAGCATCACTAAATAAATAACTCGAAACAATAACTATCCTTATGTTGGGGTTTAAAGTTCTGAGCATTGGACCGAGTTCTTTAGCAGACTCAGGATTTAAAATAGCAATTGGTGGTTTTTCTTTGCGCAATTCCTGCTGATCAAAATCTTCTAAAACATTTATTTTATAACCCAGCTGTTTAAGCGCCATTATCATGAACTCTTTAGCCCCCTGGCCATAGACAGAACTCTCCTGCCAAAATATGGCAGGCAGAATCTTATCTTCAGCATTTTTTTGATCAAATGCTTTTTGTACGGTAGAAGAATCCAGCAGCATTTGCGGCGACAGACAAAATCCGGATTTCTGGGAAAATAATATTAGCAATACTAATATCCCGGCAATTGTTATTAGACTATAATTTCTTTTCTTCGACATATAAAGTCATCTCATTAAATTACACTTAAGAATAGCGTTGGCATTCATTTTTCCAACCTTTTTTTTCACAGCTAGTTATACCTAAAACATAAATCCGGCAAATTATACCTGATATTCAGGTTAATGTCAATCAAATCAGGTTAATTTCTTGACACATCAAAACCCTGGACTTATAATGTACTTACTATTTATAAATAAAGGAGCCACAATGCAAACTGATCTTGAAATCGCTCAATCCATAAACTTAATACCAATAAGTGAAATCGCTGCTAAAATCGGCATCCAAAGCAATGAACTGCATCCTTACGGCAATTATAAAGCAAAAGTATGCCTGAGCATCCTTGAGCGACTAAAAGACGCGCCAAATGGCAAATATATTGATGTAACTGCCATTACTCCGACTCCTTTGGGAGAAGGCAAAACTCTGACTACTATCGGCTTATCTCTTGGCCTGAATAAAATTGGTAAAAAAGCAATTTCCTGTATCCGAGAACCCTCTCTTGGCCCGGTTTTTGGAATTAAAGGCGGAGCAGCCGGCGGCGGATACTCACAAGTCCTGCCCATGGAAGATATTAATCTGCATTTAACCGGCGATGTTCCAGCCATAGAAATAGCGCATAATCTTTGCGCAGCTTTTTTAGATAACCATATATTCAAGGGAAACACTCTGAGCATTGATCCGCACAGCATTACTTTACCCCGGGTTTTAAATGTAAATGATCGCTTTCTCCGGGAAATTATAATTGGCTTAGGCGGTAAAGAAAATGGATTTTTGCGCGAAAGCGGGTTTGAAATCACTGAAGCCAGTGAAGTCATGGCCATACTTGCCCTAACCAGTAATTTAAAAGACCTTAGATCACGCATGGGCAAAATCATGCTGGCAACTACATATGACGGCAAACCCATAACACCGGAAGATATTAAAGTCGCTGGAGCTATGACCGTATTATTAAAAAACGCGATTATGCCTAACATTGTTCAAACCACTGAAGGTACTGCCTGCTTTATTCACAGCGGTCCGTTCGGAAATATTGCTCATGGCAACAGCTCAATCCTTGCTGACCAGATGGCTTTAAAACTTGCTGATTATGTGGTTACAGAAAGCGGCTTTGGCGCTGATCTTGGCGCGGAAAAATTCATGAATATAAAATGCCGTTACAGCAATTTAAAACCTGATTGTGTGGTTATGGTTTGCTCAACCCGGGCATTAAAAATGCACAGCAATGATTTTGAAGTAATTGCCGGCCGTCCGCTGGATCCAAAACTTTTCCATGAAAACCTCGACGCGATTATAAAAGGCTGCTGCAATTTAAAAAAACAAATTGAAAATGTCCGGCAATTCGGTGTGCCGGTTGTTGTGGCAATCAACCGATTCGCATCTGATACGGATAAAGAAATTGAATTAATCAAAAACAAAGCCAAAGAATTCGGAGCCCAAGACGCGGTTGTCAGTCTTGCTTATTTACAAGGCGGCAATGGCGCGGCAGAACTTGCCCAATCTGTAATTAAAGCCTGTAATACCCCTAATGATTTTAAATTCCTCTACCCGCTTGAGATGTCGATAAAAGAAAAAATTCATACAATTGCCACCAGGATGTACGGAGCATCCGGAGTTACTTATCATCCCATGGCAGAAAAGAAAATACAGCAATACACAGAGCTTAGTTTTGATAAATTTCCGATATGCATGGCTAAAACACATTTGTCTTTATCTCATGATCCCAAATTAAAAGGCGTGCCGACAAATTTTGAACTGCCGATTAGAGATATCCGTGTATCAGCTGGAGCAGGATTTATCTATCCGCTTTGCGGAAAGATGAGAACCATGCCAGGGCTGCCCTCGAACCCGTGCGGCATGAATGTGGATATTGATGAGAATGGCAATACAATCGGACTATTCTAGTCAAATTGTATTTAGACACAAGACACAAGTTGCAAAGTCACATGTAGGGACGGCTGGATAGCCGCCCGTTTTTTTGCGTCCACCCTGGTTTAAAGAAAATTAAATGGATTTATCCTCTATCTTTTCAAACCTAATGCTTATTATTAAATATTGTAAAGGAATTAAAATTATTCTAATCAATGGAAGAGAAAACATTAAAAATATCCTCCCTGGATTTCTATAGGAAAATGATAGATTATTCATCACGAAATCATATGAAGAAAACAGTTGTCCACCTAAAATCAAAATAGTAAGAATACAGAAAAAAACTGAAGACATAAGCAAAACTTTTTTGTGCTGAAGTGTAGATATCACACGGCAATAAAGCATATTGCCTACATAAGTCGAAAAAGCGATTAAAACTATTGATATTAAAGTAAGAAGCAAACTCGCAGAATAATAATGATCTCCTTTGAACAGCATCTCGAATATATTGCCAGCCAAAATACCGACTATAGCAGTTAGCATCCACCCTAATCCAAATGAGAATAGAATACCGACAAAAAGAAAATGTATGGTTGTTTTTTTTAACATATCTTTGCTCACGCAAAAGTCCTCTTTAATTCTAAATTAGCCAAAGTCCCTGAATTAATTATTGGGAGACCACAGGGTCAGACCTCCATTTAGAAGTTGTTATTATTATCACTAATTCCCTAAGCCTCTTATTTCCTCACCAACAAAAAAGCAACTTCCCTTTTATAAAAAAAAGTTGCTTGATTTAAGATTTGTCAGTGATTATATTCCTCATCTGCTCTACTCCTCGTGAATATCGAGAAAATATTATAGAATTATACTACTATATCAGTATAAGTCAGTCCAGATTTATTACTCGGCAAAGTATCTTATCCCCCCCAAGTTGACTTTTTCTAAAGATGATGGGTAAATTTTTAAGCATTTATAAATTTAGGCAAATATAAATTGGGTTTTTGGGCACCACCTTATAAGCGAGGACTGTCTGAACCCCGCCAGGGCGGGGTGAGTTCCGCAGCGCCAAAAACACAGTTTATATTTAGCCGGTCTTGCTGTTTTTGAGCAAGAAAATTTATACTGTGCGTAAAATTTATCTATCATCTTTTGCATGAAGGATGGAGGAAACTTCATCGCAAGCAGAAGATTATTAACCAAGCTATTGAGTATTAGGCGCATTAGTTATAAAATATTATATCATGTTTAGAACTTTAAAATTTTATCTCAAGCAAACTATTAACACGCACAAGACATTTGAGCAATTTATTAATTTCGGCTATGAACAAGTAGATGCGATTGCCCAAAAAGGTGATTTTGCCCATCGCGGTTCGATAATTGATATATATCCGATCAATTATGAGAGCCCGGTAAGGATTGAGCTGGCGTTTAATGAAATTGAGAAAATATTTACTTTTTCTAGAACCACCGGCCAAAAAATAAATGATCAAAGCCCTCTGATTATCTTGCCTAAGCGCTCGGCAATGCATACTATTGAGATCGAGCGTGTATCAATCAATAAGTTTGAAGAACTGGAAAAAAATGATTATGTTGTGCACCTTGACCATGGCATTGGCAAATACCTGGGCATTGTGATGCTTAAGAATGGAAAACACATAAAGATTGAATATGCTGATAATGATAAATTGTATATTCCCCTAGCGGAAAAACATCTTTTACAAAAATATATCGGCTTTGCCGGCCATGCCCCGCGTTTGCACAAACTTGGGGGCAAACTCTGGCAAAGCACAAAAAACAAAACCAAACAAGGAATTACCAGTTATGCGCTTGAGCTGCTAAAACTTCAGGCAAAAAGAAATTCTTTATCCGGCTTAGCATTTTCCTCAAAGACTCCCTGGCAAAAAGAATTTGAAAAAAGCTTTCCCTACACTGAAACTCCTGATCAGAAAAAAAGCTGGCTGGAAACAAAAAAAGACATGGAAATGCCCCGGCCGATGGATAGATTACTTTGCGGTGATGTGGGGTATGGAAAAACCGAAATTGCTTTTCGGGCCGCCTTTAAAGCAGTAATGAATAATAAGCAGGTTGCCATGCTTGTGCCCACCACCATCCTAGCCGAACAGCATTACCATAATCTAACCGCCCGGGTAAAAGATTTTCCGGTTAATGTTCAGATGCTCAGCCGATTCAAGACAGCGGGAGAACAGGCTAAAATAATTGAGGATTTAGCCAAAGGAAGCGTGGATATTGTTATTGGCACGCACCGCCTTTTATCTGACGATATTCAGTTTAAAGAATTAGGAATTATTATTATTGATGAAGAGCAGCGGTTTGGGGTAAAAGCCAAAGAAAAACTTAAACATATCCGGGAACTTGTCGATGTATTAACCTTAACTGCCACGCCTATTCCCCGGACGCTTTACATGTCCTTGCTCGGAGTTAAAGATATGTCCACGATTAATACTCCGCCGGAGCAAAGAATGCCGATTGAGACTTTCGTCTGCTTGTTTGATGATGAACTGGTTAAAAACGCGATTACTAATGAACTTGAGCGAAACGGCCAAGTTTATTTTATTCATAACCGGGTTAAAGATATTGCCCAAATGCATGAACATTTACAAGCCCTTGTGCCTGATGCCAGAATTGCCATTGGCCATGGACAAATGCATGAAAAAGAACTGGAAAAAGTTATGATTGATTTTATTGAGCATAAAATTGATGTCTTGCTTGCCACTACCATTGTGGAATCAGGACTGGACATCCCTAATGCCAATACTTTAATTGTTAATAATGCCCAAAACTTCGGCTTAGCTGATTTATACCAGTTAAGAGGCAGAGTCGGCCGACTGGATAAAAAAGCTTATTCCTTCTTTTTAACCCCAAAACACGCTACTTTTAACCCCCAAGCCAAAAAAAGACTCAAATCTATTCAAAAATTCACTGCTCTTGGCTCTGGATTTAAGATTGCCATGGAAGATCTTGAAATCCGCGGCGCTGGCAATCTCTTGGGAGAACAGCAGCATGGGTTTATCCTTGCTGTGGGTTTTGACCTGTATTGCCAGCTTTTAAACACTGCCATCGAACAAATCAAAAAAGCTCTCCCCTCTGATTAGCTTGCGCTAATTTAACAGCCTGCTTTTCGCAAAACTTGTTATTCCAATAATTTTATGTTATACTATAAATCTAAATAAACCTGATTTTTTAAAGGATTAAAAGAATGACCCGAGGATTTACTTTCCCAATAATTATTATACTTTGCTTGTTTCTTGTATTGCCAGTTTTTGCCCAAACAGAATTCACCCAAAAAATACTTGCCGTTGTAAACAGTGAAGCTATAACCCAAACTGATGTTGATGAAATTCTTGCTCCGATTTATATCCAATATAAAAGCACTTACGCAGGAAGCGAACTTGCCGAAAAAGTTAAAATCGCGAGAGACGATGTTTTAAATCAACTAATTGAAGACAAGCTTATTTTACAGCAAGCGCAAAAAGATGAGACAATTACTGTTAATGAAAAAGAAGTCGACGCCTTAGTTGATGAATTAAAATCTAATTTTAAAACTATTGAAGAGTTTGATCAGATCCTGAAAAATCAAAAAGTAACCCTGCTTGATTTAAGAAAAAGATACAAAGATCAACTGCTGATTAAAAAAACCGTTTCCAAAGAAATCTTAAGTAAAATATCCATTCCTCCCACTGAAATCTTAGAATACTATGAAGCGAATAAAGATAAGTTCGCGATTCCCGAACAAGTACGTTTAAGAAGCTTATTCTTAAGTTTTGAGCAAGCGCCCAAAGAAGAAGTTGAAAAAAAAGCAAATGAAATATACGAACAACTGCAAAAAGGGGTTGAGTTTGTTGAAATGGTAGAAAAATATTCCGAAGCGCCGAATGTTATTGACGCTGGGGATATGGGTTTTATGAAACGCGGCTCTTTGCGCGAAGAGATTGAAGACCTTGCCTTTAAGCTTGAAATCGGCAAGATCACAAAACCGATAAAAACATCTTCTGGGTTTTATATCTTTAGAATTGAAGATAAAAAACCAGCCAGTGTCGCTACGCTTGAAAGCGTGCAAGATCAAATCCGCAATAAGCTCTATGGAACTAAAGTTGAAAAAAAACTGGATGAATGGATTAATAAACTAAAAAAATCAGCACTAATTGAGGTAAAAATAAATGAAAAAGAAAAAAGTTAGAATTGGAATAACCTTAGGCGACCCAGCGGGAATTGGGGCAGAAATAACTTTAAAAGCATTGAGCGATAAAAAGCTGCGTGAATCTGCCAGTTTTCTTTTAATTGGTGATTATGGCGTAACTACTCATATTCAAAGACAGCTTAATATGAAACCCTTTAATTTCCACATCCTCTCTGATATTGGAAAGCTGAACTTAAGTGAAGAAATGATAAACTTCATTAACCTGGGAAATGTGACCTATAAAATTCCTTATGGTAAAATCGACGCTCGCTGCGGAAAATCAGCATATGAGTATATTAATATGGCCTGCCTTTTACTCCGCTCAAGCAAGAATTTGGACGGGCTGGTAACTGCTCCGATTAATAAAGAGTCTTTGAATTTAGCGGGGCATCATTTTCAAGGGCATACTCAGATTCTTGCGCAGAGGTTTAAAGCCCGTTACGCGAGAATGATGTTTGTGGGTGGTAAGTTAAAAGTCATGCTTGTCACTATCCATATTCCGCTTAAAAATGTCGCGCCTTTAATCACCCGTAAAGAAATCCAGGATACTATTTTTGCCGCGCATAGAACAATGATCACACATTTTGGCATAAAAAAACCCAGAATCGCGGTTTGCGGTTTAAATCCGCATGCCGGTGAAGACGGATTATTCGGAACAGAAGAAAAAGAACATATTATCCCGGCGATTAAAAAAGCCCGCGCTCAAAAAATAAAAGTTGAAGGCCCTTTTCCCGCGGACACTTTGTTCTGGAAAGCAAAAGAAGGTGAATTTGATATTGTAATCGCTATGTATCATGATCAAGCTTGCATTCCTTTTAAGACTTTATATTTTGATAAAGGCGTAAACACAACTCTGGGATTGCCGTTTATCCGCACCTCTCCTGATCATGGCACGGCTTTTGATATTGCCGGAATGAATCAGGCTGATCCTAGCGCGATGATTGAAGCAATCAAACTCGCGGTTGAGATGGCAAATAATATGCCTCGAACAAGAAAGAAAACAAAAGTTTATGTCCCACATCAAGAGCATTCTGGATAAGCATAAAATTCATGCTAAAAAGCGGCTGGGACAGAATTTTCTTACAGACCAAGCTGCCCTTGATGCCATAGTTAAATCCGCGCACCTTTGCCCCGATGATCTAGTGCTTGAAATCGGTGCTGGTATCGGGAACTTGAGCGTTCTGATTGCCGCGCAATCCGGCAAATTCTATGCTGTTGAAAAAGATCGAAGAGTTGAGCCGATTCTTAAAAAAGCGCTAAAACCATATCCCAATGCTGAAATAATTCTCGGTGATATTTTAAAAATTGATCTAACAAAAATATTTCAAGGTAAAAAGATCAAAGTAATCGGCAATCTGCCCTATTATATTACAACTCCGATAATCAATTACTTATTAGAACAAAAAGAATATATCGACAGTATCTTTATTACTGTGCAAAAAGAAGTTGCCCAGCGGATTGTTGCCGGCCCTGGGAAAAAAGATTTTGGCAGATTATCTTGTTTATTACAATTTTACGCTAAAGCCGAGATTCTTGAAGTATTCCCCAAGACAATGTTCTTTCCTCAGCCTGAAGTTGATTCAGCTTTGGTTAAATTATCCATCTTAGATAAACCAAGCATTAGCGTTAAATCCGATAAAATATTTTTTAGTGTGGTCAGAGCGATATTTGCCCAAAGAAGAAAAACTCTGCTCAATGGATTATCCAATGCTGGCTGGAAATTAAAAAAGGATATTCTCCTGGAAATTCTTGAAAAACTTAATATCAGCCCTACAATTCGCGGCGAAAACTTGTCTCTTGCGCGGATAGGCATTCTTGCCGATGAATTACACAAGCATCTATCTGAATAGATTCCTCTGCTCTAGCTACTAATGTCTTTATATTTCCGATGGTTTCCCATTAGCTAAAAACCTGATTGCTTTATTTTCTTTACTTAATATTTTTTTAAGCGCGTTCAATTATAAGTTTTCCATTTTAAATATTATTATATCGCCGACTGAATAAAATCATGCCGACTAATATCCGCTGCTCGATTGCTTGTTAATTCGATATTCTGAATATTTAAACATGCTTTAATCTTATCTTTATGCTTAAACAAGCATGAATATAAATAGTTTATGCGCTGATATCGGTGTTTAGTCAGCGCGTCTAAGGTATCTCTGTTTCCGATCACACCAAGTTTACCTTTATGCCGGCTTAGTAGTACCAATAATGCTTCTGCCTTGGCGAATTCAGGCTCTGATAAAAATACTGGATTTGATTTTTTAGTGCTGGATGCTCCCATACCAGTGGTATCAGCTTCACTTCTAACCAGCGAAGCTAATAAAATCTTATTTTCTCCTCCCTGAAAACTTATGGGAGTAAAAATATTCCGCTTTAATATTAGACTATCCGCTTTTGAAATATCTCCATCAGCATCAATCAAATCGCTTATTAACCGGATTTGTCCATTATAATAAGTTATAATTGTGATATCATCCGCGATATTGCCTTTAGCTAAAAAATATTTGATTCTTTTTAAAATCCAGAGCGCTTCTGTTTTATTACAAAAACTATTACCATAATGATACTTCTCCGCGAATGATTGCTTTTCCCAGGTTGAAGTATCTTCAATAACAAAAGTATCTTCTTCTATAAGCTCTCCTCTTTGTTTGCTGATACTCTGCAAATTAAGCACACCTTTATACCATTCCTGAAGCAAATCAACGTTTATCCATGGATTTCGATAATTAATTAACAGGTTTACTTTATTAAACCGCATTGAAATCAGTTCTTTAAATGAACTGATATGATACCGGTAAATAGCTTTTTTCGAAATATTTCTCCGGAATGAACTCATTATCCGACTCGAGAATCTTGCCGCTAATTTGTAAGGCGAAAACTGGACATGATCGCCAACTAAGATCAAAGCATCAGGCCGCAGCATATAAATAGCGGTAATTAATTCCGGATAATTAATCAGCGCAGCCTCATCAACAATCAAAGTAACATCTTTTAAAAATGCGGCTGATTCCGGATCGCGCAATTGATTAATCAACCAGTCAAAGCTTGCGCCCATATCAGTTCCCACAAATAAACAGCCATTATCTTCGTTGCTTGTATTTAGCTGTTTATACCTGCGCATAAACTCTATTTGCCCTGTTTCTGAGTGACGGCTGTATTTGTTCAGCACTGCTGGATTAAATTTGCTCAGATTATTACCGCAACGCAGCACCGGGATTTGGCAATCTCCTGCTTTTAAAGTAATATCATCCGCGATCTTATGCTGAGGAGCAATAATGAAAACCGGTTTTTTATTTTTAAAAATAATATTCTTTGCTCCGGCAAGTAAGACACTTGTCTTGCCGGTTCCGAAGGGGCCTAAAATCAAACCAAACTTAGTTTTTACAATCATATTTACCGCTGCTTTTTGAAACATGTCCAAGCCATCGGTATAAGCAATCGCTTCTTTTAACTCATCGATCTCCTCGATATCCCTTGCCGCGGATTTAATTCTGAGAAAATAATCTAAGACTTTTATCCCAGTGCTTTGATTCTGTCCGCCTATTTTATTCGTAATTGCTTCTAATGTTTTTTTCTGCATATCTTCAGAATGAGTGCTTGGCATATAAACAAATTTTCCTCCGCTTATATCCTGAGGAAAATTATCCGGAAACACTCCTTTTTTATTTGCTGGTTTTAAAAGTAAATTACCGCCGGAGTTAAGCAGCTTATCGCATTTAAACAAATAGATTTTTCCTCTAAGATCCATTATTATGTCACTACCAACCTCGATTTTTTCCAAAGCCTCTGAGAAATTTATCTGTATAACCAGTCCATCCGCTTCCCTTCTTGCATTATAGACCGGCAGCTCCATACTGTTGAGCATTTCGGCGTTGATTATTTGATCAAGTAAATTAATTTGCCCCTGCAACTCATTAATCACGTCCTTAAGTGAACGCAGTTTAACTTTATCCGGATCGTATAAAGTTACTGCTTGAGCAAAGGAATCTACCTGTTCAGTTGGTTTTTTTACCTTTGGAACGTGAGGAGTCTGATTATCTTGATTCTGCGGATTAGCGATCCCGATATTTTCTATTTGCCGCAACGCGGCAGCTGCTTTTGCTTGATTATTGTCTGCTATCGCCTGGACAAGGTCAGTTTCCAAGGCTCTAAGATCTTGTTTAAGCGCCGGGAACTCTCCTTTTTGTACAGCATCTATTCGCTGTTTTAATTGGTCAATCTTTTCCTGGAAAGCAAAAGCTATCTCATAAGGCAAATCTTGATAAGCCAAATTATATACTTCATTTAATTTTTCAAATGCTTTTTCTAAAACATGCTTTCGGCGTGAACCAGTAGCCAAAATAAATTTTGGTAATTGCCCGGCATTTAGCTCTAAGTATTTTTTCAAAACATCTGGTTCAGGAATCTCTAACTCAGCTGCGGCTAATTCATCCTTTAGCTGCTCTGGATCAGGCAATGATTCTTCCTGAATTTCTTTTGCTGGTTCAGACTGGTTTTGTATCGCGGTAGTTATCGGCTTTTTAGGTTTTTCTTTTTTTTCAACGCTGTTTGGTAGTTTTTTCTTTTTTCTAGTCCCGCTAAATACTGCCAGTTCCTTAGCTAAACGTCCATGCTTTAATAAGGCCTTATTTAATTTAATTCCTAAAGCCACTAAATCATCCCAATCTCCTTGAGTTTGCACTGCATCTAATAATCGCTCAAGCTCATTAATCTGCGTATCATATTCTTTTGCTAAACCAGGTTTAATCCACTTTATTCGCTCGCCAAAAAGCTTTTTTAATCTGTTAACATCTTTAAGCAACTCTTTTCTTTGTTTAGCTTTAACATTATACGGTGTGCCGCGTTTTTCAATTCTATCTATTCTGCTTTTAAGCATAAGATAAACAGGATTTTGACGGAAAATCCCCTTACCTTCATTCTCCTTTTTTTTCCTTAGAGCATAGTTGGTTATTCGATTCATTAAATTACTATCTTGAGCAATATAATCTTGCTGATAATTAGCTGGCTCTAATACTGGAAAGCCATTGATAAACATATTATTTAATATGACATTATCTATATTTATCCGGGGAGATAGATTATGTTCTTCTGCCAAGAAAAACCTATCCGCGGCTAAGCACAAACTATCTGTTTTTATGACAATGTTGCCAAGGACAAGCAATTGAATTAAGACAAAGATTGTTGTTTTAAATAACAACTTATTCATTTAAAGATTCCTTATCGGCTTAAACTGAATTACAAACATGCTTAATCCCGCACTTTAGTAATCCTACAACCTATTGATTTTTAATAATGTTACGCTTAAAAAGCTTGCAGCTGTTTAGGGAATTACAAAAACGTAAAAGTATACCATAGAAAATGGCTTTTTGCAAAAATACGAGGCAGTTTTTTGAAATTATAACACATTGAAAAATAACGATATACAAGATTTATCCCTATTGATAAGCCTTGTTTATAAATTATTAATTAAATGGTTAATAAAGGAATGATTTTTTCTGCTGTTTCTTGAGGGGTTGTTTCATTATTCGCCTGGATCCAGATTATGTCTTTTTCCTGTCTAAACCAAGTAAGCTGACGCTTGGCAAAACGCCGGCTATCACGCTTGATTATTTCCCGGGCAAAATCCAAAGTACATTTATCATCTAGATATTCTCTGATTTGTTTTATGCCCAATGCCTGTCTGGCCGTATGACTTAATTCATTGCTTAGCAATGTTTTAACTTCATCTAAAAACCCGGCTTCAAACATTTGCTCAACTCTTTGATCAATCCGCTGATAAAGCTCTCGGCGATCTCTGTCAATGCCAAATATTTTAAAATTATATTTTTCACCCAGTCCTTGGATCTCTGTTTTTAGCTCCGTGATTGTCCGGTTACTCAACTCATAAACTTCAAGCGCCCGAATAACCCGACGCATATCATTCTGATGAATTTTATCCGCGGCTTTCGGATCAACTTGTTTTAACCGCTCATAAAGATATTCATTGCCCTTGTGTTTGGCTTCTTGGGTCAACTCTTTGCGCACCTGCTCATCCTTACCATTATCTGAAAAAAGTCCTTTGGTCAAAACTTTTACATACATGCCTGTACCGCCGACAATTAAAGGTATTTTTTCGCGGCTTATTATCTGTTCTATACAATTGAGTGCTTTTTGGCGAAAAATCGCTACACTGTATTCCTCACTTGGCTCTAATATATCAATCAAATGATGCGGTATTTCTTTTTGCTCAGTAAGGGTTGGTTTTGCGCTTAAAATATCCATGCCTTTATAAACCTGCATTGAATCTGCCGAGATAATTTCCGCATTGATTTTTTTTGCAATCTCAATAGCAGTTGCTGTTTTCCCACAAGCTGTGGGCCCAACTAAAAATAGGACAAAAGGCTTTTTATTGTTTTCCATTTTAAACTCATTTCTTTATTTTTTCCTGAACGCTAATCTCTAAACGTTTATCCTGAGCGAAGTCAAAGGGCTAAACGCTGTTTTAAGGGAATATATGGGTTGGTAAATGTTCAACATTTTTTAACTCAAGTTCTTGATGCTCCGCAGCAAGAAGAGAAACAAATTCACCGACTCTTACTCTGTACAATTCACTGCCATTAGACTGAAAAGGGGTAACATAAACATCATAATCTTTTGCCAATAAATTATCTCGCAGCTTTTCCGCGTTTTCTTTATTTGAAAAACAGCCGACTTGGATGGTAAAGAAATTTCCGCCAACTGAAGATTTTTCAACAATTGCCAGCTCAAAACTCTGCGGGTATTTTTGCTTGAGCATATCAAAATAATACTTTGATTGGGTCCATTTACTATTTTTTTGATAAGCTTTTCCTAATTTAAACAATAATCCCGCTTCGTAATCAGGGTTGTTTTTCTCAAGCAGCTGTTTATAAATACTTATCGCTTTATCATATCCATGCTGCATAAAATAGCTATCCGCTATGCCTAGATATATTTTGGTTGAAAGCTCTCCTTTAGAATTTTTAAGCCCCTGTTTAAAAACCTCACGCGCCTGGTCATAATCTTCAAGCAGGGAAAAGCACTCTCCTTCAATATATAAAAGCTCTGATTTGTCATAACCGGAAAGAATCCGCTCCAACCGATGGCATTCATCTAAAGCCGCGTAATAATCATTTTTAAGCATTAATTTTACGGCTTCATCCAGTGCCGCCCCATAGGAATATGCTCTGGAACAAATCCCCAGACAAATAAGCACAACAATTAAGCTCAGTGTTTTTTTCATAAATTATTCCGTTGATCTTTTTTCTTGTGTAATTGTCTTTGATAATCAAGCAAAATCTTATGCCTAGATTTCTTAACCTCTTCGCTTATATCATCTTTAAGTTCCGCCGCTTTTGTGTGCGGCCTAGGCGAATACTTAAAAATATAAGCAGCGTCAAATTGAATTTCCTGCATAAGCTTGTAGGTATCCTCAAAATCCTTTTCGCTTTCCGTGGGAAACCCAACCATAATATCTGTACCTAGCCTTAATTCAGGAATAAGTTCTTTTGCCGCCTTAGCCAGCTGTCCATAATGCGCTACTGTATAACCCCGATTCATTTTCTTTAATATTCTATCAGAGCCTGACTGTATCGGCAAATGTAAAAATTTCCGACACTTTTCCAATGCCGCCATAGACTGAAACAACTCTATCGAAGCATCCTTGGGATGCGACGTCACAAAATCAAACTTCTCCAATCCCTCAACGGCATTTACCTGGTCCAGCAAGTCAATAAAAGAAACGCTTTTATCTTTTCCTTGTGTCTTGTGACTTGTGTCTTGTGACTTGTAAGAGTTGACGTTCTGCCCGAGCAGCGTAATCTCTTTTATCCCTTTGCTTACCAATGATTTGATCTCATTCATAATATCTTCCGCGTCCCGGCTTCTCTCCCTGCCTCTTACATAGGGAACAATACAGTATGAACAAAAATTATTACACCCTTCCATGATATTAACATTACAATGCGATTTTCCGCTGATATATTCAGTATTATACACAAAAGCATCTCTTTGATCTTTGCCCACAGCAATCGCTTGGCCAAAACCTGATTTCAAATCCGCCAGCAATCCGGGAATCGCGCTTATATTGTTCGGCCCAACAACTAAGTCCACCAAAGGCGCTTTAGCAAATACTTCCTGCCCCCAGGCTTGCGCCATGCAGCCGATAAGCCCGATAAGCGGCTTACCTGTGCGCTTTTTGCGTTTTTTCAGTTTTCCGATTTCCGACCAGACTCTGTTTTCCGCGTGTTTTCTGACACTACAGGTATTCACAAGAACAATATCAGCAGCATCTTCCTGCTCAATAAGCTTATAGCCTTTTTTAAGCAATAAACCGGCAACCAGTTCGGAATCGCGTGTGTTCATCTGACAGCCGAAAGTTTTAATATAGAAGGTGTTTTTCATAGTTTATCTATTGTATATCGTGAGGGAGTTTTAGGCAAGTTATTCCAAACCATTTTTAAACTATGTTTACCCTTCCCTTATTTAAAGAAATAACCCTATCCGATTGTTAAAATAATCGCATAGGGTTATTTTTGAATAAATTATCTGACAATCCTAATCATGAAAATCGCTATTGCTTTTTCTTTTTAAAGATTTTTCTTTAATTTTGCCCAAGTACCTCGTCCGACAACGCCATCAACTTTTAGATTATTCTTGCGTTGGAATGCTTTAATCGCTTCTTTTGTTTTAGGCCCGATTTTCCCATCAACCTTCCCCTCATAAACACCTGCTTTTTTTAACGCCAGTTGGACTTTGTCTGCCGTCACTCCGTCAACTCGGATAATTTCTTCCAGCTGAGCATTGTTTGCCTTGGTTTTAGATACCGCTTTATTACTCACCCTCTTGCCTGATATTTCAGAATTATCAGATTTCATCACATATTTTTGCTTAACTTGTCTTAATTCATTTCGCATGCTTCCGATTTCCTGATCTTTCGCATTAACTTCATCTTCCAGAAAAGCTATGCGGCTCTGCATATTCTGTATATCTGGATTTGCGCTTCTTTGCCCTGTTGCACACCCAGCTAAAATAAAACAGTACACAATTAAAATTAATGTCCTAGCCATTACGCCTCCTGCTATTGTTAGATAAAATCTATTAGTATCTCCACACCTTGAGTTCCCATTTTATTCAATAGGAATAATAATTTTCTGACCAACTTTCAACTTATTGGGATCCCTAATCACATCTTTATTTAATTCATAAAGAAATTTCCATCGATGTCCGCTGCCAAGCTCTTGTTTCGCAATTTTTGACAAACTATCACCCTTTTGAATAATATAATCGCGGGTTGATACTTTTAAAGAAGTCTCCACTTGTTCTTCTTTTTCTATGATATATTTCCCTTCTTCGATTTCCTTAGCGTCTTTTATGTTTTCCGTCTCCCTTGCCGGGATCATAATCTCTTCAACTTCCGCGACCATGAATTGGGCGTTTCTATCTTTTTGCATACCCGCCAAATCACTTACCGGAGCAACCGCGTCCAGTTTCCCCCTGCTTACAATAAGGATTCGCTCATCCGGGATACCTTTTTCAAGCATATACTCCTTAATAACTTGTCCTCTTTTTTTGCCAAGCTTCAGATTATATTCCTCGGATCCTCTTTTATCACAATTACCGGTCACTAAAATACTTGCCTCAGGATTACGTTTTAAGCTATCCACAGCTTTATCTAAAACAGGATAGTGATCATTCCTTAATTGAGCCTTGTTATAATCAAAATAAATCTTTACGTTTTTTATTATTTTTTTAATAAGTAAAGATGGTTTTAATTCCTGCGCGGGTTCAGCTATCGGCTCATCTTCCTCTTGTTTATAATCATAAATGATTTTATTAACAAATACATATCCCTGATTTCCCCAAGGCCGCATTTCTCCCGGTTCTTTAGGCCACCACCAATATCCGCTGCGCTCAGGGTCTTTAAATATACCCGGCTTCGCGTCAGTAGGCCACCATTGAAATTTATCCTGCAGCTCAATAACTTCCTTTTTTACTTTTTCTTCTTTTTTCTCTTCCCCTGTCCATGACATTTCCGCGATTAGATGATTAATTAAAAAACAAAGCATAATATTAAAAACCAAAAATCCCAATTTTCTCGTACCCATCTCCCTACCCTCAACTTTCTTATACTTCTAATTATTAAAAAACAGTTTTGTTTAACTCTAGACCTTGCATAGCTAAAAGCTTTGAAATTTTCACGGCTTTATTACTTTCAAGACTTATTCCGTTTGTTACTGATTAAGTTTTTTCATTGATTCAGTTTCTCCGACAAAAATTATAACATCATCCGGAGCAAACTCATAATCAGCAGTCGGCATAATTTTGGTTTTACCGGTCAAAGGATTCCTGACAGCCAAGATCTCGATGTTATATTTGTTTCGCAGCTTAAGATCTTTTATGGTTTTCCTTAAAAAATTCTCAGGCACAGGAAATTCAATAATATCAAATTCTTCTGAGAATTTAATCACATCCAGGATATCCGGGGCAATAAGGTTTCTGGCTATTCTTTTTGCCGCTTCTTCTTCAGGATAGATGATTTCATTCGCCCCGATGGATTTTAAGATTTCCCCATGATCAAGGGTTGATGCCTTGGCGATAATCTTTTTAATGCCCATTCCTTTCAGATAGTAGGTTATTAATACGCTGCTGTCTATCTTTTCACTTATACACACAATCGCGCAATCCACATCTTTGCTAAACTTCAACAACAGCTCCTTATTTGTTGCATTGGCTACGATGACTTGTCCGACCATATCTTTAACCAGCCCCGCTCTTTCCTGGTTTTTCTCGATAACAATAATTTCCGCTGGATGTTTTATCAATTCTTTAACCAGCGAATAACCGAAATGCCCTAGCCCAATGATCAGGATGTTCTGCATATTATCTATCTCCTTTATTATCAACTTAAGATTATCTCTTCAACCGGAAACTCATAAACAGGTTTACGTTTCTGCCGCATTTGCAAAGCTATCCCTAAAGTAAGCGGCCCTACGCGTCCTGCAAACATTAACAATATTATTATGCCTTTACCCCAAGACGATAAGCATAGCGTTGTCCCTGTCGATAATCCGACGGTAGCAAATGCTGATACACTCTCAAAAAGAGTATCAAAAAATTCTTCCCTTTGCTTAACTTCCAGATGAGAAATTGCTCCATTCTCCGACAATTGCAGTAAGAATACCGCGATAAATATAATAAAGAAAGATGTGATGCATATAGTTAAAGCTCTGCTTACAACAGCATCAGGTATCTTTCTTTTGAAAAGGCTTGCCATTGAAAGTCCGCGTAACTTATTTCGGAAAACAGCGATTAAAGAAAAAAAGGTGTGTATTTTTATACCTCCGGCGGTTGAGCCAGGACAGCCTCCGACAAACATAAAAAACAAAAGCAGAATTAAAGTAGGATTTGACAATAATGCTGTATCTACCGCGTTAAAACCCGCGGTACGGGAAGTTACTGAAAGAAAAAATGAATTAAGGATTTGCTGGGATAAGGGCATACCGCGCATAATCCCCCGACTCTCAAGCAACAAAATAATGATTGCTCCGAAAACAATAAAAAATAAACTTCCCCCTAAAGCAATCTTTGTATGCAGACTGATACACAGCTTTTCACTAACACTCCTTTTAAACGAAATAATTCTGATAACCTCATAAATAACGATAAATCCCAAGCCGCCCAGAACAATCAAAAACATCAATATCCCCATAATATACGGATTATTATTAAAACCAATAAAACTATCTGAATAAAGACTAAAACCCGCGTTGCAAAATGCCGAAACAGAATGGAATATTGAGCTATAAACAGCAAAAGGGAATGAATGGTAATTCTTCAGGTTAAAAAACAACAAAATAGCTCCAGCAGATTCGATAAAAAAAGTCATTGCGAAGATCATGAGTATAGAATATTTAATATTCTTAAAACTTATGTCCTGGGATAGATCCGGGATTTGAAGATTAGAATGCAGTCCAATTTTTTTTCCGAGTAGAATAATAAACAGCAAGGAAAATGTCATTATCCCTAATCCCCCGAGCTGGATAAGAAAGAGAATAACCATCTGACCAAACATTGTCAGGTCTTTACCAATATCTGCCACACTCAATCCAGTAACGCAAACAGCAGAAGTCGACATAAAAAAAGAGTCTATCCAGGATAGCGCGTCTTTAGTGCTGGCTATCGGCAATTTCAATAATAATCCGCCAAAAAAAATCGCAAAAAAAAAGTTAAAGAGAATCAATGTCTCAGGGTTATGATTAAAGATGCTTTTTTGATTTCTCATAAATGTCTTGCCAAAATCAAACAATCGGATTAAATTCAAAGAAAAGCAATTATCTAAAATTCTACCTTCTGATCTGAACCTATAAAGCATCATTCGCGAGCGCACTCAGTCTCACCAGACTGCCCCACAGCTAACAATAAGCCCTATTACCCTATCGGAAAGCTTAAGCCTGCTTTTAAACGTATATTATGAACTAGGAGGAAAAGAAATGTCAATAGATTTAATCTTTGGATAATCCTCATAATCCTGCTGACTTGGAGAAAAAAAGTAACCTTTGGATTGCACACATTTATTTGCTTTTTAAACTCAGACAGCTGCTGCTTGATTTTTATTAAGTTTTTCTGGCTTTTCTGTCTAAATTAAGCACATTAAAGATAGGATAATTCCAAAAATTATCAATATAAGACAAAGACAAAACCATTGCCCTGATTTCTTTTTTCTAGCAAAGGTTTGGGCAAATTAGGCTTCCAGCTGTCATAAGTACTGCTTCTGGCAAATAAAGCTATTTGTTTTTTTCCTGAAGACTGTGTGATCATTTGCTTAAAATCAGCCAAATCAAGCAAACGTTTTTTCCCTTTTTCCAGCTGCAGTCCGTACATCAACTCTCCGCCGGATTCAAGCTGATAAATATCATCACGCTTAAGAAACCAGCACACTGCCCTTATGGAAAAATCGTCTGAGACAATACTGGTTTGGGCATTAATCAGCGCAAGATTGCTTTTAAGAAAAGCTCCTGGAGCTTTACGGCAAATTGTTTCATCCGGCACTAGAAAATGCGCGCAGACTAGAAAAATAACCGGAGCCAGCGCGAATTTATAAAACTTTTTTTGATTTTCAATCTCTTTTAAGCTAAAAATAAGCATAGCAATAAAACTCAGAAGGCCAAATCCCGCTAACAATGCTGTCTGATTATAAGCGTAAAGTTTTCCCTTAACCCACCCTAGCTGTACTGCTACCAGAGCAATCAACAGTACCGCCAATAGTCCGATTAAGCCATAGGTACCTTTTGAAAACGATTTTTTTTCTCCTATTGCAAAATAACTACGCAGACCTTGAGCCATTATTATTGTAAACGGAATAAAACAAGGTAGAATATATGTAGCCAGTTTACCTTTGCAAAGTGAAAAGAATAAAAAAGGCACTGCAAACCATAAAACCGCGTATCGAAAAAGCGATATATCTTTACTGTTTGATTTAATTCCTTTAATAGCAGCGGGCAACAGAAATATCCAGGGTATCGCTCCTGCGGGAAAAACTAAAAGAAAATACCAAAGCGGCGCCTTGTGCTGAGCGTCAGTAGATAAAAACCGGCGGATATGTTCATTCCAAATAAAAAAATGCCAGAAATCAGGCGCTTGCCGCTGAATCAGAAGCGCCCAGGGCATAATCACAACTATTGCTGAAACCAAAGGCAGCCAGATCATTTTCAAACTTGATTTTAGGTTTTTTTCCCAAAATAAAAAAGGAATGATTATTATTACCGGTAAAACAAAGGCTAAAAATCCCTTGGTCAGAAAAGCCAATCCGCAGAAAACTCCGCTAAGTACAAGCCATAACTTTTCTTCACGGCTTTTTTCAACCGCCTTATAGGCAAAGAAAAAGCTGATCATTAATCCGTTAAGAAACAAAGCAAATGTACCGTCAAGCACGCTGAAAACTCCCACGGCAAACACCTCAAGGCAGGTAATAAATATTATACCCCCCCAATTGGCGGTTTCCTTATCCTGGCTGAATCTTGACAATAGCATTAACAGAAAAATAGCGGAAATACCCAGAGATAAGGCAAAAGGCAAACGAATCGCGAACGCGTTTTCCCCAAACACTTTCATGGACAAAGCCACCAGCCAATAGCCTAATACCGGTTTTTCAAAATAATCCAAACCATTAAGCTTCGGAACAACCCAGTTATTATTCGCGATCATCTCCCTCGGGATTTCCCCATAACGGGTTTCATCCGGCATTATTATCGGCCTGATTCCCAAAGGCAGAATATACAGACAAATAAAAATAAAAAATATGGTAAGTTTAGGATGCTTAATTATTTTGTTGATCATTAGTTTCCTGTTTTGACTGCAGACAAAGCCAACCCTGCCTGCCCTTTATCCGGCTTTTTATTATATATCCTTGTTCAATCGGCAATTTACCATCAAGCAAATCCCCTAAAGGCATAATTAATATATTTTGCTGCTTTGCTAACCTGATAAATTCAGCAAACATTTCCAAATAAGCAATGCCCTCGACTTCAGCATGAATAGTCAGCACGTTTAATTGCTTAGGCTTGATTAAAGACAATACATGCTGATTATAATTTATATCTGATATATTATTACTGCCAATTACTTCATCATATGTCGGCAAAGTTACCGGAATCTGCGGCTGGCTGAGCGGTTTTCCGTTAATCTTTGGATAAAACATACTCTCTCCCCGGCAGTCACTATTATACCTAAAGGGAAAATGTAATTTTTCTTCCAAAACCTTATCCGTACTCTGCCAGGCCGGGGCAGCGGAACAAACCGCTGGTTTTCCGATAATCTTTTCAATCTGCTCATATGCTTTTTTCAACACAGCTCGGATACGCGCATTATCCATATTTTCAATATGCGCCTGCCAGGCATGATGATCCCAGGCATGCAGGCCGATTTCATGGCCCTGCGCGGCTGTGCCGCGAATTTCCTGGCTGCATTTTTTACCAATAAGCGGGCCGGGAAAGAAAAGCCCTCTGAACAGGATTTCCCAGCCATAAAGCCGGGCAGCATTAGTGCGGAGCATTTTAATTAGAAAACGCGGATTTAATAACCTGAGGATATGCCGGCCCATATTATCCGGACCAACTGAAAAAAAGAAAGAACCAAGGACTTTATGCTCAGCAAGTAAATCACATAAAGCCGGCACTCCCTGCTTAGTTCCCCTGAAGGTATCAACATCGATACGCAAACCAAGTCTGATTTTATCAGTCATTTACTTTGCTTCAATACTTTTACGGATTTTTAATTCCCATTTGCGAAACTTCTTCTTTTAGAAAAAAATCCAGGGTTTCAGAAATTGACTGTTCCAGGCTGATATGCGGCTGCCATTCCAGTAAACGCTTAGCGTTTTTTATGCTCGGCTTACGGAAAGAAACATCCTCATACCCCTTACCATAATATGACTTACTCTCTATTTCCCGGATGCCGGCAAAAGGAGGAAAGTTCTTGCGCAAAGCATGCGCTTCAAATTTTTCTGCCAGCATTTCCGCCAGTTCTCTGATTGTAACATCATTGTCCGGATGTCCGATATTAATTATCTTGGAATTACAATTAGACTTTTTATCTTCAATTATTCTGAACAAACATTCAATTCCGTCTTTTACATTTGTAAAACAGCGCTTTTGTTTACCGCCGTCAACCAGCAGGATCGGAGTTCCTTCGACTAAATTAAGAATAAACTGAGTAATTACCCTTGAACTACCAATCCGCGCCGCGGCCAAACTGTCTAAACGCGGGCCGATCCAGTTAAACGGACGAAACAAGCTAAACCTTAATCCTTTACTCGAGCCATAAGCCCAGATTACCCGGTCAAGCAGCTGTTTACTGCAGGAATAAATCCAGCGCTGTTTATGAATCGGACCAAGAATAAGTTTGGAATTATCTTCATCAAATTCCGGATCATCACACATGCCGTATACTTCCGATGTGGAAGGAAAAATAACCCGTTTTCCGTATTTAGCGCAATAACGCACTATCCGCAGATTTTCTTCAAAATCCAGTTCAAACACGCGCAAAGGATTGCGCGTATATTCCGCCGGTGTGGCGATTGCCACTAAAGGCAGAACAATATCGCATTTGCGCACATGATATTCTATCCAATGCCGGTTAATCGATATGTCGCCTTCAAAAAAATGAAAATTAGGATGTTTTAAAAACCGCTCAACAGAATTAGAAGCTAAATCTATGCCATGCACTTCATAGTTATTGCTCGCTAACAGACGTTCGCTTAAATGATTGCCGATAAACCCGTTAATTCCCAGGATAAGAATATGTTTTTTCTTAGAACCGCCGCTGCGCGAATAAATATTTGACCCGAATTTCATATTCGGCATCAGTCCTAATTCCGCGGCAAACTGAATTCCGTTTAAAAAAATACTGCCTTCTGCCTGAGCGGAATTGATCTGCACTGCTCCCTGCCCGCAGGCAATCTGCAGCGGATTAATTGATAATATTTCACCCGGAGTTCCCTTTGCTTTAATAACCCTGACTTCCCAGAAAAAACACTTACGTTTAGCAATATAACTAAATGCTCCGGGATAAGGCGCTGTTACTGCTCTGACTAAGTTTCTAACCTGAGCAGCGCTCTGGGTCCAGTTAATTTCCCCATCAGCCGAACCTCTTCCGGAAAAATATGTGGCCTTTGACGCGTCCTGCGCGATTGGCTTTATTGTTTTATTTTTAATCAGCGGCAAAACCTCATTTAATAAAACCACAGCAGCATCTGCGGCCTTGCGATGCACCAAAAGCGCTGTATCATCAGCTGTTATCTCAAACATTTTCTGGCCTAATATATCTCCGGCATCCGGATTATCAATCATATAATGCAGCGTTACTCCAGAGTTTTTTTCTCCATTAATAATCGCCCAATTTATCGGACAGCGGCCGCGGTATTTCGGCAGCAAAGAACCATGCAGGTTTAAACATCCGGCAGCCGGAATATTCAGAATATCTTTTCCCAGAATATCGCGATAATAAAATGAGAAAATAATATCCGGGTTGATTTTTTTGATTTTTTCTATCCAAATTAAATTATTAATATCATCCGGCGCGAATACCGGGATTCCCTTTTCCGCGGCCAGTACTGCCACAGAATCAAACCAGATATTTTCCTGAGGATTATCTTTATGCGTAAAAACCGCGGCAACTTCAATCCCATTATCCAGCAGGGTTTTGATTCCTTCGCAACCGATTTGATTGTAAGCAAAAACAACAGATTTCATTTTAATCTTTCCCTTCCAGAGATTTATCCTTACCCACTACTTTACAGATAAAAAAACTGGGACGATTTCTCACATCATTATAAATTCTTCCCAGATACTCACCCAAAAGCCCGATACCAATAAACTGCGCTCCGATAAAAACAAACAAAATAGCAAATAAAGTAAATATTCCCTCAGCTGCCCAAGCTGAACCATAGATCAAGCGCATTATCAATAAACAAATTCCAAAACCAATTCCGAGTATGGAAATAATCCCGCCCAAAATACTCAGCAGCCGCAAAGGAAAAACTGTCATACTGGTTAATAAATCAAGCATCAGCTTAAACAAACGGCCCAGATTATATTTTGATTCTCCATGGCTGCGTCCGGAATGTTTTACTTCTATTTCTTTGGTATTCCGGGCAAAGCTATTTGCCAAGACAGGAATAAAAGTACTGTGTTCATTGCAGGCCAGCATAGCATTAATTATCGGCCGTTTATAGGCACGCAGCATGCAGCCGTAATCATGCATTAAAACTCCAGTGGCTTTCTGCACTCCTTTATTAATAACCGAAGAAACAAAACGCCGGAACATCGTATCCTTGCGGTTGAGCCGGATTGTTCCGACAACATCCGCTCCCTGGTCAATCGCCTCAAGCAAGCGCGGTATTTCTTCCGGCGGATTCTGGAGATCCGCGTCCAGAGTGATAACCACCTCTCCTTGCGACTGTTCAAATCCGGCCAGTATTGCCGCGTGCTGTCCATAATTGCGATTTAGAAAAACACCGATTATTTTTCCGCTATTTTCTTTAGCCGCGGCTTCGATTTTAGCCGCTGAAGCGTCAGCACTGCCGTCATCAACTAAAACAATCTCAAATTTCCGGTTTAATTTATTACAGACCACCAGACAACGCTGGAGCAATTTATCCAGGCTGGCTTGTTCATTAAATACAGGGATTACCAGTGAAACAAAACTATTTTCTCGCATTAGCTAAAATATCCTTTATGCTGTTAATAACATCATCAATACCTTCTAACTTCATCATTGGGAAAAGCGGTAAAGAACAAATTCTTTGCGAATTCCATTCTGTATTTACTAAAACCCCGGGGTTTTGCGGCATTGTTTGCTGGTAATACTGATGTAAATGAACTGCTCTGAAATGAAGCCCTGTACCGATATTTCTTTTTTTTAATTCTTCCATAAACTGGTCACGGCTTAAGCCGGCTTTGTCAATATCCAGGCGCACAATAAAAAGATGCCAGGAATGTTTCATCGAATATTCGGGAATTGCCAGCGGAGAAATTTCTTCTATTTCTGCCAAACGCGCTAAATAATACTCCGCAAGCTCTGTTCTTTTTCCATTAAATTCCTCCAACTGCGCCAGCTGGCTTATGCCCAAAGCAGCCAGGATATCCGGCAGATTAAACTTAAATCCCGGTTCAATAACCTGCGCCTGCGGAGCCCTGCCCTGAGTTTTCCGGTCATAGGCATCCACGCCAAGGCCATGGAACTTTAAACAGCGGATTCTTTCTAAAAGCTCGATATTGTCTGAGCAAACCATGCCGCCTTCACCAGTGGTAATATTCTTGATCGGATGAAAAGAAAATATCGCGTTTGACTGTTCGCCGATATATTTCCCCTTATATTTTGTACCCAAAGCATGGGCCGCGTCTTCTATTAGCGCGATATCATATTCCCGGGCCAAATCGCGGATCGGATCCATATCCACTGCTGAGCCGGCAAAATGCACTGGAATAATCAGTTTAGTGTTTTTAGTTAAGCGTGCTTTTATTGATTGGGCGCAAACCATCAGTGTGTTTTTATCAATATCCGCGAATACCGGCTTAGCGCCGCATAAAATAATCAGATTAACTGTAGAAACCCAGGTCATTGAAGGCGTGATCACCTCATCGCCTGGGCCGATTCCCAGAGCTTTGAGCATCAGCTGCATGCCCGCTGTAGCGGAAGTCAGCGCCACTGCTCCTTTACTCGAGACAAAATCACTGAACATCTGTTCAAATTCAGTGTTTTTAATTCCAGTAGTAATCCAGCCTGAGCGTAAAACATCGACAACAGCATTAATATCTGACTGATTTATCGACGGCCTGGAAAACGCTAAAAATTCCGAACGCATACTCTACTCTTTTCTTTGTTCATAGTTATGAGATTTGTTCTGACAAAAATATTATAATCATTTTATCATAAAATAAGCACATTACCACAAAATTACTAAAACTTTCCTGTTCCAAATCCTGAAAGTAGCGCATAATAAATAAAAGTACTGCTTTTGGAAAAACACGCATAATAAATGTTTATGCTTTAAATCGAAATTGTTGTTTTGCGGATATTAAAGCATGCTCCTGCTTTAATTTATTGGCTTTAGCTGAATATATCCTGATTTAAGGTGCCGTATTTGGAAAAACAAACTCTTAATGTCATTAAAATTGTCAGAAAAACACTGATGATCGTACTGGCCACTATCCCGATCATAATCATGATCTGATATTTAATCGCTAATTCAGGACTTGTCCCGCCTAAGATAACTCCGGTCATCATTCCCGGAAGAGCAACTATGCCCATAGTTGCCATTGAGGCAAGCGTAGGCTTAAGCGCCAGCTGAATACTTTCTCTTAAATAAGGCAAAATCGCCTCATTAAATGTCGCGCCAAGCGCCAGGGTATAGGAAAATTGCTTTTTGTCTTTTTTGATATTTTTATAAAAAGCCGTAATCCCCACAATATTTCCCCTTAAAGAATTGCCTAAAAGCATTCCGCTTAATACAATCAAATATCTGGCATCAAAAACATGATCCAGCCGGATTACAGCCAGATTAAGAAACAAAACAATGCTGAATGTAACTAAAGAAAAAGAAATATATACGCGGGAATAAGCACCTTAGAGGCTTTCATTGATGAACCTTGGACTACACTAAAAACCGCGACTAAGATCATAACCCCAAGCCAGCTAATGTTCAGGATTGTATTATTCCAGATAAAAAGATATTTAAGAAAGATTCCGATTAAACCCAGCTGGATAGACATCCGGATAGTTGAATAAAGCAGCGGTTTGATCAATCCGATATGATATACTTGACTCAAAAGAATCGGAACCACAAATAATAATAATGATAAAACTAATCCCAGGATTGAAATATCTACTGTTCCCATTGCTTTTCCTTTAAATCAAACACTTTTACTTGCGGATGCTTAAGCCAAACAGCGTCATGTGAAATCACAATAACTGTCCACTCTTTATTTTGAGTGAAAAAATCAACTACTTTTTGTTTTAAATGCGCATCTAGAGCCGAAGTTATTTCATCAAAAAGAAATACTTTTCTTTTTAAAAGAATCGCGGCTATGATTGCTAATCTTTGTCTTTCTCCGCCGGATAGACTTCCAATATTCTTCTCTAATTCATCTCTGCTCAGTTCAAAATATTCAAGCAGCTGTTCCAGCTCTTTTTTCGGAAAAGCTTCCGAAGCGTTGATCTTAAAATCAAAAATTGAATGTATCCAGTCAAGCGCTTTTCCTTCTCCAATACTGACATCCTGGTCAATAAAAGCTATCTGCTTACGAATCTCCCATACAGTTTTTTCATCAACAAGAACATCATTGAAACAAACTTCGCCTTGCTGAGCTTTAGCAAACCCTAGAATCAGCTGAAAAAGCGATGATTTACCCAACCCTGATTTTCCCAGAATTGCGATTTTATCCCCTTTTTCAACGCTAAAAGACAGTTGCTCAATTATTTTCTTATTATTATAGGTTAAATCAATATTCTTAAAATTAATCATATTCTCTTTTCTAAACCAGCGGGCAATCATCCTGAATTATGCACTGCGCTAATTATTCATCTCCATTTTTAAAAATGGTTCCTTTGCCCCAGTTACTTTAGCAGCCCCAAATTTATTCGGTTCATAATTTGAAGATGCTCCGCGGTCACTGCCATCCGGATTAGTTTTATTTCCTGGATTTATCAGTCACCCAGAATTCCATATACCTGCCGAACAATAACCTGGTTTGCGCATTAAGCGCCGGCAAAGCGCTTAATACTACTAAAACAAAAGGAATTGCAATCCACTCAAAGATATGTTGAATTCTTTTTAGCCAGCCATATTTTCCCGGAACAGTCGGCAAAAGCAGCATGCTTACAAATATTGAGATAATTAAAGAAAAAGACGATAGTTGAAAAATTGTATTAGCAATATGCGGCTCATTATAATACATCACCGATGTATGAAAATCCCGGCTGGAAAGTAAAGCAGGCAGCCATCCCAGTGTAGTCAAAAGAAAACCCCAAGTAGCCCAGGATACATGGCTTTCCAGCATTTTAAAAGCATGTCCGATTTTTTTATTCAAAGGAATGTTCTTTGCCTGAATAAATCCCCGCGCTAGAATTGGGAAGTTTTCCACCCCATATGCCCAACGTTCCCTTTGTTTATAAATATTTATTAATGTCTGCCACCATTTATCTGACACAGTAGCATCCATAGAAAGAGTTGTGTATATGGGGATCACCCGATAATTGCCTTGATAATGAATATAGGCTTTCCAGAATATCGCGGAATCGTCAGAAATCATATCTTTCGGCCAATAATCAATCTCGGTTAAAGCCTTAAAACTCATGCTGTGGCTTGAAAAAGTAACCAGTTTCTCAGGATGCGTGGCTTCAATGAATTGGAAAAAAGACGACCCTATTTCCATAACCCGCGTAAACCATGGAGCTTCCCATATATTGTTATTGTAAACAGGGATAGGCTGAAAACTGGCCTGTGTTCTATCCGGCGTAATCATAAAGTTGTAAGTAAGACATGTGAAATATTGAGCATCCGCGACAGTGTCAGAGTCAAAACAAGAAACAATAACATTTTCAAAAGAAATTTTTCTCGATCCAATAATTTCGCCAGCCTTACTTGCCGCGAACGAAGCATTAGCCCCTTTCACCCTTGCTTCACCAAAAAGATTATTAGGATGGATTACCAGACAAAGGTCAAAAAATCTATGTTTATATTCTTTAATAAACTGATTGATTGTGTCTTTAGTTTCCTGAGAAGCTCCTTCTTCAACAGCATACACAACCATAATCTGTTGGCAGGGAAAAGATTGTTTTAATAGTGCCTCAAATCCAGGGCGAATAACACTTCCCGGCTCTTTGGAAACAGGAAATATAACAAGATGATAGATATCTTTTAAAGCCGGAGTCAGTATTTGCTTATGTTTAAGCAAAACAAGTTCTTTTTCGTGAAAATATAAAGATAATTTCTCTTTAAAGCTACCTGTTCTGCGCTTATTTAATCCCTCCAGATAAACACTTAACTTATTTATCCCCTTGATTCTGGACATCCAGTCTGTCCGCGATTCTATTTCAAGCCCCATAAATGAAACCAGTAAAAATATCGTCATGTAAACTAATCTTAAAAACCAATAAAAAATAAACGCGATAGCTACAATAGATGCTGAGACAGGTTTTATCAGAGATAAGACTACAATGCCTAACAAAATACTCCAGCTTAAAGCCCCGGGAAGCATTTCAAAAAGCCTTTGCTGTTTTTTTTCAAATCCGGTAAGATTTTGTTTTGAGTATTTAAATTGCATATAACCCTTAATTTTTCTGTTTATTAATTGACTCAGGCAATACAAACTTTATCAGCCCATGTTTAGGCACAACGGTCAAGGAGATAAATTTATTTGTATCTCTATCTTTTAAAAAAGCTTTTCCCAAATTGTCGAAATATGCGATTGTGTCCGTCGCGTATCCCACATTAAAAATTGAATCCCTTGCGTATGACTCCATCTGAACAAGTTTAATCTGATTTCCGTCTCTAAACAGAATATGTGAGCCATTATTGACCCAAAAAGCCTGTTGCATATCTTTAGCATTTTTAACTACCCACTCTACTCTTGGTCCAGCTTCAAATATCCCCTCATGTTTTATTTCCTTAAAGTCAATATAACCCAGCTTTGTTTTTGTCCAAACAAGAACTTTATTATCATCAAGAATATCCCCGAGTCCAATTACTTTAGCTGGGATTAATTCATAAGGAAGAGTGGTTGAAAGCAGACTGCCATGATCATCAATAAATAGCACTATTTTTTCAGATAATATCTGCATCTTTAAACTTAAAGCCTTCTGAAAAACATCAGGCAGCAGGCTCCACTGCCCGATAAGTGATTTTTTTGTATTATTCTTATAATCAATCTCTTCAAATTGATTAGCACCGTTTACCACGAGAATCTTTTTATTAATAATCCCAAAGCCTTTTATATTATCCGCGATATTAGGATAAACCGCGTTTTCTTTTATATTAATTCGGTTGAGACTATTTTCCGAAAGGTAAAATATACTTTCATTATCTTCTGAGTTCCAGCAAATTTTATCTACAACTCCGACAAAAAGTTGGCTAAGATCTAAAACCGGGCCGCCCGGAACTCTAAGATCTGTCCATAGATAGTAATTTTTATCACCTTGCTTTGCCACGACTAAAGCAAAAAAGCTCTTAGGCATTAAAATAACCTCTGACACAAGCATATTATTAGACTGACTATCATTGGAAAATAGCGGCAGAATAACTTCTTTTTGCGGATACTTAATCCCGTTTTCAAGATTAGAAAAAATAGAGTCTTCTCTCCTGAAAATATAAATTCCCGAAAGCATCATATTCTTGCTGAGCACCAGATAAGGGTTATTATAAATCGTAAATATTTTCTCTATCATAAAAGGTGCCAGAATATCCTTCGGCCATTTTTTAGGAATAAGAATAATATCCTCTAAAGCTATTGCTTGGCCTTTATCTATCTGAACTAATTGCTCCGCTTCCGCGTACTGATCCAAAGCAATTTTAATGCTATATTGTCCTTCTCTAAGGTTGCGGATAAGCGTGGGGCTTTTTCGATTATAAAGCTTGTTATTGATAAACAGAGAAGCTCCTTCAGGAATTGTTGCCAGCGATATCAATCCGGTTGATTGGATTAATTTCTTTTGATCCGGAAAAAAAACAATTCCTAAAGAATTGAGCACAATAAGCGGACATCCGATTATATATACCAGCACAAACACATAAAAAAGAATTTTTCGAAATAACAGCATTATGTCACCTATCTCAAAAATAAAGCGCTCAGCTTTAATAATACCTTGGTCATCAACATCCCTGAGCTGCGTTCAATAGCCAGCTGACTTACTCTCGCTTTGACAGATGTATACTAAAACACTCTGCTTATTTTTTTCCTAATCCTGTTTTAAATTCATAAAATATTTTGTTTAAAAAATAATACTGCCAAAGGCGGAACCGTTAATGAAAGCGAATGATACTGCCCATTATAAGGCAAAGATGATGCTGTTAAACCGCCAAAATTTCCCTGCCCGCTTCCCCCGTATTCTTTAGCATCGCTATTAAGCACCTCCTGCCAAAATCCGCCAGAGGGTATGCCAATTGTATAATTATTGTAAGCAGTCGGCGTAAAATTACAAACAATTAATACAGAGTTTTCTCCTGAGCAACCACTACGCATAAAACTAATAATTCCTCTTTGCCAGTCTCGGCAATCCATCCATTTAAAACCTTGATCATCAAAATCTTTTTCATAAAACGCTGGTTCTGTTTTATAAAAATAGTTTAATTCTTTAACCCACCTTTGTAGTTGGGCATGAGCATCTAATTTTAAAACATCCCAGTCCATACTGCTTTCATGATTCCATTCCAAACGCTGCCCAAATTCCTGGCCCATAAATAGTAATTTTTTCCCTGGATGCGCATACATATACCCATACAATAACCGCAAATTAGCGAACTTTTGCCAATCATCACCAGGCATTTTCTCTAACAAAGATTTTTTCCCATAAACAACCTCATCATGAGAAAGCGATAAAAGAAAATTTTCGGCAAAGGCATAAGATAAACTAAAGGTTAACTGATTATGATAATATTTACGCGCAGTCGGTTCTTTCGCGAAATAATCTAAAGTATCATGCATCCAGCCCATATTCCACTTCATTCCAAATCCCAGTCCGCCAATAGAAATTGGCTTGGAAACCATTGGCCAGGAGGTAGATTCCTCCGCGATCATTTGCACGTCTGGATAATTCTTATAAACTTCAAGGTTTAGTTTTTTAATAAACTTTATTGCCTCAATATTCTCTTTGCCTCCGGATTTATTGGGAATCCATTCTCCTGATTTGCGAGAATAATCAAGATATAACATTGATGCGACTGCGTCTACGCGAATTCCATCAATGTGATATTTTTCAAACCAAAACAAAGCACTGCTTATCAAAAAACATACTGTCTCATTTCTCCCGTAATTAAATATATAAGTTTTCCAGTCTGGTTGAAAACCCTGCCGGGGATCAGCATGTTCAAATAAATGCGATCCATCAAAATAGGCTAATCCATTCTCATCAGAAGGAAAGTGTGATGGCACCCAGTCAAATATAACCCCAAACCCATTATTATGAAGATATTCAACCAAATACATTAAATCTTGGGGAATGCCATAGCGGCTGGTCGGGGCAAAATAACCAATTGTCTGATATCCCCATGACCCGTAAAAAGGGTGTTCCATAAGCGGAAGAAACTGGACATGGGTAAAATTCATATCATGCAGATATTGCGCTAATTGTTCGGCTGCTTGTTTATAATTTAAAAACTTATCCTTATCAGCCTGCCCCTGTTTCCAGGAACCTAAATGAACTTCATAAATTGATATTGGAGAAGTTAAAGAGTTTTTTTTAGCCCGGGCTTTAGTCCACTTATCATCTTTCCATGAGTAATCAATATCCCAGACAATCGATGCGGTTTGAGGCGGAATTTCCGAATAAAAAGCAAAAGGGTCTCTTTTTTCGGTGCGGAAATTATTATTTTTTGAGATAATACAATATTTATATAAATCTCCCTTTTTCACTCCCGGGATAAAACCCTCCCAGATACCTGAGCGATCCCAGCGAGGCGCTAGCGGATGGGCTTGATCATTCCATTTATTAAAATCACCAATTACACTTACCTTTTTAGCATTCGGAGCCCAAACAGCAAAATAAACTCCGGCAATGCCCTTATCCACCAAAACATGAGAACCCAATTTCTCATATAACCGAAAATGACTTCCCTCCCGAAAAAGATAAATATCTTGCTCAGTCAAAAGACTAATATCGTGATTAATCAGTCCGACATCAACCATAAGATTTAAGTTCGCTAATTCTTAGTTTTTAGTTGCTTTTTTGTCTTAAAATTGTTAAGCACCTGCCTAATTCCTCTTAAGGGAATAATAATCCAATCTGGCCGGTTATTTAATTCATACCCTAATTCGTAAATTGCTTTATCCAGAAGATAAATCTGCAATAGATTTTTAAATTCAATATCGGTTTTCGGTAAAAATTCTGCTTTACCTATGGTTTGATAATATGATTTGATAAAGACATTGCTGACATATTGATACCAATTTTCCGCGGCAGATTCTAAAACAACAATATCCTCTTCCCGAACGGATTTATCAAGAAATAAAGTCACATAAGCAGCATAATGCAAAGAGCGCAACATACCCGCGATATCACGAATTGCTGAACGCTTAAGTTTTCTTTCACTTAAGGGTCTCGCCGGCTCGCCTTCAAAATCAATAATAGTAAAATCTTTACCTGTAAACAAAACCTGTCCTAAATGGTAATCTCCATGAATGCGTATTTTTTTAGCGGAATATTTTGTCTGCATAATCAGCTTTAATCTTTGCATGATTTTTTTCTCATCAGCTAAGATTGCTGAAGCTTCCTGCTGCAAACTTCCGGTTATTTTATTTAAATTTTGCTTTAACAATCTAAATACCACTCTCGCTTGACTACCCATGGCTTGAAAAACCGACCGCTGATACAGCATCGAAAAAGTTTCCGGCTTAAAATCAGGGTTCTGCGCTTCTTCAGATAATTTTATATGCATTTCCCCTGTACGTTGTCCTAATTTTTTAATCATTTCTAAATATATGCCGTCAATCAAACTATTAAATTCAAAAGCTTTAGTTCCTTTCCCTGAGCAAGCTAAACCATCTTTCTGTTCTTGCGATTCAGTGCGTTTAGACAAAACAAGGTCAAAAAAGTTTTTAACATGGTCTAGAGTATATTTCCAGGCATCTGATTCACTCGGAACATAACTTTGCAGTAAACATATAGAGGTTAACTCTTTTTTGCTATTGCTATATTCAATATGCCCGGCAAAGGCTGGGATATTTTGGCAATTCTTTTTTTCAGTAAGATATTTAGTTATCTCAATATCGGGATTCATCCCCGAATCAAGTTTTCTAAATAATTTCATAAAAAAGGTATTGCCGTATAATATTGCTGTATTGCTCTGTTCGGCTTTAAGGATTACCGAAGGCAAAGGCAGCTTTTGCGCTGCTAATAAAGTTTTAAATTTCTTACCCTGATGCCCAATCAATATTTTTCTCTCATTAGTAAGCCTTTTTTTCTTAGCAATAATATCCAAAAAGATTTCGTGTAAATGCTTATTATAAACCCCATCATACAGAAAACCTTCTTTTCGATTAACAAACAGCCGGCAGATTATTCCTTTATGAAAATCTCGCGTCTCATCTTTATCTCCGTTTGCAAAAATAAATGATAACGGAAGCATATAAGTTTCCGGAACTCCGAGCGTATAAGTAATGTTAACAAACAAAAGCTTAACCACGTCTTTTTCGTGATCAAAAGAAATAATGTCCGATATCCTGATTGTCCGTATTGTACGGGATTTCCCGCCAAACCAACGGCATCCGTTTAAATATTGCGGTAATATTTCCGCTTCTAATTTGCGGATGTTTTTAAGATTAAAAATCTCTTCCCATGACTTTTCCAAACGTATTTTCGGTGACTTCTGCAATGTTTCGGCAGATGTTATTTCTTGCTTTTTTAACAAAAACCAAAAGTGGTTATGCGGACCTAAAGTTATCGGATAGGGGTGGTCTTTGATTATTGAGAAATTATTTTGACTAAAAACTTCTTCTGGGACAAAGCCGCTATATTCTTTTAAATCAAGATCAACTGATTGAGAAAACCTTGAAAGATTTATCACGATCAATATACTCTCATTTTTATATTCTCTAATAAAACATAAAACTTTTGAGTTGTCGGGATATAAAAATTTAATATTACCTTGGCTAAAGGCTTTAAACCTTTTACGCATGGCAATCACACGCTTTGTCCACCATAAGAGTGATGACAAATTATTATCCTGAGTTTCCACATTAATCGTTTCATAATGATATTCTGAGTCTATGATTACTGGCAAATATAACTGTTGGGGATTAGCTTTGGAAAAACCAGCATTGCGGTCCGGACTCCATTGCATGGGAGTGCGCACTCCGTCCCGATCACCCATAAATCTATTATCCCCCATGCCGATTTCATCCCCATAATAAATAATCGGTGTTCCCGGCAGAGAAAAAAGCAGAATATTCATTAATTCAAATTTGCGCCGATTATTGCCTAACAAAGGCAGCAATCTTCGCCTAATCCCTAAATTGATCTTTGAACGGGCATCAGCGGCATATGCCTGATACATATAATCGCGTTCTTCGTCAGTAACCATTTCTAATGTCAGCTCATCATGGTTACGCAAAAATATTGCCCATTGACATAAGCGAGGGATTTTAGGCGTCTGTTCGAGTATATCAATAATCGGAAACCGGTCCTCCATCTGCACGCTCATATACATCCGGGGCATCAACGGAAAATGAAAAGCCATATGACATTCATCCCCTGCTCCAAAATATTGCACGGCATCCTCAGGCCATTGATTAGCTTCGGCAAGCAGCATCCGGTTCTTAAATTTACTATCAATATGCTTTCTTAGCTTTTTTAAAAAAGCATGGGTTTCAGGCAAATTTTCGCAGTTAGTCCCTTCTCTTTCAAAAAGATAAGGGACTGCATCAAGCCGCAATCCATCTACCCCCAAAGAAAACCAAAAATCAGCTACGCGATATATTTCTTTAGAAACGCTGGGATTATCAAAATTAAGATCAGGCTGATGAGCATAAAACCGATGCCAGTAATAAGCTTTTGCTTCTTCTGACCAAGCCCAATTTGACAATTCAAAATCTTTAAAAATAATCCTCGCATCTTTATACTTTGCTAGATTATTACTCCACACATAGTAATTTCGCTGATTTGAATTTAATTTTGCTTGCTTAGCTCTAATGAACCAGGGGTGTTGATCTGAAGTATGATTAATAACAAGCTCCGTGATAACCCTCAAGCCTCTGAGATGAGCCTGTTTTAATAATTCTTTAAAATCTTTTAAAGTCCCATATTGCGGATGAACCGCGTAGTAATCAGCAATGTCATAACCATCATCTTTTAACGGAGAAGGATAAAAAGGCAGCAGCCAGATAACTGTAATTCCCAGGCTCTTCAAATAATCCAATTTTTGAATCAATCCTTTAAAATCACCAATCCCATCGCCATCACTGTCGCAAAAGGTTTTTACATGCAATTGATAAATTACCGCGTCTTTGTACCATAAAGGATTATTTTCAATATTCATGCGTGAAGCGGACATACTCATCCTTTCCCTTAGCTAAAACAATCAGAATTACGTTTTCAACCTGCCTGTCTTTTAATCTGTATAATATGCGCCGGAGATCGCTGCGGATCTAATTCAATATAATTTACAGATCCTTTCCATAAATATTTATCTCCGCTTAAAAGATCATGGGCTAAATATTCCTGTTGTTTATCAATCCCGAATTCATCAACAGGAATTTGCAAAAACCCGCTCTGGGTATGATGCGGATCGAGATTAACTATAACTAAGATAATATTCGAATAATCACTTGTTGCCTTAAAATAACTTAATAAGCGATCATTATTTATTTCACAAAATCTAATATTTCGAGTAGTTTGCAAAGCCGGATTTTTTTTACGAATCTGATTCAACCGAACCAATACATCTTTTATATTTCCCGGTTTATTCCAATCCCATTTTTTTATCTCGTATTTCTCAGAGCGCAGATATTCTTCCTTTTGCGGAATTGCCTCGGAAACACATAATTCAAAAGCCGGTCCGTATATCCCATAATTTGAACTAAGGGTCGCTGCCAGAACCGCCCTCAGAATAAAACCCGGACGGCCTCCGGTTTGTAAGTGTTCCGGTAAAATATCCGGAGTGTTCGGCCAAAAGTTTGGACGAAAATATTCCCCAACCTCAGTCTGGGTTAACTCTTTCATATATTCAATAAATTCTTGCTTTGTATTGCGCCAAGTAAAGTATGTGTAGGATTGACTAAAACCTGCTTTAGCAAGACGATACATAATATTGGGCCGCGTAAAAGCCTCAGACAAAAAGATTGTCTCCGGATAATCTTTTTTTATTTCGGCAATGATCCAGTCCCAAAAAATAAAAGGTTTGGTATGCGGGTTATCGACCCGAAAAATCCGCACTCCCTGTTCCAGCCAGAATGTGATTATGCTTTTTAGTTCGTTCCAAAGATTCTGCGCGTTATCAGTTTCAAAATTTAGCGGTAAAACATCTTCATATTTTTTTGGAGGATTTTCCGCGTACTGAATATTGCCATCAGGGCGCCATTTAAACCATTCTGGATGTTCTTTGACATAGGGATGATCCGGAGAACATTGATAAGCTAAATCCAAAGCCACTTCTAAATTAAATTCTTTAGCCTTATTAATAAATTGTTTGAAGGTCTTAAGCGTGCCTAATTGCGGATTGATTGCTTTATGTCCGCCTTTTTCTGAGCCAATCGCCCAAGGACACCCCGGGTCCTCTCCATTACTTTTAATCGCATTGTTTGCCCCTTTTTTATGCGTCTTGCCAATAGGATGGATCGGCGGGAAATAAATAATGTCAAATCCCATCCGCGCTATTTCCGGGATTAATTTCTCGCAATCTTTTAGCGTCCCATGTTTTTTCGGCTGCGCGCCCCAGGAACGAGGAAAAAATTCATACCAACTGCTAAAAAGCGCCAATTTCCGCTCAACCCTGACCTTTAATTCTTTTTCATAGGTTATGCTCTGATCAAGATTGATTCCTTGCTGCATTATATTCAACAATTCATCATTTACTAAAAGAGCGGTTATAGTATTCAGCTCTTTACTCTTGCTTAGCTGTTTGAGTAAAACCTCAAATTTTGCTAAGAATTTTTTTTTGATTCTTTTTTTTGACTGTTCAAGGATCTGAATCCCCATTTTTAAGTCCAGATCAATATCCTGCTGAGCCAGAATCTTTTTATCCAGTGATTTGCGCCAGGTACTAAATCTATCTATGCCGCAACAAATACTGTAGCAATAATCTTCTTCTTTTTTTATAGGAAAAGATCCCATCCAGCGATCATTGCCTAAAGGTTTCATATAAACTTCTTGCCATTTATCTTGATTAACTGTCCGATAAAGCAGCAATGCTGTAATCTCATCATAGCCATCTGTAAAAATATTAGCTTGAACAATCACATTTTCGCCAACAGTTCTTTTTATCGGGAATACTCCGCCATCAATTTCCGGACATACCTTTTCAATCATAATCCGCGAGCGATAATCGACATGATTATTAAACTCGGGGTTTTCATTGGTTGAAATATTAGTTTTTTTAGACATATCAACCCTCCCTTTTACATCAGAAACCGGACTTACCTATATTTTTACTTTAATTGATCATAATATTTTTTATGAATTCTTAAATATATTAAACCCAAAACCTCAAATATATTAAGTTAACCCGCATCGGTTTTACACCCCTACTTACTTATTATTCTATCTTTATCAGCAAGCATGTCTAGATTATTTATTAAATTAAAATTAATGCCTTCCTATTTGCCTCTTATAAAAAAACAGACTTATTTATCAGTATATCAATAAATTAAAGTTTTTTTATTATTTCAAGTAATTCCCTGGCTGCTGCCTCTGGGCCTTTTCTTTCATACCCGGAAATGCCCAATCTTGTCCGCATTTGACCAATAAAAAGATCTTTGCGATAAAATGCCTTAAAATATTCTTTTGCTAATTTATCGTGCGCCGCCTTATATTGATAGGGGCCAAAAACATTCGCGAAATAAGAATGCACCAATCCTGTTGAGGTCGTTGTCCCTTTACTCATGACTGTGCCTTCGCGAAATATTTGCAAAGCTTTTTCAGCATTTTCAATTTTCTCCATAATCGGATGTTCCTCATCAATTTCTTCATAGTTATTCGCATACAGAATAAAATCAATCTTATGCCCGCAAATCAATCTCTCAAAAGTTGTAACCGGCAACACAATCCGCGCATTAACTTTATTCGGACTCATGATTATCGCTCTGTCCATTTGGCCAAAAGCATACCCTGCTTTTAAATCATCTAGACGCAAAAAAGCGCCAATCTCTGTCCCATAGCCGATAATATCTCCGTTGGTATTGATTTTTATGGAACCCATATCATCGGCGATAATTATCATATCTTGGATTTCATGTTTTCCTAAATCGCGCATCGCTTCTATTGTTTCTGATTTGCCCGCGCCGGTATCGCCCATCAGCAGCATTGTCGCCTTTTTATTGTTTGGCAAAATAATTTTTATCAAAGCACCGTGAAAAGGTAAAATCCCGCGTTTAATCATAATAACATTGTATAAGGTTAAAACCATTTTTTTAAGATAGCCGAAATAGCCGAATTCAGTATCATTGGGAACAGCGGCAACCATCATATTATTTTCCTGGTCATCGTAAAATACGGTTAGCGATTTTCCTAAACCCGCGATATCCTGTTTCTCTACCCCGTAACAATAAACAGCATCCGGTTTTTTTGTCAAGTCAGAGTCTTCGGCTAATTCAAACAAATTACATAAAGCATAACCTAGTTCATAAAATTTTTGATGAAAGTAGATAAAAATAATAAGTTCTCCGACTTTGGCCGGATAGCATAACCATTCGCCTTTATTCAAACTTATTTTTTTTAAAGGATTTTCGTTTATTCTTTCAAATGACCCTGTCCGTTTATTCATTGTTTGGTTTAATATTAAAGGCGGATAAATCAAAATTTGCCGAATAAAGGGGATACTGTTCAACTTATCATATTCCGCTGATTGAAAGGGAATTATTTTGGGCACCGCGATACTGGCAATTTCCGCACCAGCCCTGACCTGGCGGTATATCCGCGGATGGGTTCCAGTTATATTTTCCTGAATATCGCGATAAACCGCTCTTACAAGATGAGTTAATTGTTCGATAGTATTGTTGAAAATACGGTAGGGCCGTTTTTCCTGGTTATTTTCTTGAGATTCACAAATAATAAACCGGTCAAAACTTCGCCAATAATTATACAAATGTTCGACAAATTCGTTAAATAAAGCTTTATCTCTGAAAAATACATCTGAACCTTTTTCCACATTAGGAACCAAGTCCCCGGGCATTTTAGTAAGAAAATTCAGAGTTCTTATCAGAGTATCGATATTTTGTTGCTCAATCGGCTTTTCTCCAAAAATACCCAATAAATAGGAACTGTGATCCTGCAGTTCTCTGATACAAAGTTTTAAAACCCGTTCAAACAGCGCGCTATTTAACAGTTCTTCCGCATTCTCACATATTCTGTCTTTTATTTTAATAACAACTTTATTTTCCACTATTTCAAAATCGCCAAAATTCATTTATCCTTCTCCTTGTCAACTTAGCTCTGCCTTATTATTCTATAACATTCAGATTAATCCCGCCAATTTATAAAAAAGACCCGTCCCATACTCCTTTAAAAAATGACCTGGCGTTTTTTCCGATAGTTTTGGTTTTATATCCGCCTTCTTGGACAAAAAGCGTGGAAAAAGATAATTCGCCTATAATTTTTCCGATTTGTTCAAAATCACTAGCGTCTAAATTCCAGGTGCCGGTCGGGTCTCCGCGGGCAGTATCAAGGCCAAGAGAAACTACCAAAAACTTAGGATCAAATTTATTGATTTGATGAACCGCTTTTCTAAGAGTTTCAATATACTTATCAGTTGCCAAATTTTCCGTCAAAGGGAAATTAATATTAAAACCTTTACCAGCGCCTTCCCCTTCCTCATCGCTAAACCCGCTAAAAAAAGGATAAGCAAAGCGCGGATGGCCATGAATTGAAACCGTAAACACATCACTGCGATTATAGAATATACTCTGTTGCCCATTACCATGATGGTAATCAATATCCAGTATGGCTACTTTTCCGTATTGGCTTAAATAATTAGCCGCGATAGCATTGGAATTAAAGTAGCAGAATCCGCCAAACACCTTTCTTTCGGCATGATGTCCCGGAGGTCGTACTAAAGCATAGGCAAGGTAAGAACCCTCCACTATCGCCTGAGCCGCAGTAAGGGCGCAATCAACCGCCGCTAGTGCCGCAAGATACGCGTTTTTATTAAGCGGAGTAAAAGTATCAATGCAGTAATATCCGGCGCGCATCGGCAGTTCTTTCGGCGGACGAGTATTGTTTCTGATCGGAAACACATAAGGGTAAATTGATTCATTCTCAGGGATTATAGCACATACTTTCTGTAAATACTCAAAAAACTCGCGATCATGCACAGCAGTTATATGCTGCTCGCCAAAATGACGCGGCTCAATATTATTAAAAAAACTGGTCTTATTCAGAGATTTTAAGATGGTCGTTACCCGGACCGGGGATTCGACATAACCTCTTTCCTTTACATGGTGAATAGCGTGCTTGGTGCTATAGACCAAAGAAATCCGTTTATCTAAAGGCAGGGTTATTTTTGTAATACTCTCGATTTTTTTATTTTCAATATATTTTAATGGCCTGAATTGAATCGGGTCATCAATAATCGAGTTTACAACCATATCTACATACTCTTTATTGCAAACATCAGGATATTTACGTTCTAGAATTGCCTTTACTATCTGTCGCATTTCTGCTTTTTTAAATTTAGCCTCTTTGCCGAATGTATCAATTACCAGATAAGGCGGATTATCATCCCCTGGCTTAACCGGGGTTTCATACTTAGTATTAATTATCGGGCTGGCACCATATTTTTCGTAAAACCGCAGCCGAGCCTTATTCTGTTTTAAAACCAGCGGATCTTTACAAAGCAACGGATCATCAGGCAGACATTCAAAAAACAAACCCTTAGACTGAAGCAGCATGGTTTCTTCTCTGACACGCGAATAAAGCGCTCCGCCGATGCCTCTGCCGGTAAAATGCTTTGCCGTTGAGATATAATCCAGGTAGCAAAAATCCAGATCCGGAGCGTGCAATAGCAGAGCCAATCCATTAATTTCGCCTCTAATATTATCCGCCACAAAAAGAATCGAACGAAACCGGTATTTAAGCGGATTTTTAAGCATATCCGGAAGTTTATCTATTTCACTGGAATTAATCAAAGTAAACTGTTCTCTAAGTATTTGCTGCACCTGAGCAAATACTTTCTGATTTATCGGAGTATTTGTGTCGTAGATTCTTCTTATTCTGAACATCTCTTATCCTCTTTTAAATTCCTGAATTCACTGCGCTCTTAAACTATCGCGGATCTTTTTATTCATCCCAATTGTTCAATAATCCCTTGATTTGAGTTTATCTTTTTAACCCGCTTAAAAAGCAGCATAATTAAATCCGGATAATATTACACTTAATATTTTTAAATGTCAATTTTATTCTAATCAAAACAATTCACTGTTAGCAGCATTACGGTTAGGTCATTTCACCCATATCCGAAGATACTGTTTTCCCAGATCAACATTTTCATTTTGACGGTTCAACATGCACATAAATAAAAGTCTCTTTTCCAAACTCTTCTTTTATTTTTTTCTCGACTTCTGTAGAGATATCGTGAGCCACTGTAATATTCAGCGCTTTACTAACTTCAATATGCACATCAATCGCGATATAATTTCCTATTCTCCGTGTGCGTAATTCATGCGGAGAAATAACCCCAGAGACTAAATTTATAATATCCAATATTTTTTTCTCTGACTCATCGCTTAATGATGCTTCCAATAGTTCATTAAAACTATCCAAGGATATCCTGATTGAAGTTTGAATAATAAATACACTGACCACAAGAGCGGCAATCGGGTCCAGAACATGCCATTTTTCACCCAGCAGAATCGCGCCGCCGATACCAAGCATCGTGCCGATAGAAGAAAAAGCGTCCGAACGATGGTGCCAGGCATTGGCAATAACAGCCGAACTATTAATCCCTTGGCCAGTTTTCATAGTATAACGATATAACCACTCTTTTGATACAATTGAAATAACCGCAGCATAAAATGCGATCACCCCTGGCTCGGGAATAACTTCTCCCTGATAAACATGATAAACACTGTGCACGCCTACCCAGAAAATCCTAAATCCAACAGCAAATAAGGCTAAGCCTATTATTACTGACGATAATGTTTCGGCCTTTCCGTGCCCATAGTCATGTGACTTATCCACAGGTTTTTCGATAAATCTAAATCCAAGCAAAACAACAACATCAGTTGCAAAATCAGATAAAGAATGAAACGCGTCGGCAATCATCGCCGCGCTTTGACCAAACACACCTGCGATCAGTTTAAACAGGGTTAAGCCAATATTTACATACAAACCAATCCAAGTTACTCTCGTTGCCTTAACAGCCCTATTGCTCATAATTTTTCCCATTTTTTCCCTCAAAGTTAAACATTTCTAAAATTTTACCCTGCTCAATAAGCTGAGCACAAACGCAATACCCAAAACAACCAATTTTTACAGTTACAAAGCAATAATCCGGTAATGTAATAAAAAAGGACAAGTATGCTCCAAATTTCACTGCTCATGTTTTTCCTGATCCATCTTTTTGGTATTTATTCTGAACTATGTAATCAGTATCTGGATCTTTTCTTAAATCAATAATCCGGATAGAAGATTTCACCTTAAACCAAGGAGTCCAATCCACATATTTTGGCCTGGGTTTTAGAGTAGCTGTTCCAGCGTCATAACAGCGCGGAATACCCCATTTCCCATTATGCGCCTTACCTTCATGATTATGCCCAAAAAGAATCGCGTCTATAGAAATTTCCTGCTTCATTATTTTTTTCAGCACTTTGTGCAATCTGCGAGAATCTTTAAGCTCATGTAAAGGCCGCCACTTAAAGGGATGGTGATGCAGATAAATAACTCTTTTCGCGCATGCCTTTATTTTGTCCTGGTTTAAAATTCTTTCTAATTCAGCAAGCTGTTTCTTTCCCAATTGTCCTTGCGCCCAGAGTTCATTGTACCAGTTAAGCTCTTTAGCCATGGAATCCAAGCCGATAAAAGCAATGTCATCAATTATATCAATCTTAGGATAATCTATTTCCGTTTGATAAAATTCACTTTTAAACAATTTAACAAATTTTTTATTCCCCCGGTTTCCGGTGCCATAATCATGATTACCCGGGATAACCAGGACTGATTTAAAACCTGACTGTTTTAAATAATCTATTCCTAGCTGCGCGTCATCATAACTGTCTTTTTTATTAGCATTGTTTACAAGGTCTCCGGTAATAATCACTACATATTGGGAAGGTTTGCCCGGCAATTCGGTTTTAAGATTATCAATAATATTTATAAATCTTTCTTTAAAGTTCTTATAGCCAATATGCAAGTCGCTCATATGAATGATCTTTTTTGTCATTTTATTTTCTCTCTTACTAACAATTTCGCATCAATTAGTAATCCCCTTACCTATTTATAATTTAAGCAATCGCAATACCCCTGATCCGCACTGACAAAGCAGCTATTTTATTGAATTTCATTTATTTTTGCAATTCTAATACTCTCCAGGCCACCCAGTCTAAAGGAACTGCGCCAGCATATGTACGCACACTTGTTAAAATACGTTCCGGGCTTGATAATAATTCCAAAGGTATACTTACCTTTATCTCTTTTGCTTTTCGTTCAACTTGAATTAGATTTAAAGGAAGTTTTCTATCCTGGTCAACAATCTTATGTTCAACCATTTTGAATTTAATATGAATTTTAGGCATTGCAGAAAAAGGCGTATTTTTTTTATAACCAAATAAGTACATTGATACTCCTGTGCTCTCCCCTAATGGGCGGGATAATTTAAGATTAAAAACCAGTTAAAACAATCGCGATAATTATAAAAACCAGTTTCCGCGCGAATAGCATTTATCTTATTCCTTTTCTTAAATATTAATCTTTTCCATTGACTGTCCGCAGCAGACTAATTCTCCTCCGCCGGCTAGGGTAACAACCACTTCATTCCCGCAAACATTACAGCGGTATTTTTCGCCTGATTTTTCAACTCCCATATAAAACCTCCTTTGATTTCTAAAGCAAAAGCATTCACCTGCTTTTCTTATTTTTCACAATTATGGCAATTCCTCAAAGATTCGCTTATTTATCAGTACCGTACGGAAACTATTAAATCTCCCTTATGGTCGCAGGTATGACACATATTCCCCATGCCTTTTAACCTTAATTTCTGGCCATTTTTTGTATTCGGAGCTATTTTCAGATTAATTGTTCTGCCATCGTTTAATTTTACTTTAACTTCTCCTCCGCGCTGCGCGATATTTTTAGGAATATTTATCTCCGCGTGTATGTCTGTATCATATTTTTCCTGGCCAGCGCCATCTTGAAACTGATACATATTATAAGTCTTGCTTTGTCCCCCTTGACTTGAATTAATCCCTTCAAAGATATCCGCTAAGTCATCAAAAAAGAAATAGCGGTTTGATCCCTTTTGCTGCCTCCCACCTTGAGCTCCCGAAGCATGAAAATGCTTGATTAAGTCTTCAAAATCAAATCCAGTTTGCGAAGCAAAATCTCCCGCCTCAGGACCGCTTCTAAACGCATACTGCCCTTTTTTATAGTCATCGTATTCTTTTTTCCGTTTTTCGTCGCCTAAGACATAATAAGCCGCTGAGATTTCTTTAAACTTTTCCTCGCAGGCTTTTTTATTCTCATCATGACATCTGTCCGGGTGATATTTAAACGCCAGTTTTCTATATGCGGTTTTTATCTGCTCATGCGACGCGTTTTCCGCGACGCCCATAATCGCGTAATAATCTTTCATATTTTCAGCTTCCCGGTTTTTGAATCAATATCCACGGTTATCTTATCATTAGATTTATATTCGCCATTGAGAATTTTAAGCGCCAGAACATCCTCGATTTCTCTTTGGATTAAACGCCGCAACGGCCTTGCGCCAAAATCAGGATCATATCCCGCTGCGGCAATCTTTGCCTTAGCTTGTTTGGAAATATCGAGAGTGATATTTCTCTTTTTAAGTTTGTTTTGTAATTCCCCTAGCTGCAGCTCCACAATTTTTTCCACATCAGACTCAGAGAGCTTATTGAATATAATAATCTCATCAATCCGATTAATCAGCTCAGGCCTTAAATAGTGTTTTATTTCTTCAGCGACCTTATTCCTGATATCTTCCAGAGAATATGCTGCTTCCTGAAAATACTGACTGCCGATATTCGAAGTCATAATTATAACTGAATTTTTAAAATTTACTACTCTGCCCTGCCCGTCAGTTAATCGCCCGTCCTCGAGTATCTGAAGCAGAATATTAAACACATCATGATGCGCTTTTTCGATTTCATCAAACAAAATAACCGCGTAAGGCCTGCGCCTGATCTTTTCCGTAAGCTGGCCGCCTTCTTCATAGCCGACATATCCTGGAGGCGCCCCGATTAAACGGCTAACCGCGTGTTTTTCCATGTATTCAGACATATCAATCCGAATAAGCGCGTTTTCATCATCAAATAAAAATCCGGCCAGGGTTTTCGCTAAATAAGTTTTTCCTACTCCGGTCTGGCCCATAAAAATAAATGAACCTATCGGCCGATTAACATCCGCAATCCCTGAGCGGGAACGCCTGACAGCATTGGAAATAACTGAAATTGCCTGGTCTTGGCCGATTACTTTTTGCTTTAGTCTTTGTTCCATTGAAACCAGCTTTTCTATTTCTCCTTCTAAAAGCCGGGAAATCGGAATGCCGGTCCATTTAGCTACTATCTGAGCAATGTCTTCTTCGTCCACTTCTTCTTTAAGCATTTTGCTTTTCTTCTGAATCAGATGAAGCTTATTATTTTGTTCGGTTAACTGCTTATTCAGATCAGTGATTACTCCATATCTGATTTCCGCGACTTTATCCAAACGGGCTTCTTTCTCGTATTTTTCTTCATCAAATTTTGCTTTTTCCAGATCAGACTTAATCTTCCGGATTGATTCAATGACTCCTTTTTCTTTTTCCCAGTTTAGCTTTAAAGCCCGCGCTTTTTCACGGATTTCCGCTAAGCCGCTTTCCAAAGTTTTAAGCCTATCCTTTGATGCTTCATCTTTCTCTTTCTTAAGCGCTTGCCTTTCAATCTCCAACTGCATGATTTTGCGCTCAAGCTCATCAATTTCCGTAGGCAAGCTATCTATTTCAATACGCAGCTTAGAAGCTGATTCATCAATTAGATCAATTGCCTTATCCGGCAAAAACCGATCAGTAATATATCTATCGGATAAGGTTGCCGCGCTGATCAAAGCTTCATCTTTAATTTTTACCCCATGATAAATCTCATACTTCTCTTTTAGCCCGCGCAGTATGGCAATAGTATCTTCAACCGACGGTTCACCAATAAAAATAGGCTGGAAACGTCTTTCCAAGGCTTTGTCTTTTTCAATATACTTACGATATTCATCAAAAGTAGTAGCGCCAATGCATCTTAATTCACCCCGGGCAAGCGCGGGTTTTAGCATATTTGACGCGTCCACAGAGCCTTCAGCCGCTCCTGCGCCAACCAAGGTATGCAGTTCATCGATAAAGCATATTATCTGGCCGGCTTGGCTTTGAATTTCTTTTAGAACTGCTTTTAACCTGTCTTCAAACTCTCCCCTAAATTTAGCTCCGGCAACAAGCGCGCCTAAGTCCAGGGCAAAAATCTGCTTATTTTTTAAAGTTGTCGGCACATCACCATCAGCAATTCTTTTAGCCAGGCCTTCAACAATCGCTGTTTTGCCTGTGCCTGGTTCGCCGATTAAAACCGGGTTATTTTTAGTCCTGCGGGACAGGACCTGGATTGCTCTGCGGATTTCCTCATCTCGGCCAATAACCGGATCAAGTTTACCTTGTTCCGCAAGTTTTGTTAAGTCTCGCCCATAACGTTCAAGAGCCTGGAATTTAGCTTCAGGATTTTGATCCATAACTCTTTGCCCTCCCCGTATTTCCTTCATTATGTTTAAAACTGATAGAGTATTAATACTATAAAACTTCAGCAAGGAATTTATTTCATCATCACCTTTATAATTACAAATAGCGAGTAATAAATGCTCCATACTTACATATTCATCTTTAAGCTGTTTTGCCTGCAGCAGAGCGTCATTTAATACACTGCTTAAATGCTTAGACAGGTATTCCCGCGCGGCTGTGCCTTCGACTTGCGTTTTTTTCTCGATAAGCTGCTCAAGCCGATGCTTAAATAACCCAGTATTCACTCCGAGTTTTTCTAGAATGCTCAAGGCAATACTTTCTTCCGCATTCAGCATTCCCACCAGAAGATGACTAATATCAATTTCCTGGTTTTTAGAGCCGCGGGCTGTTTCCGCGGCTAATTCCAGCGCTTCTTGAGCTTTAAATGTAAACTTATCAAACTTCATTATATTCTTCCTGATTTAAAACCGCAGATTATTAACTCAACGAACCAGAGAAACCCCTAACCGAACCGCTTCAGTCCGATCCTCATAGTTTAGCATATTTTCTGCCAAACTGTTCACATACTGCAAATGAAGGTATACTCCAATATTATTGGCAAAATATTTTTGAATCGGATAGGTTAAATCAAACTCCCAGGAATTCCCCTCTCTTGCCGGACGAAAATGCGATTCAACCATCAGCCTGTCTTCTCTACCGGCTTTTAATCCCAATTCAAAATAGCCTCTATAATCTTTCAAATCCTGATTATTATCATCATCATTGGCTACATAATACCATGCTTTTGGAGCAACCTGTAATCCCATTAAGCTATCTTGATTATAAAACATAAACATCGGTTTTAGATACAATATATTGGTCGAGCGCGAAGCATCTGAGCCCTGACCATTTGATTCATGCTGCAATCCTGTTTGTAAAAATACTCCTTTTAAACCGCCATTGCCATTAGTGAGATTCGACGAAAGAAAAAATAACTCCGGCTTATAGCTGGTGTCTTCAAACGGCTTAGAAGTAGCTTCCAAATCCCAAAAAGAAGTTTGAGTAAAAGCAAAATTAAGCCCTTGCAGCCAGTCATTATTATCCACCAACGAAGCCTCTTTATTAAATAACTGGTAGCGAAAGCTGAACTGGAACTTACTTTTTTCCGGATTTAATCCCATCAAAAAATATATCGGTTGATAAGCTTTAACATTTTTCAGATATGGCTGATAAAGATCAAACAGCTGTTCATAAGCCTGATAGCTATTCGTTTGTTTATTATTTGCCGGCGCAGCTTCTTTAGCCTGAGGCTCCGCGGCATAACTTAAACTTAAGCAATAAACCAAAATCATCATGGAAAATAATATTTCTCGCAGCGAATTATAGCTCATTCTTCTTTCCCTATTCAGTCTCTTTATGATTACTCCTATCCAACAACATTATTGGCAATAAAATTAAAAAATCATTTAAAATTTCAAACTTTGTACTCATTAGCACTCCTGCTTAAAAGCTATTTTCAAAAAAAACCAGAAGATGCCTGAGTTTAACCCTGGATTTGTTATTTTTGCTTAGTATTATACTTTTCAGGATTATTACTCAGCGGATTTTCTGCTTTTTTGATAGTCTAAAACAAAACTGAATGCCTGACTATTAGTTATATATTATAACAAAATACAGATAAAACAGTATGTTTTATCTTTTT
>JAZDHZ010000002.1:0-91651 GCA_043805415.1 Candidatus Omnitrophota bacterium | reverse complement strand
GCGGGTTTGAAGCCTGATTTTGATAGGACTGGCAAAATCAGAGATTCATCCTCGGAGTCCCGCACGATGCGGGACGAGAATGAGCAGAAATGATTGATTCTAGACCGTCGCTGAGTAGCTGGCTACAAGATGACAGGCAATTTTACGCTGACACAAATTTTCCCATCATCTTTCACAATCTCGAATTAAATGTTAACTAAAATTTAGATTTTTTTTAGGATTAAGAATTTAAAACGGAGAATTTTTGAGCAGATAGCAATAAAAAAAGCCGGTAAGGGTAAACTTACTTTCGGCAACCCAGCCACCATTGCGCTTTTCACCCTTGGCAGATTACAGTTTATTACTTTTCCTTCAATTTACCGCTGAAGGCTGATCTGAGATAACTGCCGTGACAATAAACACTTTAGGTCTGTAGCATTGCCTCGAATACAAGCCGCAACTTAACGACCCTATGCTCGAGGGCACTTGATTATAAACCAAGTGCCGCCCCCGCTTTTCAGCTCCCTAATGCATCATCCATAAATGACACAATCCCAAAATTTTTCAGAAAAACCAGATTTTGGGCCTCAGCAGCAACCTCATATTCTAAGATTAAACTACTAAGTGGGATCTCAACCTCAACAAACTAAATCATTGAACTTGAGAGAGTTTGCCCTTATCGACTCTAAAATTAAGTTTACCACAAAACTCTGATTTTAACAAGGCTTTATAAAAGTATTGTTTTGAAAATAAAAAAATTCACCTTAAGATTTAATAAATATACTCATCTTCAAATACTATTTTAAAATCAAAAATATTTTTAAAATCCTCAATTCTATCATCCTTGGTTTTACCCAAAACTCCGGCATCAACCATATTAAACACAATATTGCCAAAATCCTCAGTTTGTTTAATTCCCCAATGTTCAAGCACGGTTTTTGCCATTCTGCCATATTCACTTAAAGCATAATCTCTTATGCCTTCAGAAAGCTCTTTGCCGCTAACATGTCCTTTTCGTTTTAAGCGCTGCATTGTATAATTTAATGCCCCAAGAATAAATGGATACGCGTCCAGCTTATATCTTGAATCATGTTCACAAATCGCGCTTAAAATACTGATTAGCTCTTCTTTTGATTGCATTGTTATATTTCTACCGATCCTGTTTTAAATTAAATCTTTCTGAATTGAATTTTCTTTAAATCCTCAATCGCTTTATATGCTGTAAGGTCAAACTGCAGCGGAGTAATTGACACAAACCCATCCTCAATTGCCTTAATATCAGAATCATCAGCTTTTTTTACCCATTGCGCTTTTCCTGTCAGCCAATAATATATCCTGCCTCGAGGATCAAGTCTTTTAACAAACTCTTCCTTGTATAATGATCTGCCTTGTTTAGTAATTTTCACTCCCTTAATTTTACTTTTGGGAATACTGGGAATATTTACATTAAGCAGTATGCCATCGTTAATGCCTTTTTTTCCAAACTTTTTTGCCAGAGCGCAGGCAAAATCAGCGGCAAAAGAAAAATCGTGATTTTCATAGGTTGCCAAAGAAATCGCCAGGGACGGAATTCCCAGGATTGTTCCTTCCGTTGCCGCGGAAACAGTGCCGGAGTACATAATATCTGAACCTAGATTCGGACCATGATTTATTCCGGAAATAATCATTTGCGGCTTTTGTTTTAAAATACAGCGCACAGCAATCTTCACACAGTCAGCCGGGGTTCCATTAACCGCGTAACCAAAGAATTTTTTATTTTTAACTATTTTTTTAACACGCAAAGGTTTGCTTAAGGTAATCGCGTGGCCAATCGCGCTTTGCTCCGCTTCCGGCGCGCAGACAGTTACATCAAAATTTTTACTTAAACGCAGATAAAGCGCGTACAAACCATCAGCATTTATTCCATCATCATTAGTCAGCAAAAGCCTCATTAAACAAACTCCTTAGCCTTAATTCTTTGATTAAATATATCTCTGCATTTTTTACATAATTTTAAATCATAGCGAATATAGATATCTTCTTCCAGTTTTTTAGCATCAATATCGCGAACACCATCATAAAGCTCGCTGAGCTGCTGATTAAGATCACCCTCTAAGTCTTTTTGCTCAATTTCCACCTCTGCTGAGGCAGATAACTCTATTTTAAGAGAATACTTTTGTCTCTTTTTGATCAGATCGCCACAACTATCACACACAGATTGTTTTTTCATATCCGGAATAATTTGCTCAGCGCATGTTTAAATAAACAGAAATCAGCAAAAATTTTAAACCAATAATTCAGGGATAATATTATATTATTTAAATTGAAAATATTATTAAGCAAAACCAATTAAAAGGAAAATCTGCCGAATATTAGCGCTTTGCAATTCGGACAATGCCCGTTTTTAACATTAGACTCTACTTCATCATACTCTTTTCTTCTGATTAAAACCTTTTTACATTTTTGACAATAGGTATTAGCCGCTTCATGACCAGGGATATTACCAATATACACATAATTCAGTCCCTCTTTTATTGCTAACTGACGAGACTTTTCCAGCAAACCAACTGGGGTTGGCACAACATCCTTAAACTCTCCATAAGGGAAAAATCTGGTTAAATGCAAAGGCGTATCCTTGCCCAGCTCGGCAAATATCCAGGAAGCAATTTCTTTTATTTCTTTTTCACTTGAATTATAGCCGGGGATAACATTGTTAACAACCTCAACATGCATAGCATGCTTACGTTTAGCGTCACTGGCATTGCTGAATATAATATTAATATCCGTAACATCCGCGATCCGGGTATAGCTTTCCATAAAAGAACCTTTAATATCAATACAAAGCCCATCAGTATAATCGGCAATCGCGTCAAAAGCTTTTGACCCCATATAACCATTGGTGACCAAACAGGTAGATAAACCTTCGGTCTTAGCCAGTTTAAACACATCTAGCACAAATTCAAACCACATGGTCGGTTCATTATGGGCAAAGGCAATCCCCTGACAGCCATTTCGTTTTGCTTTTTTTACAATAATTTCCGGACTAAAATCATTGATTTTATTTAAGCTCGCTTTAACATCACAATGCGATAAACCCCAGGATTGACAACCATGACACTTAAAATTACAACCCAAACCGCCTAAGGAAAGCCATAAAGAACCTGGGAAAAAATTATACATATTCTTTTTTTCTATGGGAGCAATACTCTCCAAAGCAACTTTACCATAAGTAACTGTAAGCAGCTGTCCATCTTGATTATAACGGGTCTCACACCAGCCGCACTGCCCTTTCTCAATAATACACTTACGCATACACAAAAAACAACGCACCGCGTCTTTCATATATGGTTCCCAAAATAAAGCACTCTTTAACATATTATTGTTTCCTTCCCTGCAGATTAAACATTTTTTTGATCTCATCTACAGTCGTGGCATCTTTTGCCCCTTTATCCGTACGAATAAAACCAACTGTACGAGGAAAGCGTAAAGCATATCCAGTATCATCATTATTATTTTTACCGCATGTATGCACAGGACTTTGGGTGATTTCATCAGCCTGCACTTCTACAACATAGAGCGGATCAACCCAAACATCAGGCTGAATTAAAGAATCCACGTCTTTGGGCATTTTATTTGTTTTAATTTTATCCAGGTTATTTTTAAACCGGACTAATTCATCTTCGCTTAAACCTGTTCCTAACTTAGCGATTGTTTTAAACTGATCTGTTTTCGGATCGTAAACAGCAGCTAAAAGCGATCCAATTCCAAATGCCGCTCTTAAGCCTTTACCAAAAAAATACCCGATGATCACACAGTCAATAGTATCACTTAAATTACCGGAATACGATGGTTTTAATTTAATCCAGTTAAAATTTCTTCCCCCGGCTTTATACTCGCCATCCAGGCGTTTTGCCACAATCCCTTCCCGGCCCTGAGCTATCGCGTCTTCGAATATCTCGGTTAATCTTGCCACGGTTTTCACCTCTTCCACCGGAGATACTTCTAAAACTTTGCCTTTTTTTATCAATTCAGTCATAATCTGACGTCTTTGACTGAACGGATGCTGGGTCAAATCTCTGCCGGCATATAAAAGATCAAACACAAAAACCTTTAAGGGAAATTTCTTTTGCATATTTTCAATCCCATGCTTGCGTTTTCTTTGCACTGTTACCTGAAACGGCAAACATTGCCCGGTAACAGGATCATAGGCCAAGGCTTCACCTTCAAAAATAACATTTTGTTCTTTTATCTGCTCCAGTGCGCCCTGAACAATCTCAGGAAACATATGAGTTGTGTTTTCCAAATTACGGGAAAAAATTTGAACCCTATTTCCTGACTTATGAACCTGACAGCGGAAACCGTCGTACTTTTCTTCCACAGCACAGGTTCCGATTTTTTCAATTATTTCTTCCGGCCCGGATAGACGCGCGGCCAAGGCCACCCGAATCGGACAGCCGACCATAACTTGAAAATTTACAATACTGGCAATGCCCTTAGTGAATAATATTTTAGCCACCAAACCAAGATCAGAACAAAGATTATAGGCCCTTTCCAGATCAGAGCGTAAAAGCTTATCCTGATTATAGGCAAGGGAAAGACTGTCTAAAACAGTAGGATCGCCGACTCCTAGCCGCAGCTTGCCTAAAATTATCCGAATTATATATTTTGCTTCTATCGGGCTGGCCTCTTTTAATAAATTAGCGAGAAATTCAACTTTCTTAGCCACTGAACCATCACCGGAAAACTCCGCGAGTTTTTCTAAATACGCGTACACCTGACTAATAGTTAAAACCTGTAAATGCTCTGAACAAACTGATTCAACAACCAAACCATAGTCGCCAAGTTCATGAAACATGGTTTCAATATCATCAGCTGGCCGCCCGGCTGCTTGAGCGATAGCGCGATTAATCAGCTTTTCGCTGATTCCAAATTCAATATTTTGAAAACTCGGCAGCAGCTGGCCCTGAGTCAGATAGATTATTTGATCAATTTTTTCTTTCTCCTCCGGATTAAGCTTATTAAAAAGTTCCGCTAAAATATCTGTCATTTCCAGACGTTTTGAGGCATTTTCCAGTTTTTGAAAACAAGCGGAAAGTTCTTTAAACTTCATAAATTATTTATATCCTTTTTGTCTGAGCAATTGCCCGGCTTTAATAACCACCCGGCGCTCAGATTCAAAACTTAATTTTTCCAAAGCTTTATCAATGGTTAACCACTCTACGGATTCAACTTCCGGGTCATACTGCTGAGAAATCTCTGTTTGTTTTTTCATTAAAAAAAAATGAACAGTTTTCTCGATCAGTAATTCTCTTTTTTCATCTTTGTATTGATAATAAATATCTTCCAGATGCTCAATTATTTTTCCCTGCAAGCCGGTTTCTTCCTGAACTTCCCGGATTGCCGCCTGCTGGGCAGTCTCGCCTTGTTCAATTTTTCCCTTGGGCAGACACCACTGAGTCGCGTTTCTCCTGCTATATATTACAATCTCAGGCAAAGCATTAATAAACTCAAACACAACTGCTCCGGCGGAAATTTCCTGTTTAGTTTTATCCATAAACATCTCAATCAATTGTTTATTAAGCTAAAGGCTTTGTTTTTTTTCCTGTTCCAGATACTGCGCCAAAGCTTCTGTCCATAAACAGAGCTTTTTCCCTGTAACCTTTTCAAACCGGCTTTTATCCAAAACTGAAAATGCCGGTCTTTTTGCCGGACGCATTATATAATCAGAATCAACTGGTTCAATCACTGCTTTTATGTTGCTTAATTCTAAAATTTCCCGGGCAAATTCATACCAGCTGCATTGTCCGGAATTAGTCAGATGATATACTCCATAATTAGCCGGATCAGGATTTAAATGAAAAACTTTTTTAATCAGCCAATACAAACCTTGGGCTAAACTTAGGGTATAAGTCGGTGAACCGATCTGATCATCAACTACTTTAAGCGCCCCATCCTGCTTTGCTTTATTTATTATCGCTTTGACAAAGTTTTTGCCATTTATGCCAAAAAGCCAGCTGGTGCGCACAATAAGATAATCCGAAAGATACTTACTTATACACTGTTCTGCCGCTAATTTAGAATGACCATAATAATTTAGCGGATCAGCCATATCGCTTTCAATATAAGCCGACCCCTTTTTCCCATTAAAAACATAATCCGTGCTGATAAACACCAGTTTCGCCTGATATTTTTGGCATAAAAAAGCAATATTATCAGTACCTGTAACATTAACTGCTTTGGCTTGCTCTGTTTGCGTTTCCGCGGCATCAACATTGGTAAAAGCCGCGGCATGAATAACCAACCACGGCTTTATCTGGGCAAAAATCAGGTCCAAAGATTTTCGGTCAGTGATATCAGCTGGAAAAACTTTATTTTTACTGGCCTTATCCTTGTTGATATCAATACCGAAAAGCTCATAATCAGAATTAAATATTTCCCCTAAATCCTGACCAAGCATGCCATTAATTCCTGTAATCAAGATCTTTGCTTTAATTTCTTCCACCATTTCTGATTATCTTTATACCAGTTAATTGTTCCAATTAAAGCCTGCTCAAAATCAAATAAAGGCTGAAATCCCAGTTTTTTAATTTTCTTAATGTCCAGGCTATATCTTCGGTCATGACCGAGTCGGTCTTTTACATATTCAATACAATCTTTTTTCTTATCCAATGCCTTTAGAATTGCTGTAGTCAGCTGAAGATTATTAATTTCATTTCCAGCGGCAATATTATAAATCTCGCCGATCTTGCCTTTGTTTAAAACACAATCAATCCCTTGGCAATTATCCAGTACATATATCCAATCCCGGACATTAAGCCCATCTCCGTAAACCGGAACTTTTTTATCCTCAAGCAAATTAGTGATAAACAAAGGGATAACTTTTTCCGGAAACTGAAAAGGCCCGAAATTATTGCTTGAACGGGTAATAATTGCCGGAAAATTATAAGTTTCGCGATATGCTCTAACCAATAAATCCGCCGCTGCTTTACTGGCGGAATAAGGACTATTCGGCATTAAACGGTCGTTTTCATTAAAAGAACCTTTTAAGCGTGAGCCATAAACCTCATCTGTACCGATTTGGATAAACCGTTTTATTTTCAATTTTCGCGCCGCGTCCATCAGCACCTGCACTCCGGTTATATTGGTGCTTAAAAACGCGCTGGCATCATTTATTGAGCGGTCAACATGGGTTTCCGCGGCAAAATTGATTACAACAGTGCAACCGCTCATCGCCTGGATAACTTTTTTAGGATTGCAGATATCGCCTTTGACGCAGGCATAGCGCTTATTAGCGGAAAGGTCTTTAAGACTTGCCGGACAAGAAGCATAAGTCTGTTTATCAAGATTAACAATATTTAAATGCGGATATTTGGCAAGCGCGTATCTAATAAAATTGCTGCCAATAAACCCAAGTCCACCAGTAACAAGAATCTTCATTTAGCGATTACCTTTCCATTTGTAACCAATAGCATAATGTAAACACAGAGATAAATTTTAACACAGATATTACCGACTGTCAAATAATCATCTGCGCGACAAAAAGACGTTTTTAGCGGCAATTTTTCAGATTTTCCGCTTTTTTTCTTGCCAAAAATCAAGTTTTCAAGTATACTAATTTTTTATTGAATAAAACTTAAAGGCTCTACCTTTTTTAATCTCAAATACATTAAAATTAAAAGTTATGAAAAAAGAATTATGGCAATTCACTAATCGCAACGGTGATTTTACTTTTCCTGATGCCCAGAATATCAGCCGGCTGTATTTCCCTTTGGCAAATGAAGCTGAGTTTATGTCCTCGATCACCCCTTTGCTTAAAGGTGATATAAAAATCGGGCAAAACAACTTTTTGATGCAGCCGATTACTAGTGAAGATCTTAGCAGCACATTTTCCGGCAGAAATTTCTGGCTTTATCTTAATCCCAATATTTACTGGTCCATAAACGGCGACGGCTATTCCTCTAATGCTGAAGAAAAAGTAACTTTAAAAGCCGGGATTCTCTGGCATGGGGTAAAAAGATCAAACGAAAAGATTGGACTTAGTTCTGAAGTCACTAATTTCATTCCCGCAAAAGGTGATCATGTTGAATTAATGACCATAAAGATAACTAATATCTCTTCGCGGGCGATTACATTTACTCCAACCAGCGCGATTCCGATATTTGGCCGCTCGGCTGATAATTTGCGCGATCATCGGCATGTTACCAGCCTGCTCCATCGCACAACTCTGACAAAAAACGGAATTATTGTTAAGCCGGAAATGTCTTTTGATGAGCGCGGACATGAAATAAATTATTTTTCTTATTTTGTCCTAGGCTGCGATGAAAACGGAAATGCTCCAGTGGGACAATTTCCAACCATGGAATCTTTTATTGGTGAAGGCGGACGGCTTATCGCGCCCCAAGCAATCCTTGAGGATCTTAATCCTTACAAAAAAATTGAAAACCGGCATCATGGCAAAGAATCAATCGGCGCTTTGCGCTTTCAAGCTAAAACCTTAATTCCTGATGAGTCAATTACCTATATATTAATGTTAGGCATTGCCCAAAATAGAAATGAAATAAATAAAGTATTTAAACGGTTTTCGTGCAAAGAAAAAGTAAAAAACACGCTGACTGAAAACATTGATTATTGGAAAAAAAGAATTGACGCGATTAGCTTTTGTACCGGAGAAATAACAACTGATAATTGGCTAAGATGGGTTACGCTTCAGCCGATATTAAGAAAAATCTTCGGCTGTTCTTTTCTGCCTGACTTTGATTATGGCCGCGGCGGTAAAGGCTGGCGGGATTTGTGGCAGGATTGTCTGACCCTTATCTTAGCGCATCCAAAACAAACCCGGGAAATTCTGGTGGCAAATTTTTCCGGAGTGAGAATTGACGGAACCAATGCCACGATTATTACCAAGGAACCAGGGGTTTTCATTTCTGACCGGAATAAAATCAGCCGGGTATGGATGGATCATGGCGTCTGGCCTTTCTTTACTTTAGAACTCTATATCCATCAAACCGGTGATTTTGATATTTTGTTTGAACAATGCTCTTATTTTTATGATTCGCAACTCTCCCGGGCAAAAGATATTGATTTTTCCTGGAACCCTAAGCATCAACACAGTAAACAGCTGCACACCAAAGACGGGCATATATACAACGGCACGATTCTTGAACATACTCTGGTCCAGCATTTAGTCCAGTTTTTTAATGTGGGAAAGCATAATAATATCCGGCTGGAAGACGCGGACTGGAATGACGGCTTAGACATGGCTAGTGAAAAAGGGGAGAGTGTTGCCTTCACCTGTTTTTACGCTAGAAATATCTATGAAATAACCATGCTCTTACTTGAACTGAAAAAGAAAAGAAAAAAGAAAAATATCGTTATTTCTAAAGAGCTTTACATCCTGCTGGATACTTTGCATAAAACCCCGGTAAATTATAATAGCGTGGAGAAAAAAACCGCCCTGCTCCGGCATTATTTTAAATCAGTTAAATGCCGAATTTCCGGGAAAAAAGTTTCAGTTAAAATCGATGATCTTATTTCTGATTTATCGCAAAAGTGGCAGTGGTTATTCACGCACATTCGTAAAAAAGAATGGATCACAATCAATAAACAAGTTGGTTTTTTCAATGGCTATTATAATAATAAAGGTAAACGAGTCGAAGGTAAGATTGACGGACAGCTGCGCATGACCCTGACGGGCCAGGTGTTCCCGATTATGAGCGGCGCGGCATCGAAAAAGCAGATAAAACATATTTACGCCGCGGCAAGTAAATTCCTTAAAGATAAAAAGCTGAACGCGTTCCGCTTAAACACAAATTTTAAAAGTCCGCAATTTGACCTTGGCCGGGCATTTGCTTTTTCTTATGGAGATAAAGAAAATGGAGCGATATTCAGCCATATGTGCGTAATGTTTGCTTATGCGCTTTATCAACGTAATTTTGTAAAGGAAGGTTATTCGGTATTACAAAGCCTGCTTGATCTGGCGACAAACACAAATGTCAGCAAAATCTATCCTTGTCTGCCTGAATATTTTAATCTGGAAGGCAAAGGTCTTTATTCTTACTTAACTGGATCTGCCAGCTGGTATATATTAACCATGCTCACTGAGGTGTTTGGGATTAAGGGCCATTTTGGCGATTTAGTTATTGAGCCAAAATTCACCAGTAGGCAATTCGATAATACGGATACAGTGTCAACATCCTGCTATTTTGCTGAGAGGCGGATAAGTGTTATTATTCAAAATCCCCAAAAATTGGACTATGAGCAATACAAGATAATAAGCCTTAAGTTAAAGCCGACGCAGGTGCCGTATAAAAAGGTTTGCGCCAATAAAGTAAAAATCTTACGCGAAGATATTATCCGCTTTGCTAAAAACACGCACATCACAATCGAAGTCTTATTAGGATAATCACTTAGCCGCCTCCCCTCTATTTCCCTTTGACAAGGTCATTAAGTCACCAAGCCGCAAGGACAAAAACGTATTGAGTATAGAGTATTGCGTTTAGTAGGGACACGGCATGCCGTGTCCGTTAATCTTTAAAATTAAAAAAACATCCCAATCCAGATTAAAGATGATGGGTAAAATTTTAACCTGATGACCTTGTGAGTTCATTTATTCAGGGATTAATCAGAATGGCACGTATACAGACAAGATTGTAATAAACAGCGGCACGGTTATCATTCCGAAAAGATGCGTTAAAAACACTGCCTGCGTTATATAGCCGCAGGTTTCAGTTTGCTTAAAAGATACAACACTTAGATTGATTGCCGCCGGCATTGCCGCCTCAATCAGAAGCAATATAGCCATGTATTTCGGCAATTTAAAATATACGATTATCAGCAAAACCAAGGCCGGAACAACTACTAATTTCAAAATGACTGTTTTTATAAGCAGCCCGGAATTCAGTTTATATGCTTTTCCTCCCGCGCACGCTGCTAAAATAGCACCGAGAGTTATCAAAGCCACTGGCAAAGTGCAACCACCCATAAGATCTGTCGCTTGAAAAAATATTTTAGGAATAAAACTTTTAATATTTAGGCAGAGAATTAGAAAAGCCAGAACTAAAGATAAAAAAGGCGGATTTAACACTTTTTGAAATTCAAATTTTATATTTTTATCGCTGGTTAAAAACTGGATACCAAAACTCCAGAATATCAGATTAAATCCCTGAATAAAAAGAAATATATAGGTAAACAAGCAGCTGACTTCATTTTCCGGAAATATAGACATCACTAGAATTAACGGCAGATAACCGCAGTTTTGAAAGGAAATAATACTGGCAAGTTCATTTTTCCGCAAAACAGTTTTATCAAAAAACATAAAACACTTAGCTACCATAAAACCAATCAGAGAAATCGCGATGCCTAAAAATGGATAAAGCCACCAATCTCGGGGATTAGTAAAACTAAACTTTTTGATTAAATGGCTAAAAATAAGCGCTGGTAAAAACAGGTTTATGGTCAGGTTTGTCAATCCGGTAATCGCCTGTTTATCCAGTAACTTCCATTTGAAAAATAAAAAGCCGCAAAGCGCAATAATAAAAATTTGCAGCATTGCAGCAAAAACAGTATAAAATGTAAGTAAAAATACCATAATATTAATTAATTTATTTAAACGCTGATTTAGATCTTAAATTAAAATACGAAAAATATTACACGGGATTGCGCATATACGCAACCAGGATATCAGCGGATGTCTTATTTAAGATTAGAAAATAACTACCTTCTATTCCCAGATTTTTTTCTCTAAAGCTAGTATGAATAATGCAGATATTGCCTAATTGCTCCTGCTCTCTGCCTATCATATTTAATAATTCGTCAGCTGAACCGCTTAAAAAATTAGGAACAGAAGTTGTAATCAATTTTCTGATCATTGAACTTAAAGTGTTTATATAAGCAAAAATTGAGATGCCCGCGATTTCCTTGATAATTGAAATTCCAAATTTTATTGCTTCCGCGCCCTGCACATCAATTCCTTGTAAAAACTTTTCAATAATTTTAAGCGAATCTTTCTCAGGAAAAAGCAAAAAAATAGTTCCCAGCACATTGGCGCTAAGCTGAGCATTTACGCCATAAACCATTTTGCCTTTTTCTTTTATATAGCTGTTCAATTCCTTTACTGATAATAAATCCAGACCAGGCAAATGAACATCAACCGTTCCCCCAAGAAGTTGCGAGAGAATACTTGTTGAGTTTCCCACACAAATATTGCCCACTTCCTTTAGGATATCTACTTCTTCATTTGTTAGATTTTTAGGTTTTTCTTCCATAACATTTTAAATAATAACATCTTAGAGCGTGATTGTAAAGAAGATATTCATATTTTAATTAATAATTACATTGTTTTATCTTGGTTTTTATCCTATAATTAATTGATAATGATATATGATGCCTTTCAAAAAAGAGCAATTAGCAGTACTGATCATGGAAATTCGGTAATTGTCTGTGCTCCCACAGGTGCTGGGAAAACAGCGATTGCTGAATATGTTATTGAAAAATGCATAGCGGAAAACAAAGGGATTGTTTACACTGCTCCGATAAAAGCACTTTCCAATCAGAAATTTCGTGATTTTTCCCGGAAATACGGCAATCATATAGGCATATTGACTGGTGATGTCAGTTTAAACGCCAATGCCCCTATTCTAATCATGACCACTGAGATATTCCGAAATACTTTGCTTGAGGATCCGCAAAGAATGAAAAACATATCCTGGGTTATTTTTGACGAAATTCACTATATTGACGATCCGGAAAGAGGCACTGTTTGGGAAGAATCAATTATCTTTTGTCCAGAGCACATGAAAATTCTGGCGCTAAGTGCTACGATTCCTAACGCGATTCAACTCTCGGCCTGGATTCGAAAAATTCATAAACATCCAGTGGAAACAATAATCGAAAAAAAACGTCCAGTACCGCTGCATCATTGTTTTCAAGCCCACAACCGAGTACTTGATAATTTTGAGCAACTGAGCAAAAATATTTATGCTCAGACAAAAAAAACTCATTTTAAAACAAGAAAACATAATTCTTTTAGAAACTTCCGTGATGAAAGCAAGAATGTTTCCTCAAACAAAATTTCATCCCTAATCCAGCATTTACAGCAAAACGATAAGATGCCGGCTATTTATTTTGCTTTTAGTCGAAAACGTTGTGAAAAACTGGCATTTGAAACTCGCTATTTTAATTTTCTTGATGATAAAGAAAAAGCAGAACTAAAAAGCATATTTACTAATTTACTCAAAAAATTCGGATTAACCCAAGAGCCTTCAGCCATAAGAATGCGCAGTTTAATTGAAAACGGAGTTGCCTATCATCATGCCGGATTATTGCCCAGCTTAAAAGAAGTGGTAGAGCAATTATTTACCAGCCGACTGATTAAACTTATTTTTACCACTGAGACTTTTGCTTTGGGAATTAATATGCCTGCAAGAACGGTAGTTTTTGATGAGTTAAGAAAATTTTACGGACAATTTTTTGCCAATCTTCGCACTCGCGATTATTATCAAATGGCCGGACGGGCTGGACGCCGAGGCATTGACACTGAGGGTTTTGTCTACTCCCGGATAAACCCATCACGCATAGATATTGATCAAATAAATAAGATGATATTTGCTCAACCTGAACCAGTAATCAGTCAATTTAATTTGTCTTATGCTAGTCTTTTACACTTATATGCCAAATGGCAAGATCGATTATATGAAGTTTATCCGCAAACTCTCCATTTTTATCAGGCGAATAAAAAATTAAGAAAAAAAGCTTTGGAGATTTTGCACATAAAAATAAGACTTCTCAAAGAAATGGATTATATTAGCATTAGCAACCATACCCTGACTGATAAAGGAAAATTTGCTTCGTCGATTTATGGATATGAATTGCTTTTAACTGAACTTTTTTTCTGCGGTGTGCTCGAAGAGCTATCAAGCATTGATCTTAATATTGTGCTTACTTCTTTAGTGTTTGAACCAAGAAAGACTCAATTAGATATTAAACTGCCTCATCAGATTATTAAAATTCATAAAAAATTATCGCCGGTTGTTGAGGAAATATTAAAAATAGAAAAAAGATACAAAATCCGGCCTTTGACAAAAAAACCATTTTTCAACCTTTCTGAGGCAGTTGAAAAGTGGTCTAATAATGAATCTTTAGCTGTAATCAGCGCAAGAACAAATGCTGATCCCGGAGAAATAGTCCGCTATTTCAGGATGGTAATCCAAGTACTCCGGCAATTACGCGCTATCCCCTTTATCAGCAGTAAATTCAAACAAACCCTTTCCCGCTCATTAGAAATGATTAACCGAGATGAAGTTGATGCTGAAAAACAATTACGCGAAGGACTCTAGATATTCATTCAACAGCTAGATGCTCATCCTTACTTGTCTCCGGTAAATTGCCAACCACAAATACTCGCATGCTAGGAACAGTAAGCGCCTTGGTTTTAAAACCATTATATTTTATATTAATATCATAATTACCAGGAGTTTCCGGCAAAAATTTAGCAGTAAATTTAATTCTTTTCTTAGGATAAAGTCGAATCGTTTCTAATTTTAATCCATAAATATTAAGTAATTTATCCTTTTTGCGGTCTGGGGCAACAATTTCAAACATAAATGATTCTGGGGCAATCGCCGGTTCAATAAGTTCTATGACATCTTCAGTTTTATTTTTTATATAAACCGTGATTATAACTTCTTGATCAACTTTGTAAATCATTCTATCGGTTTGAGCCTCAATAAGCAAACCCGTATTGTTGCCAAAAAGCAGTTGGTCACTCAAAGCAAAAGACTGTTTATTTATTCCTAAAAAAACCAATACGCCTAAACTAATAAAGCAGATTTTCCTTAAAATTCTCTGAGACATTGATCCTCCTGCTAGTTTTTTAAACATTTATCCAAAAAAACCTTCATGCATTTAACAGCTTCTTGCAGCTTTGTATAACTGGTAGCATATGAAATTCGCACATAATTATCATAATTTTTGCCAAAAGCAACACCTGGAACAACCGCGACTTTTTGCTGTTTTAAAAGCCGATTGGCAAAATCAAGAGAACTAAGCCCTGATTTTTCTATTGAGGGAAAAATATAAAAAGCGCCCTGAGGCATAGTGCACGAAAGGCCTATATCATTTAAACCCTGATGCATAAAATCTCTTCGGCGATTATACTCTTGTTTCATAAGCTCTAAACTTTTTTTCCCTGATTGTAAAGCTTCGCAAGCCGCCATTTGACTAAGAATCGGAGCACAAAGAATCGTATACTGATGAATTTTAGTCATTGCCGCGATTATCTGTTTCGGACCGCAAGCATAACCAACTCTCCAGCCGGTCATAGCATAGGCCTTAGAAAAACCATTTAGATATAGAGTATTTGCCTGAGCGCCTTTTAGTGTTGGAAAAGGAACATGATTTCCCGAATAAGTCAAATCCCCATACACCTCATCACTAATCACAACCAGATTATGTTTTAAACACACCTTACTTATTTCTTCAAGCTCCTGCTTATTATAAGTAGCACCCGTAGGATTAGACGGATAATTTAAAATTATGCCTTTTGTGTTTTTAGTACAAGCGCGTTCAAGCTGAGCTGCCGTCATTTTAAAGCCTTGTTTTGCCGTAGCCGGCAAATATACCGGCACTCCCCCAGCTAACTCAACTACAGGCCCATAAGACACATAACAAGGCTCAGGAATAATGATTTCTTCCCCGGGATTTAAAATAGCGCGTACAGCTAAATCAAGCGCTTCACTAACTCCCACAGTAATCAGAATATCATCATCCGCTGAATAATTTAAACCATAACGCTGTTTTAAAGATCGCTGAATCAGCAATCTAAGTTTATATAAGCCCTTATTAGAGGTATATGATGTATATCCTTGCTCTAAGGAAAATATCCCTGTTTCTCGGATATTCCAAGGAGTCACAAAATCCGGCTCTCCCACCCCGAGACTAATAACGTCCTTCATCCCGAGCACAAGATCAAAAAAAGCTCTTATCCCCGATGGAGCTAATCGCTCAACTTTGTCTGCTACAAAATTTTTATTCTTCACAAAATTCTCCGCTTGCGGCTTGTTAATTTAGTATGAGATGGCAATCCGTTTATTTTCTTCCCGGCGTTTTAAAATCACTCCATCTTCTTTATATTTTTTCAGCAAAAAGTGAGTTACTGTACCCCGAACATTTTCCATAGGAGAAAGTTTTTCCGCGACAAAATTTGATATTGTCTGCATATCTTTTCCTTCAACAATTAAGAGCAAATCATATGTTCCGGAAAGCAAAGAACAGCTGGAAACTTCCGGGAACTGATAAATCCGCTCAGCGATATGATCAAATCCCAGATTTTTTTGCGGCAGGATATTCACTTCGATCAAAGCTCTTAATTCATTATTCTTCTCACAAACAAGCTCTTTATTCACAATTGTTTTATATCTAAGAATAACCCCGTCTTTTTCAAATTTTTTAATCTGTTTTTTTACTGTTTTTACATCCTGATTAATAAACCGGGCAATTTCTTCCGGAGTAGTTCTCGCGTCTTTTTCAAGAATTTCTAAAATTTTATCCATCTTAATCCTCCTCCTCCATCCGCGCTAGAACATCGCCGACAGGAATAGATTCACCCTCTAAGGCGATGATCTCAGTTATAACACCGGTACAAGGCGCTGGCACATTAAAAGTGCTTTTTTCTGTGGTGATTTCTACAATATCAGCTCCTTTATCAATATGCTCTCCAGGTACAACATGCCAAAATGATATCGTCGCTTCTTCAATATCCTCTCCTAAAGCCGGCATTACTATTTCTTGCATTTCATAGCCTCCTGTTTATTTAAATTATTTTAATCTGTGGATTAATCAGCTTAACATGATTAATCCTAACATGATAAAGCTTTTTTTTCAAGCTGCATTTTTATTGTTTCATTGTTTTTGATTAAAACTTTTCGCCTAGCTATTATCGCTGTTTTATCAGATGAATCGCATTCGCGTCGGCATCTTGCGCTGCTTCCATGATTGATTCCGATAATGTGGGATGAGCATGGATTATATTTCCCAATTGGCCTATTTTTAAGTCAGCGCTCATTGCCACACATATTTCATGAATCAGTTCAGTAGCCATAGGCCCACATAAAGCTGCGCCGATAATCTTATCATTATTTTCTTGAACAATAATTTTTATCATCCCCGGAGAATCAGCTTCAATCATTGCCCTCCCAGATGCGCTGAAGGGAAACTTACCCAGCTTGATCTTTATTCCCATTTTTTCAGCTTGCTCTTGAGTTTTACCAACGCTGGCGATTTCAGGATGAGTGTAAATGCAGCGCGGAATAATATCATAATTCATCCTGACATTAGCTCCGGCTATATGTTCAGCAGCCACAATTGCCTGATGACTGGCAACATGCGCTAAGAAGTTCTGTCCCACAGCATCACCAATCGCGTAAATTGTACTTATGCTAGTTTGCATCTGACTATTGACCACAATTCTTCCAGCTTGTATTTCTATTCCCAGATTATCAAGCCCGCAATTATTAATATTCGGAATCCGGCCCACGCTTAACAGTACTTTTTCAACTCTTAGCTCTTGGCCATTGGATACTTTTGCCAATAGATTTTGGCCATTAGCTTGTTGAATAACCGAATCGACTTTAGACTTGGTAATTATTTTGATTTTTCTTTTCTCAAAAACACTGTCTAAAATACGGACGATATCTTTATCTTCATTAGGCAAAATTTGTTCGGCAAACTCAACAATCGTCACTTCACTGCCTAATGCGGAATAAATATCCGCGAATTCGCAGCCGATTACACCGCCTCCGATAATCAACAAGCTTTTCGGCACAGCCGTAAAGCTCAGCACTCCGCGGTTGGAAACAATTCCCATACTATGATCGAATTTAATATCTCTTAATTCCGCGGGATAAGAACCTGTGGCAATAATCGCTTTATCAAAATATATTTTTTCCCCGTCAACATCAATGCTGTTCTTATCGAGAAATTTGCCATGTCCGATTACTATGCTGACATTGCGTTTTTTAAGTAAAAATTCTATGCCTTTTTTAAGTTTATCGACAATTTCCTGTTTTCTTTTCTGAATAGATTGAAAATCAAGCTCAATGCTGTCCGGCTTTAGCTTAATGCCAAAAGTCTCGGATTTTTTTAAGGAATTAAAAAAATGAGCGCTTTTTAATAATGTCTTTGTTGGTATGCATCCCCAATTAAGACATACTCCGCCCAAAGCCTCTTTTTCAATTAAACATACTCTTTGGCCTAAAGCCGCGGCGCGTAAAGCCGCCACATATCCGCCCGGTCCAGAACCTAAAACAATTAAATCATATTTGTTTTCCATACAATCACCGCCTGATTACTACATTTTTAAAGGCGCGCTTACGCCCAAAAGCTTTAACCCTGTACAAATAACCTGTTTTACGCATTCAATTAAAACCAAACGCGCCTTGGTAGTCTCCCATTGACCTTCAGCAAAAACGCGATGTTTATTATAAAAACCATGAAACTCTGATGCCAGTTCTCTTAAGTAAGTAGTCAAAGCCTGCGGATCTAGGGTTATTGCGCACAATTGCAGAACATCAGAAAAAGCATTCAGCCGGCGAATCAAATCAAGACTTTCTGGTTCATTAATAAGCGCGTAATTAATCTTAATATTTTCCAGTTCAGATTTATACTGATTTGCCGCCTCAAAAATACTGCAAATTCGAGCATGAGCATACTGAACATAATAAACCGGATTATCCATACTATGTTTTTTAGCAAGCTCAAGACCAAAATCAAGATGCGTATCACACCGCCGCATTAAAAAGAAAAACCTGGCCGCGTCACAGCCAACTTCATCAACTAATTCCCGTAAGGTAATATATTCACCGGCTCTGGTTGACATTTTAACCGGCTGGCCGTCTCTAGATAAAGTTGCCAATTGAATGATTAAAACCTCAAGATCATCTTTATTATGACCCAGCGCGCAAGCAGAAGCCTTGATTCTGTTTATATACCCATGATGATCAGGACCGAGGATGTCAATAAGCTTGTCAAAACCGCGATCAAACTTCATTTTATGATAAGCAATATCCGGTGCAAGATAAGTAAACAGTCCATCGCTTTTAATCACCACCCGGTCTTTATCGTCTCCGAACTGGGTTGATTTAAACCAGGTTGCCCCATCTAATTCATAGATCAAATTCTTAGTTTTTAATTCATTTAGAACCTGAGTAACCTTCTCAATGGTTATATGATCTTTCTGACTAAACCATTGATCAAATTCAACCCCGAAACATTTAAGTTCCTGCTCAATCCCCTGCAAGATAGAACTGGCGGCAAAATCCGAGAATTTTTTTATTGTTGGCTCTGTTTGATCATTTAAAAACCTATCACCATCCGCATCAATCATTTTCTGCGCAAGTTCAAATAAATATTCGCCTTTATATCCCTGGTCAGGAAATTCAATATCGGTTTTGCCTAATTTTTCTTTATATCTAAACAGCAGACTTAAGCCGAGATTTCTTATTTGATTTCCTTCATCATTGATGTAATATTCCTTGGATACAGCCTGACCGCGAAAAGCCAAAATACTTGCCAAACTCTCTCCGACTGCGGCCTGACGCGCATGGGCAATACTCAAAGGCCCTGTAGGATTAGCACTGACAAATTCAATTAAAATTTTTTGTTTTTTTCCCAAGCTACTCTTGCCGAAGTTGTCTCCTTGGGACTGAATCAGCTTTAGCACATCATACATCGCATTTTGGAAAGAAAAATATTTATGAATCCCGGTGGTTTTATTTCTATTTTTTCAATTTTATCCTGTATCTGCTTTTGCTTAAGCTTTTCCGGCAATTTTTCAGTAAGAAATTTAGCGATTTCCAAAGGCGGTTTTTTACAGTCTTTGACCAGTTTCATAGCTGTATTAACTGACCAATCGCCGAATTGCTGATCTTTAGGATTTTCGATTTCAACCAAAATATCTCTATTACTAAGCGAATTTTCCTTAATAATCTCTTCTATTGACTGGATAATTATATTTTTTAAATCATACTCCATCCAAAGGTTCTCCTGGAATTTTAAATAAATCCGTGCTTTCATTCATCAATTTAATAAACACTTCCACAATCTTAGGATCAAACTGCGTACCGCTAAAGTTTTGCAGTTCAGCCAAAGCATCCTCCTTACTAATCGGATTACGATACGGACGCTTGCTGGTCATCGCGTCAAAACTATCAGCCACTGACATTATCCTAGCCCCAATATCAATTTTTTCCGCTTTAATTCCATCAGGATAGCCGGTGCCGTCATAACGTTCATGATGCTGCCTGACGATTAATACAACTTTATCCAGGAAATGAAACGGCTTTAAAATTACCGCCCCGGCTAAGGAATGTAATTTCATTTCCTTAAACTCTTGTTCCGTAAGTTTTCCCGGCTTAGTCAGGATATTATCATGCACTCCGATTTTTCCAAGATCATGGACTTGACACGCTTCTTTTATTGTATCGATTTGGGATTGAGATAGCCCCATTGCCTTAGCAATCGCTACCGCATAATGCCTTACATTATCCGAGTGGTTTCTTGTCTGTTTATCTTTAAAATCAATAGCCGAAACAAGTGAATTTATTGTCCGCATAACATTACGCCGCTCAATTCGGCTCCAGACACGGCGATGTCTAAGCCGCTCTTCTTTGCGATAGATCCGATATCCGATAAAACTACCAACAAAAAAAGTCACAATGGGTAAAATATAAGTCAATAAATCCATTTATTTCTTTTTTTTCTCCTTTTTCTTTAAATTCATTTTTTTCGCTTGGGCCCAAAGATTTTCTAAGTCATAAAATTCCCGAGCTTCCTGATCAAAAACATGCACCATTACACTGGCATAATCCAATACTATCCAGCGGGATTCTTGATAACTTGCCCGCGGATTCGTAGTAAAACCACATTCCTTTAACCGGGCATTTATTTGATCCGCGATCCCTTTGACGTGAGTTGAAGAAGTTCCAGTACAAATCACAAAATAATCACAAAAATTACATATTTTACGTAGATCTAAAACAACAATATCATCGGCTTTTACTTCCTCTGCCAGTTCAACAATTCTCAATACTTTGTCTTTCAAAATAAATCCAGCTCCTATTTAAAATTTAATTAATCACAATGTAAATTAACTTACATCCCCTTCGATTTCACCCACTATTTCCTCGATAAGATCTTCTAAAGTCACCAAGCCCTGGGTATCATTTTTTTCATCCTTAACAATCGCCATATAAATATGAATTCTTTGAAATTCATGCAAAAGCTGACTTACTCTCATCCGGGTTTTTACAATAAACGGCGGATGTAATAAATCGCGGATTATTATCAGATCTTTATTTCTCCAGATAGTCAGCAGCTCTCGGGCATAAATCACCCCGACGATATTATTTATATCTCCAGCATATACCGGAATACGCGAGTGCCCTTCTTCCACAATCACATCCAGAATATCATCGGCTGTAGAATTTATATCAATCGCGACAACTTTATCAACCGGCATCATCACTTCATAGACCAGAGTATCGCCAAACTCAAAGATGCGATGCAGCATGCTTCTTTCCCGATCAGTCAACACACCCTCTTCTTTGCCCAACTCGATCATCAGCCGGATTTCTTCTTCACTAACCAGCGGAGAACGTTTTGACGGCGGCTCACCCAATAGCTTTAAAAACAGATTACTGCCCTCCAAAAACACTCTGACAATCGGAGAAAGAAGATTGATGATCAAATCCATTAACCAGGCAACGCGCAAAGCAACTTCTTCCGCATGCTTAACCGCAAACAGTTTCGGTGTAATTTCTCCGGCAAATAAAACCACAAAAGTAACGATTAGCGTTGATATCGCGATAGAGCTGAAATTATTGCCGTGAATTTTAATAAAAATTGCCGTACCAATCGCGGAAATCGCGATATTTACAAAATTATTACCCACGAGGATTGTGGTAATCAGCTTATCCATTTTATTCACCACCCGATGAACATCTGTGGCATTTTTTCGGTTCTGACTAAGCAGATAACGCAATCTTAACTTATTCAGGCTGACAAACGCAACTTCCGACATCGCGAAGAAAGCGGAAAAAGCAACTAAAATAATTAAGATCACAGGCAATATATAAGTAAGATGCGTATCCATTTTATCTATTCGTTTCGTTTGATTTTATTTTTCATTTATACAGTTTATTTTCTTTAATATACTTAATCACTGGCTCTGGGACAAGATCCTCAACCGCTAAACCCTGTTTTAAAAGCTCTCGAATCCGAGTACTTGAAATATTCGGATAAATCCCGTTTAGGATTACCGCGCTATTTGGCAAATCAGAATTATCAAATCGCTCAAAATCAGGACGTTTTGCCACGATAAAACAGCAAAGTTTAAAGATTTCATTGATCAAGCGCCAGGTTTTTAATTCCGGCACGGAATCTGAACCGATAATAAAAAATATTTCTGCCTGCGGATATATTTTTTTAATCTGCTTTAGCGTCTCAACTGAATAAGAAACTGTTTCTTTCTTAATTTCAATATTACTGATCGTATACTCTTTATTATCGCTTATTGCCAACTGTGTCATTTCATAACGCAGTTTTGAATCAATTAAATTTTGAGGGTTCTTATGCGGAGGAACACGCGCTGGAATAAAAATTACCAGATCAAGTTTTGCCTGTTCCTTGGCAGCAGCAGCAATAGCCAAGTGCCCAAAATGAACAGGGTTAAATGTGCCCCCAAGAATTCCAATACGTTTTTTAGGTCCGGATTTGTCCATTACCCATTATGATATATTTATAGGTTGTCAGCTCTTCAAGCCCCATTGGTCCGCGCGCGTGCAGTTTATCAGTACTGACCCCGATTTCCGCGCCTAAACCAAACTGATTGCCGTCAGTAAAACGGGTAGAGGCATTTAAATAAACACAGGCCGCGTCAACTGATTTTTGAAAGTTCATGCCATTGCGTAAGTTCTCGGTGATAATCGCCTCAGAATGCTTGCTGCCGTATTTAGTAATATGCTCAATTGCCTGCTTCAGGGAACTAACAATTTTCACGTTCAGAATTAAATCCAGATACTCAGTAGCATAATCCTGCTTGCTGGCCAGCTTTATTCCGGGAATAAGCTTAACTGTTTTTTCACAGCCTCTGATTTCCACTCCGGCTGTTTGCAGGCGTTTGATCATCTGCGGCAAAAATTTCTCCGCGATCGCCGAATGCACAAGTAAACATTCCATGGCATTACAAGTAGAAGGCCTTTGCACTTTGGCATTAAAAGCAACTTCCTGCGCCATGGTAAAATCAGCATACTTATCAATATATGTATGACAGATCCCTTTATAATGTTTTATCACCGGAATCCGCGAATTTTCCACAACACTGCGAATCAAAGATTCTCCTCCCCGGGGAATTATCAGATCAATATAATCATTAAGTTTAAGCATCTCGCTTACGGCTTGACGGTCAGTTGTTTGAATTAGGTTAATACACCCCTGGGGGAAATTAACTTTAACCAAAGCGCTGGAGATTACTTTGTAAATAGCCAGATTTGAATGAAACGACTCTTTGCCGCCGCGCAGGATAACCGCATTGCCGGTTTTTAAGCACAAACCCGCGCAGTCGCTGGTAACATTCGGACGAGATTCATAAATTATGCCGATCACTCCCAAAGGAACTCTAACTTTGCTCAGAACCAATCCATTTGGTCTTTGCCAAGTCTTAATAACCGCAGATATTGGATCAGCTAAATCTGCTACACTCAACAGATCTTCGCTCATTTTTTTTATTCCTGATTGGCTAAGAGTGAGCCGATCAATAAAAGCGGAATTTCGATTTTCCTTTTTTGCGGATTGGATATCATTTTTATTCGCCATAATGATTGCTTTGCTGTTTTTAAGCAATCCCTGGGCCATGGCCTTAAGCGCTTTATTTTTTTCTGCGGTAGAAACAACACTTAGGAATCGGGCTGCCTTTTGCGCCTGCTTAGCGATAGTTATAAGCTCAGACTGTAAAGACATTAAATCCTCCTGCATTTCTTTTTAAGTAATTGATCATTAAATCAATCCTAGATTATTTAACCACAACCAGATTATCTCGGTCAATAACCTCATCATAAGACTTATAGCCCAAAATATTTTCAATGTCCGCGGTTTTAACTTTTTTAATCTTTGCTAATTCATCACTGGAATAATTGGTTAAACCCCGCGCTATTTCATTAGCATTTTGATCAAAAATAACCACCAAATCACCAAAAGAAAATTTTCCTTCAATCGCGACAATCCCGATTGCCAGCAAACTTGTTTTCTTTTCAATTAGCGCTTTTTTTGCCCCATCATCAACAATAATTTTACCGCAATTCTTACAGCTAAACGCGATCCATTTTTTCTTCCCGGAAATTTTATCTTTTTTCGGGATAAACCATGTTCCCACCTGCTTGGCATCAACAATGTTTTGCACAAGATCAATATTTTTGCCATTACCGATTACCATCAAAATTCCGGCATTAGCCGCGATTTTCGCTGCTTCAAATTTAGTAATCATTCCGCCGGTACTGGTTTGCCGAGATGTATCACCGGCTAATTTTTCAATACAGGAATCAATCTCCGCGATCTGATCAATTACTTTTCCCTTTTCATCATAAACCCCATCGACATCAGAAAGGATTACCAAAAGCTGCGCGTCAATCAAAACCGCGACCTGAGCGGAAAGTTTATCATTATCGCCAAAGCGGATCTCATCAGTTACAACCGCGTCATTTTCATTGACAATCGGCACAACATTGCCCTTTTCCAGCAGATGTAAAATTGTAGTCCGGGCGTTTAAATATCTATCTCTTTTGTCCAGACAATCGGAAGTCAAGAGGATTTGCGCGCAGATAAGTCCGGCTTTGCGAAATAACTGTTCATAAGCAAACATCAGCAGACTCTGCCCAATGGCTGCGGCACATGAAGATTCCGCTATGGTTTGGGGTCTATGGGTATACCCCAGTTTTTCCATTCCGCAAGCAATCGCCCCGGAAGAAACCAGCACAACATTGTAGCCGTTTTTTTTTAAGCCGCTGACTATAGTCGTAATTGATCCTAATTTAGCCATATCCAGCTTACCAGAATCATCAACCAGAATACTTGAGCCGACTTTAATCACTATTCTTGAGTTTTTTTCCAGGTTAATCACTTTTTTCTTTCTTAAATTTTGCCAGTTTTTTAAACAAAGCCTCTTTTACTTTTTCGATTCCTAGTGACTCCAAACAAGAGACTGGATAAACTATTTTTCTTATTGCTTTTTTAAACTTTGTCAAATTTTCTTTTGCTTGTTCTAGGTCCATCTTATTAGCAATTATTAATTGCGGTCTTTTTAACAACAGATGATCATATGATTGCAATTCATTTAAAAGATCCGCGTAATCCATAATCGGGTCGCGGCCGTCAATCCCAGCCATGTCAATCACAAACAGTAATATTTTTGTCCGTTCAATATGACGAAGAAATTCAATACCCAAGCCTTTACCTTGATGCGCGTCTTTAATGATTCCAGGAATATCCGCCACAACCAGCCTGGATTCAGAAGAAGCTGAATTGACAACCCCAAGCACTGGACTTAAGGTAGTAAATGGGAAATGAGCAACTTTTGAGTTTGCCTTAGAAATTTTATTTATAAAAGAAGATTTTCCGGCATTGGGATAGCCGATTAAACCAATATCCGCGATTAATTTCAGTTCCAAACTTATTCTAACCTGCTCGCCAGGGCTGCCCTGAGTGGCTTGGAATCTTTTAAAGTTTCCGACACCGCCTGTTCCACCCCGGACTACAATAACCTGCTCATTAGGCTTATCTAAATCTCGAATCAAACATCCGGTATCAACATCGCGGATAATAGTTCCAGGTGGCACAAGAATAATAGAATCAGGAGCATCGGCTCCTCTTTTATTATTGCTGCCTCCATGTTTACCTGATGGGGCCTTAAAGTGTTGTCGATAGCGATAATCAAGCAAAGTATGAATATTTACATCAGATCTTACTATGATTGATCCGCCATGGCCACCATCGCCGCCATCTCTACGAGCGTGACGCCAGCCTTTTTTGTAATATTCGCTCTCACAGCCTTTTCCACCGTCTCCAGCCTGAACATAAATTTTAGCTCGGTCAACAAACATGACCCATCAACCAATCTTAATTTGCGTCAACACTGATGACTTTTGGTTTAGGAAAACAAACTTTACCGTCAACCTCAGCATATAAAGTATAATCTCTGCCCATACCAACATTCTTGCCTGGTTTGATTTTTTGACCGCACTGTCTAACTAAAATACAACCCGCTGTAACTGGTTGTCCGCCAGAACGTTTTAAACCTAAACGTTTTGAATTACTATCTCTACCATTTCGGCTAGCGCCTTGTCCTTTTTTCGTACTCATTGTTTTTATCTCCTTTAATGCCCTATGATTTAACTACAATCAGATCCTCAATATAGATCTGACTTTTCAATCAAATCACCTGAAGTGTTAATTATTGATTTTTTTAATTAATAACTTTGTTAACTTTTGACGATGCCCGGTCTTTTTGTGTGAATCTTTTCTTCTTAAATACTTGTAAATTATTACCTTAGGAGCTTTAGTCTGCGCTAAAACTTCTGCTTCTACATTAGCACCTGCGACATAAGGTTGGCCTACTTTAATGTTTTCTCCATCAGCAACCAAAATAACTTTATCTAAAGTAACAGAGCTATTATCATCTTGCTCGATTTTGTTAACTTCAATAATATCGTCTTGGGCAACTTTATACTGCTTACCGCCAATTTCTAATATTGCGTACACTTTGTCCACCTCCAAATTGCTTAATTTTAGTTTTCTCAATTTTTAAAACAACAAATGAGTATATCATAAAAATAATACATCTTCAATACCTAATTGTTCATCGGTAAATACAGCGATTTTTACCCATAATCTCTTTTCCATATTGATAATCGCGACTCGATCTTCATTTAAAAAACGCAATGCTATCTTGGGATTTACTTTTACTTCAAGATAGCGCTTTTTATGAGTTTTAAGATGGTTTTTAATTTGCCTTAGCACTTTGATTGCAACAGATTGCGTTGATTTTATCCGTCCAGTCCCCTCACAGGCAGCACATTTTTGAAAGATTACGCTTTCAATGTTTTTGCGAATTCTCTGCCGAGCGATTTGGACTAGACCTAAAGGAGAAAAGGGATAAATTGTTGATCGCGCCTTATCTTTTTCCAAAGCTTTTGTCAAAACCTGCAATATTTTCTTTTGGTGCGCGTTCTTTTGCATATCAATAAAATCAATAACAATAATCCCGGCTAAATCTTTAAGCATTGCCTGCCGGGCAATTTCTTTGGCAGCTTCCAGATTAGTTAAAAATGCTGTTTCCTCAAGTCTTCCCCGGTTAACAAAGCTGCCGCTGTTCACATCAATTGAGACCAAAGCCTCAGTCCGCTCAATAACAATATATCCCCCTTTTTTCAAAGGAATCTTCTGGTCATAGATTTGATCGATTTGATGTTCAACATCAAATTTTTCAAATAAATGCATTTTGTCTTTATGCAATTTTATCCGATTACGCAATTGCGGAGCCAATGCTTTGATAAAACTCATCACCCGTTTATAGTCATCCTTGCTATCAATAATCAGGCTTTTAGCATCATCGCTGAAAATGTCTCGAGCAATCCTTAAAACAATATCATATTCTTCATGAATTAAAGCCGGCGCTTTGCTTTTAGCTGACTTGGTTTGAATTGTATTCCACAGCCTTAATAAATATTTTAACTCTCTTTTAAATTCATCCTTGCCCATGCCTACTGCCTGAGTACGGACAATACATCCCATTTCCTTTGGTAATCCGATATCTTTTAATAGCTGCTTAAGCCTTGCCCGTTCTTTTTCATTGGTTACTTTCTTAGAAATACCAATATTTTTACTATAAGGCATAAGCACCAGAAACCGTCCCGGTAAACTTATATGGCTGGTTAATCTACAGCCTTTTGTGCCAAAAGGTTCCTTAACAACCTGAACTAATACTTCTTGTCCTTTGCTCAGCAAATTCTCAATTCTAACTCTTTCTTCATTAACCTTAGGAGCCGCTGTCTCAACAACAACAATGCTTTCTTCAATCTCAACAGAATATTCATCCGGTTTTTCAGGGAGTAATTCCTGTACATACAGGAAACCGTTTTTGCCCAGACCAATATCAACAAAAGCAGCTTCCATACCTTTAACTATTTGCGCGACCCGGCCTTTATAAATATTTCCTGCCAGATGCTGAATAGCTGTTCTTTCCAAGAAAAATTCTTCAAGTTTATTGTCTTCAAGAATAGCTACTCGCTTTTCCTGTTCATCAACACTAATTAAAATTTCTTTACTTTCCATAACTAATTCCCAGTATCCTTATATCTTTAGTTAACTGCTGTTCAATTCTTTGTTTAAATTCCTCAAGCGCTACTTGTGTTTTTAAAAAAAACACAATATCCATAACTCCCTCAACTCCAAGCTTCAAAGCTTGTCCAAAGTTAATTTTTGGCCGCGGGTTAAACCCTTCGCTTAGCATAAAAGGCAGATCAGCACGCCTGAGCGCGCGGTAAATCAATCGTATAAAATCAAGATGTGAAATATACCGGATCATTCCTTTTTTGCTAAAACTAATATTTATTTTTGTTACCTGCATTTATAACCTTTTAAAAGACAAAAACAAGGACTTAAGACCAACTTAGGAGTCTTCTGTCTTTGTTTTTGTCTTCACCTAAGCAGCAAACGTCAATTACTATTTTTTAAAAATAACGCCTTTATTGCCGTCTTTTTTTTCCGTGTTTTCTTCCCCAACTTTTTCTTTTGCTGGTTTTGGCTCAACCAGAGTCTTTACCTGAGCTTGTTTTTTGGGTTGCGGGGTGATGGCAACAGGCTTTGCCTCAGGCAAAGAAGACTTATTTACCTGAGTTGTTGCCGCTTCCGGACTAAATTCTTGTTCATCAATCACCATTATATCTTCTTTAGCACTGGCTGCTGATTTAGGCATTTCCATTGCCGGCTCAACTGCTGAAACAGAATCAGTCTGAGTCTGATCGACAAACATTTCCCCTTGGATAAAGCTATCTTTTTTATCTTTATCACTTGTAGCCACGAGTAAATTCTCTTCTGAATTAGGCGCTAGATTAACCAGTCTCTGAACATCTAAAGCCTGGGTTATCTGCTGACGCTTAGCTAAATTTTCCTCTTTGATAATATGCGGAGTAATGAAAATCAATAAATCATTCTTTATAATTTCTTCTGATTTATGCGTAAATAATATTCCGAGTAAAGGAATATCTCCTAATAACGGAACTTTTGTTTTAGTTGTAACAACTTTATCTTTTATCAATCCGCCAATAACCAGAGTATTTCCGTCTTTAATCATTACTGTACAATCAGTTGATTGCGTGGTTAGTACCGGTACGCGCGCACCCTGAAAATCAATTTCTTCTTGTTTATCGCTAATCTCTGGATGCAATTTTAAAGTAACATAACCATTCTGATTAATCGTCGGGGTAACTTTTAGCAAAATCCCGTAACTTTTATATTCCCATCCGCTGATAACAAATCTATCGGTTTGCTCATTATATGTATAATTAGCAATCGGCCAGTCTGTTCCCACATGAATTTCCGCCGGTTCATTATCCAGTGTTGTGATTCTTGGATTAGAAAGTATTTTGGTTTTTCCTTTGCTCTGAATAGCTTCAAGCAAAACATTGAAAGCACTTCCATCTAAAATCCCATAAGAAAAACTTGTTGCTTCCGCTAAAGGAAATGAGGGTACAGCCGCTCCGGAATGAAAGGTCGCTGCATCGTCGCCTAAAGGTAAATAACTATCATATACTTTCCCAGCACTATTGGCAGGCCAGGGAAAAGTAGTTGGACGGCTGGACATGCCCGCACTATATGCAGCATTCCATTTAATTCCTAAATCCTCACTATTAGTCATATTAGTTTCCACAATCTTAGCTTCTATGGTAACTTGCGGGGTGATGGAATCAAGTCTTTTAATTACCTGAGCAATCTTATAAATATTGGTTGGAATATCAGTAACAATTATAAGATTTGCCCGGTCATCCGCTTTAATTTTCCCTCTGTCTGAGCGCATTTCCGCTATCGCCGTAGCAACACTTGCTGCTTTCGCGTAATTTAGCGGAAAAACATCAGTCACTAGATTTTCCTGTCCCTGCTTATCTAAGGTAGTAACTCTAATGATATTAGCCTCACGCTCATAAGCATAAGCATAAGTACGGCAAATAACATCCAAAGCCTTTTCCCAGGGAATGTCTGTTATCTGAACTGTAACTAAACCTTTTACTTCTGGATCAGAAACTATACTTACATTGCCTTTTAATGCCAAAACTCTAAATACATCATGAATATCCGCGTCTTTAAACTCCACACTAATATTACCTTCACCCGCGTCTTCGACTTGCATTTCATTTACTCCATTAGCGGCGATAAAAGAACCTACCCCCAAAACTAGAATAAATATCACTCCTGCTAGTTTTACCTTAAAAGTTAAAGTTTTATCATTCACCATTTGTATCTCCCCCTCCTTTTTTTAAATAAACCACAATAACTTTCCCCTCTTTTTGTAAAAGCACACTGTCCTTTTTTATCTTTAAAACCTGCAAATTCATTATTCGCTGCTGCTCTTTAACTGGTTTTCCATTAATTATCGCTAATGAATTACCGTTTGGATCCCAGATAACACCTTCAAGCTCAATATTAGTTGATTCCGTGGTTTCACGCGCGCCCGGCAGAATTCTTCCGTCACTGGTTACCAAAGCGATAAACGGATCACGCGTCCCCTCATCTTTATAAATAAAATCACGCCCAGCGCTCTTAGCATTAGCGGTTTGACAACAAAATAATAATATAATTATAACCAGTGATCGCTTAGACACTATCATCCTCGATTAGACAAAAAGTATGGATTAAAAGAAAAACTTGCAACATTTCAGAATCCGGATCATCTTTGGTTATTTTAATTGTACCAATCTTCATCAATTTATCAGCGGATTCGATATCGTTTATAAACTTTCCTAACTCATGGTAACCGCAATACGCGTCAACAAAAACCGGGATCTTAACAAAAAACAGGCTTTGAATATCTGTTGTTTTTTGCGGTTCCATGGCAATAATCTTTACATTATTATTTTTTGCCATCTGGGAAATTAATTCAAGAAAAATTGGAAATTCTTTTTGCGCCGGCAAACTAGCCAAAAAATCATTATAGGCTTTACTCATTGATGCTTCATCTTTTTCTAAAAGAGCAAAATTTTTAATCCCGCTATCAAGGTCCTTAAGAATCGTCCTTTTATCCGCTACTTCTTTAGAAATTTTCTGCATATTAATTACTTGGGGAACTGTCAAAAAAAGACAAGCAGCAGCAATACAACCCAAGACAATCTGAAAAACTGGAATTTTTATTTTTTTAAAAAAAGAAAGATCTAAACTCATAAGTTAATTTCCGGTTTAAACAAACAAAGTAAAGTAAAATCCATGACTTCCACAGAACCAATACTCCGGCTAACAACTCCTTCTAACTCGATATTGCTGAAATCCTTAAAAAATTCATCACTTGTTTTTAGTTTTCTGATTAATTTGCCGACAGTTCCCATTTCATCATGCGAAATTGAAACCACAGTTGCGCCAATTTTTAAATGATTTACTGAATTGCCGGGATAACTCGGATCAAGCATTGTATTAATTATTTTTTTTTCCAAAGAAAGACTTCTCAGCCATATTCCCGGAAGCATCGCAGCATCTAAATAATAAAGTTTTTTTGCCCATAAAAACCGATTATCCACTAAAGGACTAAACATCGCGTTAGTTGATTTTAAACTTTGCATTCTCCGCTGTAAAGCAATTATCTTTTGCTGTTCAGGCGCCAAACCTTCCAGTCTCGTATTTAAAGCGCTTAAGGTAACAGTTCGCGAAAGATTCATACCCGTAACAATTAATAAAACCGCAGTCAGCAGAGCATTAGTACTGATAAGGATTAAATTTACCGGCACATTTTTTGCTTTTGCTTTTCTTTGAGTTTTATATTCTGAAGGGAGTAAATTAATTTCTATCATAACCTATCCTCTTAAAGCCAAACCCACGGCAACAGTCAAAAGCGGCCCGGTTTCTACCAGTTTGTCTCTGGGCAAAGACTCATTAACCAGCAAAATTCTCGTCGGATCCCAAATTTCCACATCAACTCCTAAAATCCCACTTAGGACTTTACCGATTCCTTTGAATTTTGCCGTACCGCCAGTAAGGAAAATTTTCTGTACTGACCCGCCCAGCTGGCTTTCACAATAATTAAACGACAAGTGCATCTCATCAGCAAGCGCGTCAATAACCGGACGAATGGCGGTAATTAAATCTCCATAGCGAGTTTGGGGATTATGTTTAAGCTCTTCCGCCTCTTCAACCGTCATTTCAAATTCTTCAATTATTGCCTTGGTAAAATTATTACCGCCAATTGGCACATCGCGATTAAAATGCGGCACATTATCCTTTAGAATAGTTGTACTGGAAATTTCAGCGCCGATATCTAAAACCGCGATAATCCCCATATTTTCTTGGCTGACTAATTGAAATGAATTAACAATCGCAAAAGAATCAACATCAATAATATTAGCCGTCAGCCCTGCTTTAGACAGGATAGTCATTCTCTCTTTGACAATATCTTTTTTAACCGCAACCAGCAATACCTTCATCATCTTGGATTTCTTGTCAGAATCATCAAGAATCTGCGAATCGCAATTTACTTCATCAACGCCAAAAGGAATATATTTACCAATTCCCAGTTTAAGCGCTTTATCCAGATCTTCTTTGGACATTTTTGGCATTTGAATATACCGCACAATAACCGCTTGTCCGGAAACTGAAGTATTGACCGAGGTAGCTGTGATATTGGCATTTTTCAAAGCTTTTTTGATTGCCTCAGCAATCGCATCATTACCCGTGCCATTAAATTTCTGAACATCAAAACTAACAAGTTCTCTTAGTTTGCTATTAGACTTTGATAGCAATTGCACAACTTTAACACTAGAATTGCCGATATCAAGTCCCACTTCAAATTTAGGCTTTTGCTTGATAAATTTATTTAATAAATTTTTTATTTGTTCCATGGTCTTAAACTAACTCAAGTCCTTTAAAAAGCAGCTTTTTAATTTTTTATTATGCATTTAGTCTAGCATATATTCAAAATCTATTCAAGACATATTTAAGTATGTGTTGGCAAACATGTTAGATCTAATATTCAGCAGGATTTAAAGCGTTTTTCGAGTATTTCATTAGTTTATTATGCCAGAATCCCAATAGTATCATCAGCCGTCACCCGGCTTATTTTTATTGGCAATATCAAATTTTTCAGATTTTGAGCAGATTTCAGCTTTATTTGCACATAATTATCAGAATATCCCATCCAATAACCATCTTTGGACAACTCTTCAAAAAGCACTATTAGTTTTGTATTAAGTAATTTTTTTCTGACTTCAAAGCTTGTCTGTTTAGAAATCTCTGCGAGATTTTTCTTATATTTGTCTTTAATTTTCTTATCAATCTGTTCCGGCATTCTAGCTGCTGGTGTGCCGGGTCTTGGACTAAAAGGAAAAATATGCACTTTTAAAAACCCGGCCTTTTTTACAATATCAATGGTATTATTAAGGTTTTCCTCAGTTTCTCCGGGAAAGCCAACCATTATATCCGTGGTAAAACAGATCCGCGGAATAGCTTGTTTTATTTGGTTTATCCGGTTTAAAAACAAAACCCGGTTATAGCGCCGGTTCATTTTTTTCAGGATATCATCGTCACCGCTTTGCAGCGGAATATGTAAATGCGCGCAGATCTTTTTGGATTTTTTAAATTGTTCGATAAGCAAATCATCGACATGTGCGAATTCCACTGAACTTAACCTTAAGCGCTTTAATTGTTTTATTTTTACCAATTGGTTTATCAGCTCCGGCAATTTACCATTTACTTTGCCAGATTCCGAGCCCCACATTCCCAGATTGATTCCGGTAAGCACAATTTCTTTAAACCCTTTGTTTACTAAACCAGTAACTTCTTTTATTATAACTTTTATTGCCCGGCTCATCGGCAAACCGCGCATATAAGGAACAATACAATAACTGCAGAAATTATCACAGCCGTCCTGAACTTTTACAAAAGCCCGGCTGTGCGCCTGAAAATCCGTAATCATTTCTTTTCGCAGGCTATTCAATTTTTTGTCTTTGGCTAAAGGATCAATAATCCGGTCATTGATATTGTTTTGCGCAATATCAATGAGCATTGATTTTTGCCCCGGTTCAATCACCTGACTAATCCCCATATTCTGTTTTTTAATATTCGGATTATTTTTAGCAAAGCAGCCGGTAATAATTATTTTTGCCTGAGGATTTTTTTTATGCAAAGATCTGAGCAGGTAGCGGCATTTACGATCCGCCGCTGAAGTAACTGTACATCCATTGACAATATAATAGGCAGGTTTTTCTTTTGTTTCCACAAAACCTTGTTTTAAAAACTGTTCCCGGATAAATTGTGTTTCATACTGATTTACTTTACAGCCAAATGTATAAAACGCACAGGTTTTTTTAATCGCTTTATTCATATTCAAACTCATTTAGAAAATTGACTTTATCCGCGGTTTATTTATATGTCCAGGTAACCTCATCCATGTCCCGATTATAGACAGCAGTTCCATAAACTATCTTGTCTAAGTCCTGATAGCAGATCACTCTGATATTTATACTCTCAAGCTCAGGATATTCTTCTTCAAGGCCTAAGATCATTTCCATAGCCAGTTTTTTAACAATTAGGATTGATTTTGTTTTTAATTTTAAATTTATAGTGAATGAGAGAAATTTCTCACCAAAACGCATATCTTTGATATCAAAATTCTGCTGATAATCTCTCCACCCGTTTATGAACTCAAGTAAACATAATTGGCTGATCTGTTTTGGCGCTGCTTGTTTAACCGGAACTTTTGAAGAAACCTGATACATGACCACAACAAAAAAATACAAAAAAAACACAATCAGGATTATTAGAAATTTTCTTTGCTCTTTTAAAACAAAATTTCTAGCTTTTAACCCTAACCCCTCAATGATTACTTTTAATGATGCTTTATGTTTTCCATTCATAATTTAAAACCGATAATAACATAGTAACCGCTGTTTCACACCTTAAAACATTTGGTCCTAATGATACAGCAATCGCGCTGAAATTGCGAGCAGATTCTACTTCCTCAGAAGTAAAATCTCCTTCTGGACCAATTAAAACCAAAACATTTTTGGGTTTTCTATTTTTTAAAACATCTTTTAAAACAACTGTATTCTGATCCAAAGCCGCGATCAGACATAAATCAAATTTATCCGCATTTTCAGCTATTCGCGCAAATTTATGCAGCGGAGCAATTTGGGGAACATATACGCGACCGCATTGTTTGGCTGCTTCGATCGCGATTTTCTGCCAACGCTTAATTTTATCTTCCTGGTTTAATAATCCGGGCTTTACGATTGTTCTTTCGGTTAATAAGGGAATAATTATATCCACCCCAAGCTGTGTGGATTTATCGACAATCGCATCAAACTTAGATTGTTTGGGAATCGCTGCGGCTAAGGTAATTTTCGGCAGCCGCGGTTCAAGATGTACAATGTTTTGAATTTCAATCACAGCTTCTCGGGGATTAATTGATTCTAAAATACCAGTATACTGATTGCCTTTTCCATCAAAAGCAATAACTTGGTCATTTTTTTTAAGCCGCAGTACTTTATAAGCGTGTTTGGCCTCATCAGCTAAGATAAAAGCTTTTTTTGTTTTAAGATCAACAGAATCAAGATAAAAACGATGCATTTTTATTCCTTAATTTTTCATATTGCTTAGGAATTTAAAATAAAAGTGGACGACAATAAGATGCCGTCCACTTTTAAACTTCAGCCAAATACTAAAAACCATTTATTACGGCCAAACGTGGTCTGGATAATCATTATTACCCGAAGGCGAAGGGCCATTAGGACAAGTAGCTAAATCAGGTGTAGTGGCTGTACTTACTACAAGCGTATAAGCAACCGGTGTTGTCTTGCCTGCTTCATATGGGCAAAACGGCTCAGCCGCGATATACTGCATAGTAACAAGATCAGCAGTCAGAAAACCCGCTGTATTCCATGGAGCACTTGTATTTTCTTTAGCTTCATAAGTAGCCATTGCTGAAGCCAAACCCCGCAAGTTTGCGATACAAACTTTTGTATTCGCATCTTCACGTACATCCGCAAATCTAGGTAATATAAGAGCTACCAGAATACCTAGTATCGCGATTACGATCAGAAGTTCAATTAATGTAAAACCTTTTCTATTCATTACCATTCACCCCCTCTGTTTTTAACTGTTTAATAATTATGGCCATACATGGTCTGCATAGCTACCGATATTTGGACAACTAGCCCGGTCAGGTAATCCACCCCCACTGGGTACTAAAGTATAACTCTTTGGAGAACTTTTACCATTTTCATAGGGACATCGCGGTTCAGCAGCAATATAACCCCAAATAACTAAATTAGCTACAGTATACGGTGCAGTTCCCCAATTGGCATCATTATTCTGCCGAGTTTCATAGATCGACATTGCTGAAACCAATCCTCGCATATTCGCAACACAAACCTTTGTATTCGCGTCTTCGCGAACATCAGCAAAGCGAGGCAGGATAAGGGAAACTAAAATACCCAAAATGGCGATAACAATCAGCAGTTCAATAAGCGTAAAGCCTTTTGTTTTCACCTGTTCCCTCCTTTTTATATAATATCTGCTTGATTTTGTCAAGAAATATGTTCTCTTAACTTATTGTTAAGCAAATAACATGCCAATTTTTGTACTTTTTTCTCGTCAATAAAACTAAAAACTAGATAGCAAAACTAAACTCTTATGAGTATAATCATGCTCAATTTAAGCCTTTTGAGTAAAGCTTTACTCAAAAACCGGCTTTTTTCTTATTTAATAACCTTAACCAGATCAAACATCGGTAAAAACAAAGAAAGCGCGATCATCCCAACTATTCCTCCAATAAAAATCAGCAAAACAGGCTCAATAATCGAGCTTAACCTTTTTACTGTGCTATCCACTTCACTATCATAAAAATCAGCAATTTTATTTAAAATTGTATCTAAAGTACCGGACTCTTCCCCAATAGAGACCATATGCCCTACCATTGGAGGAAAGATTTTATTATCCCGCAAAGGACTGGCCATGCTTTCCCCGCGATTTACATTATCTGCTACAATACTAACTATTTTAGCAATCGCCGCATTGCCCACAGTTGTTTCCACAATTCTTAAAGACTGCAAAATAGGCACCCCGCTATTAATCAGCGTTCCCAGAGTGCGGGCAAAACGCGAAATACCGGCTTTTTTAATAATCGTGCCAAACACTGGAATTCTCAGGATAAAAAGCTCAATATTGTACTTGCCGGCCGGAGTTTTTCTGTATCTTAAAAAAAATACAATCAGACCAAAAAGTGTTGCGACAATAAAATACCATTTTTCCCGCAACCAATGGCTAATCGTTAATAGAATCTGTGTAGGTAAAGGCAAAGCAACGTCCATTGATTTAAATAATATTTCAAACTTAGGAAAAACCCCCATTACCAGAAATAAAACTACTCCGGTTGTAACCAGAACAATTAAAACCGGATAAGTAAGCGCGGTTTTAACATTCATACTAATTTCTTCGCTCTGCTCGGCAAAGAGAGCTAAACGGCGCAGGATTTCCTCTAATGCTCCTCCGGTTTCCCCGGCATTTATCATATTGACAAATAGTGTGGAAAAAACTTTTGGATGCTTTTCTAAAGCCGAAGAAAAAGATATCCCTGACTCAACATCATCGCGAACTTTAATAATTACTTCCTGAAGTTTTTTATTTTCAACTTGCTGCGAAAGAACATTTAAACTTGTAACTAAAGTTAATCCTGAGCCGATCATTGTCGCCAGCTGATTATTAAAAATAACCAGATCCCGGGCCCCAACTCGAGCAAACTTTTCAAAAATATCCACTTCTAAAGCGTTTTGCTGGTTACGTTCTTCATTTATTGATACAACAAAGTACCCCGTCTGCCTCAGCTTATCAGCAACAATACTCCGATTAGGAGCGTCCAATTTGCCGCTGAGCAGTTTTCCGGCCGTATCCCGCGCTTTATAATTAAATACAGGCATGGTTTATTCCTCTTCTGCTAATAAATTACATCTTTTCATTTTATTAAATAAGCTCTTTCGGCTTATTTTTAAAAGCCGAGAAGCCTCAGTTCTATTCCAATTAGTTTTTTTTAAGGCCTTAATGATTATTTGTTTTTCCACATCATCAACAATATCTTTAACTGTTTCAATTAAGGACTTAGAAAAATCAACTGATTCTGTTTCGATTTTTATTTCATTATCAAGACATTGGATATAAAACGGCAAATCTTGTTTTGTAATTATATCCTTTTCCGCCAAAACAATCGCCCGCTGTAAAACATTTTCCAATTCCCGAATATTCCCCGGCCATGAATACTTCATCAAAAGCTCCAAAGCTTCCAAAGAAATATGTTTGATTGCTTTATTGAATTCCTGATTAAATTTATGCATAAAGTGCTCAAATAATAAAGGGATGTCCTCACGTCTCTGGCGCAGGGTCGGCAATTGCAGATTAACCACATTGATCCGATAATACAGATCTTCTCTGAATTCTCCTTCTTTTACCGCCCGAAATAAATCCTTATTTGTCGCCGCGATAATCCGCACATCAACTCTAATTGATTGCGTTGAGCCAACTCTTTCAAATTCTTTTTCCTGCAAAGCTCTTAATACTTTTGCTTGTGTGGCCAGACTCATATCGCCGATTTCATCAAGAAAAATTGTCCCGGTGTTTGCCGCTTCAAATCTGCCGATCTTCTTTGCCGAAGCATCTGTAAATGCCCCTTTTTCATGTCCGAATAATTCACTTTCTAAAAGACCGTCAGGAATTGCCGCGCAGTTTGTTTTAATAAAAGGATTATTTTTGCGTAAACTATTAAAATGGATTGCTCGAGCGGCAAGTTCTTTGCCTGTCCCGCTTTCCCCTTGGATTAAAACCGTCACTTCAGTACCGGAGATCTTTTTCATTATCTCAAAAACTTCCAGCATTTTGCCGCTATTGCCGATTATCTCATCAAAGTCATAACGCTTATGCAATTCGTCTTTTAACTGCCTGTTCTCGCGATTGAGTCTGGAACACTCCAGAGATCGGCTGATGATCAAACGCAATTCATCAAGATCAAACGGTTTGGTAAAATAATCATACGCGCCTTTTTTCACAGCCTCGATCGCGATTTTCTGCGCGCCATAAGCAGTTATAATTACAATTTGCTGAAGCGGACTTATTTTTTTTATCCTCGACAAAACTTCAAACCCGTCAATTCCCGGCATTTTAACATCCAAAGTAATCAGATCATATTTATCCGGCTGAAAAAGCTCAAGCGCTTCTTCTCCTGAGGCGGCTGAAACAACATTATAGCCTTCTTTCTTCAGCGCTTCCTCAAGCAAAAAGCGAAAACTTTGATCATCATCAACAACTAAGATTTTTGCAGCCATGTTTATCCTTTTAACTGTTTAACGGGAAAACTAATGATAAATTTTGTACCTTTATCTATTTTACTTTCCACATCAATCCTGCCTTTATGCGTTGCTATGATCTGATGGGTAATTGTTAAACCCAAACCCGTCCCCCCCTGCTTGGCTGTAAAAAACGGATCGAATATTTTTGCTAAATTATTAGACTCTATCCCTATTCCGGTGTCAGCAAATGTTACTTTTGCCACTTTTGATTCCGGTTTATATTCAGTTTTAATCGTCAGGTTGCCCACATTTTCCATGGCGGAAAAAGCATTCATTATTAAATTTAGAAATGCCTGCTGCAGTTTTTTCGCATCCGCTAAAATCAAAGGCAGATTATCCGCGTATTCCTTAATAATTTCAATTTTTTCTTTTTTGCTGTCATGCGCGGCTAAAAGCAATGTTTGATCAATAACTTCATTTAGATTAAGTTCGGAAAAATTTACTTCAAGCTCAGAATCATCAGGACGGGCAAAGCTTAAAAGCTCTTCCACAACTTTATTTAAGCGATCAACTTCTTTGACAATTACTTTAGTGTACGCGATTTTATTATCATCTTCTTTTAAATCCTCTGCCAGCAGCTGCACCAGCCCTTTAATCGAACCCAAAGGATTTCTGATCTCATGCGCTATGCCGGCAGCAAGACTGCCCACAGCCGCCAAACGATCAGCCCTGCGCATCTGTTCTTCCAGATGTTTTATGTGTTCTAAATCTTTAAACGTAACTACTATGCCCAAAAAAGTATTTTTCTTATCCCTTAACAGCGAGGTTGTTATCCCAATCGGAATCTTTTTGCCAGCCAGAGAATAAATATTAATTTCCCGGGAGGAACTTGTCTGTTTTTGCTCAAGCGTATCTTTTATAATCGTACTTAAATCAGAATTTTTACTATCCAAAGGAAAAACCTCAAACACGGATTTACCGACAATTTCCTCAGAATCATAACCCAATATTAGCTCAGCCGAACGATTGAAGGTTGCGATCATTGCTTTCATATTGATCGTAATAACCCCTCCAGTCATGCTGTCAATTATATGTTCATTTAAAGATGACACCATGGCATTAAACGACTTACCTAAAGCGCCGATTTCATCTTCAGTATTAATGTGCACAGTTCTCGATAAATCACCTGTGGCAACCTGCAGAGCGCTTGATGTCAGCCGTTTTATCGGTATGGTAATCGCGTAAGCAAGGATTATCCCGAATATACCGGCAACTATAGAAGCTACCCAAATTTGTTTTCCCAGAATAAAAATAACTTTATTAAAAACCTCCGCATCGTGAGAATCATCAACTAGGTTTTTCACATTGCCCTGGACAATATAATAGGAGAAAATTTGCGCGCCAAAAACAAGAATTACAATCAAAAGCGGAATGGCAATCATCAGGTTGGTTCTCACTCTTTTTTTAAGTGAGCTGGTTCTTAGCATATCCGTATCCTATCCTTTGGCTTCTTCAGCAGTTGCCCGGAGAACTTCTTCAACTGTTGTAACTCCGTTTAATACTTTTTGAAAACCATCTTCCCTTAAAGTTTTCATCCCGTTTTTTTTAGCTGTTTGGGTTAGCTCATCAGTAGACGCGTGTCTTAAAATCAATTCGCGTATAGAATTATTGATAATCATCATCTCATATATGCCGATTCTGCCTTTGTAGCCTGTTCCCCCACAGGCATCACAGCCGATCCCCTTATAAAAAGTATAACCTTTTTCACTAACCGGTAAATTCAAGCCCTGGACAACCCCCGCATCCGGGGTAAACGGCTGTTTACATCCCGGACAAATCGTTCTGATAAGCCTTTGGGCAAGTACCCCGGTTACAGCCGAAGCAACGAGAAAAGCATCAATTTTCATGTCGATTAGACGGTTAATTGTTGAAGGCGCATTATTGGTGTGAATCGTGCTTAGAACAAGATGCCCGGTCAGAGCTGACTGCACGGCAATTTCCGCTGTTTCCAGATCTCTGATTTCTCCAATCATAATTACATTCGGATCTTGCCGTAAAAAACTACGCAAACCAGCAGCAAAAGTTAATCCTGCCCGAGGATTGATCTGCACTTGATTGATCATTTTAAGTCTATATTCAACCGGGTCCTCGACAGTAAGTATATTTTTCTCAATTGTGTTGATGGTGTTTAAAGCGGAATATAAAGTTGTTGTTTTTCCGCTGGATGTCGGGCCAGTTACCAATAACATTCCATAAGGCCGATGGATCAAATCCTGTAATTGCTCCAGATTTTCCGGTAAAAACCCCAATTTATTCATGTCCATAACAACCATGGACTTATCTAAAACACGCAAAACTATTTTTTCCCCTAAAACTGTGGGCAAAGTAGATACCCGCAAATCGATTTCTCTTTCTTCAAACAAAAACTTAAATCTTCCATCCTGAGGAATTCTTTTTTCGGAAATATCAAGCCCGGATAAAACTTTTATCCGGGAAATTATCGGTAGCTGCACTTCTTTGGGATAATTTTTCATCTCAGTAAGTAAGCCGTCAATCCGGCAGCGGATCCGAATTTCCTCTTCATCCGGCTCAATATGGATATCAGTTGCCCGAGCGCTAACCGACATTTGGAGAATTTCATTAACCAGATCAATAATCTCAGCCCCGCCTAAAGAAGCGCCTTCTTTATCTTCAGCTTGATGCCGAGTATATTTATCAGTTGAGACAATACTTTCAGGAGTATCAGATATACTTTGATTATAAGCTTTATCAAATATTTTAAGCAATTTAGTTCTGGAACAAATCACTGGATCAATCCGCGATCGGGTTAATTGCGAAACCTCATCAATGGCAAAAACATTAAGCGGATCAGCCATGGCAATAGTAAGGCTATCCCCCATTTTATCCAAGGCAATCAATTCATAACGCCGGGCTATTTTTTCAGGAATCAGATTAACCACATCTGATTTTAAAGTATAATTTAAAATATCAATATGGGCAAGATCAAGCTGTTTGGCTAAAGCAATGATCATCTCTTCTTCGCTAAGAAAACCAAGATCAATTAAAGTTTGACCTAAACGCGAGCCGGCTTTTTTCTGTTCATCCAAAGCTCTGATGATTTGATCCTCAGAGACTAAGCCTTGATCAACCAGATACTCACCCAGCAGCTTTTTCCTTACCTTATCAGCTGCCATGGCTAGAAGCCTCCTTTAATTTTGCTAAGCGCCGTTTCAAGCCTTCAAGATCACGGGCTTTGATAAAAGCGTCTTCTTCCTGGACTAAACCTTTGTGCACCACTTCGGCAAGAGCCATATCCAGACTCTGCATGCCTAATTTTAAGCCGGTTTCTAAGGAGGAATAAATCTGAAAAGTTTTGGACTCGCGAATCAGATTTCTTATTGCCGGAGTAACAACCATTGTTTCAATAATCGGAATCCGTGTTTGCTTGTCTTTACTAATAATCAATTGCTGACAAATAACTCCCTGCAAAGCCAGCGAAACCTGAATCCGGACTTGCTGCTGCTGATAAGGAGGAAAAACATCAATCAAACGATCTACGGTTTGAACCGCATCAGTCGTATGCAATGTCGCTAATACTAAATGGCCTGTCTCGGCAGCGGTTATCGCGTGAGCAATTGTTTCCAAATCCCTGAGTTCTCCGACTAAAATAACATTCGGATCTTGTCTTAATACATATTTTAAAGCACTGCTGAATGATTTGGTGTCTGAAGATACTTCTCTTTGCTCAATTATACTTGTTTTATGCGCGTATAAATATTCAATCGGATCCTCGATGGTTATGATATGCGCCTTTCTTTTGGTATTAATCAAATCAATCATTGCCGCAATTGTTGTTGACTTGCCTGAGCCAGCTGCTCCGGTAACTAAAACCAATCCTTTTTCCAGCATGGCAAAATCATTAACAATTTCCGGTAAACCCAGCTGCTGGGCATTTTTAATTTCCGAAGCTAAACGGCGAAAAGCAATCCCAATACTCCCGCGCTGCTTGTGTAAATTAACCCGAAACCGCCCAACCCCGGCAATGCCAAAAGAAAAATCAAGATCATTCTCTTTTTCAAACTCTTTGATCTGATCCTCATTAAGCATTTGGTAAGCATAATCCTTTGCTGCCTGAGGCATAACTTTCCCTGCCGCTTCCAGAATATCAAGGTCTCCGTTAATCCGTAATACCGGAGCAACGCCGCAAACAATATGTAAATCAGAAGCATTACGCTGAGTTGTTATTTGTAAAAGTTCTTTTAATTCCATAATTAGAGTAGCATCCTTTTTAAAAGTTCAGGTTTATTAGAATAAGTAATCGCGTCTCCGATTCTGATTAACCTAGCTTTACATAAATCAGCTAAAGACTGGTTCATACTTAACATTCCCTCTTTTGATCCTGTTTCGATCATAGAATATATCTGATGCGTTTTTCTTTCACGAATAAGATTCGCGACCGCCGGGGTAACACTCATTGCCTCAAAAGCCGCGACCCGGCCTTTTCCATCCGCGGTTGGAATTAAACGCTGCGAAATAACTCCCTGCAAAGCCAAGGAAGTCTGTAACCGGATCTGTGACTGTTGTCCTTCAGGAAAAACATCAATTATTCGGTCTATCGTCTGCACCGCATCAATGGTATGTAATGTGGCAAATACAAGATGTCCGGTTTCCGCGGCGGTTATCGCTGTTGAGATTGTTTCCAGATCCCGCATTTCGCCAACAAGAATTACGTCAGGGTCTTCCCGCAATGCGTCACGCAATGCCAGCGAACATGATGGAGTATCTGAATACACTTCTCTTTGGTTAACAATACTTTTTTTATGCGGATGCAAATACTCGATAGGATCTTCAATGGTGATAATATGACATGATTGTTCTGTATTCACCAGATCAATCATTGCCGCGAGCGTAGTTGATTTTCCTGAACCAGTAGGCCCAGTTACTAAAATCAAGCCTCTTTGTTTTCTCGCTAATTCACTAACAATAAACGGTACCCCCAGTTTTTCCAAAGAGGGAATTTCAAAGGGAATAAAGCGCAGGGCCGCGGCCAGATAGCCTTTTTCATAATAAACATTAACTCTAAACCGGGCTATATAGCTGTACGTGAAATCAATGCTTCTTGCTTGTTCAAGTTTTAGCTTATGATCATCAGTAAGCATTTTATTAATCAACTGCTCAACATCAGTACTGGTTAATCTTTCCGTCTCGGTAGCGAGCAATCTCCCATGGATTCTCATCATCGGAGGAAGCCCCACAGTAAGATGCAAATCTGACGCGTTTTTCTCGATTGACAGGCGAATGAGCTCAAGAATTTCCATGCTCTTAACTCTTTTCTATCTTATACTGCATAATCAGGGTTTTAAGTTCTCCGACAAGATCATTTAATTTTCTGATCAATACCAGCGCTTCCTCCTGGCTAATCTTATTATCCTTTAGATTAGTATACAAGGTATCGGTTATCGCCGATAAAGCGGTAATCAACTTGCGGTCTTTGGCAACCAATAAATGCATATTATCCACAACGGAATTAAAAGCGGAAGAAAGATTTTTCAACTCATCATCCCGGCGCAAGTGAACATTACTGGTTAAATCCCCACGGACTACTTGCATCGCTGCTTGCTGCAAACGATAAACTGGACCAGCTACTTTGTGGGAAAAAATAATCGTAGTAAATATAGAAATGATCAGAACAATAGGAATTTCAAACATAAACAGCACATTCATATTGTGCAGAATCTGGTCTATACTTGCTTGAACTTGCGCGCTTACTCCTTTTTCCAAAGCAGCCCAGACTGATAAATTCACAGTCATTACAACCAAAGCACTAATCGCCAGTATGGTTAGGATTAAAAATCCTACATACTTTAATTGAAAGTCTTTTTGAATTAAAAAAATTCTACGCACAAAAAATTCTTTGAGCGCCATTCGCCCCTCCTTTGGTCGCATTAAGCTATAAGCTAAATCTACTTATCCTTAAGTATTTATAAACCCTGACTCCATTTACAGTTGAGACTTTTGTCCAGACTTAGAAACAGGTTAACATATCCCAGTAAGCTTGTCAATATAACTCTAAACTAAATTAATTGATTAAGCATCGATAAATTCCCTGGCCCAAAGCTCAAACATCAATAGCGTCCATAATTTATAGCCATTATCCGTAGATCCAGCTGTGTGTTCATCTAAAAGCTGCTTTAGATAAGTTCGGTTAAAATACCCACGATCAATACTGGTTTTATCCAAAAGCATATCATAAGCATAATCTTTAAGTTCATGACGAAACCATTGGCCAATAGGTATGGCAAAGCCCTGTTTTTTTCTGGTTACTATTTTTCTGGGCAATGAAGCTGCCAAGGCTTTTTTTAAAATAAATTTATTCTGAAGATTATGCAGTTTTAAATCACAGGGAATTGTGGCAGCATATTCCATGAACTTATGATCTAAAAAAGGAGACCTTGTTTCTAAAGAATTTGCCATTGCCGCAATATCCATCTTAACTAGTAAATCATTGGGTAAATATGTATCAATATCCACCTGCCGGGTAATATCGCTAAACTCACCGGTTTTTTTAGCTGAATATACATTTTCTAAATAATCTAAATCAGTGTTTAAATTTAACTTTGATAAAGAACTTTGGTTTAAAAGATGTTTTTTCTGTTCATGATTAAAACAGGAAATCCAATTAAGATAACGCTCGACCGGCGGATATTCCAGACCCTGGAAAAATCTTTTTATCTGCCAGGCACTACTCCGGATATCGTCGCCGCCTGGGGTTAACTCAATAACCGCGCGGGAAATTATCCGGCGCAAAAACCGCGGCAAAAGGTCAAAAACTTCGGCAACTTTTGCCGCGGTATAACGATGGTAACCGCTAAAAGACTCATCCCCGCCATCACCGCAGAGCGCAACTTTTACATATCTAGACGCGAACTGAGATATATAATATGTCGGAATACAAGAATAATCCGCGTAAGGCTCTCCATAATGGCTGATTAATTTTGGCATGATTTCAATTGCTTTAGGTTTTACGATCAGCTCATGATGCTCTGTGGAGAATTTTCCCGCGATTATCTGAGCATATTCCAGTTCATTGTATAATTTATTTTCAAAACCCACAGAAAATGTTTTTATATTCGAGGTATACTTGCTCATTTGGCTGACAATCGCGCTGGAATCAATCCCGCCGCTTAAGAAAACTCCCAGCGGCACATCACTGACTAAGTGTAATTTTATTGCTTGATCAAGCTGCTCAAGAATTCCCTGCTTATATTCTTTTATACTCTTGCGCGAACCGATTCTTGGCTGTAAACTCCAATATTTTTTAATTTCCAGCTTTCCGTTTTCTACAACCAGGTAATGCGCCGGCAATAATTTTTTAATGTTTTTAAAAATTGTTTTTGGCGCCGGAACATAGAGGAAACTTAAATAAAGATTCAATGCTTCTGGGTCCACTTCCCGGTTTATCCAGGGCGCGGTCAAAAGTGATTTTAATTCTGAGGAAAAAGCAAATCTTTTATCATCATGCCAGTAGACCAGCGGTTTCTGTCCAGTGCGGTCACGGGCAATAAACAATTTCTTTTTTTGTTTATCCCAAAGCGCAAAGGCAAACATGCCTCTTAAATACTCTAAAGCAGCTTCCTGATACTGTTCATAGAGATGAACAATGACTTCCGAGTCTGTCTGGGTATAAAAAACATGCCCTTTTTTTTCCAGCATACCGCGCAACTCGATATAATTATATACTTCTCCGTTGACAATCACCCAAACTGTTTTATCTTCATTGGGGATAGGCTGATTGCCGCTTTTAAGATCAATAATTGAAAGCCGCCGATGGCCCAAGCCAATCTTATCATCAATATATTTACCCATAGAATCCGGACCGCGATGTACTAATTTGTCGCACATTCCATTAATCAGATTTTCATCTATTCTTTGGCCGTTAAAATTAAACACACCGCATATTCCGCACATTGACTGCCTTTAGTTATTGTTTTAGCCGCTCAATTATTTTTTTAAGCTTTAGTTGATTAATTTCTAGTGAATACTTTGCTTCAATTGTTTTTCGACCGGCTTTACCTAGATTTTCTCTTAGGCTGGGATCATTAATTAACCGCGCTAGTTTTTCAATCCACTCCGCGTCATTGCTGGCTAAGAATCCGTTTTGTCCATCTTCGACAATCTGATTATACTCTCCGGCAGCGGAACAAACTGTGGCTACGCTACACGCCATATACTGCAATGCTTTTAATCCGCATTTACCTTTAGCCCAATCATCTTCGAATAATGGGGCAATACCAATATCAAATTTTCCCACTTGTTCAACTTCCGTATCCATATTCCAGGCAATATTTTTTACCTCGACATTATTAATTTCAAAATCAGCATCACTGATTACATGCAGACAAATATCATACTCTAAGCTCAGTTTTTCCAACACACTCTTAAGCGATTCCAAATAAAAAAGATTATGCCTTGTCCCGATCCAGCCGATTATAATCTTTTTATTATCAATATTCTCTTTATCTGATATTTTATCTGCCTTTTTCCACTTTCTCGTATCAACTGCCGTGGGAATCACGCTAACATGATCACTAAACTGCTGAGCATATTGCTTTAGATAATCATTTCCCGCGATGATTTGAGCGCTTAACTTGATTATTCTTTCAATTGCTTTTTTATCCCGAAAAACGTAAAGCCGCTTATTCCTTTGCGGCGGTATAAGAAATATGGCATCATCAAAATCAAATATTATCTTTTTATTCAGCTTAGAAATTATGGTTTCAAATAAAGGAAAACATTGGGCTAATATTTCTCTTTGGATAAACACAATATCATAGTTTTTCACTCTAAACATATCCCTTAAACGTCTAAGAAAAATTACAGGCAATAATAATATTTTTTTCCAGATATCGGCACTCTGATAAAAAAGCTTATAACAAGTCTTGGGTAAGGCACTGCTGATAGTACACTCTATATTATTTTGGTTTAAATAATCGATATATTGATAAACCCGATATCTGCTAGCTGGTCCGCTTTCTGTGCTTTGGGTTAAAAACAATACTTTCATTTTAATTTTCCGTTTCAATCATTGATTCATAGAGCATGAGTGTTTTTCTTGCTGTTTTTTCCCAGGTAAAATTCCGGGCTATTTTAAATCCCTTGGCAATTAAATCATTAGCTAAGCGCGGGTTATTTATAATATCCAGCAAAGCCTGGGCAATTTCAGGTTCTTTATAAGGATCAACTAATATTCCGGCATCCCTGACAATTTCCGGCATGGAAGAAACATTGGAAGCTATAACCGGAACACCGCACGCCATTGCTTCTAAAATCGGCAAGCCAAAGCCTTCGTATAAAGAAGGCAAAACAAAAACTTTAGCGGCATTGAGCAAACAAACCACATCTGGTTTAGGCGCGTATCCGGTAAAAACAACCTGGTCAGCGATTCCTGCCTGTTTTAGCGTGTTAAACATATCCGCATACATCCAGCCTTTGTTTCCGGCAATAACCAGCTGCAGATCCAGCGAGCTGGAATTAAGCACTTGTTTAAAGGCTCGGATTAACCGGCTGATATTTTTCCGCGGCTGCAAAACCCCGACAAACAAAACAAACGGCAAATTAATTCCATATTTTCGGCAAACTGCTTCAATCCTGGGTTTATCTTGAATCTGCTTAAATTCAGCATCTACTCCATGATAAATAACTTCTACCTTTTGCGCGTCGACTTTATAATACTCCAGAATGTCTTTTTTCGTTGATTCGGATATGGCAATGATCTTTTGCGCTTTAGCTATCGCGTGCTGGGTAAACCGCAAACAGCGCCATCTAACAGAACTTTCAAAGTATTGCGGAAATTTTATAAACGCAAGATCATGGATTGTAACCACAGTATGCTTTGGGCAATTAAACGGAACTTTATGGCCAGTAGGCAGATGAAGAATGTCCGGGTTTTTAAACATTAGCTCCAGCGGAATCCGGCATTGACTCCAAAAAGAACGAATTAAGGGACTGGACAGTTGTTTATATTTGAAATTTTCTTTTTTAATAAAATCATTAGAATCAGAATGGTTTTTAACATAAAGAGTGTAGTCATTTTTCGAATCAATCAAAGCCAGAGCATGGATCAAATTATTTACATAATTGCCCATTCCTACTTTTTTATTTAAATTAGCTTCAAAAGCATCTATTGCTATATTCATTTATTTTACCGCTCTGATTAACTAGTTTTCGCGCTATTCTTGATTATTGTTAAAACTTGTTTAAAGTAAGCAATTTCCGCTAAAACCGGATTTTTATGTTTTTCGGTTTTTAAAGTCAAAAATAATATATTTAAAATTGCGATTTTTAGCCAAGCATCCCATGTGAGAATAATTTTAAGACACAATAGACTAAACGGATTATGATGTTTTTGCCAAAATAAAATTAAACTTTCCCAAGCAATTACCGGAGATTTATTTTTTATCACATCAGACGAACCGCTTTGATAATGAATAATTGTTGCCTGCGGTAAGTAAAAACACTTAAACCCTTTTTGTTTAATTCTCAGACACAAGTCAATATCTTCAGAAAACATAAAAAATCCCGGGTCAAAGCCATTGACTGCTCTGAACAGCTCAGCGCGAATCATAAAACAAGCTCCGGTCAGCCAGTCAACCTCCCGGAGAGTATCATGGGCCCAATAAGACATTTGATACCTGCCAAACAAAGGATTTTTACTGAAAATTTTATTTAAATGGGTTTTATCAAAAACTATATCCAGTAATCCGGGGAAATGATGACAAGACATTTGAAGATTTTTATCCGAATTGTATATTGCCGGACCGCAGGCCCCGGCTTTTGGGTTATTCCGCAGAAAGGCGATCATTTTATCAAAACAGCCGCTGCTAATAATTGTATCCGGATTTAACAGCAGGATAAACTTATTGTTTGCGATTTTAATTCCCTGATTAACCGCTTTGCCAAAGCCCAAATTTTCTTTATTATTGACCAGCAGAATATGCGGATACTCTTTTTTAAGCTGGATAAGGCTATCATCGCTGGAAGCATTATCAATTATTATTATTTCAAAACCAGAAAGTTCATGTCCGCTATAAATAGATTTAACACAATCCAGCAGAAACTTACCTGTATTGTAATTAACAATGATGATTGACAGCAATTTACTATTCCGCATATTTTTAACAAATTTTATTGTTTTTTATTCGTAAAACCAAACAGCCAGACACAAAACATATACTTTAAATCATATGGCGCTAAATCTAAAGCCTGTTCAAGATATTTTTGACTTTTGTTTTTCTGCTTGTTTTTATAAAAAACCCTGCCTAAACAATAATAATACTTGGCAAGCAGACTAGGATAAACCGCGAAATCCTTTAAGAATTTTTTAAGTATTATTTCAAGCCCAACCGCTAAGCTAGAACTTTTTTCTGAAATAGCATCTGTTGTTTTATAAACTATAGCCAAAGGCTCAGGTATATAAAAGAATTTGAATTTTTCAGATAAACGCAGCCAAAGATCCCAATCCTGAAGCCTTGGTAATTTTTCATCAAACATATCTACTTGAGCAAGGCATTGCCTGCGGATTAGAACGTGAATTGTAACAAAATTGCCAAATAAAAGATTTTCATGAATATAACCGCTTCTTTTTTTTCCAAATCCTTTACTGGGGAAAAATATTTTTTTTCTTGCTGCTACCTTCCAAACCGCTGAATAAACCAGCCCCATATCATCAGGAGCAGTTGCTAAGACATTTACTTGCTTTTCTAATTTTTCTTTTAGCCAAACATCATCGCTGTCAGCAAAAGCAATAAACTCGCCAAAAGCGATTTTCAGCCCCTCATTACGAGCAAATGAAGCTCCCTGATGTTTACTTAAATATATATATTTAATCCTCAAATCATTAAATCCGGCGATTATATGCGCTGTATCATCAGTTGAGCAGTCATCAATAACTATTATTTCAAAATCTGTATAGGTTTGCTCAAGAATACTCTTAATCGCGCGAGGGATTAAAAGCGCGCGATTATATGTCGGCATAATAATACTAACTTGCGGGGATGTATTTTTTATATTCATTTTTTAATCCTCTACTCCTTGATTGATAAAGCCTGTTCTATAATCATTACCGGAATATCATCTTTTATCAAAAAAGCAAGCTTACATTGCTGACAAATCAATCTATCTTCTTTTAATTGAACTGACTGCTTGCACACTGGACAGGCCAGGACCTCAAGTAATTCTTTACTAATCATCTGTAACCTCCTTTACCATCTCCGCGCCATTTAACAAATAGACTAAACCCCCAATACAGCTCAGACAAATCATTTGCGCGAAATACAATATGGAAAGCGCTAAAGCCTGTTCCGGAGGAATAAATTCTTTAAAAAAATAGACAAAAGCCCCTTCTCTTATGCCTAAGCCATTTAATGAAGGCAGACTGCTTATCAGCCAGACAACAGGAATTAAAATAAAGAAAATACTTATCGGTAAATCAATATCCAGGCTTTTGGCTAAACCATAGGCATATACAGCAAACAGGACATGCGATAAAAAAGATAAGCCGAATCCAATAAGCAAGGTTTTTGATCTGCGATATAGGTTTATTGCTTTATATATTTTTAAGGTTTTTTCTCTTATTTTTAATAATAAAGGCGATTTAAATAACCAGCCGAATTTATCTTTAGCCGCGCTGGTATAAATTAATCCTAATGCTGATAAAAGCAGGAAAAACCCTAACAAAATAATTATTTTTGCCGCTTTATTCTGGATAAGATTTCCCCAAATAATAACCGCAATCCCGGCTAAAACAATCAGTGCCGAAAGTCCGGCAAGCCGATCAATTAAAACAGCTGAAAAAGGTCGGGTATAATCACCCGAACGTTTTCTGGCATAATATACCTTAGCCACATCACCACCCACGGTTGATGGCATAAAATTATTAAAAAAATAACCGATCAAGGAAAGCCGGATGGTCTCACTCAGCTTAAACGATAGTCCCTGCACAGTTAAAAAACACTGCAACCGCAAACCAGATATAAAAACAATCGGCACGATAAACAGCATTGCCAAGAAAAACAGCTGAACATTAACGCCTTGAATAACTTGGATCAGATTACCCATTTTTCCCCGCATTATCAAAAATAATAGCCCGAGCAAAAAAAGGCTGATAAAAATCCGGAACAAACCGAAAACTGTTTTTTTGCGCATAAAAACTTCCCTGTCTTCTCTGACAGCAATCTTGATAAAATTAATCTAAAATTTAGGAAATAAAATTGAAATTTATAAAATAGGTATAAAATTAATTATATCATAGCATTGAGTAAATCTATAGATTTTTATGGCAAACACACATTTTTTGATAACAATGGCTCAAATGTAATTACTAAAACAACTGCTGAAAATTACTTTATCTCAAAAATACTGCGGTACTTAGCGCTGGCCTCTGGCTATCCATTAAATCCTATTAACAGCGCTAAGTTCAATAACACATGGGTGTAACCGAAAAAGATGATTGTATCGCTAAACCAGCAGCAATTTTCAAGCGATTTGAAAAAGAGATTTGGGATAATTTATTTATCCATTGAATCACATTGTGTCCGCATTTTAGAGGAAGGATCAGCTTTAACTATTTATATCGCAGGTTCAAGCAATAACTTTGATTCCATAGTAATTTTATTATCTAAAGCTTTTAACATTTCTTTTTCTTGATTCGACTTATTCTACAGTATCAATCATATCCTAATGTTTTTCTCTTATCTTTAAAACCATCCTGTTGGATCAATAAAACCCGGCATGCCCTAGATGGAATGATTCAGCGCAGATATCTCCGATCCCACTGAAAATTCTGAGATTTGGTTTAGTCTATCCCATTCCTTCAGCATAGCCGCAAAACTGGCTCCTGTTTCATAATTACCGCCCAAAGCCGCCAGTTGGTTCGCTATATAATCCTGAAACCAGTGTTCTGCCGCAACAGCCGCGCCATCTGTGGGATCCGCATCGCGCACTAATTCAACTGTTATTTCGTCTTTTATCCCTAGCTGCGCGGTATATTCACTAATATATTTCTTAAGCAAATCTAATCTGATCTTGCCTGTGTCGCCGGCTGTGGTCCCTCCGCCAAAAGCAAATCGAGTTAAACCCCTAAGCTTATATATAAACACAATGTACTGCGCCTCACGCTGTTCTATATTATCCCAGACTTGATATGCAAGCCGCTGCAATTCCGGGTCAACGCTGCGCTGATAAGCTGTTTCAGAAGCAGCGCTTTGACTAATTAAAGGATTAAGCCCTGATGCTGCTAAGCCTATATGTTTGGGATCAACATCCTTAATTCCCATTGCCTGTAATTTTTGAAATAAACTCTTGCCGTCTACCCCAAACACCCGCTTTGATTCATTCACAATCCCCCGGACGCTTCCTGCCCAATCTTCAAATGAACCTAAGGGCGAATCTCTGGAGAATGACTCAACCATATCCCCGCTATTCCACACAAAGTGTCCGCCTTCGTTCATCCCGGCAACAGCAACACCGTCATTCATCTCCTTAGCGCCAATACCGCCTCCGGTTAAAATAGCGCCAGCGCGGGAATTCTGCTGCCCAATAAAAAATCCAGCTTGTTCCGCGATTGATATTGCCCATCCAGTCATATCATTGCCAAAACCAACAACCACTCCCAGCTGCTTTCTCAGCTGCGGAATAAACTCATTTACAGCTTGCATATTTTTTTCCATGCCGCCGAATGCTTCAAATCGTCTGGACAAAGCTCCAATGCTGGCAAAACGATCATTAGCAAAATCAGGGGCTCCGGCAGAATTGATAAAAACCGCGTCAACCTGCCCGTATTTTGCGCTTACTACATCAACAATCTGACTGACAAATTTTACGAGTCTATCGCGCAGCTCAGCACCGCTGCCGCCTTCGTCTTTTGAAAATGAGTATCGATAGCGCAAGCTTTGATCATTGTTTATTAACTCCTCTTCATTTTCAGCCTTTGGCAGCAGTGAATCAGTCACGTTTATGCCATTTACTCTAATTCCTGGGCCCATGCCTTTACCGCCCAAATCAATGCCGATGGTAATTAGATCATTGCCTGTTATCTGTTTATATTCAGCCCCGCTGATATGTAAAATTTTCCGTTTTGCAAACGTTACGGCTTTTGATACCTCTAAATGCTCTGGTTCGTTTTTGACAAGTACCTTATTGCCGGCATTTGCCTTACTTGTAAATGCCTTACCCGCGGCATCAAATACATTTTGCGCAACAGCGATAATTCCAGCCTCTACATCCGGCAATCTTTTCCCCTGTGAATCTTCTGCCTTGATGTAAAGATTAGCACCCGGACCATTTCCCATAGCCACAGCCAAAGCATAGCGCTTTGCGATATAATACTTATAGACTGCCTGCATATCTCCTGCTTCGCTTACAGCGCTGGGATGGGGAATTTTTATTCGCACACTATTGCCGTTTTCTGCTGTGATATTTACCGCGACTATTTTTTCCGAGTCTAAGTGCTCAATCACTTTATGCATTGCCAATTCCATGGCTATATAGACAGCATTATCCCTAAAAGCATTGCGTACTATAGCAAGCGCGTCCGGCTCTACTTTTAGCTGGTTTTGGCGCGGCGATAAAAAGACGCTTAAAATGTCTGATATTGCTATTGCGGGGGACAGGAAACTTTTCCGGATATCCTGTTGCAAAGGCGCTGCACAGCCTACAGTCGTATTCATAATCAGATGAATAAATAACCAGATAACAATACTGCCTCTAGCTATTTTTCGGATTTGCAACATATTATTCTCCTTATATTAAATACGCTTATTGCGCAAATTTTAAAAAGTATACCATATAATCGAAAAAACGCAAGGTAGGCAATCAATACAAATAACCTGCATTTTAAGGGGATTTAGGAAATACCGGTTTTGCATAATTCAGCATATTTTTAAAAAGATATTCAGAAAGCAGACAGGCAGTTGCTAGAGATTGATATCACCGGTAAGAAAATTTAATTATAACTTAAAGTATCCTATTGCTCTGAAGCGTGGGAGTAGATCCGTCTAATGTGAAATATATAATATCCTTATCCAGTAAAAATTTTTTATTCCCTTTATTCTCCGCATCCAGAGGAAATGCGAAGACGCGGTAACTGTCATAAGTTTTTTCATAACGAATAGAATATATTTTTTTTAGTTTTATTTCTAAAGCCGGCTCGATAATTGTTTGATTATTAAGCATCAGCGTATTTAAATCCGCGGGATAAGCCTCTTCTTTCTGGTTTAGAATACGGCAAGCATCGCGGATTTGACCTAAAAGCAGGACCATATTATTTTCATTTAAAGCCATTAACTTTTTATCTTTTTCTTTTAAGAAATCCTGCCACTGAGCTTCGGATTGCCGATCAATACTGACTTGATCAACTTCTTTACCTTGGGCCCTAAGCGAATCAGCCCATTTATTGATTTCCTTTTGCCGGATTTTTTTCAGATTATCCGGATCTTTTAACAGCAGCTCTTCCCATCTTTGCATTTGCCCTTCTGAGATTTCCGCATTCTTTTCCACTAAAACCTGTAACCGCTGCAGCTCATCGCGCTCCGCCTCACTCAAACCAGCAAAAACATTCAGCGTAAAAACAAGACCAAGAAAACTCACCAGACAAAAGCTCTTTATCAGCTGTATTTTAAATCTCACAAAAACTCCTTATTAATAGACCTTATTTTCAGATAAACCAACCCAGAATTTAAATAGCTCAAGATTTTCTTTTAACAAAATATTTTTAACTAGTTTAATATTACTTGCGCCAATTTTCTTTAGTTTTAGATTTGAAATCGCTAATTCATTAAAACCGATTTTTTTTGCATCTTTAATTCCCGCGCCATAAACAATAGTTGAAATTCCTGACCAATGAACTGCCGCGAAACACATTGGACAAGGCTCACAGGTTGAATAAATCATTGCCCCTTTAAGGCTAATAGATTTTAGTTTTTTACAAGCAGCGCGGATAGCCATAATCTCTGCGTGTGCCGTAATATCATTATTTGCCCAAACTTGATTATGCGCCAAAGATACAACTTTCTCATCTTTTACAATACAAGCCCCAAAAGGAGTTTGTCCTTTACTCACTCCTTGCTTGGCGCAGTTTATCGCTTTTTTCATGAAATATTCATCTTGGTTTTTATTTGACATTTTCTTTTTCTATTTTCCGCTTAAACCTGTCTTAAAACTTTAGTTTTAAATAAAGCCAGAAACATCCCTACTTATTATTCAAATAATTATTGATAAATATCACATCTGGGACATTTCCAATCCGCACCCTCAGTTCGCTGCGGATGCTGCTCACACTTAAGCTTTATTTCGCCAAAATCATGATAACAAATGCACTCTTTTTCAAATGCATCCCGCGCAGTTTTGGAAAAGTAATACTTGAAAAACAGGCAATCACTCTTTCGGTAAACCCATTGTTTAAGTTCCTCATTTAAATTTTTATCCGAACGTCCGACATAAACCACGACAAAATTAGCATCAGAAATATAGCCTAAAGCAAATGCTCCTGGGTTCATCCCCGAAACAACTTCATCAATCTTATCTGGCACAAGCAAGTAAGGACCTTCCATATTAAGCGACGCCATTTATTTCCTCCTGACAATTGTTTTAGCTTCCTTAAGGGTAGAACAAGTTTGAATCTCAACGCTTTTAGAATAATGGAATAAAGACATTATATTAAAACCAATATCTAAATCCTTATTAGCAAGTACCCGCACTACCTGAGCAACCCCTTTTCTATTAGATAAATCCATTATATTATATATACTTTTATACGCTTCTACTTCCATGCTTGTTAGTTTTGAAAGATCGGTTAACAGTTTAAAACCAGGCTTAAGCTTATTAAGCTGTTCAGCAAATAAAGCCGATAAAGCCTTTCCTTGTCCAGCGTCAAATTCTCCAGAAAAACGCAGAGAAATGAGATTAGACAAAGAATCCACTTTAACCCTAAACATTTTATATCTCCAAAGTTATACAAATTACTTCTATACATTCTTATATTACTGCGGAGATGCTTTTTTTTCAAGTCAAAACTTTCGTAAATACGCGGATTAAAGCTGAATTTACTTGCCTTAAATTTCAATCTGCACTATAATAAGTTTTATGCAAAAAGAAATCCGCGCATTTATAGCCCTAGAAATAAGCTCGGAACTGCAAGAGGAACTTAAAGAAATTCAAAAACAACTCATGCAGCTCCCAGGCGAAATCGCTTGGATACGACCTGAGAATCTACACATCAGTATCCGATTCCTGGGTGATATTACCCAGGAGCAAGTAAATATTATTGTGCAAATAAACGAAAAAATTGCCAAAAAATTAAAGAGTTTTCCCATTTCTCTAAGCGTTTTGGGGGTATTCCCTTATATCTCTGATCCTCATATTCTTTGGGCTGGAATAGGCAGCGGATACAGCCAAGTAACTCAAATTAACACTTTAGTTTCAAATGAATTAAGCTCAATGAAGCTTAAATACGAAGATAAGCACTTTCATCCGCATATTACTTTAGCTCGGATAAAATCAATTAAAAATAAATCTGAGCTGGCTGAGATGATTGATAAGATAAAACTGCGCATTGCCAGCGAAGAGATAAGCAAACTTATTCTCTATAAAAGCGAGACTACCCCTAAGGGAGCTATTTACACTAAAATTTCCGAAGTACAATTAGGCAAGATTTAAACGTTTTTGCTGATTTATTAAGTCAGCAATCTGCGGCAAGCCTGAATAATTTGCAACAGGATCACCACATAACCGGCAGCAAACAGATCATCAAGCATTATGCCCGCGCTGCCTTTAATCTTTTCCACGCGTTTTATATAAAACGGCTTGAAAATATCAAATATTCTAAACAGAATAAAGCCGGCAATAACATTAAATAAAGTAATTGGCAGAAAACAATAGCAGACAAGCATCCCGCTTACTTCATCAATAATAATACAAGAAGGATCTTTTTGGAAAAACACTTTTTCTCCAGAACCACAAAAAATAAACCCAATAAGCGTAATTAGAATGGTAGTTAGAACATAAATAAAACTGCTGCTGCCCAGAAAAAGAAAAATTATAACTCCGGCTAAAGCCCCAAATGTTCCCGGCATATACGGAACATATCCAAGGTAAAAAAAAGTTACTATCATTTTAATAAGTTTTTCAGCTCTTGAATGCATTTTTATTTGCCGTAAGATAAGTTATTCCGGATATCAAGGTCAATATGATCGTAATATACATCAGCAGATTTATACTTGTTCTGGATATAGTTTCCATACGGTGATCCCAAAAATTGTATTTATTAACCCCAAGTTCTTTTAAAACAATAAAGCTCAAAATAACAAAAATCGAAATTATCTGAGCAACAGTCTTATATTTGCCCCATACTGAAGCGGCAATAACTCTGCCTTTTCTGGCTAAAATCATCCTTATTCCGGTAATTAATAATTCACGGAATATTATTATTAGCACCATCCAGACAGCAATAATCCGCATATGGACAAAAGCTAGAAAAGCAGTCAAAACCAAAATTTTATCTGCTATGGGGTCAAGCAGCTTGCCCAAATCAGTGATTAAATTATATTTACGGGCAATATATCCGTCAAGAAAATCAGTTATTGCCGCGAGCGTAAAAACAGCAAAAGCCAATGCTTTGAACATAAGCCCGTTTGAAAAAATAAAAAACATGAAGAAAAAACTCAATACAATCCGCAATACTGTTAATTTATTCGGCAAATTCATCGTTTGTCCCCAATCAGATCATAAACCATATTATCCGTGATTTTAACTTTCAGCATATCTCCTACTTTTATTTTTTTACCTTTCACATAAATCAATCCATCCACATCCGGAGCATCAAATTGACTGCGTCCGGAGGCAAGACCTTTTTCCAAAACAGTTTCAATTAAAACATCGATTTCTCGGCCAATAAGCGCATTGTGTTTTTCCTCTACAATTTTTTGCTGCAAAGTCATTATTTTTTTTAATCTGCTTTGCTTTATTAGCTGAGGAATTTGTCCCTTTAATTCCGCGGCAACTGTATTCTCTTCTTGCGAATAAGTAAAAACTCCTAAGCGTTCAAACTGAGCAGTTTTGACAAAATCATATAATTCCTTAAAATCAGCTTCTGTTTCCTGGGGAAAACCCACGATCAATGAAGTGCGCAAAGCAACATCCGGAAGCGCAGTCCGGATATCCTGAAGCAAAAGCTTAATCCGCGCTTTTGTCACCTTGCGTCCCATTAATTTCAGCATCTTATCATTTATATGTTGGATGGGCAAGTCTATATACTTACAAATTTTAGGTTCGTCTCTTATGATCTTCAGCAACGATTTATTAAAATGCAATGGATGGGAATATAAAATTCTTATCCAAAATAAATCTTTTATTTTAACCAGCTGCTTTAACAGCAAATCAAGACTAAATTTTTTATATATATCCTGTCCATAAAAAGTTGAATCCTGACTGATTAAATTAATCTCTTTTACCCCTTTTTTAACCAAAGCTTTGGCTTCGGCTACAATCGATTCAATGGTTCGCGAGCGGTAAGCGCCCCGAATTTGAGGAATAACACAATAACTGCAGCGATTGTCACAGCCATCAGCAATTTTAACATAAGCATAATGTTTGGGAGTCAAAGACAGCCGCGGAGTTGTATGTTTATATAGGTAGTGGTTTTCTTGAGCAATAGATGCGCACTTGTTCTGTTTAATAGTTTTAACCACATTAACAATTTTATCAATGCTTCCCGGTCCGATAAAACCATCAACTTCTTTTAATAATTCCGGCAAATCCTGACTGTATCTTTGCGGCAGACACCCGGCAACAATAATTTTTTTCAGCCTCTTTTTCTTTTTCAATTCAACTAAAGCGAGTATTTCATCAATTGCTTCTTGTTTAGCATCATTAATAAAAGCGCAAGTATTTACAATCGCCACATCAACCCCATTCGGGTCATCCTTAATCGTAAATCCCGCTTTTTTAAGAAAACCCAGCATGATCTCAGAATCAACCAGATTTTTAGAGCAACCTAAACTAATAAGCGCTACCTTCATTTTAAACCTTTTAGGAATAGAACTAGCCGTTTGCACAGCGGTTAGTGCGTCAACTCAATAACTCGTAAACTCACACAAATTAAAGACCGAGAACCTTCTCTCGGCCATTTAAATTATCTAGTTGCTTCATATTATTTTATTCTTCATTTTCCTGCATGGACAAAGCAATATCATCCCAGCTATCGACTAATATTTCCCTGGCTTTTGATCCGCGAAAAGCGCCGACAATGCCTTCTTCTTCCATCATATCAATTAAACGCGCTGCTCTTGAATATCCCAATCTAAGCCTCCGCTGCAGCATGGAAACCGAAGCTTGTTGGGAATTAATGACTAACTTTGCCGCTTCTTCAAACAAAGCATCTTTTTTATGCTTACCGGAACTGGCAAACATTTTTACCGGGTCTTTTAAAATTTCATCGGAATAAACTGCCGTACGCTGTTGTTTACAGAAATTCACGGTTTTTTCGATTTCATCATCATTAACCAGCGCTGACTGAGCGCGGATTAATTTAAAATTTCCAGGTTTCAGGAAAAGCAAATCTCCTTTACCCAGAAGTTTATCCGCTCCGTTCATATCCAAAACAGTTCTTGAGTCTATCTTGCTGGCAACGCGAAACGAAATTCTTGCGGGAAAATTAGCTTTAATCAGCCCGGTGATAACATCGACTGAAGGACGTTGGGTAGCTAAAACTAAATGAATTCCAATCGCTCTTGAAAGCTGCGCTAAACGCGTAATCGATGCTTCTACCTCTTTAGGGCTAAGCAGCATCATATCCGCTAATTCATCAATAATGATCACAATATAAGGCATCAAGGCCAAAGGAATTATTTTGTCGCCATCAGTTATTTCCTTGAGTCCGTCTTTTAATTTTTGATTATAACCCGCGATATTTCTAGCGCCTACCTTAGCCAATAATTTATAGCGGTCTTCCATTTCCGAAACTGCCCATTCAAGAGCCCCGGCTGCTTTTTTAACATCATTAATAACCGGACAAATCAAATGCGGCAAGCCATTATACATTGCCATTTCAACCATTTTCGGATCAACCAAAATTAATTTTACTTCTTCCGGACTGGCTTGAAACAATATACTCATGATCAATATATTCACACATACTGTTTTTCCCGCGCCAGTAGTGCCGGCAATCATCAAATGCGGCATGGCCGCTAAATCAGCAACCAGCGGATTACCGGAAATATCTTTGCCCAGAGCTAGCGTAACTTTAGAAACTGAGTCCTGAAATTCCGGAGTTTCCAGTAATTCCTTAAGGAAAACCAGTGTTGCTTTTATATTGGGAACATCAACGCCCACTGTTCCTTTGCCGGGAATCGGCGCGACGATATGCACACTCGGCGCTTTTAAATTCAAAGCAATATCGTCTCCCAGATTCATAATTTGGTTGATTTTTACTCCCGGAGCCGGCTGAAGTTCATATCGGGTCAATACCGGTCCTTGCTCTACAGCGGTAACTTTAACCTCAATATTAAAATCACGCAAAGTTTCTTCCAGAATTCTTGAATTGCCTTCCAGATCATCTTTAATCAGTCTTTCTTCTATCGGAGGCGGATTATGCAATAAATCAAGCGGCGGCAGTTTATAATCGCCGACAAATTTTTGGGCAAAAATTCGCGGTACTTCTTTTTTTGGTTTTTCTTTTATTGTCGGCTTTTTCTTGATGACTGAGTTTAAAAACTTACTAACCATTGCTTCTTTTGCCGGTAGATTTTTCTTTTTTTTCCGCTTTTTAGCTGAAACAATTTCCGCAGAGTCATCTTCTTCGTATTCTTCCTCTTCGGCAAATTCAGATTCAATTTTTCTTTTAATCCGAGCGGGTCGAGATTGTTTGGCTGGCAGGGTCTTATTATTTTTAAATAAGCTAGCTAGTCTAAAAATTTGCAGTAAGCTTTTTGAAGCCTGCAAAACAATCGGCACAATAAGAAACTCTGTAGCTAATAATAAGGACAGGATAAAAATAGTACCCAGAATGATCATGGTGCCTACTTCGCCAAAATACTTTGTCAGCATTAAAGAAGTGTAAAATCCCAAAACTCCTCCGGTTGCCATCCGGCTGACATTATATGAAGAAGTAAGCGTGCTCATCATCGCGGAAAAAGACCAAATAACAAAAAAGAAACCGAAGAATTTCGCGTAGAAATTCTCGGTTATCCGACCCATTATTTTCCCAATTGCCCACAAACAAAAAAGCGCCGGGATAAAATATGCTCCCCAGCCAAAAGCCAATAGCAAGCCCCAAACAAGATACGCGCCGGCATAACCGCTAAAATTCTTTAGATGCAGATTAGGACTTGAAGTATTGAATAGAATATCTGATGGATCGTAGGATAAAAAACTGATCAATAAAAAAGCACAAATTCCAAAAAGGATAACCGCCCACATTACCCTGACTTGTTTTTCACTCATGGATTATACTCCAGTATGGCCGAACCCCCCAGTATTGCGTACAGTTCGATCAAGTTCATTAACAACTTCAAATTCCGCTTGGGTAATTTTATTTATTACCATTTGCGCTATGCGGCTTGTTCGTTTAATCTTATAAGGCTCTGTCCCAAAATTAATCATAATTATATTAATTAAACCGCGATAATCCGCGTCAATCGTCCCAGGACTATTAACAATGCCAATACCATGTTTGACTGCCAAGCCGCTGCGTGGTCTAATTTGCGCTTCATAGCCCTCAGGCAAACTAATATAAATACCCGCGGAGATCAGTTTTATTTGCCCAGGCTCAAGCGTAACTTCGCCATCGACATCAGCATAAAGATCCATGCCGGCTGAGCCGCTGCTCATATAAGCGGGCAGCGGCAAATCAGCACAGTTTTCTTTTTGTTTTATTTTAACTGAAATGGTATCCATACAGTTATTATTATCCTTACTCAGCTGAAGCTGGGTTTTCTTTTTTTGGCATAGCCTGTTTGATGCTCAGGTTTACCCGCTTCATTTTATCCACTTCAATAACTTTGACTTTAACCCTGTCTCCGACTTTTACCACATCTTCAACATTTTTAACAAAGCTGTCCGCTAATTCGGAAACATGAATCAGCCCTTCTTTATTCGGCAGGATTTCACAAAAAGCACCGAAATTCATCAGTCGGGTTATTTTTCCCTCATAGATTTTCCCTACTTCAGCTTCGGCGATAAGACCATGAACAATATCAATCGCTCTTTGTGAGGCTTTAGAATCTGAGGACGCGATCGATACTCTGCCATCATCATCAATATCAATTTTCACCCCAGTATCAGCAACTATCTGTTTTATAATCTTCCCCCCTGGGCCGATAATATCTTTTATCTTGTCCTGCGGAACCATTATTACCGTAATCCGCGGCGCGTATTTAGATATATCGGAACGCGGCTGCGCTAAAGTTTCTTCAATTTTATCCAGGATAAAAAGTCTTGCTTCTTTGGCCTGAGCTAATGCTTTTTTTAGGATTTCAATATTAATCCCTTCGATTTTCGAATCAAGCTGAATCGCGGTAACTCCATCGCGGGTACCGGTAACTTTAAAATCCATGTCACCTAAATGATCTTCAAGTCCCAGAATATCCGTCAGTACTGCGACGTCATTGCCTTCTTTAATCAAGCCCATGGCAATACCAGAAACTGGTTTAAGAATCGGTACGCCGGCATCCATTAAAGCCAGAGTTCCAGCGCAAACAGTTGCCATACTTGATGAACCATTTGATTCTAGGATTTCAGATACCAGCCGTACGGTATAAGGAAATTTTTCCTTGGAAGGCATAACCGGCGATAATGCGCGCTCAGCTAAAGCTCCATGACCAATCTCTCTGCGTCCTGGTCCGCGAATCGGACGAACCTCGCCAACACTAAATGATGGGAAGTTATAATGCAGCATAAAAGTCTTGGTTGATTCCCCGACTAGAGCATCAATTCTTTGCTCATCAGCGCTTGTGCCCAAAGTAACTACACCTAAACTCTGGGTCTGACCGCGAGTAAAAACAGCTGAACCATGGGTTTGAGGCAAAAAAGATACTTCCGAAGTTATCGGACGAATATCTGTATAACTGCGTCCATCAACCCGCTTTTTATTTTCCAGAATCATCTTACGCACCTGCTCTTTTTCCACTTTCCCGAGCATGGTGGCGACTTCTAGCCCGCTATAATCTGATTCATCGGTAACCAATGCCTGATCTAAATCATTGGCAATAATTGCTAATTGCTCAATTCTTTCTTCTTTAGCGCCGATCTGATAAACTTCATTTAATCTGTCCAAAGATAATTCTTTTACTTTTTCATATAAACCCTTTGGAGTTTGTTTGAATTCAATCCGCACTTTTTGTTTCCCGCATTTTTTCGCGAACTGTTCCTGAATCGCAATCAGCCCGAGCAGCTTTTCATAACCAAATTGCATCGCGTCAAGCATAACTTCTTCACTTACCTGATAAGCGCCGCTTTCAATCATATTAATCCCATTCTTACTACCGGCAATCACTATTTCTAAATCACTTTCTTTAACCTGCTCAAAAGTAGGATTAACAATAAACTGATTATTGATCCTGCCGATTTTCACAGCGCCGATTGGCCCGGAAAAAGGGATATCTGATATAGTTAGCGCGGTTGAAGCCCCGATTATTGACAAAATATCCGGATCATTAACCCCATCACAAGAAAGAACCATAGCAAAAATTTGGATTTCATTATAAAAACCTTTAGGGAACAAAGGACGTATTGGACGGTCAATAAGTCTTGATGTCAATATTTCCTTTTCCGAAGACCGGCCTTCCCGCTTAAAGAAACCCCCAGGGATTTTTCCAGCAGCATAAGTTTTTTCTTTATATTCAACCGTTAACGGTAAGAAATCGATATTTTCCTTTGCTTCTTTTGACATTACAGCAGTAACCAAAACAACAGTACCACCACAAGTAACTGTTACAGAAGCATTGGCCTGTTTTGCTAATTTACCTGATTCAATAACAATTGGATCATCGCTTAATTTTGTTTCTATTTTGTCTATCATTATTTTCTCTTTTCTTTTCTCATCTCTTCTTTATTATTTATAATTTTCTCATCCTTATTTCCTTAACCCGAGTTTATCAAGAATCTCTTTATATTTCTTAAAATCCTCTTTTTTCAGATAATCCAACAACCTTCTTCTTTTAGAAACAAGCTGCAGCAGTCCAACTCGAGAACTATAATCTTTCTTGTGCATTTTTAAATGCTCAGTCAGTTCATTTATTCTTGAAGTCAGCAAAGCAATCTGCACAGTTGAAGAGCCAGTGTCTTTAGCATGCGCTTTAAAATCATTGATTATCTTTTCTTTATCATTTTTCACCTTAGTCATTAATTTTTCACCTCCTTTCAATTTTCCATATTCTATCACAAAGTTTTTCAAATGTAAACCCTGTAACATACTTTAAATAAACAACTTTATAGCAAAAGCGCTTTGCACAAATCCGCTGATTAAATTAGCTTTTATTTAAAATGATTTAAACCCATGGACAAAAAAGAAAATAATTTGTAACATGCTGCAGCAAAACAGATTATGATATTTGACATTTTAAGCCAATACGTTTATGCCAAGGCAGGTAGTCAATAATCAATCGCCCCTTAAGATGATCTATTTCATGCTGCAATACCCGCGCTAATAAATCACTGGCTTCAATTTGGATTTTATCACCCGAAATATCCATTGCTTGTACAACTACTTGAGCAGGACGAGATACTTTAACCATGATACCAGGAAGACTTAAACACCCTTCTTCTATCGCGACTTTTTTGCCTTTTCGCTTAATTATCCGCGGATTAATCAATACAATTGGGCCCTGGCCGATATCAATGGTTATCATTTGCTTTAAAATACCAACTTGCACCGCAGCCAGGCCAATGCCTTTTTTTAGATACATAAACTCAAGCATTTGGTTTAAAATATGCTTATCTTGCGCGGTTATTTTCTCAAGCTTATTCGATGTTTTGCGCAATAAAGGATTTTTATTGATTAAAATTTTCAACATGATTAACCTACTCTAAATATTTACTTGCTGAATGCGCGGCAATTGCTCCTTGCCCGCAAGCCGTAATTACCTGGCGAAGCGGAATATCCCCACAATCGCCGCAAACAAAAATCCCCATTTCACTGGTAGATAAATCCTTATTAGTCCGGATATAACCTGATTCATCTTTTTCAAGCAAATCATTTAAAAATTCAGTTTCGGGGTTCATCCCGACAAAAACAAACACTCCTTGAGTTTGGAGCGTCTCTTGTTTTTTGGTATTAACATCTTGGATATTAATTTGCTCAACCGTATTTTTCCCGCTGATTTTTGTACAAACAGCATTTAAAATAAATTCTATTTTTTTATTTGCTCTGGCTTTGTCTTCTAAAACCTTGTCCGCGCGTAAACCTTGGCGCCGGTGAACAATTCTAACCTTATTGGCAAACTTAGTAAGATAGATTGCTTCTTCTAAAGCAGTATTGCCGCCGCCGATCACAACCACATCTTTATCCCGAAAGAAAGGAGCGTCGCAAACTCCGCAATAAGACACGCCTTTGCCAATAAATTCCTGTTCTCCCTCAACCCCCAATTTACGCGAAGATGAACCAGTAGCAATGATCAATGTTTTCGCGACCAAGACTTGATCCGCGCTGATTACATTCCACAAGTCATCAACTTTTTTAATTTTTTCTGCTGCCAGCTGTTTATATTGATAATCGTATTTTTTCAATTGTTTGAGTATATTCTCGGCTAATTCAAATCCGGAAATCAGCTCAAATCCGGGATAATTTTCTAAATCAATTATTTGTCCAAGATAACCGCCGGGCGCGGTTTTATCAATCAGCAAAACATTTAAACGCGAACGCAGCGCGTACAAACAAGCAGTTAACCCTGCCGGCCCGGCACCGATAATAATAAGATCAAAAATCATGATTTTCTCCGATTTTTCACACTCAGCATATCTAATTTCAGACTAAGTTTTTTTAATAAAGTATTATCTTTAATTATATCTATTTTTAGCGCATTATACGCCTTAATACAAGCACTAATATTATTCACATCGATTTTATGATTACTGTAACGCGACTGCTCAAAAACATTGGTTATTGCGTCAATTGCTTCTTTCGATATATTATATTTTTTCACTGCGATATTCCCGATTTCCTTAGGGGTCAGAAACTCTTGCGAAATTAATCCCGTTTTCTTAAACACAAATAAAAGATTTCTGTATAAATAAAAAATAATCTGGTTTAATTTAAATACTAAAAGATAGCGTAATTTTAAATCCCGGGAAATTTTTCTTATAATACAGAAAATCAGATACAAACAAGCCCAGCAAATCCCCCCGCAGAATAATACAGCAAAAAATATAAATAAATACCAGAAAAAGTTATTGCTTGAATCAGCTGTTTTTTCTTCGGATAAAGGCTCTGGATTAACAACAGCAGGTTCTTCCAGTTTTTTTTGTTTAGGTTTTTTATGTTCTTTTATTTGATCCTGTTTATCTGGTTTTTCCTGATTTTTTTTAACCAGAGAGCTCAACTCCTTTTTGGGAACATTGCCTCTGGCAATCGCTGCTATCCACTTTCTAAAAGAGGATAATGGTTTATCTTCAAATTTAAAAAGATAGCTGGTTAAGGTTGTATTCCCCTGTTTTTCATGTTTAGTCCCGCCTGCTGACTCAGAACTGCCTTTACTGTCTTTAGCTTCATCTTTCTCATTTTCTCCAGGAGAATCCGATTTACCAGTACCATTTCCTTGTGGAGCATTGCCTTCACTGCCCGCGCCTTTGTCATCTCCCTGGCCTCCGGCAGTTCCTGCTCCGCCAGATCCCTTAGAGGCTCCATCTGCTTTGCCTTTGCCGCCGCTAGCAGATCCTGCTGAATCTCCTCCTTGAGTCCCGCCTTTTTTACCTCCTGCCCCGGATCCCTGAGATTCTCCTTTATTATCATTACTATTTGTTCCGCCGCCAACACCAGGAAAGTCTCCTTTTTCATCATTTACTTCTTTTTGGTCAGAATTATCATTTTGTTTTGAGTCTGGCTGCGATGTTTTTTGTTCTGCGGCATCTGGATTTTTACTATCTTGCGATTGCTCGGATTTTCCATCTTGCTGATTTTCCGAAGAAGCATCGCCCTGTCCAGATTCTGAACTCTGGCTGTTCTGGTCTTGAGAAATTTGTTCCGCATTATTGTTGCTATTTGAATCAGATTGATTCTCTGAATTATTTTTAGCTAAATTTTCTCCATTATCTTTTTCTTTATTTTCTGATTGTTTGCCGTAACTGGTGCCTTGTTCGCCTTGCATAGTTCCGTCATCGCCTTGGCCGATTCCATCCGCACCTTCACTAGTGCCATCCTTACCTTTTCCTGCACCATCCGCACCCTCACCACTGCCGTCATTATTTTTTCCCGCGCCTTCTTCACCTGCACCACTGCCGTCCTTACCTTTTCCCGCGCCTTCTTCACCTACACCACTGCCGTCATTACCTTTTCCCGCGCCTTCTGCGCCTTCACCGCTGCCTTGGGCTCCTTTACCGCTGCCCTCTCCGCTTCCCTCACTTCCCTCGCCTTTGCCCTGTTTACTTTCGCCTGCTCCTTGTTCTCCTGAATCATTTCCGTCTTGGCTTTCTTTTTCATCATTATTTTTACCAAAACCAGCGAGCTTAGCTAAAAATCCAATCTTGCCTGAGCCTTGATTATCGGCTGGCCGCGCATCTTCGCTTTGTCCCTGGTTCTGATTAACTTCCTTCTTTAGTCTTCCCAGCTTTTGCTGTTCTTGTTTTATGGTTTGCGCTATTTGGTTTGCTCTTCCAGCCTGAATCGGATCATCCCTTCCCATAAAACTTAAAAAATCATATAATTTCTTATCTTTAGCTATTTTATTTTCCAGATTTTTAATCTGGCTCTGGAGTTTAGCATTCGGATTATCCAAGACTTTAGTTAAAAGCGCTTCTTGTTTATCATCACTGCTAATATCCTTACCTTCAGAAACTAATCCTTTTTTATTATTACCTTGTTTAATACTTGAATTGATTATTTTCTCTTTTTTCTTTTCTTTTATAATTAAAGGCTGTTTCCATTTATTTGCTTCAAAAGACATTAAGTTTTCATCTTTGTTTGGTTTAACAAACAGAGAACGAACATAAGGCACTACCTGATCCTGGGAAAGTTCTTTTTCCCCGCTTTGATAAGGCATCATTAAACGCAGATTGCTTTTGGGTTTTAATTTAAAATCAACAAAAGAAGATCCCTGCAGATCAAAATCCAGCTGGAAAGAATATTTAGGCACAATAAAAAAAATCAGACTGCCGATGCCGATTATCGCCAAGCAGAGCATAAACGATAAAATAAATCTTCGGGGAATACTTACATTAGTAATTACATATTGACTGGCCTGATTGTCTGCTGAAAATCTTATCTGGGTTATTTGCAGCAAAACAACAATCAGAAATAAACCCAAACTGAAAAGTGCTACCTGATAACGCGGATGAATAATAAACGGCAAACAGGCGGAAAAAATCGTTATAAAAATACATTCAAAATGAACCAGGCTAAGCATCGAAGCATTTTCAATTATATAGCAACTAGCAATAATTAATAGAATGAATATTTTAATCAGATTGGGTAATGTGGACTGCTGCAAAGGAATTTTCCAGAAAAAAACCGGCAGGCCGATCAATAATATCCAACCAAAAATATTACGCAGGTTTTTTTTAGTATCAATAGTCGCCTGGGAACTAAATAAAATACCCAGACCACAACCCAGTAAAAATATACTGAAATACAATTTACCGATTAATGCCTCAGCCGATAAACCGGCGCAAGCGCATAATAAAAATGTAAACCCGTAATATAAAGACCGCAATCGATTATCCTTCATAATTATCTCATAAAATGCATTTTTAAATCATCCTGGCAATTAATCACATAGACCTGCGCCGTAATCTGATTAAAGACATTTTTTATCTGTTTTGTCTTTTGAGCAAAAACAGGTTTCAATTGTTTGTCTACGGCAAAAGAATCTGAATTTAAGACCACAGGAATAATTCCGATATTCTTTTGAATTTTTAAATAACTTAAGAATTTGAGCAAGCCCTGATCAAAATTATTGGAAGCAATAATAAGACTGGAACTATCCGGCAGCAGCCATTGATACTTAGCAAGCAAGCTGTGCGCATTGATCAAACCATCAGGCTCAATAACCGACAGTTTCTCGAGAATTTTATAATAATGGTTTTTGCCTTTGCTCATATTAATCTGCACCGGGTTCTTGGTATTGGCTAAGAGGCCAAAAGACGCGTTTTTAAGCATCAGATGTTTGGCCAATGAAGCGATGATCTTTATGGAATACTCAAAAGTATTAGCTTTACCAAAACCCACATTGTTTGCTTTATAGCCGTCAAGAACAAGCATTGCTTTCCATTGCGAACTTTGCTCAAAATGTTTGACCATCAACTGTGCTGTCCGAGCAGTCGAGCGCCAATGAATCCTGCGCCAGCCGTCTTCCTGCTGATATTCCCTAATCCCGTAAAATTCCTCATAATTTCCGCTTATTCTAGTTGTTTGTTCGCCGAATCGCGGCGCTAAATGACCGAGGATAAACGGCAGATTATAAACCTGAAAAATACTCGGATAAACAACTAATGACGAATATATCGAAATTTCTTTTTGCATGTAAAACAAACCCAAAGGATCAAAGATTTTAGCGCGGAAAGGTCCAATTTTATACTGGCCGCGTTTATAGCAAAACTCTTGATAGGAAAACTGGATTTTCCCTTTCGAAATCCCGTTCAGATATAAAATTTTTGGTTTAGGATTAGGGCCTGCGGCTGTAAATACATCCTCTAATTCTAGGGACTGATCAAGCAAAGCAATCCGGCTGCGCAGCTTGATTTGCACTGAGATGATTTCTCCTTCATAAGCCTGTTCCGGCATTTCTCGTTTAAGTTCAAGATTAAATAAGAGAAATTTAGAAAAAATAAAACTTAAAATCATCAGTCCGCTACAAGCGGAAAAAGCAAAATAAAGCAGCACAAGTTTGCTGGCCCAGGCTCCAATCAAAAGCAGCAAGGCAAAACAAAATACAAATATTGCTCTTTTTGTCGGCATAATTATCCTTTAAAGCGGTACAGCAACACTGCGTAAAACCTCAGTAATCACCTTTTGTTTTGTTACTCCTTCTACCTGAGCCTCGGTTTTTAAAACAATCCTGTGCCCTAAAGTAAAAAATGCCATTTTCTTCACATCATCGGGAATAACAAAATCTCTGCCATCAATTAAGGCAATTGCCCGGCTTGCCTGCATCAAGGCCAAAGAACCTCGAGGGCTAGCTCCTAATAAAATCTCCGGATGCATTCGGGTTGCCCGAACAATTGTGGTAATAAAGCTCATTATTTCCGGGGAGATATGAACTGTCGTTACTTTTTCCTGCAATAATTTAATTTGGTCTAAATCAACTACGCTTTTCATATTTTCTATCGGATGATTTTTTACCTGCCTTTGCACAATCATATTCTCCTCTTCAGCACTGGGATATCCGATACTGATGCACATGAGAAATCTATCCATCTGGGCCTCGGGCAAAGGATATGTGCCTTGAAATTCAATTGGATTTTCCGTGGCAATAACAAAAAAAGGAACCGGAAGCGGATAGCTCACCCCATCGATAGTAACCTTGCCTTCTTGCATACATTCCAGCAATCCTGACTGGGTTCTCGGAGTTGTCCGATTGATCTCATCAGCCAGAACAATATTAGCAAATATCGGACCGGGCCGCGGTTCAAATTCCTGCGTCTTTTGATTATAAATCGAAACTCCGGTAATATCCGAAGGTAAAATATCCGGAGTAAACTGCAAACGTTTAAAATCCGCGTTTATCGACAAGGCAATCGCCCGGGCTAACATTGTTTTGCCCAGACCGGGAACATCTTCAATCAGAATATGGCCGCGGCTTATCAGCGTAGCCAGACAGAGTTCCACGGCTTCCCGCTTGCCGATAATAACTTTTTCAATATTGGCGATTAATTTACTAATGATTTCTTTTGATTCCATTTACACTCCTTTTTTTTAAACTCAGATTATTTGGTTTAAATTTTCCACAACATACTCTACTTGGGTTTTACTAAGATGCGCGTGCATGGGCAAACATAGAATTTTCTCTGCGATTGATTCGGCTACCGGAAAATCGCCTTTTTTATAACCCAGCGGTTTATAGGCCGCCTGCAAATGAAGCGGTTTATGATAAACAATCCCGGTACTGATATTTTTTGCCGAAAGTTTTTTTTGCGCGATATCTCGGGCTTTGACTAAAATAGGATAAATATGATAAACATGGCGATAGTTTTCCAGGACTTGAGGAGTCACAATCGCTGACTGGTCTTTTAATAGTTCTGAATAAAGCCGCGCGCTTTTTATTCTTAACTCATTCCAGGTATTTAACATTTTCAGTTTCTCGCGCAGGATAACAGCCTGCAAAGAATCAAGCCGTGAATTATAACCAATCACAAAATGCAGATAGCGATTCTTACCTTTTCTGCCCTGATCGCGAAGCATATGCAGTTTTTCATAAATCGGTTTATTGTCAGTTAAAATCAGACCTCCGTCACCGCAGCCCCCGAGATTTTTTGTCGGATAAAAACTAAAACATCCGATATCACCCATCACTCCGACTTTTTGCCATTGGTTTTTTTTATTTCTAATTGCCGCGCCATGCGCCTGAGCCGCGTCTTCGATGACCTTAAGTTTATGCGCTTTGGCTATGCGTTTAATCTCCGGCATATTCGCCGGCTGTCCGTAAAGATGCACCGCGATAATTGCTTTTGTTTTCTTAGTTATCTTTTTTTCAATCTGCCGCGGATCAATATTATAAGTCCGCGGATCAACATCGACAAACACCGGCTTTGCTCCGGTATAAGAAATGCTCAGCGCTGTCGCGATATAAGTATAAACCGGACAAAGCACTTCATCGCCCGCGCCAATTCCTAAACTTAATAAGCTTAGGAATAAAGCATCTGTTCCGGAGTTAACGCCTAAAGCAAACTTACCATTACAAAACGCGGCAAATTCCTGTTCAAAATTTCTGACTTCAGCTCCGAGGATAAAATCAGCGGAATCCATAACTCGTTTTAAGCCGGCAAGTGATTTATCCCTTAACTGATTATTTTGCGATTTCACATCTATAAACGGAACATGCATACTCTTAGTCTCCTTAAATCATAATCAAAAGTTATTATTAGAATAAATAATCATCAGCTATTTAGCGCGTCCTTGCTCAATCGCTTTTTCCACAACCGCTAAAACCTTTTCTTTAGCCAGCATTTGTAAGCAATTCATTGTCTGGCAAACCGGTTTTTTAAAATTCTGATAACAGGGACGGCACGCAATATCCGCGCAGACAATATCATGCGATTGCCCCTGGCCTACCGGGCCATAAACATTTTCATCCACCGGACCATAAACCGACACTGTTTTAATGTCCAACGCGCAGGCAATATGCAAAGGGCCGCTGTCATTGCAAATAAACAGTTTGCATTTGCTGAGCAAAGCGGCCAGCTGACCTAAACTCGTCTGGCCTACGGCATTAATCAAGGCATTGTTTTTACTAAGCTGATTAAACAGCCCGGTTTTCGGCAAATCTTTTTTTGTGCCGAATAAAATCACTTTTGCTTTGTGTTTTTCGATTATATGTTTAGCAATAAAATAATACGAATCAATCGGCCATTGTTTATTCTCCGCATCCGCGCCCCAGCTTAAACCGCCGAAAGGAGCCAGGCCCACGACCAGATCAGCAGAATTAATCATATGCTCTTTTAGATACTTACCCGCCCATTTATCATCATCTGAGGATAAATAAAATTTCAAATTGCGGTTAAACTCATTGATCCCGATTTTTTTTAATAAATCAGCATAATAATCAACAACATGTTTATCGCTAAAAGCCTGGACTGAGATTTTATCAGTTAAAAACCGGCCTCTATTTTTATAATCAAAACCAAAGCGCTTAGGCACGCCCACTAGCCATAATACCAGGCTGTACTGCATTACCATGGATAAATCAATCGCAAGATCAAATTTAATTTTACGCAAGTTTAATACAGCCTGGATAAAAGCGTTTAAATATCTTCCCAAAGATTCGCGCCTTATTTTTTTAAAATCGCCCCGGCTGTAAAACAACAACTGATCAATATCCGGATTATTTTCTAGAATCGGCGCGGTTGAACCATTGCAAACATAAGCAATAAAACTGTCCGGAAACTTTTTCCTTAAAGCAGCAATAACTGGCGTGCTGAATAAAACATCACCAATGCCAAAAGGATTGATAATTAAAATTTTCATAGTCAAATCCTGTCCCTTAAGCAAATAATCCCAAGCATGGATCTTCTGATCGAAAAACAGCGAGAGATTAATTCAGAAAAACTAAGCAGCAGTTAAGCCTAAACCTCTTCTTATAAATTTCTGGCAATAGCATTCATATCCACGTATTTATTAACCAAATCAATAACTAAATTTGTCTTTGTCTTATCCTGAGGTTTTATTTTTATTCTCAGATCATGGACACGTGAAGCAACGCTATACGTATCCTCTTTAACTAAGAGAACCGGAATATCCGTGCATTTCATCAGTTTTAAAACCGATGGATGAGGACTGATCCCGCCGGTAAGAATTAAGCCGGATACTGAAGGCCCATTAGCGCCGTGAATAAGATGCATACAAATCGCGGTTAAAATAATATCCTCTCGGTCACCGGGAGTAATAACTAAACTTTTATCCGTAATATGGTTTAAGGCAGCATGCGGCTCCATTGCTCCGATTACAATTTTTTCAACCACATTATCCATAAAAGTGGAACCGTAGATAACATTTGCTTTTAGTTCTTCTTGAATCTGTCCGATCATCGGTTTGGTTAAATCTTTTTCATAAGGAATAACGCCAAGCACCTTTAGCCCTTTTCGAGCTAATCCTTTGCGTACCAGTTCATTGACTTTTTTATATTTTTCCGGCAAAACCTTATTAACAATAACCCCGATTATCTCTACGCCTTCTTGATCAAACAAAGCTTTATTTAACAGAATCTCATCAATCGGCTTGCCTATGCCGCCGGATGAAATTAGAATCACTTTGCTCTTCAATTGCTTGGCAACAAAGGCATTGGATAAATCAAAAACCCCGCCGACTCCGGCATGTCCGGTGCCTTCGATAATTACCAGTTCATTATCCTTGGCAATCTGATTGTAAGCATCTTTTATTTTTTTAATTAATCCGGTTTTATGCGGATGTCTAATATACTTTTCGGTAAATCCGCGCTCAACCGCAATCGGGCTCATATCTTTAAGCACAGCCTGCATATGACAGACATGCTCAATTAAAATAGAATCTTCATCAATTTTATACCCCTGCTCAATAAAATAACGCTGTCCCACGGGTTTAATAAAACCGATATTTTTAAACTTTTCCTTTAAACAATAGATCAGGCCTAAACTAACTGTTGTTTTGCCAATATCCTGCTGGGTGGCGGCAATAAAAACTTTTTTACTCATATCTTATTTTCCTATGTTTAAATTTGTTGAGTATAAGCTGATTCAATTGCCTTAATCAAATCAGTCAGGATCATATTTGCCGGAGTGGGGATGCTCAAACTCTTCCCTTGGCGCACAATCGCTCCGTTAATATAATCCACCTCAGTTTTTCGCTTTTTTAAAACATCCTGCAGCATTGAGCAAAGATTTCCGGCCGTTGCCTTGCAAACTGATTCGACTTTTTGGATCGGATCATCATAAATTAATTTTATTCTTTTTTTCTTGGCAATTTTAACTGCTTCAGTTACTACCAGGGACAGGATTTCTCTTGTGCCTGGAGATTCGATTAATTGGCCATTGGGCAAACGAGTAAGCGCGCTTAAAGCGTTTATCCCGACATTAATAATAAGCTTACTCCAAATAATTCCATTAATATCCTTACTCAGGCGCGTGCTGAATCCGGCTTTATTAAACAATTCCCGGATCGCGCGCATCGGCACAGTAAGCCGTCCGCCGATCTTGCCGATAACGGTTTCCCCTTTACCGCAAAAACGGATATGGCCGTCAGTAATTAAAGTCGCGCCATTAGAAGTAACTCCGCCTAAAACTTGATCTTTGTCCACAAGCTCGGAAATCATTTCAATATTGCCCAGCCCATTCTGCAAGCTCAGCACATTAGTATCTTTAACAAGCAATGATTCTATGGTTTTTATTGCTGCTTCAGTATCATAAGATTTAACTGATAAAATTACCAGATCACAAGCCGGAATATCTTTAATCTCTGCAGTAATATTTACTTTTTGATTAAAAGTCTGGCCCAGACCTTCAACTGTGATCCCGGCTTCGCTGATTTTTTTCGCTCTTTTTGGATCTTTATCCAAAAGCCAAACCTCTGCTAGCTTTTTTTTGGTAAATAAAGCAGCAAACAGACAACCCATTGCTCCTGGCCCAACGATAACAACCCGCATAGTTTATTTTAGATTTCTTGGTTTATTTGTTTATTGTTGAACTTGTTTTTTTTAAAAATGATTCCATGCTTTTTGCCGCAATATCCTTGCAGCCTAGGCCAAAGGCCAAAGCCAGAGCCAGGCCAATCGAGCCAATGATGATTGTAATAAACTGTGAAAGCACAGTTATCCCGATTCTCAATTGTTCTAAAGCAATGATCACCGCAAAGATGATTATAATTGTATGGGTAAGCATGCCCATTTCTTTAGCATGCGTCAGCCCGGCATTTTTTGCTGTTGTTTCCACGATCTTTCTTAAAAAAACCGCGAACAAAGCCCCAATAACCAAAACAATCATTGAGGCTAAAACATTAGGAATATATAAAACAATTTTATCCATTAATTCAGCCACAGTGTTTAGACCGAGAACATTGGCGGTAACCATAATCACAATCAGCATAATCAGCCAATAGATGATCAAAGCGATCAAATCCGATAATTTATATTTAACATCGCCTTTACTCAGAAAGCGGGCAATGCCGGCTTTTTCTGAAATCTTATCCAGTTTAATTATTTTTAAAACCCGGGAAACCAAGCTTCTGATGCCTTTAGCAATCACCCAACCAATAACCACTACCAGCAAAGCAACCATGCTCAAAGAAACAAAACTCATTATCTTTTCCAGCATCTCGCGTGCCGGATCGAAAAATAAGGTCTCCATTTATCCCCTCCTTTTTAGTTTAAACCTTGGGTTAAAGATCTTTTAATTCTTCTATTTTAATCGTAAACGAATGTTGTTTATCCGGAAACTGAGCGGTATTTACTTCATGAATAAAATCCGCCATGGCTTTTTTCATAATCGTCGATATATCAGCATATTTTTTCACAAATTTCGGCGTAAATCCCTGGATTAAGCCCAACATATCATGGATAACCAGCACCTGGCCATCGCATCCTGGACCAGCACCGATACCAATGGTGGGAATAGATATTCTTTTGGTTATAAGCGTAGATAACGCATCAGGAATACATTCAAACACAATGCTAAAACAGCCGGCTTTTTCCAAAGCCAGGGCATTTTCTAGAATTTGTTTAGCAGCTTTGGCATCCTTGCCCTGAACTTTAAACCCGCCCAAAGAACCTGCTGTCTGAGGCGTAAGCCCAATATGACCCATAACTGGAATTCCGGCTTCAACCACTGCCTTGACCATTTGCAGCACCGCGGGATTAGCGCCTTCCATTTTTACCGCGTCAGCACCAGCTTGTTTGACAAACCTGCCGGCATTAATAATTGTCTGCTCCATGCTCACATTATAAGACATAAACGGCATATCACCGACCAGCAAAGCTTTTTTCACTCCGTTTTTTACTGCCCTAGTATGATGGATCATCTCATCCATGGTCACACTTACCGTCGAATCCTGGCCTAAAATCACATTGCCCAGAGAATCACCGACAAGTACAATATCAATGCCAACTTCATCCAGCAAACAAGCCATAGGATAATCATAGGCAGTAAGCATGGAAATCTTTTGGCCTTGAGCTTTCTTTTTAATAATATCGAGTACAGTTAATTTGGCTTTTTCCATAACATTTTTCCTTTCAACAGTATAGCAAAAATGTACTTATATTTCAATTGATTAGTTGGGCTTTAAAGCAGAGATATTAATTTAAGCTTAAACCATTTTTTCCAATGCCTGCTCACCTGTTTGCCCCAAACAAACACCCAATTGCTTTGCCTTACTGGTTAGCTTAACCACTGGTTTTTCCAAAAGCTGCTCAATAGTGGAAACTCCACTAACAATACAAGCCGCGTCACCCATTTTTTCCGCGACCGCGATATCCAGATAACCGCACATCACAAAACCCAAGCGAGCAGAAGCAATAATCAGATTTGCCTTGTCTAAGGCAATTAATACAGTATTTATTTGAGAATTTTTGATTAGAATTTGTTTATAGATTGGAGTTTTCATCCCTGCCTCTGGATTAAATCACTTGATTAAGCTTTTGGCCACACGCACTGCTTCTACCCCATCACCAGCATATTCCGCGCCTAAAGAACTGGCATACGCGCGGGTAATCACTGCTCCGCCTAAAATAAACCGGCAGTTAATGCCGTGTTTTTTCGCCAGATCAATAACTTGTTTCATATTAACCATGGTTGTGGTCATTAATGCCGATAAGCCGACTATGGCATTTTTGTGTTTTTTCATTTGATTAATAATTTTTTCCGCAGCCACATCTTTACCTAAATCAATTACAAAAAAACCGTGATTTTTCAGCAGCAAGGCAACAATATTTTTCCCAATATCATGAATATCGCCTTTTACTGTTGCCAGAATTATCACATTCTTTTTTCCAGCAGCTAACTGTCCTTTGGTCAGCAATGGCTCAAGATACTCAAAACCAATTTTCATGGTTTGCGCGCTGGCAATAAGCTGCGGCAAAAAAAACTCTTTTTTATCAAATAAATCACCGACATGATTGATTGCCGGAATCATAATCTTCTGCACCAGATGCTGCGGCATAATACCCGCAGCAATCGCGGTTTTTGCTAAATCAATTATATCCTCTTTATCGCCTTCAATTACCGCATTAGCTACTGCCTGTTCCGGGGACAGGCTTTCCATTGGTTTATCTTTTCGCTTTATTCCTTTTTGCTTAAAATCAATATTCCGGCAATATTTAATATAGCCGGAAGCATGCTTATCTTTGGCAAATAAAACTTTTTCCGCGGGTTTATTATATTTTTCTGTTTCATGCAAAGGATTGCTGATTACCATGGACATGCCTTTTTTTCTTAATATCGACATGAAAGTTGAGTTGATCAGCAAACGCCTGGGCATGCCAAAAGAAATATTAGAAAGGCCGCAAATCGAATTTGCTTTAAAAACCTTTGCTGCCCATTCAATGGTTTTAATTGTTTCAATTCCCGCGCCGGGATGCGAGGATATGGTCATGCACAATCCATCAATCACCACATCATCTTTGGTAAAACCATAAGCTTGCGCTTGCTTAAAAATCTGCGTCACGATTTGTTTGCGCCGAATAAACTTCTCGGGAACTTCTTGATCATTTAAAGGCAGAAGAATAAACATTGCTCCGTACTTCGCGGCAATCGGCAGCAATTCAGCTAATTTATGCTTCTCCGCTGAAATTGAATTGATCAAAGCCCGGCCAGGATAAATTCTCAGAGCGTTTTCAATTACCCCGACAGTCGATGAATCAATAACCAAAGGCAGCTCGGAATTAACTGCCAGCAGATTAATCATCCGCGCTAAGGTTTTTTTCTCATCAATCCCGGCAACTCCGGCATTGACATCCAGGATGCTTGCCCCGGCTAGCTGCTGTTCTTTTGCCAAACCGCGGACTAAACTCATTTTTCCCGCGCGTAATTCTTCCTGCAATAATTTCTTGCCGGTAGGATTAATGCATTCGCCGACAATGGAAAAAGATTTATCGCGATTTAATAAAATATGTTTGCGCGCGGAACTAAGCGCGCTGATTGATTTGCGGCCGCGGCTGATTGGTGATATTTTTTCTTTGCTGATGTTTAATTTAAGCGCCTGAATATGTTCCGGGGTTGTGCCGCAGCATCCGCCGAGAAAACACACGCCGCTCGCCGCGAACTGCCTGGCAAAATCAGCAAATTCCTCAGCCTGCATACTAAACACAGTTTGATTATTAACCAGTTTGGGCATACCGGCATTGGGTTTTGCCACCAAAGGTACAGTCGCGTAGGGTTTCATTGCTTTAATTATCTCAAGCATTTGCTTTGGACCGCAGGAACAATTACTGCCCACAGCATCAGCGCCTAAACTCTGCAAAGTAATTAAGGCACTGATCGGATCCGTGCCGTTTAAAGTTCTTCCGTCATTTTCATAAGTCATGGTCACAATCGTGAATTTATCACTTAGTTCGCGCACCGCAATCAGCGCTGCCCGCGCTTCCTGAATATCCATCATTGTTTCAATAACAAATAAATCAACTCCCCCATCCAGCAAACCTTTAACCTGCTGTTTAAATAAATTCACCGCTGCTTCAAACTCTAAAGGCCCAAACGGCGCGACAAACTTGCCGGTTGGTCCAATATCACCGGCCACCAGCACATTATCCGGCACTGCTTTTCGCGCCAGAGTTGCCAGTTTTTTATTTACTTTCCGCGCATCATGCTCAGCATACTGGTCAAGTTTGATTTGATTTGCGCCAAAAGTACAGCTATAAACAATATCCGCTCCGGCAGTCGCGTAGTTTTTATGCACGGTTTGAATAAGCTTTGGATTTTCCATTGCCCAGATCTCAGGACATACGCCCTGAGGCATGCCCAGGTTTTGCAATTGAGTGCCAGTGGCTCCATCTAAAATTAGGAGTTTTCGCTTAATCAGTTTTTTAATATCTATATTTTTATTATTCATATTTTTTCTTTAAGCTGTAATCTGCTGGATACCCGCTATCGCAGTAACTGATTTTTCCGGTACAAGCAGAAAATTATCAGTAATTTCCACTCCCAGTTGTTTTAAGTTTAAAACCTCAAAAAACAGTTTTTGGTTTTCAATACCAAAATCCCCATAACCAGCGGAAAACCTTCTTTTAGTTAGGATTTTATTTTCCCGACGCAAAGTATTATTAAAAAAATTAACCATCCAATCCAAAGCCGCGTCAGTCATCTCACTGGCAACGGCATCAAAAACAACTGCCTGGGTCATATCACCATTATTTGAAGAGTTTGTTTCAATTGCCTTGATTATCTCTGAGCCGCTAGTTGCGCCGATTAATAATACCTGGCTGGAGTTTGAAAGCAGTTTTGCCAGTGAATTGCTGTTTAAAATAATTTTGCCCGCAAGGATAATTTCCGAACCTTTAATCCGGTTTATCTCAAACTTAATCGCTGAACCTTTTAGCTCAACCAGAGACTCTGCCTGACTAAGATAAGCATCTAATTGTTTTTGCTGCTTATCTGATAACTGGGTTTTGCCCTTAACATAGCCTAAGCGGCTGTAAATTTCTCGCAATGGCAAATCCACTATAATCGGTTCGAATTTTCTAGCAAGCATCATAAACTTATTATTTATCAGAATATTTTAGTTTCAGATTCAGTTATTGTTTATTGCCGAGATTTCTCAGTGATTAAAACTCTTAACGGTAATAATAAAGAAATGTTAAACTGCGCAAGGTTTAGCGACTAATTGTTTTAAAAGCTCCGGATTAAAATCCGCGTCAATTAAATCATCTTTAATCCGGCTAATATCAGTTTTATGCTCAATCAGCTGGCGAAAGACATCGGTTTCTTCGGTATTGCCGACAGCGACAAAACCGACAATTCTAGAATCGCATAAAACAATTTTTTTATACATGTTCAAATCTTCATTCACAAACGATAGTTCCTCAAATTCTTCTCCCGCTGGTTTCGCGGTAATGCCTAAACACACCGCCGCGAGATCAAACAACCGCAGCTCACTGACATTGATGTTTTGGGGTTCATACACTGCTTTTAAATCCTCTTTTTTCAACAAAAAAGCCGCGGCATTGGTGCCGGCAATCTTGCCTTGCTCAGCTGCCTTAAACCAGGAATTCGGATGATCCAACAAGCCTAAGCTTTTGTCAGCTGTTTCCAAAACATCGCCGCAAGCAAAAACATTTGGAATTTCAGTTTGGAGAAAAACATCCACAGCCAGGCCTTGTTTTATTGCCTCTGAATTAAACCCTGACTCTTCAAGAAATTTGGTATTGGGCAGAAAATTCGTATCAACAATTAAAATATCACAAGCAATCACCTTGCCATTCTCCAGTTTTATGGCCTTAACATCACTATCGCCAAAAACATCCACAATGTTTTTTCCGCTGATTACTTCAATCTCCTGCTGCCCTAGACGATTAATCAGAAACTCCTCGCCATTGGTATCGAGAATTTCCGGCATAAGTTTATCATTACTTATGATGATTTTAACTTCCATTCTTTTCTTTCTTAAAGCAAAAGCTGCCTGTAAGCCGGCAATTCCCCCGCCCCAAACACATACCGCGTGAGAAATCGGCACAAGCTCGGTAATATCAGTCAGATCTTTAATACTCCGAAAACCAATAACTCCATGCTTGGCCGAACCCTTTACACACTTTGCTACCGACATGCTCATTCCACTAGCCACAATCAAAGCATCATAAACCAATCTTGTTTTGTCCATGAAGGTGACCCAGTTTTTATTTGTATTTACTTTCTCAACTTTTTTTCCAGAGACAAATTGGATATTCTTCTGCTCATAGAAATTTTCATCCGCAAAAACAATTTCCTTAAACTTTACCTTGTTTTCCAAAACCCCGGCCAATAAATTCCGGGAATAAGCCGGAGCTTTTTCCTCACTAATCAGAGTGATTTTTAATTCCGGATCAAGATCGCGTGCGGCAACTGCAGCGCTGTGTCCGGCCGCTGAATTTCCAATAATAATTAAGTGTTTCATTATTTATTCTCCATCTAGGATTAATTGCGCTTTGGCTGCTTGAGCAACATTCCGCATCAGCAAGGCAACTGTAACCGGGCCGACCCCGCCGGGAACAGGGGTAATAAATGCGGCTTTTTTCTCAGCTGGCTCAAACTCAACATCGCCGACTATTTTCTGATCCACACAATTTATTCCCACATCAATGACAATTGCTTTGGATTTTATCCAATCACCTTTGATTAAATTAGGTTTGCCCACAGCCACTATCAGTATTTCCGCGCGTTTAATATGTTCAGCGAGAACTCCCTGCTTATACGTAGCAATATGACAGACTGTGGTTGTCACCAGCTCATTTAACAGCATGATTGCCAAAGGCTTTCCCACAATCTCACTGTGTCCGACAACTACAGCTTCTTTGCCAGCCAAATTAATCTTCAGACTTTTTAATAGCTCCATAACCGCGCAAGCTGTACAAGGCGCAAACCCTTTTTGCTTTAAGATAATATTACCCAGGTTTTCCGGATGAACTCCTTCCACATCTTTTTCCGGTTTTAAACTGCCCCAAATCTGATTAGGGTCAAGCTGTTTGGGCAAAGGCAGCTGGAGAATAATCCCGTTTATTTTCGGATCATTATTCAGCTGTTTGATCAGGCTGATTAATTCTTGTTTGGTTGTCTCTGAGGGCAATTTCTTAATTACATAGCCGATAGAAAGTCTTTGGGCGACTTTCCCCTGGAACTCAAGATAAAGAGTTGATTCTTTATCATCGCCGACTTGGATGGCGCAAAGCACTGGCTGGAGATTATACTTATCCCAAAGCCCGGCAACTTGCTGTTTTACCTGCTGATTAATTTTTTCCGCGATTATTTTACCTTGTAATAAGTTTGCCATAATGATTTTACAAACAGCCCTCAACTTTTTTAGCAATCCGCTGTTCTATCTTTAATATATTAATCAGCATTTTTTTCATATCCGCTTTTTTCTTGCTCACAAATTTTATATCTTTTATATACTTTAAATTAATCTTAACATTCAGCTGGGCTGATTTATAAGCAGCCACCAGCAGATAAATTGCCCCGCCGGTATCAGAGATTAAGTTAATATTACCGATTTTAGCAATTATTTGCGCTAATTTAACTGCTTCAAAGCAAAGCTGACAAATTTCAAACGGCACTTCAGCCGCGTCTTTAAAACATTTCTGGGTAATATCAAATCTTTTCCCAGCTTCTTTAGGCAGTTTTAAAGCATCCTGCAGCTTTAAAAACACAACCACATCCCGGTCAATCAAAACCTGAATTTTATTCTTCAGCTGTTCATTTTTCGCCAGCAGCTGTTTTAGCTGAGACCGGGCTTTTTTATCCTGAGTAAAATTAGCAACCATGGATATTAAAGCCATGCCTAATATCCCGGTCAAGGCTGAAGCACTGCCTCCGCCGGGAACAGAGCTTTTTGAAGCTAAATCATCAATATACTTTTTAAGATCTTTTTTTATATACATGATTGCCTTTCATTAGGTTAGGCATTTATTTTACCTGTTTTACCCCTTACAGTCAAGGCAGGAAAAAAACCTGTTACAAGACTATGAGCGATTAATTATCAGCCACTTATTTTCTGTTCTTAATCAATTTCTCAAATTCTGTCCGGGAAATTAGAAAAAATCCCGTCAACACCAAGGGATTTTATTTTTTGAATCTCTTCCGGCTCATTAAAAGTATAAGCATATACCTTTAAACCCCGCTTATGCGCGTCATCAATCAATGCCTGGTTTATGAATTCTTTTGAAGGATGCAAAGAATAACAGTTCAGCATACTCGCGCATTGCCCATAGCCGATGGGAATACCGGCGATTATCGCGCCGGTTTTAACCTCTGAGGTTAATTGACGGAATTCCTGAATTTCATAATGATTAAATGATGAGACTAGAAAATCATCCCAGCTCCAGGCTTTATCCTTAACATATTCCTGGATAAGATTAAATAAAGTATTGGCAATGCCGCTGCCCTTGATTTCAATATTAACTTTTACTTTTCTATCCAGAAGATCCAGAGCCTCAGGCAATGTGGGAATTTTCTGATTCTTGCCCGCGTCCAGACAGCGCAATTCATCATATGTTTTTTCGCAGACATATCCTTTACCATTTGTTGTTCTGTCCAGTTTGAGATCATGGATAACCATCAACTCTCCGCTTTTACAAGCCTGGACATCAAGTTCAACCATATCAACCTTAAGTTCCAAGGCTTTTTGAAATGAAAGCAAAGTATTTTCCGGTTCATATCCCGCTGCTCCGCGATGGCCGATCTTTAATATCATAATATCCTCTCCTGTGTTCAGCAAATTAACCTGTAATATTTCGCGTGGCAATCAAATTAATATTTAAACCTAAAAAGTTTTCCGCGATAATATCTCCCTGATTAACTGGTTGGCAAACTCTTATTTTTTTTACTTGTTTAATTGCCGCGAAAAGTTTTTGTTTGGGAATCGGCTTATCAGTTCTTACCGGTAGCATTTTTAATCCCAAACCATGAGTTATTACCGTGGAAGTAAAGGTTCTTAAAGGATTATTTATCTCAGACAAAGCATAGTCATTACCTTTGGGGCATTCATTTCCAGTAATTGATATTATCTGATCATTTTGTAAATCAATTATTAAAACACAGCCTTTAGGACATTGAATACAGATGATTTTTTTATTCATTTTATTCCTTTTAAATAATCAGCCGCTTGCTGTCCGGCTGTTTCACTATCGCGGCAAACAGTATCCACCAGGTCATAAACCTTATACGCATTGCCGCAGACAAATAATCCGGATATTGAGGTTTTATTTAATTCATCTGATACGGGAGTATGCGTGGTTTTATTGATTTTTGCCCCAGCCATTTCAATAAGTTCATTTTCCGGAATCAGGCCCACAGCCAGAAGTACTGTATCGCATTCCAGATCAAACTGTGAATCTTTGATTACATTAAAATCCGTGTCCACTTTAACCACACTTACCTTTTCCACCCGGTTAGTGCCGTGAATTCTCGTGATTTTATGTGAACTGAAAAATGGGATATTAAAATCCTCAATGCATTGCACTTGATTGCGGATAAGGCCCTGGCTTTTTGCCTGAATTTCAATAACTGCTTTAACCTCTGCTCCTTCCAAAAAAAACCGCCTGGCCATAATCAGCCCAATATCTCCTGAGCCAACAATAACCACTTTTTTCCCAGGAAGCAAGCCTTCAATGTTTATCAGTTTCTGCGCCAGTCCAGCGGAAAATATTCCGGACGGCCTTGTTCCCGGGATATGGATCATTTCCCGGGTTTTTTCCCTGCAGCCTGTGGCCATGATCAGGGCTTTGGCCTGAACCTGGTTTAAACTTCCGGGTTTTAAAAAAGTCAGCTGTTTATCTTTAGAAAGATCAACCACAAAAGACTGCAGGCTTATTTCAATTTGCGGTATGGTTTTAATTTTTGCAATAAACCGCTCAGCATATTCCGGTCCGCTCAAAGACTGTTTAAAATAATCAAGGCCAAATCCAGTATGCACACATTGATTCAAAATCCCGCCCAAATACTGGTCGCGTTCAATCAGCAAAATATCTTTTACTCCCTGCGCGTATGCCGCGATTGCCGCGGCCATGCCTGCTGGCCCGCCTCCGACAATAACCAGGTCTTTTTTAATCATCTGCCCTGCTCTCCTTAATTACCCAGGAACCAGGGCCTTTTTTGCTTATTTCAGCTAAGGGGGTTTTAATCTGCTCAGATAATATTTTCATGATCCGGGTAGTGCAAAAACCGCCATGGCAGCGTCCGGCCTGGGCCCTTGTCCGGAATTTTATTCCATCAAGGGTTTTTGCTCCGCGGCTGATCGCGTCTTTGATTTCCTTAGCTGAAACCATTTCACAGCGGCAGACAATATCTCCATAAGCCGGATCTTTTTTAATTAGTTTCGCGGTTTGCGAAAGCGGAATGGCAAACAAATGAATTGTTTTTTTCCGATGCGCCTGAAAAAACCATTTCCGGTTCAGGGCTAAACCATTATTTTTTAAAATAGCGCGAACCATCAGGGCTATGGCCGGAGCAGCAGTAAGTCCTGGAGACTGAATTCCCGCGACATTAATAAACCCCGGCACTTTGGGTTCATAGCGGATAATAAAATCATCTCCCGCAACTGGCCTTAATCCGGCAAAATAAGCGATAATATCTGTCCGGCTTATGGCCGGAACCAGGCTTTGGGCGCTGCTCAGCACTTTTTGCAAACCTTCTTCAGTTGTAGTCAGATCCTGTTTATCCGCGCAATCCTCAGCAGTCGGGCCGATCATGGTATTTCCATCAGCTGTTTTTATTACCAGAATGCCTTTGGAAATTTTTTCCGGAAGCGGAAACAGCAAATGGCTAGTTAAATTCTCCTGCTTTTTATCCAGGATAAATTCCTGACCCTTGCGCGGCTTTATTTTAAAATCATTTATCCCCACCATATTCGCTATTTCATCAGCAAATAAACCCGCGGCATTAATAATATAGCAAGCGCGAAATTCAGCAGATAATGTTTTTATCACAAAACTTTTTCCCAAACCATTGTTCGATTCAGGAATAATTGCCATAACTTTTTGCAAAGTAAAAATCTCTACCCCATTAGCCGCAGCGTTTTCCGCCAGATCATACGTAAGTCTGTAGGGGCTGATAATCCCGGCAGTAGGCGCGTATAACGCGGCCACTGCATCCAAAGAAAGATTCGGCTCATGTTTTCTTAGCCAGGTTTGGTTTACGATTTTTAATTTTTGAACACCCAGTTGTTCTGCCTGTGCTTTCAGCTCATGCAGCCGGGGAATATCTTCTTGTTTAAATGCCACAATCAGTTCGCCGATTTGTTTAAAATCAACGCCTAATTGCCTGGCAATCTTTCTAATCAGCTTATTGCCCTGTACGCAAAGCTTTCCCTTTAATGAATCCGGATGATTCTGCGTGCCGGGATGGATTATGCCGCTATTTGATTTGGAAACACCAAAAGCCAGTTCCTGCTCTTTCTCCAGCACAGCGATATTTAATTTATAGTGGGATAATTCTCTGGCAATCGCGGTTCCCACAACCCCTGCTCCGATTATAATCACATCATATATTTTCATTGATTAAACTTTCACTAAATAAGCGCGCATAGTATTTTATTTTAAAACAGTCCGTTTTACCGCGTCTTGCCATTTCGCGTACAAAGAAGCTGCTTTTGATTTTGTCATTCTGGGAATAAAAATCTTATCCTTTAGCCAGTATTTTTTTATCTCAGCTGTATTTTTCCAAAATCCACTAGCCAGTCCGGCAAGATAAGCCGCTCCCAGACAAGTGATTTCAATTGTTTTTGGCCTGATTACTTTTAAGCCCAGAATATCAGCCTGAAACTGACAAAGAAAATTATTCGCTGTAGCGCCTCCGTCTACCTGTAAACAGCGCACCTTGCATCCTGAATCTTTTTCCATGGCATTAACCACATCTTTTGTCTGATAGCACATTGCTTCTAAAGCTGCTCTGACAATATGGCTTTTTTTTGTACCGCGGGTAATTCCGAATATACTGCCGCGCGCGTCCTGATCCCAATAAGGCGCGCCTAAGCCGGTAAGCGCCGGAACAAAATAAACTCCGGCATTATCTTTTACTGACATCGCCATTTTTTCCGATGCATCTGATTTAGCCAAAAGGTTTAATTCATCACGCAGCCATTGAATTGCCGCTCCGGCAACAAATATCGCTCCTTCCAGAACATAAACCGGTTTACCGGTTTCACCACAGCCCAAAGTAGTAATTAAGCCATGCTTTGAGTTAATCCATTTTTTCCCTGTATTCAGCAAAAGAAAACAGCCGGTGCCATAGGTATTTTTCATTGTTCCAGGCTCAAAACAGGTCTGGCCGAATAAAGCAGCCTGCTGATCTCCGGCTATTCCGCAAATTGGAATTCCGGCAGCCAGCTTACCCTGAACAGCGGTTTTAGCAAAAAAACCTGATGAGCTTTTAACACTTGGCAGCATGGTTTTCGGAATATTAAATATCTTAAGAATCTCTTCATCCCAGGCCAGGGTTTTAAGATTAAACAGCATTGTTCTGGAAGCATTGGTAAAATCCGTGGCATGGATTGCCCCATTAGTCAGTTTCCATAATATCCAGGAATCAGTTGTGCCGAATAGCAGTTGTCCTTGTTTTGCTTTGGCTCGGGCGTTTTTTACATTTTTTAATATCCACTCGATTTTTGTCGCGGAAAAATACGCGTCTATGGGCAGGCCGGTTCTTGTTCTGAAAAATTCCCTTACGTTTTTTTTCTGTTTTAATTGATCACAGCGTTTTGCTGTTCTGCGGCATTGCCAGACAATCGCGTTATAAACCGGCTTGCCTGTGGTTTTATCCCAAACAACAGTTGTCTCTCTTTGATTGGTAATCGCGATTGCCTGAATTTTCGCCTTAGGCACTTGCTTAAGCACTTTTTGGATGGAATCAAAAACACTTTGCCAGATTTCTTTTGGATCATGTTCCACCCAGCCAGGTTTGGGGAAATATTGGGGAAATTCCTGATAAACACTGGCTATCTGCTTTGCCTTTTTATCATATAATATTGCCCTGCTTCCGGTTGTCCCCTGGTCAATGGCTAAAATATACTCCACTGTGCTTCCTCCATTTTAAAAGCCCGGCTTAAACTAAACAACTTTGTTTTCTTGTTTCTAGTATAGCTTAAATTCTGGTTTTTAGGCAAAGATAATATTCCGCTAATGTTATTGAAAAACAACTTGGGCGATTTTATCAGCCACAATCTTATAGCCTTTTTCCGTGCAATGTCCGTCAGCTAAAAAGTAATCTTTAAAATTAGCTGGAGTGATTATTGCGCTAAAACTTGGTCTAAAATCAATAAAAGAAATGTTTTCTGATAATGCTGTGTCCTGCACTGTTTCATAAACCGTCAGCGGATAACTTAAAACAAACATTTTTATTTTTCTTTGTTTAGCTAAATCACACATTTGTTTTATGCGCTGCGAAACAATATTATTGATTTTAGCTAATCTTTTTTCAACAAAAACATCTGGATCTAAAGCACCATTAGCAAAAAGTTTAGCATAAGTTTTATCCTGACATAGGATTTTTTCAACCTGCTGATCATATCTTTTTTCTTGAACATATATACTCAGAGCAACACTGGGTTGTTCAACTAAATTGTTCGCAGGGTCATCAGACTGAAACTTAGTCTTGCCTCCTTCTAAAACCGTATTTATTTCTGCAAACAACTTTTCATTTTTAGACAACAATACATAGTCTTTAGTTAAATCCTGGTCAATAAACTCATTGGCCATGACTATTCCATCAATTGCCTGCTGATTATTTGGGATTAATTCTAAGACTTTTTTAAGATATTTCACAACTTGTTTATAATCCTGCACTCGTTTATACTGGTTGGCTAAACGCAAGTAAATATCTATATTATCCGGATATTTTATTGATAGATTTATATAAAATTCTATGGCGTTTTCCGGATAAGACCAGGCAATAAATAATTCATCGAACTCTTCCCATATTTCTTTACTAAATCCATACAAATAAATGGTTTTAGTCAAAAGCAATAAATTATCTTCAAAAAGAGACAGTGTTCTGCATATTTTAGAAAGATCAATCATTTCCAGCATAAATTTATTATCTGGTTCAGAATACTCTTTATAGAGATATACTGACCTAATATAATTTTCAAGCTCTGATTTATTTTTTTCAAATAAATCAATTTTTAACTCATCCATTGATACAGTTAAAGCTCGCTTATAGTAACGTAATAATTCATTAGCTATCAAAACATCATCAGGATTAATTCTAAGTGCGCAATCATAGTATAGTTTTGCTTCCTCAAACTTATTCTTATCCCGATATTCATTGCCCAACATCACAGTCTGGTAATAATAAGAATTATTTAAACCCCCGTTTTTTTCAATTAAACTCAGCATTTTGTTAATCTGCTTTTTATCTTCAAGCACTTCAAAGCAGTTCAGGTCCTGATTTTTCCTAAAAGCTTTTGTCAAAATCCTAAACATTCGGGATATCCGAAGCGAGGAAACAAATAAGTACATTCTGTCAATAACCGGATTATGCGCAGATAAGAATCCGCTATAATTCCATTCATCATTTGTGCCGATCATAACCAAAACTATATCCGGCTGGTACTTATCAAGCAAGGC
>JAZDHZ010000001.1:0-14963 GCA_043805415.1 Candidatus Omnitrophota bacterium | reverse complement strand
AACTGATGTTAATGGATATACAGCAGACGCTATGAAGTTATTATTGAACTCACCTGCTCGTAATGTAGGCATAGATATGGCGAGTATTAATTATGACTATAATAACAGTATGAGAGACGGGAATCCTGATATGGGGGCTTTGGAATATGGTTTAATTGATTCAGATATAGTTGTGCCATCGGCAGTAAGCAACTTAAGTGTAACCGGAACAACAACAAGCACAGCATCTTTGACCTGGACATCTCCTGGAGATGATGCTGGAGTGGGGACCGCATCAAGTTATGATGTGAGATATTCTACAGCTACAATAACAACTTCAACCTGGGCAAGTGCTACAGCAGTTATCGGTGAACCAACACCTTCAGTAGCAGGAACATTACAGACAATGACAGTAAGCGGATTAAACGCATCAACTACTTATTATTTTGCGATGAAAGTTTCAGATGAAGTGCCGAATGTATCGGCATTATCGAATATTGCAAGCAGTACTACAACAGTAGCTTTGGCAGACACGACTGCTCCGGTTATTTCCAGTGTTGCCAGTACCAATGTAACTTCTACTGGATCAACAATAACTTGGACAACCAATGAATCAGCAACATCACAGGTTGAGTATGGACCTACTGTAAGTTATGGGACTTCAACTGCAATTGACGCAAGTTTAGTAACTTCGCATTCGGTTGCTGTTTCCGGACTTACTTCTAATACAACATATCACTTTAGAGTAAAAAGCAAAGACGCGGCGAACAATGAAGCTATATCAGCAGATAGTACATTTGCCACAGCAGGGTATACTGATTACAGCTCAAGCACGGTTTTAGATCTGCAGAATTTTGAAGCAATTCCGGAAGAGGGCACAGTTAGTATTAATATTCCGGTAAATCCTGCTACAGCTTATTCAGCTGAGATCATTTTAACATTGTATGACGCGGAAAATCCGGGAGAAGGTAATTTTTATATTAATAATAATGGTGAAGCCGAGATTCCTTATGGAGAAGCTTATGATTCAGTAGCACATACTTTTGATCCGATTGTAATCAATAAGAATTATCTTGTGCAGGGCACAAACAATATAAGATTTACTCATTTGGCGACGAGCGGATATCGAGTTGAGGGTGTTACGATTAAATTAACTTTCTCCGGAGTAAGCGACACAACTCCTCCATACACAAGCGGACATGTGCCTTTGGGTGACGCGATCAATATCGCGCCTGATGCTAATATTATTGTGCATGTTAAAGATGACGGTGTTGGAGTTGATATTAATACAATTGTAATGCGAGTAAACGGAGTAATCGTAACTCCGGTTATTACCGGAACTCCGGCTGATTATACTTTAACTTATGATCCGCCGACTGATTTTAATGCTGGGCAAGCGGTAACGGTGACGGTGAATGCGAGCGATTTGGCTCCGTAAGCGCCGAAGGCGCAGGAGTTAGGAATTAGGAATTAGGAAAAGAAATAGGAATTAGGAGTTAGGAATTAGGAGTTAGGAAAAGAAAAAGCATAAAAGGATTTAGGAGTTAGGAGTTAGGACTTAGGACTTAGGAAAAGAAAAAGCATAAAAGGAATTAGGATTTAGGAGTTAGGAAAAGAAATAGGAAAAGAGGAATTAGGAGTTAGGAATTAGGAAAAGCAAAAAGCGACTGGGAAATGTTGAATGTATTTACTATTGTAAATACATTAGGTTTATGGTATTATTATAGCAGGCAGTTATGATCGAATTCAAATGGAATGAATTGAAAAATAAGAGATTAAAGGAAACAAGAGGGGTTTCTTTTGAGGAAATTTTGGGTTCTATGTTTTTATCCTTAGAGAAACATTCTGTTAGAAGAAATCAGTTTATTATGCTGTTTGAATATAAGGAATATATTTGGGTTGTTCCGTGTGGGCAGAGGCGGTTAAGATGAAAAAGATTAAATTAACAAAAGAAGAAAAAGAAATAGAAGATAGTTTGATGCGGGGGGAGTATATAAAGGTAACGGGGGTGTCTTTAAATAAAATTAAAGAAGCACTTGTTACCCGAAAAAAGGATGTGACAATGACAATACGTGTCAATAGTGATGATATTAAAAAAATAAAAAAGAAAGCAGAAGAGTTAGGAGTAAAATATCAGTCTTTTATCTCTGAGATTTTACATCAAGTAGCGCAGTAATAAGCATGGAGAGCATGCTTGGAAAATAGGAATTAGGACGTAGGAAAAGAGGAATTAGGAATTAGGAATTAGGATTTAGGAAAAGAGGATTTAGGATTTAGGAATTAGGAAAAGAAAAAGCATAAAAGGATTTAGGAGTTAGGATTTAGGACTTAGGAAAAAATAAAAAATAAAAGCGTTTAGGACTTAGGAAAAGAAATAGGAAGATAGGAATTAGGAATTAGGAAAAGAAATAGGAAAAGAGGAGTTAGGACGTAGGAAAAGAGGATTTAGGACTTAGGAAAAACAGAAACAAAAATAAAGAAAAGCATTTAGGAATTAGTGGATGAAAGAAAAGGTTAAGTTTGTTTTTGAGGATTTGCATGTTTGGAAGAAAGCTGTTTTGTTTGCGGAAATGGCTATTGATCTTTCCGAAAATCTTAATCAAAACAGAAAACATTATAGATTGATAGAACAATTAGAAGCTGCTTCTACCTCAATTGCTTTAAATATAGCTGAAGGAAGAGGAAGAAATTCCAAGAAAGAGTTTATACAATTTTTGTTTATAGCAAGAGGCTCTTTGTATGAAACAATAGCTTTGCTAGAAATTTTCAGTAATAAGCGATGGATTGAGATTGAGAAACTTGAAGAGTTGAAAATATTAGGGGAAGAAATTAATAAAATGATTTCGGGAATGGTAAAAATGCTTAAAGGCAAACTACAAGTTAGGAGTTAGGAATTAGGATTTAGGAAAAGAAATAGGAAAAGAGGAATTAGGAGTTAGGAATTAGGAATTAGGAAAAGAAATAGGAGTTCGGAAATTAGGATTTAGGGAAAACAAAAGCAGGAAAATAATAACTAAGTTTAAAATGAAATTCAGAAAACTGTTCTTTGTGAAGAAACCACGATAATAGCAAACCATGTTAAACAGCGTATTGTAAAGCTTACGCTGTGGTCACAGGCCACAAGACACAAGGCCACAGGTAAAAAAGATCACAGCAGATGCAAAAGCAAATCGATGTTTGACGCTCGGTCATACCGGGTCCGAAAGGGTGGGACGCAAAGCTCAAGAGCCTAACTTAGCTGATAGCTAATGTCTATCGACTATCAAGGTAGTCAGTTGCCGAAGGGAAAGAAGCGTTTGTGATAAACACTGATAAAATCTTGATAAACACAGATAAAGGTGTGTGATGCGCAGACAATATGAGTTTATAACTCATATTGGAAAAGGTATTAGCCTGTTTCGATTTCCATGAACCAATACAAATAATTGTATGGTACACGGCAAACTTTCGGAGCAGGTTTTTTTTGTTTTTTAAAAGCATTGGGGATAAACACTGATAAAAAGCATTGATGAACACAGATGGAGAAATAAACAGGTTAGCTCTTTTCACGCAATACGCAATACTCACGACGCAATACTGAACTTAGCTTATAACTTACAACTTACAAAAAAGGGGGGAATATGAAAATCAGATTATTATTAATCGCAATTCTTATTGGATTGCCAATACTTTTAAGCGCGAATAATGTGTTTGCGGCTAATGCCATGGTGGCGGATGTGTATTCTTTTACGATTGTGGCTGATACTACGGCTCCCAGCGCGGTAGCAAATCTGAGTATTGCCAGCTCAACAGAGACTACAGTGACATTGGGATGGACAGCGCCAGGTGATAATGCTTCGACCGGCACAGCGACAAGCTATGATATGCGATATTCAACAGCCTTGATTACAACAGCAAATTGGGCCAGCGCGACACAGGCAACTGGTGAACCGACTCCAACAGCAGCTGGTACTAGCCAGACCATGACTATCAGCGGTTTAAGTAGAGAGACGGCTTATTATTTTGCTTTAAAAGCATCTGATGAAGTTCCAAATCAATCCAGCTTATCCAATGTAATAAATACCACAACGCCGGATCAAACAGCGCCGGCAGCCATAGCTAATCTAAGTGTTGCCAGCAAGACGCATAATTCAGCAAATCTCAGCTGGAGCGCGCCAGGAGATAATGGTTCATCTGGTACAGCGACAAGCTATGATATCAGATATTCAACAGCATTGATCAGTGAAGCAAATTGGGCCAGCGCTACTCAAGCAACAGGTGAGCCGACTCCATTAATCGCCGGAACAACCCAGACTTTAAGCATTACCGGATTGAGTTCTGAGACTAAATATTATTTCGCGATTAAAGCATCTGATGAAGCTGCAAATCAATCAGCAATATCCAATGTTATCAATACGACAACAGATCAGACTCCGGATACAACACCGCCGTATGTAACAGGCTATGTTCCGGCTAAAGACGCGACTGGCATATCCACTGATTCCAATATTGTGGCACATGTAAAAGACGATGGAGCAGGTGTTGATTCCAGCACAATTCAGATGATTGTTAATGGAGTAAGCGTCAGTCCACTGATTACCGGAACACCGGCTGATTATATGCTTACTTATAATCCGTCAGTTGATTTTATTAATGGTCAGAATGTATTTGTGACAATACAAGCGAGTGATCTCGCGCCGTAAGCGCCGAAGGCGCCGGCGAATGACAAATGACAAATGACGAATGACGAATGACGATAAAGCAGGAAGCGCTTCGCGCTTAGCTCGGAGGTTGTGGCTCATGGCTGATAGGAAAAGCGGATTTAGCATAGCTAAATAGGTTTTAGGAATTAGGTGTTAGGAATTAGAAAAAGCAGATTTAGCTTGTAGCGTGAAGCTTGAAGCATGAAACAGAGATTTGGCAAAAGCATTTGCCGTAGTTCCTTACGATCAGGGGCGCCTTAAGTTTTGGGCGCCCCGCCCTTTTTAGGCAATTTCCTTGACATATATCATTTTTAGTGATAATCTTATCACTATAAGTGATAGGAGGGTTTTTGATGCAAGATAAAATTATTAAACTATTCTACGACGATATTTACTCTGAGTTTACAATAAACGAATTAGCTTCTAAGATAAAAATTTCCTACAGTTATGTCCATAGACAGGTCAAAGAGTTAGAAGGTAGAGGTATTTTAATTGTAAACCAGCGCACAAACCGTAAATATTGCAAGCCTAACTATAGCAACCCCGAAGTGAAGACAAGCTTTGTTAAAATATCAAATCAGATAGCCTGCGATTTTCTAAAAAAAAGAGATAAGATTTTTTTTATTGTTGAAAAGCTTCTTTCGATATTACCTAAAAAAACGGATTTTAATTTATTATCTGTTGTTTTATTTGGGTCTTTAGCTAAAGGTACTGACTTTAAAAAAAGTGATATTGATCTTTTTATCCTTGTTCCTTCTAAAAACAAGTACGATGAAACCATAGATATGGAATGTGTTGCTTTATCAAAGGGCTTTGGCGTTGAAATTAATCCTATAGTTTCCGAACCAACAAGTTTATTAACAATGTTAAAAGACAAGGATAATAATGTAGGCAAGGAGATATTAAAAAATAAGATAATACTGTTTGGCTCGGAGAAATTTTGGGAATTGATATTGGAGGTAATAAAATGAGTGATTTGCAAAAAGAAATGCTAAAAATAAAAGTAAAAGGGTATTTTGAAAACGGTGATTTAAAAGCGGATCCTACAATTACAGCGTTAGTAAAATATCATGTTGATAAAGCAAGGCATAACATTGAAACAAGCTCTTTGCTTATGGAAATTTCAAAAGATAAGGAAAGCAAGAAAAAACTAAAAGTAAGCGCCGATTATCTCGGATATGATTGGACTATAAGCTGTGGATATTATGCCATGTTTCACGCGGCAACAGCCGCGCTGGCTGCGGTAGGAATAAAAGCTCAAAGTCACGAAAGCCTTATTGAGGGGTTAGAGCTGTATTTTGTTCTAAAAGAAAAAGTTATAGATTTAGATGAAATTGAGAAGATAAAATCCGCGAAGCGGCTTGATGAAAAATATGTTAATAGAATGTGGGCAATAAAATCTAAAAGGAATACAGCGCAATACAGGGCCGATTCAGTTATTGCCCAAAAAGACGCGGAAAAGATTTATAGGAATGCAATAGAATTTGTTGATGCAATAGAAAGTCTAATTAGGGGATTAAAGTAATCCTTAGTAACCTGTTGGCTAGTTAGCTTGTTCCTGTTAAAAGGTCACAAGTAAAAAGCAGGAAAAGCGAAAAACTGAAGACAGAATACAGAGAATAAATTTCTTGACTTTTAATGTTCACTAAATGGTGAACATTAAAAAGGAGTGAACATTATGAGCAAGCCTAAGAATGAAAAGAATATATTTGCTGACAAGGCGACTTTTATCTTAAGAAGAATGCTGTCTAATCCTGGAAAAAAATGGGTTACCCGTGATTTTATAGGAGAAAATGGCGTCAGTCTTGGTATGGGTCAGGCTTTGCTTGAGGTCATGGCCAGAAAAGGCTATATTGAAAGGGTTAAACGCGGCCCGGAGAGCTTTTCGGTTTTAACCAATAGCCAGGAATTAGTCGAAGACTGGACAAAAGCATATAACTTCGAATTAAACCATATCCATACTTACTATTCTCCGGACAAAAATATACTTTCAAAGTTCAAAGATTACTTAAAAAACAAACAGTACTGCCTGACTCTGCATTCCGGAGCTAATCTAATTACTTCTTATGTGCTTACGGATAATCTGTATGTTTATTTTTCTCCTGATAACTGGGAAAAGGAGTTTCTTGACCTTAGGCAACAATTGGATTTGAAACAGCTTGTCAGGGGAGGAAATATTCAGATTATCCGGCCGTTTTATAAAAATAGCGTTTATTATAACAGTCAGGTGATAAAAGGATATAACGTAGTTTCAAATCTCCAGTTATATCTTGACCTCTATCAGTTTAAACCCAGAGGTAAAGAGCATGCTGAGTATTTGAAGAATCAATTAGCGGATAAGGGGAAAAATTTATATGAATCCTGAGAAAATTGAAACGATATTTTTTAGTGTCCTGGAAGATCTAAACGAATATCTTTTGGATCTAACGCTTGTCGGCGGATGGATGCCTTATATCTACTCAAATTTTCTCTGGAAGACATCTGTTCGGAATCCGGTTACCACCGTGGATATAGATTTTGGGGTAGATCAAACCATTACCAATGATTATGCGAAAACTATTTTTGAGACTCTTTCAACTTTAAATTATAATGAGCGCCATATCAAAATGGATAGAATGTTTCCGGTGGTGCTTTATAAGGATAAGGTGCCGGTTGAGTTTATAACATATCCGTCAGTTGATATCCAGGCGATTGAGAAAATGGTTGGAACGCAGATACAAATAAACAAAATCGAAAAATTCAATTTCTTGTTACAACAGCGTATCCCGATAATGATTAAAAGTAAAAAGAAAAAAAATATATACGCTGAATTGCCCCAAGCCGTCGGCTTTTTTGTATCATAAAGCACCGACTTTTATTGACCGAATCAACAAAGAGAAGCAGGCCAAGGATTTATATTATATGTATTTCATTTTACGCTACGCGCCTGATCCGGGAGTAATTCTAACAGAAGTGTCCGCGTATAAGAAAAAAGGATATTTGCCTGGGGTCGCGGAGAATATCAATAAATTTTTTGAACGTGTCTCAAGTCAAGGCTGTTTAATGATCGAGGCGGAAAACGGTGACGATGAATATATCGATGATGTCAGGCAGGATATATTTGAGAGATTTGAGGATTTTAAAAAAGCATTATAAAGCGTCAAGCGCTTCGCGCTTAGCTGATAGCTGATGGCTCATGGTTGATAGGAAAACAGGAATTAGGATTTAGGAAATTAGGAGTTAGTAAAAACCTGTGACCTGTGACCTTGTGTCATTGTGACTTTTTGACCATAGACCATTGACTATCGACAATAAGCTATTAATAAATTTCTAACTGCACTAATTTCTAAAACTAATCGCTACACGCTATTCGCTATTTTTGGTCCTGTCCGTGCCTGTCCAAGCCAGGGAAAGAGTTTTCAGGAATGGAAAAAAATTTCTAATAAAAAAGTGATTTTTGGCTTAATTGAATTTTGGGGATAAATCACGAATTCATAACTCTTTTATTTGTATATATTTAAAAAACAGCATTTTTCTTTATAAAAAAGACTCTTGGCATACCAATTGCTCTAATATAAAGGAATAAGAAATCGCACATTGAAATGAAATAGAGCATCGATAATAGCAAACCATTCGAAAGGATGGGACAGCAAAGCCACAGGCCTACATTAGGGTTTAGGGTGTAGGGTGCAGGTTTTAGGGAAAAGCAAAAATTCCCCTAATTCCTAATCCCTAAGACCTATTTCCTAGTAAGGCAGCTGGGTTGCCGAAAGCAAAGACGCATATATTGCGCATGACTTTGCGAGCCTGTTCTCAAACTTTCGAGAACAGGCTCTTTTTTTGGAGAAAAGAATGAAGAATACAAATAAAATAATCAAAAACAAAATCAAATTGCAGGTCAGCGCGTTCTTGGGCGTTCTTTTGCTTGCGACTAATGGATTTTGCGCGAATTCCATGACAGCGGATAATTATTCGTTCACAGTTATCGCGGATCACACAGCTCCGGTAGTATCAAAATTATCTCCTCAGGCAAACGCGAATAATGTTCCAAGATCCACAAACATCAAGTTTTCAATCACTGATGATCTTTCTGGTGTTGACAGCAGCACAATTGATCTTAATGTTGAAGGCGTGGATATTGTTGTTGACGGTATTGCTCAGACATATGTAAATAATGACGGACAGACAGTTGCTTATGATGTTGAAATAGTGGAAAAAACCCTAAAAGAATATGTTGTTTGCTATGATCCGAATGAATATTTTAATTATGAAGATGCTATTGACGTAGTAGTTAAAGCCAGTGATCTAGACGCGAATGCTTTAACCAGCTACAGCTATTTATTTAACAGCCAGGCTTTGGTTCATGGCTCATTTAATTCATTTGCCAAAAAAAATTCAAGCAGTCTCAGCGATGCTTCAGCGCTTATAGTTGTAGATCCAATACAGGATAATTCCATGATCGCTACATCAGCTGACGGCAAAAATGTATATGTTGTCTGGGAAGAAAGAACAGAAGATAATCAATGGAATATATTCATGGCCAGCTCAGCGGATTTTGGCAAAACTTTTAGCGGATTAGTTCAGGTTAATCCAATTGAAGCAAGTATTGATCACCGCTATCCAACAATCGCTCTGGATTCAGAAGGCAATGTATACGCAGCCTGGCAGCAGCAGAGTCTGGGTTTAGACTGGGATATTTATACTGCTAAATTAAACAGCGGAGATACTGATTTTGGCAACAGCTATTTGGTTTATAATGATTCAAGCAGCAGCAATCAGACAAGACCAAACATCGCGGTCGGCAGCGCATTAACTTCTGACGGTAATGTTAATACAGTAGAGCCAGCTGCATTATATGTAGCTTTTATTGATGATAATAATGCTGCTGATCAAGCTTATTATACCCGGACAACCGCATCCTACAGTGATGCCTGGTATGAATTTGTTAATACTTTGATTCGAATTGATGATGACCGCTTTCCTCAGATCTGTGCTGATGTGAAAATCAGCCTGGACAGCAGCGCGAACATTTACGCGGCTTGGAGAGGAATTAATGATAATGGCACATACAGCATATATTTTGATAAAGCGGCAGCAACTACAATTGACGCTAATGAAAGCTTTGGCGCAGATGTAGTTGTCAGTGATGCCACATCAAACAGCAAAGCACCGGCATTAGCAGTAGCAAATGACGGGGAAAAAGTGTTTATTCTCTGGAAACAATTAGAAGCAGCACAGGCAAAATTGCAATTTTCCGCTTATGCTTACAGCCTAGCTCAATCCAAATATCTAATCAGCACAACTTCTCAGGTAAACACCAGCATCTTAGCAGACAGTGAATTAAATGAGTATTCATTACAGATCAACTCGGATAATGACGCTTTTGTTGTCTGGAGCCAGTTTGACGGCAGCAGCAGTGTGATTAATATGGCTGGCGCGGTACATGGCAGCTATGAATTTTCGGATTACGCTAATTTCTCAACTGACGGCAATCAGGTAAAACCATTCTTAAGCACAGACGCTTCCGGCTATCATTTCTTTATCAGCTGGACAGATAATAGCAGCGGATTAGACAGCATCATGTTCTGCCGCAATACAGGCATTGCCACTGACCAGATTAAAACTCAAAGAATCGCGAATGATGTTGGCGGAACAGTTACTGTAACTGAAGGCAATATTACCGGAGCTTCAGTAACCGTTGCTGCTGATTCTATTGATGCTCCGATTGAAATCGCGATTGCTGAGGTTATTGCTGCTCCGGCTAATACAGCGGATATGCGGAAAATCAGCAATGTGGTTGATTTTGGTCCTGGCGGAACAACTTTTACCGCAAACGCGACAATCGCGATTCATTATACAGACGCGGAATTAGCAGAAGTAGGGGTTAGTGATGAATCAATTCTTAAAATATACTATTACAATCTGGATACAGCATTATGGGAATTAGTTCCCGGCGCAGTGGTAAACAGCGCAAGTAATATCGTATCAGTTGGTACAGCTCACTTTTCCATGTACACAGTCGGCAGTTCGACAATTATTGATAATAGCAGCAGTGAAGTAACTCCTGTAGCAGCAACCAGCAGCGCTGGCGGCGGCGGAGGCGGCGGAGGCTGTTTTATCGCCACAGCAGCATTTGGCACAACCATGGCTTCTGAAGTAAAAGTGCTTTGCAGATTCAGAGATGAGTATTTATTAACAAATTACTGGGGAACTCAGTTTGTAAAATTCTACTACAGAAACAGTCCGCCGATTGCTGATTTCATCAGACAGAATGAAACTTTAAAACAGATGATTAGAATCAGCTTAAAACCATTGATCAAGTTTGGAAGAGCAGTATGTAAGTAAGAGCAAGTCACAAGGACACAAGGACGAAAAAGCAGTTATGAATTACTAGTTATGAGTTACGAGTGAAAAGCGAATGGAAACCGAAGGATGAGAGACGAATAACTAATTACTAATTTCTAAAAATTTATAATTTATAACTCATAATTCATAATTTGTAACTATTAGCTTTCGAATTTAGACCTAGCCAGGTCAAGATGGGCAAAAGCAAGAATCAGATATGGATGTCTGTTCTTGCTTTTTGCTGTTTTAAAATAATCATTTGATAGGAGTCAGCTAAAAACTGGCTCTTGTTTATTTTATGAATAAATGGTATAAAAGTAAAAAGCACTTAGCTAATGGCTCGTATCTCGTAGGAATTAGGAAAAGCATAAAAAGAGAATAAATTTCTAATTACTAATTGCACTAATTTCTAAACGCAATACTGAAAACAAAGCGGATTTAGCTTGCAGCTAAATAGGTCGTAGGTCTTAGGATGAGGATAGATTATCGATGGCATTTAACCCGAAATATAGCATAACCGAAAAGATACTCAAGAACCTTACTCTTATTGCTTCGGCTCGTGAGGTTATTGAGCAGGCGCATCTGGTGCCGAAATGGGAAGCCTCGCTACGCAGGCAGGCCAAACTTCGTAACACCCATTCATCTACGGCCATTGAGGGCAATAAACTTACACTTGAGCAAGTTGAGGCCCTTAGCGAAGGCAAAGACGTTATCGCTACCGATAAAGACAAAAAAGAAGTGCTTAATTATCTTGAGGCATTGGATGCTGTTCATTCTTTTACCGAAAAAGGAAAAATTAAGGTTGAAGACATTTTAAATATTCATGGGATGGTTTCAAAAGATGTTCTGCGTGACAATAAGGACAGCGGTGCTTTTCGTAACCGGCAAGTCTTTGTGGGCAGACGTGTTTTTGACGGCACGGGCTTCAAGGAGGAAGTGGAATATATGCCTCCCCAGACTGAAAATGTGCCGGGCCTTGTGAAGGAATTTATTGACTGGCTGAATCTTGATAAAACGTGGGAAATAAACCCGGTTTTACTTGCTGGAATCTCTCACTATGAAATTGCCAGAATCCACCCTTTTATTGACGGCAACGGCCGGACAGCCCGGCTCATCGCGACGCTTATTATTTATCTGAGCGGATTTGATCACCGCAGGCTTTTTGCTCTTGATGATTTCTATGATCGTGACCGGCAGGCGTATTATGCGGCTCTAAAGACAGCTCAGGAGAATAACAACGATATTAGTAAATGGCTTGAGTATTTTACGACTGGCGTTGCTTATTCGGTGAATGAGGTTAAAGAAGCGGTTTTGAAATTAGGACCAAAGAAAAAACGCGTCTCAATGGCGCAGGTTTCTCTTACTGATAAGCAGATGAAAATTGTTGAATTTATGAACGCTCACGGCAAGGCGACGAATAAAGATTTGCAGGCGCTTTTTAAGATTTCAGCGCAAGCGGTTCATAAGGAATTATCCAAGCTGGTTGAGCTTAAAGTCCTTAAACCACTAGGAGCTGGTAGGTCTTTATACTATGTTTTAGAGTAACAAAAGCGGTTGATGATTAGGTTGATGATTAGGTTGATGATTAGGTTGATGATTAGGTTGCTAAAGCAAAAAACATAAATCAAAAAGCGGATATAAATTCATGAAAAAGACTAAAAATTATTTACAAGCTGGAATTATCGCTGGATTTCTAGGTGTGATTTACTGGCCGGCTTTTGTCTGGATGTGGGGCAGATGGAATGTTACTGAAACATACTATAGCCATGGCATTTTGATTCCGATCGCGTCTTTGTTTTTTCTTTGGCAAAAAAAAGAAGATTTAGCCGCGGTAAAAATCACAAACAATAATGCTGGGATAGTGTTGATTATTATTGGTTTATTACTCCATTTTTGCGGAGTGATGATAAAACTCTATTTTCTGTCCGGTATTTCCTTGTTAATACTTTTAGCTGGTCTGGTTTTATACTTTTTAGGCATAAGCATGCTTAAAAAAGTCATGTTTCCGATTGTTTATCTGATTTTTATGATTCCATTGCCATTAGTGTTGATTTCAAATATTGTGCTGAGAATGAAGCTTTTTGCGGCGCAAATGGCTACTGTAACGCTTAATTATATTGGGTTTGTCGCGGTTAGGGACGGCAATGTGATTAAAATGGCGCATTCTTTTCTGGAAGTCGGCGCTCCGTGCAGCGGTTTAAGATCGCTGATTTCTTTAATGGCTTTTGGCGCTGCATTTGCTTATCTAAGCAGCGATAGTCTGATTAAGAAATGGATTATCTTTATTTCTGCTTTGCCTATAGCTTTAGCGGCAAATGTCCTAAGAATAACTTTGCTTGGCTGGGTAAGCGAGGTTTATGGAATGAAAGCCGCTCAAGGCTGGATTCATGATTTTTCCGGATATTTATTGTTCGCGTTTGCGGCAGTGGGTTTGCTTGTTGTTAATAGCATCTTAATGAGTGAAAATAAAGAAAAGCAGTTATGAATTATGAATTATGAGTTATGAGTGAAAAGCAGGAAGCGCTTCGCGCTAATGCCAAATTACAAATGTCAAATGACAAATGGCAGATAATCAATGACGAATGACAAAAGACGGAAAATAGAGAATAAATTTCTAATTACTAATTGCTCTAATGTCTAAAAAATAGAAAACAGAAAGATAACTAATTGCTAAAAAACTATAAGCTATTGACTATCGACCATTGACTAAAAACTAATTTCTAAAAATTCATAATTTGTAACTCATCACTAGTAATTGGGTATTAAGCCTATGGATAAAAAATTTTTAATTATAATCGGGATATTGTTTATCGGCGTAATCGGCACTATGGTGTTTAAATTACCGGAGATAGACAGTAGTTCTGACGCAAGAATTTCTGAGATTCCTCATCAAATTGGAGAATTTACATCTAAAGATATTGAATTTGATGAAAATATTTATGTGATTCTTGAGACTAGGAACATCGTGATGCGTTTATATGAAAAACAAGAACAGCCTCCAATTTTATTTTATTTAATATTTTCTAAAGCAACGCATAAAACATCAGACCCTCCGGAAAATTGTTTGCAGGGAGATGGGTATTCAGTAATGAATAAAGATAAGGTATCTATGACTATAAATATGGGAGATGCGGAATTTGAATTAAATGCTAATAAACTTATTGCAGGGAAGCCTGAATCTAAAAAACTTTATTTGTATTGGTTTTTAGCTGGCAATGAGTTTCAGGATAGTTATTTTAAGCAAAGACTTAAGTTGATCAGTGCTTTTTTGAAAAGAAAACCCCTGAGCGGCGGGCAGATCAGAATATCAATTGATATTGAGAATAATGATGAAAATCAGGCCTTATCAAGGCTTGAAGGGTTTATTCAGCAAATAATTCCGCATTTAAAACCGCTTCTATAGCATTTACGTGTTGGCGAGTTAGCCAGTTAGCGTGTTTACGCGTTAACTCGTTCTGTTTTCAGTATCGCGTCGCGCGTATTGCGTTTAGAAATTAGATCAATTAGAAATTTATTTTCAGTTTGAGTGTTAACCAGTTTGCCGGTTGGCGCTTTCGCGTTTAGTTTTTTAGAAATTAGAGCAATTAGTAATTAGAAATTTATTTTCCGCTTCCTGCTTTTTCTAGCTTTTTGTTTTTCACTCATAACTCATAACTAGTAATTCATAACTGCTTTTTCGTCATTTGTCATTTGTTCTCTGTCTTGTGATCTGGTGACTTTATGTGTTTTCTGCTGGTCTTTAATCTGAATTTCTATGTAAAATTAAAATCAATTTAATAAGTTTATAAAATAAATCATGCTGCAAGTTTATCTAATTTTTAATTATTTTTGTCTAGCTATGTAATACCAAAGTGATAATGTCCTATATAACCAAAGTAAGAATGTCCGGTTTTTAAGAACATGTGATACCTTCTGGTAAGGAGGTAAATACATGGGAGAGGACATTATCAGGATGAGCCAAAAGGAATTAACTAGAGT